>JAJEDY010000002.1 GCA_022821275.1 Candidatus Latescibacterota bacterium | reverse complement strand
TTGGGCAGGAGTGGGATCAGCAGTTGCCATTGCGCTTCGGTTACATTTGTCGGATATTGTCTTGGCGTATTCATCGCATGTCCTTTCTTTTTAAGGTTTTTGGATACCCTAAATTTGGACTGATGAATACGCTTTTTCAACGCTTTTTTCAGATCCCTATAATTTTAAAACAGCTTCTAAGTTCGGCAGGGGCTTGATGCCAAAATTGTCGGCGGTCTGATCGGGTTCTTGTTCGATTGCCAGTGAAATGAAAAAACGCAGTTTGGCGATTTGGCAAGCGATGGGTTGAATATCGACTCCGAAGATGCTGTTTTGAATCAGGTAGAGCTTGCGCCCAAAGTCGCCCGAATACCGCTCGAAGGTTTCGCTAATCTCCAGCAACGCAGTATCGCGTAATTGTTGATCTCTGGTCTCAAACGCCACGTCTGCCTTTACTCTGGCGCGTTCTTTTTGAAGTGCTTCCCATAGAGTGTTGTTGGGATCAAGCCGCCGCAGGGCCAGGGTGAGTTTGTGTAGCATGCCCATGGGAAATGCGCCGGAACCGACTGCGGGATCCAGCACTTTGATCTCTGCTATCGTCTGTACAATACGACTTGCTTCTTCTTCCTCAAACAGTTCATTCGCATCGTCGAATGCGTCCTCGTAATCCAGCAGGTAACGCAAGCGGTCTTGCCAAAAGATTTTGTCGCCATCCGTTGGTTGGCATTTTTCCACCAGTGACGCTATGAGAGCTTCTTCCACCATATAGTCAACTACAGAACGCGGGGTGTAGTAGGAGCCGGTTTGCTTGCGGGCTGTTTCGCGTGTTTCCGGGTTGTAAGCCGCGAGCAGGTTTTCAAACACCTTGCCGAGCAGTTCGGGATCGAGTGCGACTTCTTGTTCTATGGGCGTGTTCTCCTCAACTGTGAACTTGTAATTGTTGAATAAAGTGATCAGCCCGTCGGCACCAAAAAACAGGTGGTTGGGGATGGAATAGTCGCGGCGTTGGGTGGAGTTGTCGGTAAAACAGTCGATGCGAGAGCCACCGGCCTTGACGCCTTCAAAGCTGTCCAAGCAGTCAAACAGGCCGCCGTTGATAAAAGGTGTCTGCTCAAATAGTTTGATCAGACTGTCGGGGTCGTCAATCTCTTTTTTGTATCGATACACGGAAGGATTGCGGTGGTCGGCATGATTTTGTTTGCTGAAACGGCGTTTGTCAATTTCGGTGTTCAGGGTAGCGAAAAACAGGTTTTGTAACACGGCACGATAGTAGGAATCGCCGGCTTCTTGGTCGTAATTTTTGAGTAGGTCACTCATTTTATGCTCGATGAACAGGTCCTCGGCGATCATTTTTTTTTCTTTAATAAACCAGACGAACAGCAGGCGAGTAATGAGGCGGATGATGTGTTCTTCAGCTGATAGTGTCTTCGCTTCTCTGGTAGGAAACGTAGCTTCTTCGATAGCGCGTTCAAACCAGTTGTATAAGTCTTGGTAGAATCGGCGATTGAGTTCTTGGGTATCCAGTTTAGCCAGCCAGCCGGCGAGCAAACCATCGAAATTTTGCGGCTTGTTGTAAGCATCCATCCACTGCACGCACTCGGTCAGCGATAGGTCTGCCAAGATGTCCAGATGCGCCCGATGTGGTTCAATCGGATTGATCTCTCTTATTAGGGACACCTGTCCCAAGACATCGCGTGTTGGGTCGTGTCTGTGCTCCCGGCGATGTACAAAGGCGAAGGTGAGCAGGTTGGATGGGGTGCGGAAGAGAACGACAGAGGGTTGGCGCAAGCGTTTGTTGATTTCGCGGGTGAACTGCGCGTACTGTCCGCGAGCGTAGGTATCTTTCTCCAGTTCCACGGCGAAGAAGATAAAACTGCTTGTGTTGCCCGTATCAAAAGAAGCGGATTCAAGATTCAGTGTCTGCTGATTGCTGGAGGCGATTTCGTTGCTGGTTAGCTGAAAAACGAACCGCACGGATTGGACATGTTCAAGGAATACCTGTTCCATTTTGGTATTTGGCTTTTGCGCGGGAAATTGCTGGATAAAGTCCTCTGAATCGCCTGAAAGTTCCAGCGTGCGCCCGCTGTGGTAGCCGAGCGTGTTAAGCAGGTTTCGGGTATTTTGGGCGAGGTTCCCAGTTTTGAAGTGTTGTAAAGCATCAGAGATTTTCTGTTTGTATTCTATATCGTTCATTGTTGATTTTCCGATTTAATCACCAGCCATGTTATGAGTTCAAAATCTGTAGTTTGGCTGACCTGTTGTTGTTTTTTGGGCAGGACACCACTTCGACTGGATAAAAGATTGCCGATAGCGCGTTTCTGGTAGGTGCGACTGAGTGAACGAACCGCTTTCTCAAGCAGGTCGTTGTATTGCGTCATATTTGCGCCGTTATCTGTCTGCTTGTCGAATAGGGCGCACAGTTCCTCATACGGGTTTTTAGCATTTTCGCAAAGTAGCCGGTACATCTCGAGAATCTGCTTGGGTTGGGCAAAGGTGAAACGCACTTCGCCATCTTCCCGAATATAGACGAGAAAATAGGGCTGCAACGGATTGATCTTTTCGTTCCCCGTCGAATCCCCTTTCTGTCGCAGACAGATAACAACACCGTTGTCAATCATCGAATAACCCGGTTTTGTCGGAACAACGGCATAAAGTCCAAATGGCGCGTCTTCAAGGAGTTGCCGGTTACTCTCAATATACTTCATCAATTCGATGCGGAAGTCGTCGAGAGTAAATTCATTGAGTGCAATGCTTTCGTTGAAGTCCTCAAGGTCTAACACTTCTTCTTGTAAGCGCAGGAGTTGCTGGTCGCGGTATTTGAGGTCATCAGCAATTACGCCTTGAATTTCTTCTGGCTCCAATAGATTATCTCCCTGTGTGGCGGCGATATCTACCAGTGCCATTCGCGCCTCGACGCGATTCTTCAGGTTGATGTAGCGGTTGAGGTCAGATGTCGGCCAGAAGTTGACAAGTTGGACACGGTGATTGATGCTACCGATGCGGTCAATCCGCCCAAATCGTTGAATAATCCGCACTGGATTCCAGTGAATATCATAGTTGATTAAATAATCGCAGTCTTGCAGGTTTTGCCCTTCGGATATGCAATCTGTGCCAATCAGCAAGTCAATCTCGTCATCTTGCTGCATGGATTCCATCTGAGCACGTTTCTTTGCAATAGGAGAAAAGTTTGTCAGAATATTACTAAATTCATTTCTGCCAAAGGTCGTCTTATTTTCGGAACCTCCCGATACCATTGCGATATGGATTTCCAATTCATTGGTTGCCCATTGACGCAGAGCGTCGTAGAGATATGTGGCGGTATCGGCAAAGTGGGTGAAAACCAAAACTTTGCGATTTGGCTGGTCATTTTTGGTGATTGTCGGATTTTTGACTTTTTCAGCGATGAGTTCTTTTAGTTTGGCGAGTTTGGCGTCGCGGTCGGGGGTGATGTCCTTTGCGAAAAGGTAAGGCAATACAAGCTGTTCCTTATCGCGCTTCAAATCTTCAAGCCACTTATCAACATTGAGATGCGCCATTTTAAAGACGAGTTTTCTCCCCACCTGCATTGCTTCCTGCAATTCTTCGTCTTCAAGGGCTTCAATCTCGATCTCTTCCAAATCCAAATCGGGGTTGTCATCACGGAATTCTTGAAACCGTCTAATTCGTTTTTCCAGTGCCTCAATTTTTTTAATCGTACGCTGCATTGTAATGGCAAATGAATGAACAGAACTTTCCAGCCGTTTGAGGAAGTTCACCTTCATCATGCCAATCAAGTAATGTTCACGGTCGCTTTGTGTAAAGTTTCGGATCTGCTGAGTGTCGTATTGAGATTGGTATTCGGGAAGGACGTATTTTGAGGGATTGAACAGAGAGAGTTGATAATTGGAGATTTCACCGTTCAACTCGTCGTAAGACATAAATCGCTTCTTCAGATCAATGTCGGGAGAAACAGAGATAGGCTTACTTCGATCTGGAAATCCACCGAGTTCTTTAAGTGAATCCTGGTAGTATTTTTCAATGTGTTTTCTTGAACGGGCAATGGTCAGTTCGTCAAGCAACTTGAAAAATGCCGAACTGAGTTGTTCTAACAAAGCAGTAGTTTGTCGGTGTACCCCGCTCTGATTTGCCCATTCGTTAAAGCGGCGTTGGGCAGTTGTCAGCGTTTCTTTTAGACTGATAATACCGAGTGATTCGCGGAAAGCGTCATCTCGATCTTCAGTAAAAAAATAGATCTGATTGCGTAAATCTTTCAAATCATTGTTCACTGGCGTGGCGGAAAGCAACAAAACTTTGGTTTTGATCCCGCTCTGGATAATGTCTTCCATCAAACGTTGATAGCGGCTTTTGCGAATCAGATTGCCGTCTTCATCTCGCTTGCCCGGGGTGTTGTTTCGGAAGTTGTGTGATTCATCAATAACAATTAACTGGTAGTTACCCCAGTTGATGGTCCCCAGATCAATATCTCCCGACTTGCCTCCATCGCGGCTCAGGTCAGTGTGTGATAGTACTGTGTATCCAAAGCGATCTTTGAGGAAGGGATTCAGTTCGCTGTTATTCTGTGCCTGATAAATCGTCCAGTTGTCGCGCAGTTTCTTGGGGCACAATACGAGGACTCTGTCATTCTGCAGTTCAAAGTATTTGATCACTGCCAGGGCTTCGAAGGTCTTGCCGAGACCAACGCTATCGGCAATGATGCAGCCATTGTGTTGGCGAATTTTGTTGATTGCGCCCTTTACACCGTCTTTCTGAAATTCAAACAGGGCGTTCCATATTTCTGTATCGACGAGTTGCATCTGCTCGGTGAGCAACCCGCTACTCTCCTGTTCGTCCAAATACTGCTCAAAGATGTGAAACAGGGTTTTGTAGTAGATAAATTCTGGCGCGTGATTCTGATAGAGTTGCTCGAGATATAACAGCACATTCGCTTTGACATCTTCAACCAGTTCTTTGTTATCCCAGAGTTCATCAAACCACGCTTTCAGATCGCGACGGTCGCGGTTGCTATCCACCTCCAGATTGAGTTCGATATTACTAATCGTCTGACTCAGCCCCAACCCGCGCACAGTGAAATTGGAACTGCCCATAATGGCATCTTCTATGCCGTTATGAGCAATATGGTACATTTTCCCATGTAACAGATTCTGTGCTCTGATTGACCGAATCTGTACCTTTTTCTTTATCCACTCGGCGCATTCTTTGGCAGCGCGTTTTTGTTCCAGCCGATTCTGAAGTTGCAAGCCCTCGTCTTCAATTTTGAAGGCTTTTTTGTCTATCTTTTCCGGGTCGAGGCTTTTGACAAAACGCGGTTCACCAAACAAAAATCGAAGCTCATCAATTCCGCTCAAAGATTCTTTCAGCGCATCAAAGGCATAAATCGTAAAGTACGCTGATACGATAGAAAGCGATGATCCATTCTGGATTTTGGACTTGAGGAATTCGCCCACTGTGCCCCGATTGTGGTTATCGCGGATTCCAGATATTGGAAACAAAAGGTTATTGTCCATCATATCACTCGCGTTTATACAATCAATCGACCGATAGCACAATTGTGTGCGTCGCAATACCACAGGACGCCGTCGTGCATGGTCATGCCGTGTACTTCATCGGGCGCTTCTACGCGGATGACGTCGTACACGCGGCCATCTGCTGTGCCCAGTAAGTTTACCGTGCCTGCGGATGTGTCCGCCACCCATAGTTTGTCGTCTTGCCAGGCCAATCCGTGGTTGCGGAGTCCTGGGGTCCGAAATGCGTGTTCTTCTGTCCAGGTCTCGGCATCTACCACATGTACAAATTGTGAGGGTGGGGATGCAATGTAAATTTTGCCGTCGCGCCATTCCAGTCCGTGTGCGCCAGTTTCTGAGGCACCAGGCATGCCTTCGCGCCAGGATGCGACGCCAACACCAGGGGAATCGTATTTTGCAATGGTTTTGCCGGTTTTTATATCGAGTTTTGCTATTTGCAATTCAAATGTGGATGCGATCCACACATATCCGCCACCGACGGTAATTCCACTGGAATGCTCTGTGTCTGTTTGCGCCTCAAATAATATGTCGCCCGTTTCCCAATCTACTTTGTATATTTTCAGATCTACCTGGTCGATTATCCACAGGCCATCCGGCGCGGCTTGCAAACCATTTGGCTGCGGTCCTGGGCTCTTGAAACGTTTTTCGACTTTTGCTATTTTTATCATGGTATGGCTCCTGTTTGTAACTTGTTCGCACCTCCTACCAGCCCCCAGTCCCCAGCCCCTTATTTGTCTTAATGTAATACATCTTTGGGCTGAAGCAAGTTATTGTATTATGCTACATTTTCTTTGACTTGTCAGTTCTCGATTGCCATTTTGTTTTTACATGATTCGATTTCCCGAAAATATTAGAGCGGTGCTCTTTCATTTTTCTGCGCGTTTTCAGCGCTGGCTCAGACGTGTGGGTGTGGCTTTGCGTCGCGTAAGGTATTTGCGTCCGTTGATGGTGACGCTGGTTCTCATCGCTCTGCTCGGTGCAGGTGTTGCATGGAGCGAATATCAGACCAATTGGTTTGCGCGACGCCTGGGGGCATTTTTGCTTTCGACCAATGCGTTGCGCCCTCAGTCCGGTGCGCTCTGGCATGATATTCAAGCACAGGCTCGTACCCAGCAAGCTATTGATACAGCCGATCCGCTGCCCGTGCCACGAGCGGGTTTGCCCAATGCTGTTACACATAGTCGTTTTGAGGGTTCGCGCGTGCCCGAATCTGGTGTTCCGAGCTTTGTCGCGATTTACAGGACGCCTTTGCCCGGCGTTGATCTCAATACCAGGCCTCTCGGCGATGTGATTGCCAGTTTGCGCGTTTATCGTCAGGGGCTTGCGATTGTCAAGGCATTGTATCTGCCGGATGTGCATTTCCACGCGGAGGTACGCAAACAGATCGATTATCTCTACGCCCAGGTTGGTGATATTGAGCTTGTTATGCCAGATAGTACGGCTCTGGCTGATAGTCTAAGGGTGGTTGATCCCGATTCGCTCAAGGCTGCTGTTTTTTCTGAACTTGCCACCGAGGTTATTCCCAATTTGAGATTGCGCGAAAAAGATGCGCTGATCGATGCGTATCAAAATGGGCAGATTGTGCAAATTTTTCTGTATCGCGACCTCGGGCGTTTTCGCGGTGAGCTTTTTCGCGAGGGCAGTCAGGTACCTGTTGTTTTTGAAATTGAGGTGGATGCTGTTTCCGAAATTGTGGAGTAATTGCTGAGCTTTAACCAGTCCCCACCCCCTGATTCTTTATGAAATTGATCTCACATCGCGGCGTTTTTCTCGCTCTTTTACTCATTGCCGATGTTTTGCTGATTGTGTTGGGCGCGGCATGCTATCTTGTGATTACCCTGCCGAGGCTGCCCGATGATCCCGATAGCTTATTGGCGGAGTCCGGGATCAATATTTACGCGGCTTCTGGGGAGTTGCTCTATACGGTTAATCAGCGGGTTGGTCGCGTTGGTCTGGAGGAGGTGCATCCGCATTTTGTCCAGGCTGTGCTATCTATTGAAGATGCGGATTTTTATCATCATCGCGGGTATAGTATTAAGGGTATGGTCGGTGCTTTTTGGGGCAATATCCGACACTGGGGCAGGGTGCGGGGGGGCAGTACGATTACACAGCAGATTGTCAAAAATATTTTTCTTACGCGAGAAAAGTTTTATGTGCGAAAGCTAAAAGAAATCCTTCTCGCAACACAACTCGAAGCTCTTTTTGAACGCCACTATGGTGCGGGCTATAAAGACCGGTTGCTCGAGATTTATATCAATGGCAGTTTTTACGGTGCCAATGCTTATGGTATTGCCGATGCGGCGCAGACCTATTTTGGCAAGCGTGCCGCGGAACTTTCGCTTCTCGAATCTGCAATACTTGCCGGGCTTCCCAATGCGCCGAGTGTGCTCAATCCTTTTCGCAAAGACCAGTCTCGCGTTCTGACGCGTGCCGGGCTTGTTTTAAGCCGCATGCAGGCATTGGGTTTTATTGGTTCAGAGGAAGTAGAGAATGCACTAACTTCGGATTTGCAACTCGTTTCTGAACGTACGCCCCAGAATCGGACGCCGTATTTTGTCGAGACGATTAAAGCCGAGGTTGCACGCCTGTGGGGGATGTCAGCGCTGAGTTTTGGTGGGTTGAATATTTATACGACGCTCGATTTGCCCATGCAACAGGCTGCCGAGCGTGCCGTGGCGAGAGGTTTGGCGGATCTGGATGCGCGTCTGGGGTTTTCGGATTATGGCAGTGCATCATCTGATCAGCGCGCCGATTATGTTCAAGGTGCGTTGATTTGCCTGGATCCGCGCACCGGATATGTCAAAGCGATGGTGGGTGGACGCGATATTTTTATCAGTTATTACAACCGGGCTACGCAAGCGCGGCGTCAACCGGGTTCGGGTTTTAAGCCTTTTGTGTATCTGGCGGCTTTTGAAAGTGGTGCCCTGTCTCCGGTTTCTCTTTTTAATGATACGCTGCGCACCTATCGCGTGAACGATGAGGACTGGTCGCCCAGGAATTTTGCTGATAAATATCTGGGGCTTACCACTGCCGCGAATGCACTGGTCAAGTCGGCAAATGCGACGAGTGTGCAAATTGCTATGGAAATTGGTCCCGATCGCATTGTCAATTTGGCTCGGCGTTTGGGTATTCAGAGTCGGCTCAGACCGTATCCCAGTATTGCCCTGGGCGCGCAGGAGGTCACGTTGCTCGATATGGCTGTTGCCTATGGCGCGATTGCCAGTTACGGTTTTCGCGTGATGCCGACGTTTATTGCGCGAATTGAGGATACTACAGGGCAAATACACTATGAGCATCGGCCAGATCCCAGGCTTGTTATTGACCCCGAACAGGCGGTGATTATGGTTAATTTGATGCAGCATGTTGTCAATCGCGGTACGGGTCGCGCGATTCGCGCGTTTGGGTTTCAGGGTGCTGCTGCGGGGAAAACCGGGACTACAAATGACAATACGGATGCGTGGTTTACGGGTTTTACGTCCGATCTGGTCGCCAGTGTGTGGATTGGTTTTGACAACCGCGAGGGCGGCCGTCGGCTGATTGAGAAGAGGAGCAGACGCCAGATTACCGGCGGGAGTGGCGCGGCACCGATCTGGGCGGCGTTTATGAAGAGTATAGGTAAACCATCGCATGACTTTATTACGCCCACAGGTGTTGCCGCGCATACTGTGAATTTGCGGAGCGGTATTGTCGATACTTCTGATGGGACTGTTACGCTCGTTTTGCCCGAAGGTGTGGTGCCCAATACACCGACAGATACATTGCGGTTTTTTAAGTCTCAAAAGTAGTGCAAGTTGCGCGGAGAATCACATTATGAAACGCCTGCCATTTTTAGCTGCTATCATTTCCATACTGTGTCTCACACCCGTCCAGGCCCAATTGCCCGAAGGGGCAAAAGCACGCTTTGGCCTTGGCCGTGTATTTGATATCGCGTATTCGCCAGATGGCACCCGGCTCGCAGTAGCAGGTGAAGCTGGTATTGGGCTATATGATGTACGGACCAGTGTCGCAATCCACCTGCTTACAGGTACAGGGCATACGGGTAGAGTCTATTCCGTATCTTTTTCACCTGATGGGAGCACTCTGGCAAGTGGGGGTGTTGATGCAACCATTCGGTTGTGGGATACGCATACAGGAAAAACCAGAACAGTACTCACGGAGCATACGGGTAGTGTCCGTTCCGTATCCTTTTCTCCTGATGGTCGCACCCTTGCCAGTGCGAGTAGTGATTCCACCATTCGGTTGTGGGATACACACACTGGAAAAACTAAAACAACACTCAAAGGATATAGAGGTGGGTTTGATTGTATGTCCTTTTCTCCTGATGGTAGTACCCTCGCCAGTGGAACTAATTATATTTTTAGTGGAGAGTTACATGGTGCCGTTCTGTTGTGGGATGTGAATACGGGACAACTCAAAGCCCCCCCATTGTATGACAATGTTGTCTTTTCTGTATCTTTTTCTCCTGATGGTAGCACCCTCGCTTGGGGGGGTGAGAATATTACATTGTGGGATGTGAACACAGGCCAATTCAAAGCAACACTCTCAGAGAATATTTTTTACGTCTTTTCCCTATCCTTTTCTCCTGATGGTAGCACCCTCGCCTGGGGGGGTACTGATTCTACCGTTCAGTTGTGGGATGCACGCACAGAAAAAATCAAAACAATACTCAAAGGGTATGTTTTTTACGTCAGTTCCGTGTCTTTTTCGCCCGACGGTAGTATCCTGGCAAGTGGTGGTGATAACACCGTTCTGCTGTGGGATGTGCATACGGAACAACTCAAAGCAATACTTGAAGGACCTAGAAATAGCATTCATTCCGTGTCTTTTTCGCCTGATGGGAGTATCCTGGCAAGTGGGAGTAATAATCCCCACATTCTGTTGTGGGATGTGGATACAGGCCAACTTAAGGCAACACTTGAAAGGCAGGCGAGTAGTACCTATTCCGTGTCTTTTTCGCCTGATGGTAGCACCCTGGCAAGTGGTGGTTATGACACAGTTAAGTTGTGGGATGTGAACACAGGCCAACTCAAGGCAACACTTAGACCTGGGGGTTCTAAGAGGGATGTCCATTCTGTGTCTTTTTCGCCTGATGGGAGTATCCTGGCAAGTGGTAATCATAACACCGTTAAGTTGTGGGATGTGAATACAGGCCAACTCAAGACAACACTTAGACAAGGGGATTACTGGGATTATGTCCGTTCCGTGTCTTTTTCACCTGATGGGAGTATCCTCGCCAGTGGGGGTGATGATAATACTGTTAAGTTATGGGATGTGAATACAGAACAACTCAAGGCAACAATTAGACATGGAAGTAGTGTCCGTTCTGTGTCTTTTTCACCTGATGGGAGTGTCCTCGCCAGTGGGGGTGATGATAATACCGTTAAGTTGTGGAATGTGAATACAGGTCAATTCAAAGCAACACTCAAAGGACACACAAGTAGTGTCCGTTCCGTATCTTTTTCGCCTGATGGTAGCATTCTTGCCAGTGGGAGTGATGATAAAACCGTTCTTCTGTGGGATATTTCACCTGTCCCTACTCCCTATCCGGGCGATTTCGATGGCGACCTCAATGTTGACTTTGCCGATTTTCTCGTCTTCGTTGGCGTTTTTGGCCTGTCTTCATCAGATGCCAATTACGATACTCGTATGGATATGAACGGGGATGGTATCATTAATTTTGCCGATTTTCTCATCTTTACCATTATTTTTGGTACAAAATATTCATAGGAGACGCTATGGAACCCTGGTCATTTCTTCATATCTGCGATATGCAACCCGGTTCGCCCCGGTCCTATCGGTTCAATCAGCGAAATATGGACAATTGGCAGACGGCGTACCAACAGATTCAAGGTATTACCGATGTCGATTTGATGCTCGTAGGTGGCGATCTCACGCGGGATGGGGCACTCCACGATTTTGAGTATGAAGTTGCCAAACGCGAACTCGATGCTTTGCCTTATCCGTATTACGCGATTCCCGGCAATATGGATACGTGCAATAAGCATACCGATAAAAATGGTGCTACCGGGCGCGAGGATATCCGTTTGAATGTCACTGCGGAGCAATTGGATCGGTTTGTGCCCTTTTTCGGCGATTTCCCCTGGAGCTTTGTTCATAAGAATGTGCGCTTTAGTGGTTTTTATGCGGCTGTGGCTGGTTCGGGATTGCCCCATGAGACGCGCATGTGGCACTGGCTGGAGAGTGAGTTGCCAGCTCTTCCACGCGCGGCGCATCACGTTGTGACGATGCACTATACCCTTTTTATGGATTCACTTGACGAACCCAAATGGGATATTACAAAAGCGGACGAGTATAGAGACTGGTATTTTTCGATTGATCCGCCACACAGACAGCGTATTTTTGAGGCTTTTAAAGAGTCTGGTGTGTCCATTGTGCTGAGTGGACATATTCACTGCCGCCGTCCACCCCAGGTTGTTGAGGGTATTTCTTTTTACCGTTGCGCTGGTATAGCGATGCCCCAGGCGGCTGACCGATGGGATGACGGCAATCCCACTTTGGGCTTCTATCGTTTTGACGTGACAGATACTGATATAACCCCTACATTTATTCCTCTAACTGAAGAATCGCAATCCAACGAGGGTTATGGTCCCGGGGGTCATCCCAGGGCTGAAGAACGCGATTATTCTCTCGCTTGGAATAAAAATGAGGAGTGATTTTTATGTCTGTTTTACATATTACGTCACCTGCAGCCCCTCCTGAGTGGGCATTGTTGCAACGGGAACTGATGCGCGCGCAGGCCACGGCTTGCGAGGTTTTTTATCATCGCTATTTTGACAACCGGGGATATCTGAAATGTATTCCGAGATGGGGGGGTAATGATGGGCCGGATGATGCGATAGAAAATCTCACGGGGTATTCGATGGTGCATACGCTGGGTGGTCCAGCGCATATTCTCGATCTTTACAAACAGGCGTGGGAAGGGCATATCGAACAGTATTCGGAGGCTAAAACCGAGGTTGTGCCTATCGGGCGTGACGGTATGTATTACAAGGAGTTTCCCGCGTGTTTTGACTGGTTCCACCACGGGGAATCGCTTACTATTTTTAATTTGCAGGGGTTGTCCGATCCGCATGAGGTTACATTTGGTCACCGCGTGCGTCGCTACGCTGGTTTTTATATGGATGAAGATCCCCAGGCGAAGAATTACGATCCCGAGCACAAAGTAATCCGCAGTCTTTTCAATGGCAGTCGGGGACCTTTATTGCGAAAAGCCACGGGTCTGGATTGGGCAGGGGATCCCTTTGAGGTTGAGGGTCGCTTTCCTGCGCCGCGCCACGGTGAACGCAATTTTGAAGAGATGCTCATGCATTTTGAAGATTATACCGATGTGATTGGCGATCATCCCCTGAATCTCGCGGCTACTACGCTGGGTCTCAATGCGTTCGCGCTGGCTGGCGAGGAGAAATACCGCGCATGGTTGCTGGAATACGTTGATGCATGGGCTGGTCGCGCGGCTGAGAATAACGGTATTCTTCCGTCCAATATCGGTCTTGATGGTGCGATTGGCGGCGCGTGTGATGGTAAGTGGTATGGCGGCTGTTACGGCTGGGGATTTACGGTGGTTGTGCCGCAAACGGGGGATCTTGCCAACCGCAATTCCATAGCCCGCGGTATAGCGGGTTTTGGCAATGCGCTTCTTTTGACGGGTGACCAGAAATATCCGGTTGTCTGGCGCACGATGATCAATGCGGTGAATAGCAATAGCAAGGATGTCGATGGGGAAATACAATATCCGCATATGCACGGCGATGATGGCTGGTATAGCTATAGTCCTCAACCCTTCAATCAGGGTGCGCTTGATGTGTACTACTGGACAATGGATGATGCCGATCTTCAGTATATTTCCGCAGATTCATGGATTGACTATCTTCGCGGAAATAATTCCGACTATCCCACGCGCACGTTGCGAAATGCGTTGAGCGCGATTCGCGGCAAGATGGAAAATGTGCGCAACGATACGTCTTCCACGGATACCCGCTTGTCCGATGATCCATTGCCTTACAATCCCGCAACGACTGTTAATGCGCTGATTCAGCTCCAACTCGGTGGTTTGGCGCCGCGGCACGGCGAGCCACTGCATTGCCGCGTGCGTTATTTTGATCCCGAAAATCGCCGTCCCGGGCTGCCGTCTGATGTGGCTGCTCTTGTGGAGACGCTGACTGCGGATGGTGTTGTGTTGTCACTTGTGAATGTCAATCAGACCGAATACCGCGATCTCATTATCCAGAGCGGTGCTTATGCCGAACACCAGATTATTGCTGTGGAGGTCGATGGTAGTACATTTGATATTGACGCATCGTGGATGTCCGTTCGCCTTGGTCCCGGCTGCGGTGCGCGACTTACACTTAAAACGGAACGCTATGTCAATCCACCCACTTTTGCGTTTCCATGGGAAAGATAAATTCAGCAATCAATAAAAGGAGTTTCTTATGTCCAGAGTTAATGTTGGTCTTGCCCGCCGCGAGAATCGCCGGCAGAATGTGTTTGGTGCGCTCGATCTCATCCGCGATGATGTGGTTCCCAAACTGGCTGAGCAGGTGATGCTCAAGCCCAATTTTCTTTCGTCTAAAAATCAATTGGCGTCTTCTCATCCCGATGCGATGCGAGGGGCTATTGATTTTCTGCTTACCACGCCCAATCCACCGGACGAGATCCTTATAGCCGAGGGGGGTAACGAAGATATTCCGGGAGAGGCTTTTGACAATTTCGAGTATCACGCCTTAATAGAAGAGTACGATGTTCCCATTCGACTGATTGATCTCAATGCTGAGACTCGGTGGGAGACTGTGCCGATTCTCCTCGATGATCGTACGGAATACGTTATACATATGCCCAAAACTGTGCTCGACTGCCCCTGTACCATTTCTATGGCAGTTGCCAAAACGCACGATGTCACGGTTGTTACGCTCGCGCTCAAGAATATGATTATGGGTACGATCCGTAAAGAAGACCGCGTTAAGATGCACGGGTTTCCTTCCCATCCAGAACGCCTGCGTCCCAATGAGTCCAAACGCCTCAATGTCAATCTCATTCGGCTCGCCAAATATCTGGCACCGGATATCGGTGTTATCGATGGTACTGTGGGTTTGCAGGGCAATGGTCCTGGGGGGACGGATTCGGTTGATCTGGGCGTTGCCGCGGCGAGTGTGGATGTTTTTGCTGTGGATGCGGTTATGACCAGTGTTATGGGCTTTGAACCCGCGAAGCAGGGGCTTCTCTATTATGCCAATCAACTCGGTATTGGTGTGACGGATCTTAACAATATCGATATTCTCGAGACTGCTATTGAGGATGTCGCTAGGGCGTTTAAACCGCACAAGTGGATCGAAGAACAACGCCAGTGGCACGAACCAAATGCAATGGCCGATATTTTTGCGTGATTCAAAACAACAAAAAACTCCCAAAGCTATAATAGTAATAGCTTTGGGAGTTTGGGTAGATGCGTGCGGACTTTTAGATATGAAAGACTGTTATCTCCAACTGCTAAGAAATTCGCTGAGCTTCTGCTTCTTCAGCCGCGATATCGGCTTCTATCTCAGCTTGATTGGCATGAAAATAGGCCAATGCCGCCTGTACTTGAGCCAGGGTTAGATGTTCCAAACGATCCGTGATCTCATCCGGTGTCAATCCCATTTGGTACCATCCCACAATACGTCGAACAGTTACCCCCGTACCCGCAATGCGAGGTCGTCCTCCTCGTATATCATCCGAGCGGACAATCAGCGTTTCAATATCGGTCAAAGTACTCATATCGCGATCCCGTTGCTTTTTATGCTTAACTTGTTGTAAAATATGGTCTAAAAGAGTTTTTTTAAAATTCACCTATTACTCTTTCCCAAACCCAATATAGCCCATAATCGGGGTTTTTGCAATAAGGTGACGGACCATTTTTTACCTGATTTAGCTTTTTTCTGCTATATTGTCATTGTTTTTTTAGCCATTTACAGGAGTTTTTCTTGCCTACTATTGTCCTTATTGGCGGTGGTACCGCAGGGCATGTTACGCCCAATATCGCGCTGTTGCCCGCTTTGCGCGATGCTGGATACGATGTGCATTATATCGGTACGCGAGACGGTATTGAGAGAGACCTGATTGCGCGGGAGGGTATTTCCTATTACGCGGTTCCCGCAGGCAAGCTCCGCCGCTATCTGGATTGGCAAAATTTTACCGATCTCGCCCGTATCAAGTTTGGTTTTCTCAAGTCGCTGTTGCTTCTCGTTCGTATCAGGCCCGATATCGTTTTTAGCAAGGGAGGATTTGTCACGCCGCCTATTATCTGGGCTGCGTGGTTGTTGGGTATTCCCGTGGTGTGTCACGAATCGGACCTCACGCCGGGGTTAGCCAATAAGCTCTCTCTTCCGTTTGCCCGACGCATTTGCTATGCTTTTGCCGAGACTGCCAAATATTTGCCTGCTGGCAAAGCGGTTCATACGGGTATTCCGGTTCGCGCAGAACTCGCAAATGGCGATGCTCAAAAAGGGCGCAATTTGTGCGCTTTTACATCTGAGAAACCCATTATTCTCATTATGGGAGGTAGCCTGGGATCGCGTGTAATTAATGGGGCGGTTCGCGCTGCACTTCCCGAGTTGCTTGTCGATTACCAGATTTGTCATTTGTGTGGGCAGGGCAATCTCGATTCGGCGCTTGATCAGATCGAAGGTTACACACAGTTTGAATATGTTACGGATGATTTGCCCCATCTTTTTGCAGCGACCGATTACATTGTTTCTCGCGCTGGTGCTACCACACTTTTTGAATTTCTTTCGCTCCAAAAGCCCGCGCTTTTGATTCCCCTTTCCCTGCAAGCCAGTCGCGGAGATCAGATTGATAATGCCGAGGCTTTTCGAAATGCTGGTTATAGCCTCGTTCTCTCAGAAGAGGGGCTTACGCCCGACAGGCTTTGCAAATCTATCCGCGATTTGTGCGATCAGAGCGACGCGCTCTGTCGATCTATGTCCGATTGGCGCAGGCGCGACGCTGTTGCAGAAATTCTTTCGATCCTCGCCAGTTGTCTGAATAAGAATTGAGTACTATGGCACAAGAAAGACATCGATCTGTTGAACCCACTCGATTTGTGAGAGAGGCCGTGACGCTGAAGTCTATTGTGGCGGGCATTGTGGTCATTCTCCTGTCCGATGCCTATATCACATGGGGCATGTTGCATCTGGCGTCCCGTATGAATAAGTCCTATCTGCCGATGGGGCTGTTTTTTGTGTACGTGGTTCTGGTTTTGACAAATATCGCGTTTGATCGGGCAAAGAGCAGGTGGGCACTTTCCCAGGCTGAGTTGCAGGTTGCGCTCGGTATGGGGTTGATAGGGGCGTTTTTCCCATTTTTTGGTCTGGCGAGTTTTTTGCCCACGGTGATTGCGGCGCCTTTTTATCTGGATACGCCTGAGAATGGCTGGCGCGAGCTTTTGCACGAGCATATTCCCAGGTGGATTGTTTTGCACAATGAAGATGGGGCGGCGACGCTGTTTTACGAGGGTCTTGCCCCGCATCAGCCGATTCCGTGGGGTGCGTGGGTGGTGCCGCTTTTCTGGTGGGGGTCGTTGATTTTTGCAATTGGGTGGCTGACGTTGTGTATTATGGTGATTTTGCGGAAGCAGTGGGTGGAAAATGAGCGGTTGGAATATCCGTTGATGAATGTGAGTATCAAGATGGCTGCTGGGTCAGATGACGCGGAGGGTATCGCGCATATGGTTCGTCAGCGGGGGTTTAAGGTTGGCTGTTTTCTGGGTGCTATAGCGGTGTTGTGGAATATTGTGACGTTTTTTTATCCTTTGATACCGCGTTTGCCCACGACGCCAAATGCCGCCAGTTGGTTGCGCTGGATGGAGGGTGCGCCGACGTTTTGGGTGCAGATCAGCATTTATATTATTGGTTTTGCCTATTTTGCGCGTGTGGAGGCACTGTTCAGTTTTTGGGTGTTTTTTGTGCTGACGGGTATAGAGATGTCTGTGTTTGATCGTCTTGGGGTGGGGTCTTCTGTTGGTCAGGGGGGGCTGGAGGCGGTTCGGTCTCAGAGTTTTGGGGCGTTTGTGATGATCGTGCTGGTGAGTTTATGGATGTCGCGTGGTCATTTGAAGGCGGTGTTTCGAAAAGCTTTTAAGGGTGATGCGGAGGTGGATGATTCGCGAGAGGTTTTGTCTTATCGGACGGCGGTGTTTGGTCTGGCGATAGGTCTGCTTTATGTGGGTGGATGGTTGCATCTGGCGGGTATGGAATTGAAGGTGCTGGTGCTGTATATGGTTTTTGCTGTGACTGCTTATATTGGTCTGGCACGGATTGTGGCTGAGATGGGTTTGCCGTATGCGAATATTTCGGATACGGCGCTGAATTTTGCACCTATTTATATTTTGGGTTCGCGTGCGATTTCAGCGCCTTCTATGGTGAGTCAGGGGTTTATCTACGCGCTATTCGCCACGACGCGGGGGTTTCTCGGTCCGCCTTTGGCGCAGACGCTGAAGTTGACGAGTGGGTTGCGGTTTCGGCGCAATCGCTTAATTGGTGCGATTGCGATTGCATTGGTGTTGGGGTTTTTCGTATCCATCGGCGATACGGTTTATACTGCTTATCGGCACGGCGGATACAATCTGGGGGGGCTGACGAGGGTGGCGGGCGTTCGGAATAATTATCAGAAGGCTGTGACGTGGATCCGCAATCCGCAGCCGCCGGATTGGGACAGGCTCACGTTTGCCGGGTCTGGTATGGCGATTGTGTTGTTGTTGACCTTTTTGCGATACAACTTTATCTGGTGGCCTTTGCCGGCTGTTGGTCTGGCGCTGCAAGGTATGTATATGGCGCGTCGTCTGGTGTTTCCGGTTTTTATGGTGTGGGTCTATAAGTCGCTTATTCTGAAGTTTGGTGGTGTTGGAATGTACCGCAGGGGGCAGCCGTTTTTTATTGGTTTGATGGTGGGTTATGCTTTTGCGGTGTTTTTTTCGACTTTGATCGATCATCTCTTTTTTTATGGACATGGTCACGTCGTGCATGATTTTTGAGAAATAAGGGGCTGGGGACTGGGGGTTAGGGGCTGGGACTGACAACCAATAACTGATGGGAGTGCAAAATGGGCAAGAAACGGATTAACAGATGTATCGAGCTTCTCGAACAGGGCGAGTATCTCTATTATACGGGTGCTGGCCCTCTTACTTATGAGAATGGAAAGAAGCAGGCAAGGACGTGGGCGGATTTTTTGATGGTGGATTACGAGCACAGTCCGTTTGATGTGGTGGGGCTTCGCGCGTTTATGCAGGGGCTGGTGGATGGCGGTCCCACAAATTCGGGGCACCGCACGCCGACTGTGTTTGCGACGTTGCCGTCCAATTGTCGTACGGTTCAGGAGGTTCGCGCCAATGCGTGGCAGATCAGGCATGTTTTGAGTTCGGGGGTGCATGGTATTTTGCATACCCATGCGAGGCAGGCCGATGCTGTGAGGGCATTTGTCGAGGAGTGCAGGTATCCCTTTCAGACAGCCGGGCTGGATCGCGGGCTGGTGCAGGGTCAGCGCGGGGCGGGTGGTCAGGGATATGCCGCGGGGATCTGGGGGCTTAAAGGACCGGAGTACACGCAGGTAGCCGATCCGTGGCCGCTAAATCCAGATGGGGAGTTGATGCTGGGGCTTAAAATTGAAGATCGGGAGTGCGTTGCAAATGCCGAGTATATATGCAAGGTGCCGGGTCTGGCATTCGCGGAGTGGGGGCCGGGAGATATGGGGATGTCCTACGGTTTTGCGGATGCACACGATCCGCCGTATCCGCCGGTTATGGAGGAGGCTCGAAGTATTGTGAAGGGTGCGTGTGATGAGAATGGGATTCATTTTTTGTGTTCGTGGAAGGATTCTTCGAAGACTGCGGAAGAGAATATCCGGTTTTTGATGGATTGGGGCGTCAGGATTCTCTCTGGCGGTGGCGAAGATCAGGCGAAGATTGGTCGCGCTATTTCGGGCAGGCAGATGCCTGTGTGAGTGGGGCGTTATGGACCATCGCGCGGGTTGAGGGCTAAAGATGAGTGAAGAGGTAGAGATATTGATTGTTGGCGGTGGAGCAATCGGTGCTTGCTCAGCTTATTATTTGAATGCTGCGGGTAGAGATGTCGCGCTGGTTGATAAGGGCGATATTTGTTCGGGGTGTTCGTATGGGAATGGAGGGCTTGTTGTGCCGAGTCACAGCATGCCTTTGTCCGCTCCGGGGGTGGTGTCGCAAAGTCTCAAGTGGATGTTGAATCCAGAGAGTCCGTTTTATATTAAGCCGCGTTTGGACCGGGATTTGATTGCCTGGTTGTGGCATTTTTATCGTGCGTGCAATGAGAAGCATGTTGTACGGACAACGCCTGTTATTCGGGCGATGAATATGGCGAGTGTGGTGTTGTTTGAAGAGATGGCATCGCTCGAGGGTATGGATTTTGGGTTTGAGAAGAGGGGGACGATCACGGCATATAGAACTGAGAGAGGTTTGGCAAAGGCAGTTAAAGATGCGGGTTTTTTGTCGGAGATGGGGGTTGAGACACGGGTTCTCGATGCCGATGAGATTGTGGCATTAAATCCCGGGATTCGGATACGGGCAATTGGCGGGATTTATTTTCCCGAGGATGCCCATCTCGTGCCGCATCGCTTTGTGCGCGGATTGGCGGAGTACGTCGGTGGGAAGGGTGTTCGCATTCATAGAGAGACAGAGGTTCTGGGGTTTAAGACTGCGCGCGATCGCGTGGTTGCTGTGCAGACGACTCGAGGGGATTTTCAGGCTGATCACGTTATTTTGGCGGGTGGGTCGTGGTCGCCTGTGATTGCCGATGATCTGCATATCAATTTGCCTATTCAACCAGCCAAGGGGTATAGTATTACTTTTAAGCGTCCGGATGTTTGTCCGACAACGCCATTTTCTCTGGGGGAAGCCAAGGTCGGTGTTACGCCTATGGGTGATATGCTGCGGTTTGCGGGTACGCTTGAATTGGCGGGTCTCGATTTTTCGATTAACGAGCGGCGCGTGCAGGCTATTCTCAAGGCTGTGCCCGAGTATTTTCCCGATTTGAATCCCGATTTCCTCGATATGATAGAAATTTGGTGCGGTTTGCGGCCCTGTACACCCGATGGTGTGCCATTTCTCGGTCGCGCTCCCGGGTTTGATAATGTGCTCGTCGCTGCCGGTCATGCTATGATCGGTATTTCTCTAGGTCCTATTACCGGGAAGATGGTGGCAGAACTGGTTTCTGATGAGATACCATCTGTTGATCTATCATTATTAGAAGTGGATCGGTTTGGGTAGGTTGTGTTATTTTTTGAGAGGATTCAGTTATGTATAGAGTTTCTTATGACGGTAGCAATAAGAAGGTGATGTGGCAGGAGATGTGGCGGCAGGAGTTTGAGGATGCTTTGGAGTGCGATCCCGTGGTGATTGTGCCGGTGGGGTCTGTGGAGCAGCACGGGCCGCATTGTCCGATGGATGTGGATATTTCGGCGCCGTTCTATATGGCGGTGGCTGTTGCCCAGCGCGTGGATGATTTTCCCGTGATTGTCGCGCCGCCGGTGTGGTCGGGGTTTACGCATTATAATATGGGATTTCCCGGTACGATTAATTTGCGTTTGGAGACGTTTCAGAATTTGCTGGCGGATATTTTTCGCAGTATTTATGCGAATGGGTTCAAGCGGATTATTTCCGTGAATGGACATGGGGGCAATGCCGCGCCCTGTCGCGCTGTTTCATGGCAGGTGGCAGAGGAGAATATTTTTACGCTGTCATTTAGCTGGTGGGATATGGTGGAGAAGGAATTGCGGGAATGGAGTGCGACAAATGAGGGCGTGGGGCACGCGGGGGAATGGGAGACGGCTGTGCAGCTTCATTTGCGGGAACATCTGGTTGATAAGAGCCGTATTGACAGCGATGAAACCGGGACGAGACCGTTTAGCGATGAGCTGTTATTTGCGGAATTTGCCGAGCGGAGGCGGGATACGAAAAAGGATACGGGTATTATGGGCGATGCGTTTGCTGCGAGTGCGGAAAAGGGCGCGCGCATTTTTGAACTGGCTTGTGAACGCCTGGAAAAGCTGGTGCGGGAGTATCACGAGTTGCCCGTGCGCGAATACCGCGAGTTCGGGTCTCACTGTATTTGAAATTTCAGGGAGAGAGGGTACGACGATGTCAAATCTAAGAGTGGGGATTATCGGTGCGGGAGGTCACGCGCAGAGCCACTTCAGGATGATCCGGGATGAGCCGGAAATGGAGTTGATTGCGGTTGCAGACCTGGATCCAGAAAGACTGGCGCATACGCGAGAAACGCACGGCGTGACGTCCCTTTTTACGGATTACCGGGAGATGATCGAGAAGGTGCAACTGGACGTGGTCTATGTTGTGACCTTTCCGGAGCCATTGCCCGATATTGTGATCGACTGTCTGGAGGCCGGACTGCATACCTCAGTGGAGAAGCCGCCGGGCATCAGTTCGGATCAGACCCGACGGATGATGGCGGCCGAACAGCGATCCAGCGCCAGGGCAATCGTCTCTGTGAACCGGCGATACATTCCAGAAGTGCTGGCGATTCGGGCCATGCTGCAAGATCGAGGCGGACCCGTTCACGTGGCGGCGACGTATAACAAGCCGCATATTGGGGATAAGGTCCGGGATGTCGGACATCTTATCCGATTGGACGCGATCCACCATGTGGATCTGTTGCGGTGGTTGGCAGGTGACGCTGTCGAGGTTTATTCAGAGGCGTGGTCTGCGCCCTCCCATCCTGCCGAGATGCGCCACAATGCCGTGATCAAGTTCGAAAGCGGCTGCCGGGGCGTGATGATGAGCCACTACGCTGTTGGATACCGCATTCAGCGGTTTGAAGCGCATGCGGAAGACTTCAGCGCGTATGTGGATCTCACGAGTGGCCCCAGGTGTGAGATCTATGCTGACGGAGAGCCGTTTGAGGGCGAACTGGATCTGGAATCGGTCGGTGGTCCCGACTTCAACGAGACCCGGCATTTCGTGGCGTGCATCCAAAACGATACGCAGCCGTGGAGTACGCTTGAAGATGCGATCAAGACGATGAGGTTGTGCGAAGCGATTGAGGCGGGACATAAAGGTCAATTGGAATGATTTTTTGGTTTAGAGTTATTCGTCTAAAGGCCATGCGAGCAGTCTGCCTGCGCGGTGGGGCAACTCAAATTGTTCGCTGTCTTTCTCCGCTTTTTGCCTTTTATCTGTGCCTATCTGCGAAAAACGCTCAAATTATTCTCGTTTTTTTCTGCGGATGCTTTTTGTCTGTCAGCTATGCTTCTTCTCCATACGAAGACATAGGGGCACGCGATAGTCTGTATGCTGCTGCAAAGCAAGCATTAAATGCGGGCGAACCGCGCACCGTGCGAATGATTTACTTCTTGCCGAATGACCGCCCGTTTCAGCAAGCAGTGGTTGATTCGATGAAAGTGACAATTCGCCAGATACAGACCTTTTATGCCGAGCAGATGGAGGCACGCGGCTATGGTCGTAAGACCTTTCGCTTTGAGACCGATGCACAGGGCGAACCAGTGGTGCATCGCGTGGATGGGCGGAATCCCGATAGTCACTATATTGGTGACACAGTTGATACTGTTTTAGATGAGATTGGACAAGCGTTTGATGCCAGGGAGAATGTTTACTTTATTGTGGTTGACAACAGTACGAATAAAATAGGGCAGGCGGCCGGTAGTGCAAGACTGATGGGGAAAAACGGTGGCATTTGCTTCGTGCCTGGCGGATTTCACTGGACAACGGCGGCCCATGAACTCGGACACACTTTTGATTTGCGTCACGATTTCAGAGATGAGGCTTATATTATGTCTTATGGAAAAAGCCGACGAGGATCTTTATCTGCGTGCCATGCGGAATTTTTGTCCGTGCATCCCTATTTCAATTCCGATATACCAACTGAGGAGGCGCAGCCACCAACTATCGAACTCGTTTCGCAGACTGGATATCCAGCCGGTTCAAAGAGCGTTTCTGTCCAACTCAAAGTCAGCGATTCGGATGGGCTGCATCAAGTGATCTTATTTGTTACAACAATCCCCCCCCACCCTGCTACTGGATCTTATGAAGTGAAGTCATGTCGTGGATTGGCAGGCGAAAGAGATGCCATTGTTGAATTTGATTATGATGGCGTTTTTCCAGCTAATAGCGGCACGAGTCTTTCTGATCCTCTCACTCATCAGATTTATGTCGAGGCTGTTGATTCTTTTGGGAATGCTGGTAATACGCGTTTTGAGCTATTTGATATTTCGACTCAACACAATCTCATCGCTACCCTTGAAGGACATACGAGGAGAGTCAATTCAGTGACGTTTTCACCTGATGGTACCACCCTCGTTTCTGGGTCATGGGATCCCTCAATCAAGCTATGGGATGTTGCGGCACGGACAAATATTGCCACGCGTACACGATTTACGAGAGGCGTTTATTCCGTGTCATTTTCGCCCGATGGGGTCATCCTTGCTTCTGGGTCTGGTGACAGGGTCACTCATCTGTGGGACGTTGCTACGCGGGCAATGATTACTACGCTTCAAGGACATACAGATGATGTCACTTCCGTGTCATTTTCGCCCGATGGGGTCATCCTTGCTTCTGGGTCAGAAGATCGCACAATCAAGCTGTGGGATGTTGCGGCACGGACAAATATTGCCACGCTTGAAGGGCATACGGATGATGTCACTTCCGTGTCATTTTCGCCCGATGGGGCTATTCTCGCTTCTGGGTCCTGGGATGACACAGTCAAGCTGTGGGATGTTGTCACGGAGACAAACATCGTTACACTTACAGGGCATGAGGGCAACGTCACTTCAGTATCATTTTCACCTGGTGGCAGAATCCTCGCTTCTGGGTCCTGGGATGATACAATCAAGTTATGGGACGTTATCACAGAGACAAATATTGCCACGCTTGAAGGACATAGGGGTAACGTCACTTCCGTGTCATTTTCGCCCGGTGGCAGAATCCTCGCTTCTGGAGCAGGGTCATGGGATCGCACAATCAAACTGTGGGATGTTGTCACGGGGACAAACATCGCTACGCTTACAGGGCATGGGAGTGGGGTCACTTCCGTGTCATTTTCACCCGATGGGGCTATTCTCGCTTCTGGGTCCTGGGATGACACAATTAAACTGTGGGATATGTCGTTGTATATTACCTCTTCTACGCTGGCCTCTGCATCCGACTTTGATGGTGATGGGACTGTTGATTTTCTTGATTTTTTGCAGTTTGTGGAAAAATTTGGGTTAAGTGAGAAAGATGAGGCGTATCAAGCGCGATTCGACTTGAATGGAGATGGTGTGATTGGATTTGGGGATTTTCTGATTTTTGTCAATGCCTTTGGTAAGAAAGTGTCATGACTTGCGTCTTCTGGGTTTAGACTTCGCTGTGAACCCTTGATAAAGGAGATTTTCCATGCGTCACTTCACGCGCACGCCCTATTATAGTGGGCCGGATGATCCGGCTATTGGCGAGGTGCGCGGTACGCTCGCTCTGGGTGAGACAGTGATTATTGAGACGATTGGGGGGGCTGATAATGATTTTGAGGCCGCTGGTGAGACCCGCGCGGGGATGATTACGTCTGGGGAGAGCCACCGCCGCTATGCCCGTCGGGGCGGTCCTTTTCGCATTGAAGGGATTGCGCCCGATGACTGGGTCGCGATCGAGATTATCGATATTGAGGTGGGTCCCTACGGTTTTTATCGCAATGGGGGTCCCAACTGGGGCAACTGGCGCTGCGTGGCGCCGGTGCGCGATGGGTTGATCCACTTTCCGCCGGATTTTGTGGTGCCGGTACGGCCTATGGTTGGCGTGGTTCAACTCGAACCGTGGGCTGCCCATTCGATTGACCACGGTGGCAATATGGATTTTAACGCGGTTCAGCCGGGCAGTACTGTGCATATCCGTGCCCAAAAGCCCGGGGGATTGCTTTCTCTGGGCGATGTCCATGCGCGGATGGGCGATGGCGAGTTGACTGGTGCCGGTGTCGAGATCGACGCGGCGGTTACTATAAAGGTAGATCGCTCCCCCGGGTTTCCCAATAGCAGTCCGGTGGTGGAGACGACTACAGTGGTAGAAGCTGCTGAGGAGTATCTGACGAGTGCCCGGGCTGCTGAATGGGGCGAGGCGCTCAGGCTGGCATGGTTGGAGATGGTGGCTCTGATTATTGATCGCTACGATACGACGTACGAACATGCCAATATGATCGTGGGCACGATTGGCGATGCGCGGCCCGGCTATGCTACGGGCTATATGGGCGGTTATGTTACGTGTCAGATTGCGGTGACTAAGGATCTGCGGCGCACCGGAGTGCCGTATGAAGCGTAGGGGTTTTGGGGTTTACAACATTCATGAAAGGATTTGCTATGTATTTGTACGGGATTCGCAATGCGAGTCTGAATATGGACTGGGGAAAAGATGCTTTTGCCACAGCAGGGGATATTGGGTTTGATGGGGTGGAGATTGTGCTGCGAGAGGAGGAGCGGCTGGATTGGCTTTTGAGTGCGGCGGGCAGGGAGGAGGTTGGGAGATGGGTTCAGGAAACGGGTGCGCAAGCGTGTTCTATCAGTTTTGCCCTGTTTCGGGAATACAAGGGAAATGAGGAAGATGAGGCTGTGCGCGACCGCGTGGTGGATCTCGTGCAAAAGGGGATTCGCGCATGTAAGGGGATGGGGGGTGTCGGTATTTTACTTCCGTATTTTGATGCTGAGAATCTCGATATGTCGAGCGCGCATGCAGAATTGTTGATTGAGGATATGAAACGATGCGCTCCTGTCGCAGAAGATGAGGGTATTAAGGTTGCTTTGGAGACGAGTTTTTCACCGGGGTTGTTGAGAACGATTTGCGATGGCGTGGGGTCTGAGATGGTGGGGGTGTACCAAGATACTGCGAATGCGCTGCAATACGGGTACGATTCGGTCGATATGCTCGTTACTTTACCTGAACACACACAATTGATTCATCTGAAGGATACGCGGCGTTCAGATCTGGGCGAAGGTACTGTGGATTTTCCCGCGTGCCGAGATGCGATTGCACAGATCGGTTATGAGGGTTGGCTGATTTTTGAAACGCCAGGGGGGGCTGATCCTATCGCTTCGGGAAAGAAGAATCTGGCGTTTGCAAAAGAGATGTTTGGGTAGGCTGACAGAGGGCGAGGGAATTGAACCCTATGCGGTTGCCCGCACACGAAGCCAGAATGCTCCGCCCCATTCCAAATGGTGTTCACCCCCTGCATTGATGCTGTTGTTTTCTTGGCAGAGGGCGAGGGAATCGAACCCTATGCGGTTGCCCGCACCACCGACCAATGTCAGGCGGCCCACCTTGAACCGTTCGCCCCCTACTTATTTTGACAAAGCTGCGCGCTCAAGGGTTTCTCTATGAGTGAGGGCGCAGTTCACCCAGGGATTGTTCCCCGGGTTGGATATATTCTACGGCTGGGCTTTCGACGCGTCCGTAGGCATTCCACACTTTGAATCCGAGTAAAGAGAGAAGATCGGGCGATGCATCTGCCAGCACTCTGGTATCCGTGCCTATGGTAAAATTTTCCTGTGGACGGAATTGAGGTCCGCAGAATGTGGTGAGTATGGCCCAGCGCATTTGGTCGCTTATGTTGGATCCCGTGCCGTGCCAGATGCGTCCGTCGAGGAATCCAACTGTGCCGGCTGGCCCTTCGAGGGCGACTGTTTCGATGGCGTTGTCATCGGGGTTGTCCGGGCGTCGTCCCCACAGGTGACTGCCGGGAACGATGCGGGTGCCGCCGTTTTCCGCTGTGAAATCGCCGATCATCCATACCACGTTGACGACGACGCGGGGCCAGATGGATGTGGTATCGGGTTCATCTGTTTGTTCGCGGGTGATAGAACCCACGGGTAAATGCGTTCGGTCTGCGCGCGTTGGCATGGGCATCCACCACTGGTCTGTGTGCAGGCGCATGGCAACGCCGCCGGGTTTGGCGATGTTGGCCGAATGACTCGATAGCAAATAATCATTGCCGAGTGCGTGATCTACGATGTTGCGAACCCCTGAGTGTAAAAGCATGTCTTGAAATACCCGACCTTTGTTGATCAGCATCCACACGCGCTGGTTGACGCCTCCTGCAGATTGTGTAAACACCTCCTTGCGTACCTGTCCTTTTTTATTTCGAAAATCCCCCCAGTTTTGTTTTGAACCCCCGTCTTCAAATGCGAGCCCGCGTTGTTTTTCGGCAATGGCCTGTTCTTTTAGACGGGTTTTAATTTTTGACAGGTCTTCTACATTGAGCGCGTTGGCGAGCAGGCCATAACCACAGGTGTCGAGTTGTGTTTTGACCTGTGCGAGGTCTTCGGTGGGCTGTGGGAGTTCAGACATGTGTATTCCTCATAATTATCGGGACAAAATGCCATACTGGCGCAGGGTGCTTTCCAATGTTGGCCTGCTAAGGCGAATGCGGTCGTCGTTTAACAAGTAGGAGAAGACGTACCCGAGGCCGAGCATGAAAATTCCGATTAAGAAGCAATATATGACTGCGCGGTCGGGGTATTGGTCTTTCAGATATCCCACGTAGAGGGGACCACAGATGCCCGCTGCGGCCCAGGCGGTTAGAATTGCTCCGTAGATTGTGGACATCTTTTTGCTGCCAAAGACGTCGAGTACAAAAGATGGCATTGTGGCAAAGCCGCCGCCAAAGCACAACAGGACATAACAGACGAGCGCGGAAAAGATCCAGGGGTTGCGCTCTGTCATCAATATGCCGAAGACGATCATTTGGCTGGCGAGTAAGATTCTGAAGACGCCAACGCGCCCTATGCGATCCGATAGCAAGCCCCAGAAGAGCCGCCCCACGCCGTTGCATAGGGAACTAACGGCGATGAGTGTGGCGCCGTACTCGGCGAGTGTTACCGGTTCCAGAGATGGATCTGCAAACCCCCAAACTTCTTGCAGGAGTTCCGATTGAAAGCTGATGACGGAGATACCCGCGGCGATGTTGAAGAAGAATACGATCCACATGAGGACAAATTCAGAAGATCGCAGATAGGGCGCGACTGTGTCTTCGTATTCCATGGGGTCATCGTCGGCAGCGGGTACAACTGCGACTTTGGGATCGCTCAGCACAAAGCTGGAGGGCAACAGGATACAGGCAAATACAATGCCGAGCCATAAGAAGACGAGGGTCAGGTCCGACTCTGTTCGGAGCACGAGAAAGGGTGCCAAAATTTTGCTCAAGAGAAATGCACCCACGCCAAATCCCATCACGACGATGCCTGTTACCAGACCCTTGCGATCTGGAAACCACTTTGCCGCGGTTGCAACCGGCGTCACATAGCCAAGTCCAATGCCCGCACCGCCGATAACGCCATATCCCAGGTAAAAGAGTGGGATAAGGTCCAGATGAAGGGCGAGGCTCGCGATCATATAGCCGCCGGAAAACAGGATACTGCCCGTGACTGCGAGTTTGCGAGGTCCGAACCTGGGCAACGTTGCGCCTGCCCAGGCCGCGGATGTGCCGAGTGAAAAGATCGCGATACTAAAAGCCCATGCGGTTTCTGTGAATGTCCAGCCGAGTTGCCTGACCAGAAGCGTTTGAAAGAAGCTCCACGCGTACACGGTGCCAAAACAGAGTTGCAGGAGCGTGCATAAGAGCGCGATGACTGAACGCGGAATCTGTATTTCCCATTTTGCCATTTTTGTGTGTCCGTCTATTCGCTTTTGGCCTCTTTCCCCTCAGAAACATAGAAGAAAAGATTGGCCAGATGCCCGACCTCGTCGTCGCGGGATAGTAGTTTGTCGTCCGAGGCGCCATCCTCACCGCGTGCGCGTTCCACTGCATAGGCGAGGAGATCGCCGAGGGGATTTGCCGCGAGGTTGACGAGCCATATCGCAGCAAAGAAGCCGACCACGAGTATGATGCAGATGAGATAGACCTGTCTTCCGATTGCCCGTTGTATTTTGAGCGCAATCAGTCCCGTGTCCATGCCCACGTGAACCGTGCCGGCAATTCCCGCCAGAATTGGACTGCCAACTTCCACGAAATCGCCCATTCCGGGCAGATTGCGTTCTATGGCTTCTGTTTTAAATGGGTCGTCTGCTCGAATGACTTCGGGAATGCCAGGCACAAATGTGTGGGCGAGAAATTCACCTGATTCATCCGTGATATAGATGTATTTGATGCTCTGGATTTCGACAAATTGATCGATGAGCGATTGCAAAGCCGCGAGATCCCGATTTAAGAGAATATCGACACTGGAGTCGGCGATGGTCTTCGCGATGTTTTTGCTGTTGTTCTCGTATTCTTCCGACAGGTGTGTATCGACTGTGTAAATACACAGAGCGGATGTTGACAGGCTGATCATACCAAATAGCGCGAAGATGCCGAACCGCGTTTTTTGAAAGAGTTTTTTGATTTTCATTTTTTTCCAAACCTGTCTTCCCAGTTGTCCAGCGTGACAAAACGGTCGTTTTCGACAACGGTGTAATAGACTCGCTGTAGGCCTTGTCGTCGGTCTGGGCCAAAAGAGACCTGTTCGCCGATGCCCAGATCGAAATCTCGAATGCTGAAGACCGCGTCTTCGAGCTGGCTTCGCTGGGGGGCGTCACTAAGACGGCGCAGAATTTCAACCATTAATTTGGCGTTGAGAAATCCCTCGAGACTGACAAAGCTTTGCGCAAAGGGTGTGTAGTCTTCTGTCACCAGTTCTTCGGGTGGTTGCGGGGCGTATTGTTGCATCATTTCGCGATACTCCTGGACGGCTGGCGTGGATGTTTCTTCGTAGCTGGGCACGACCTGAGAGTTTACGAGCAACTGTGTGTATGACTCGCTGTTGTCCTGTCCTTCTGTGAGGAGTTTCAAGAGGTTCTCGCTTCCGACAAAGGACAGGTTGGCAATTGGAACCCGCAGGCCCAGGTTAACGGCATCGCGCGCAAAGGCCGCACAAGCCGCATAGGCTCCTATGCAGATCACCGCTTCTGGGTCTGATGCTTTCAGTATTTCGACCTGTTTTCGCATGCTGCCGGTGAATTTCTCTCCGCGCCGGTATGTCGCTTCGCCCACTATTTGCTCTCCGTGCCGTTTCAGGGCACTTCTCACGCCCGCCCATCCGCTGCGACCATAAGCATCGGCTTGATAGAATACGGCAATGCGTTTTCGGTTGATGCGGACAAAATTATCCACGAGACCGGCGGTTTCCTGGCGGTAGGAAGCGCGCAGATTAAAGGCGAAGTCGCCATAAGGCGGTTCTCGCTGGGGTTGTGCGCCGGTGAATGGAAAAAATAAGAAGATGTTTCTGTCCTGGAATTTTTTGAGCATGGGGAGCACGCGGGTTACGGTGGGCGTTCCGACATAACCGAAGAGCAAAAATACCTCGTCTTCCAACATCAATTTCAGGGTGTTTTTGACGGAGGGGTCGGGTTGGTAGCCGTCGTCATAGGTTTTGAGAACTACTTTGCGTCCCGCAATACCCCCTTGCTGATTGATGTGTGTGAAGTACGCACTGGCACCGCGATACAGTTCGATGCCCAAACCCCGGGACGGGCCGGAGAACGCGGCGGACACGCCGAGAATAATCTCGGTGTCGGTCACGCCAGATGATGTCTGTGTCATGGTGTGCCTCCTTGTTTGTGGTTCAAGCTGGCCGGTGTTGGCGACCGCTATCAGAGTTTTCAACCATGGGGCGATCGCGCAACAGGCAAGGCCGGAACGGATGAGTGCTCTTCTCGTTATTGGTTTCATACGGGATATGCTCTTTCACAGAACGCCCAGACTTGATTATTCTTCAAGCGTTGGGCGATTTAACCGCGTGTGATAGGGCGGTTCCATGACCGCGCGGTGTCTTTCGTTTGCCCATTCGGGTATGTCGTAGGCGCGTACATACGCCATGTTGCCGGCGGTGTAGCGGGTGAGCGTTGACCGCCGCGGATGATCCGCTTTCCAGGGCAGGGTGCCGTGTGTGACGGCTTCGGTGAAGATGATTGCGTCGCCTGCCTTACAGGTGATCTGGCGGATGTGTTCCTGGTGTTTCTGGTAGAGACGCATTTCCTGCGGACAAGGATAATTGCTTTTGTGCGATCCCGGGATGAGAGAGAGACCGCCGTCGTCCGGGTTGACATCGGTGAGTTGGATGGAGACGACGGTGAGTCCGTTGTGCATTTTGCCATCTCTGAATATATAATACTGGTTGGGATCAAATCCAGGTCCAGAGGAGCCGTGGAAGCGATGACCTTCTGCACCTTTGTCCATCCACAGCAGAAACATCTGGTGGTCAATGCGAAAGCCCTTGCCGAGTATTTCGTTGAGGTAGGGCACAATGAGGGGATGCGCCAGCATGTCGCGAAAGGGATTGCACCAGGGTTCGTCCCAGTGGATAAGGCTACCCAACTCGCCGCGACCATGCGTGCCTTCAAGCGCTGGTGAGTCGCCGTCGAGACGCTGTTCTCTCGGGCGAACACGCCCCCGGTCGAGATTGCGATCAACGGCTTCGTTCGCCAGGGCGAGTTCGTTTTCGGTCAAGACGTTTTCAACGACGAGATACCCGTTGAGGTCAAAGAGATATTTTTCGTCTTCGGTCATTGTAAGATGTTCCATTGTTTTATGTTTTAGTATATACCTCTTGTCACCTTATTTGCAATATAGTAGATTTTGATATAAGGAGGTAATAGTAATGATTAAAATTAAACTTCAAGATATGATGTGGCGGAGACAGATCCAAAGCATTGCGGAATTGTCTCGCAATGCAGGCGTTTCCAAACAAACGGTAGATGAACTGTATAACCGACCAGATCAAGTTAGCGGGATTCAGATCGAAACACTGGATCGACTGTGTCAGGCGTTGTCCTGCAATGTAGAAGATCTGATTCAATATGTGTCAAATGATGATCCTGCTGAGCCGTTCCAAATCGAAATGGTTAAAAAAGATGATCCAGATTATGCCATTTTTGAAAAATATGCAGAAGAACCTGCTACGGCATTAGAAGACTGCGATGAGTTGTTTGAAAAGCTCGATTTGATTCGGCGGGGGCAGCGTGACCGTCAGGATTAAATCCTCAGCGCGACGAGCTATGTTAAAACTGCCCGATGCAATTTTGATCAAAGCGTTTCGAACTATTTTGCAGATTAAAGATGCGCCTTATCCGCGCGGGTTCCAAAAGGTACGTGGGCAGAAAGACCGTTTACGGATTTGGATTGATCGCAATTATCGGATGATTTACGAAGTGGATTCTGATGCTGAAGTCATCGACATTGTATATGTCGGTGCCAAAAATGAAGCCACTTATAGACCGTGAGATTATTTCACTAAACTCGCATACGCTTCCCGTCCCTGGCGGAACAGGTCTTTGACTTCTTCGCGTTGCTGGTCGGTATTGTAGCGTCCATAGGTGTCGATCCATTTGAGCGCGTCTTCGATGCCGTTGAGGAAATACTGCGCGGATTCGTTGCGCTCGGCAGGTGGACGTCCGCATGCAAAATAAACCGGGCTGCTGTGCGCGTAGATCGATTGGTCAAAGCTGTCGCGCTGGTTGCCCCAGAGTCGGGCTGCGACCCAGCCGTCGCGGTCGATATTTACCCGATGGCGAATGGCGCCCTCGCGTTTGCCTTCGGGATAGTTTTCCCTGTGGATGATGCGGCCATTCATCGCGATTTCAGCGCAGTGAATGGGGTAATAGGATGTGAATGTGGATTCTATGTCGAGGGAGCCTCCAGAAGGCAATTCAACGGTGGCGCCCATGGGGTGATCGTTTACACTCAGGTCAATGGTGGGACCATTGGTAATGAAGGTGTTGCCCGATTTCATGCCGTCTATCCAGTTTTCGTAGGAGAACGCGCCACTGGTATTGACATAGACGCGGTTGTTGGAGCAGACGAACCAGTCGGTGCCGGTGGAGGCGGGCAAGGCGATGCCGCAATTGAGCAGTTTGTACCACAGGTCGTATTCGGGGTCCATCCAGAAGGGATCGAACAGGTTGAAGGCGTCCAGTTTGCCCAGTGCCGCGGCAATGGGGGCTTCCATACCGCGACCGTTGTGACACCATATGACAATGCCGCCCTGATCTCGGGCTTCGTCGCAGCAAAAGCACAGCGGGGGATAGTCGGGGTCGAATTGCGCGGTGAGGATGTGGCCGCGACTGACGGGTTGGATGAGGTTGCGGATGTTGAGGAACATGACGTGCCCATATCCGAACCCCCAGGGCGAGTTTTCGCCGTAGTGGCGGTTTTCTTCCCCGATGTCGAGTACGTGATGTGCGGTGGTAAATTCGTTCATCACGCCGATGGGATATTTGTTGCTGGCGTAGGGGAGTTGTCTTCTGTCGAGGACGCTTACGACGGTGACGTTGTAGCCTTCCACGCTACAGTCGATAGCCAGTCGGTCGTCGGGACGGGTTTCTTTTTCGTCGTAGTGGATGTGCGTGTTGCCCGGATACCAGTTGTTTTCCTGCGGGTAATACCAGCGGTTGAGGGCGATTTCGACGTCTTTGACGCCGTTTTCCGGCATTTCGACTACGGTGCGGATGGGCTCGTATTCCGTGCCGCGTTCGACCAGTATGTCGGTGCGTCCGCGCGAGGCTTGAACTTCAAATTCGCCATCGCAGAAGAAGAAGGGCGTGCCGGGTCCGCGTTTGAGCATGGCTTCGCGCGGGTGACAAAAACGGCCGTTGGCGGTCAGGACGTGTACTTTGGCGTTGATGTGTTCGCCTGTCGCGCTGTCGATAATATGTCCGTGCAGGGTGCCCATCGTACGCTCCGGTTATTCGAGATGTTTCTGCAATAGCGTTTCGAGAATTCGATCAAATATTCCTTGCAGCCCCTCTCAGAGCCACAAGGAACGCCTGATTATAAGTCGAGCTTGTCTGCAAATGCCAGCATTTTTGCTTCAACCTCCTGGGCAATCGGTTGTAGTGTTTCCCGATCGATCTCGATTTGCTGTATCCTTTCATCCGTATTTGTCGTGAGACAAAAACGCAGGTTGTGTGTCAGGTCGTGTATCGCGTGCTCAATATGGTCTCGAACCGTTCCGGGGGGGTACATCCATTGCCTTGCCCGGGTCTGTTTCAAGTTGATGTGGCAGTGACCTTTCCCTCCGTGTTTTTTTGCCTCTCCAAAACAGTCCAGACGCAAAACTTCCTGATTATAAGCATACACAGATGCTGCGGGGCCGTAACCCGCGCGGTCATTCCGCCAATAGACTTCCAGTCGCACATCGTCTTGTATCGGATATGTCGTCCGATCTTGTCTGCCTGGTTGTAAATCCATGACAGTTCTCCTTTATTTTGGCCCGTTATGGCCTGTGAGCAGCATTGCTTTTGATCGGTACTTTCGAGATAATGATATTCGTTTTGCAAATTCCTGTGTTGATCTATGAGTCTGGTTTCTTCGATCAAGATAATAGTATCGTCCTTGCTAAGCAAAAAATAATCACAGCAATTACAAGGACCTAAACCAACATCTTTCCGCATATCAGGTTGCGGCGATTCGCCATCCATGCGGTATGCACGGTGGTTTTTAAGAGGTGTACCAGCAAGTTCAATCGGTTCCAGGAATTTTTCGAGGTCAATCATATCCCCTCAATGTACAGATCAGAGAAGGGCTTGGTCAATTCGTGCATGATTTTTCCCATCTTTGTTTCAAAATCCTCTTCGGCTTTATCTTTTTTGACAGGAAATTGGTTGAGTGCAATGAGTTGTTCATCGTCCGGGCTCTTCTTTACATGAACGTCCAGCCATTGGAGGATATCTGCGCTGTGCGTGGCAATCACGACGTTTACGCCCTGGCGGGACAACTCAAAGAGGCTTTCTGCCATGACGACCTGCCATGCCGGATGCAGGTGTGCTTCTGGCTCATCAATAAAGAGAAATGTCCCTTTATCCAGTACCTTGCGCTCAATCAACAATGCCAGGATGCCGAGATTAGCGATTCCCATAGCGGTGACAGGCAATGAGAAATTGTTGCCATTTTCCTGGAAGGATAAATTGCCGGTTTCGGAAATTGCAATCTTTCCGCCCATGACATTTTTACTGGTCAGCTTTGCATATACAACTGGGAAGGCTATGTCCCCGGTGTATTCATACTTCAATGCTCGGGCAAGATCATAAAAATATCCCGGAACGCCACTGAGTCGTTCTCTATTTCCGAAATTTACAGAGTAATTCCGTGTGTCTTCCAACGCGGTTTTCAATTTCCAGTAAACGGGTGATTCCAGATAGATTACTCTGGAGTACTGTTGCAATTGCTTTACCCATGATCTATCTATTTCGAATCTGACCCCCTCGTCAAGGAATGCGAACTTTCCAAAGTCCTCAACCACAACCTCTGATGGTGTTCCTTCCACCCCTATTAGATCTGAAACATTTGGCACTTGAAAGTTCTGAATCAGATTTTGTGAAAGTTCATACCCTATACCTGCAACAATAAAATTTTCCGCTTTTGTTTGGTGAAGTTCCTCTTTCAAACCGGACAAGAAATTTTTGATGTCTTCCAGGTCTGTCCGATGTCCTATGTTCATTAGAGTCGTGTCAACTAGCTTCTGTATTTTTTCTGTTTGACTGATGAGGGCGGGAATAAGATCATCCAGTTCGTCAGCAGAAGCCACTTTAACAAGGGCTTCTAATTTTTTTGCCTCATTTTTTAGTGCAGGCAGCCACGAGAGATTATCTTTACCATAAGGTACCCATAAGTTCGTCCCCAACAAATCGAGCTTAATAGGTTCGATCAAGTTGTTTAGGTGTGTCGCGACATGATTCGCGTTCATTGCGTTAAATAGCGAATACAGGAGTTTTGAGACAAAGCTCTTGCCCGTATTGTTTGGTCCTGCAAATACAGTGAACTGGCCGATGCTGACTTCTTCATCTTTGAGTTTGCCGATGTTTTTGATTTTTACTTTGAAAGCCATGGCAGATTCGATTGATAAGTTGGATGTATGCTTTGTGGTGTTTGTTCAGGGTATTGCCAGAATTCCATAAAGTTAAGATACATATCTCAGGATAAAAAGAAAAGCCCCGCTTTGACCATTGTTTTTTTGAGCGGGGCATTTTGTATTTGGTCACAGGCTATTGGTCGCCTGTCTGGGAAAGAGATCGTATCCCGCATTCTATGTGATCGACGATGATATCTCCTTCAATATTTTTCACAGATTTCGTGATGGTCAGGCCCAGGTGGTTGTCGCCATAAATAAATGGCGGGTTTGATAGGGCGATTGTACACGATGGAGGTTGGTCGTTATCGGGCCAGGTCCATTTCAGGTTTTGAGATGAGATTTTTGTGCCGTTGATGTCAACTGTGAGTGCGTCGTCTTTTGACAAGCCCTGTGCAAAGAAAGTCAGGGTGTTTTCTGAGGGAGTGGATTCTGAGGAGAGATGTTCACACAGGCGAAATCTGAAGGTGTCTCGCTGTCCCATTTTTTCGCGGGAGAGGACGAGTTCTTCTTTGATATAGACCTCGCCCAAACTTTTGCTATTTGCCCAGAGTGAACGGAATGTGTAGTGTCGATCTGGGCCGATGCTTTGCGGGTCTTTTAATTCTTTGAGGTCGTTCATCGCCGCTGGATACATTGCGGGGATTTTTGCACCATTAGTTCCCGGGGGTTCAAACTGGGGTCCCCAGTGAAAGAAGTAATTCTGGGTCGAGAATCCGTCGGCGCCTGCGGCGTAGAAGTTCTGTAATGCGGCGCGGTATTGGGGCATGTCCATGAGAAATTCTGTATCGATACTGAGTCTGGGTTGTACCTGGGGATAGACATAGCAGTCGTGTTGCCGGGCTATTGATACAAAGTCTTCGTATTTTTCGTTGAAGTCGGTAAATCCAAAATCTCCAGGTGCAACATAGTCGATCAGACCCTCTTTGATCCAGGTGGGAACGTCTAAGCTCAGGTTTTTGCAGCCCGCCATTTGCTGGGGTACGCGAACGCCGAGGATGAGGTTTCGGTCTCTACCTTTTGGGGAACGGGCATTGTCCAGCATGTTGCGGACTTGTCGGATAAAGCCGTTCATGGTGCTGTGGCTGTGTGATAGTTCAGCCCTGGGAAAACATTCTGCAAGGCGGGTGAAGTTAAATTCCAGGCCGTCGATGTCGAAGCGGTTGGCGACTTCTTCCATGATGTCGAGGAGAAAGGCGCGCACTTCTGGTATGGCGTAGTTTAAGGAGCATCCGTATTTGCGGCTTTCGGGCGGTGCGCGTCTGGTGGAGGGTTTGTATTCTCTGAGTACCCATTCGGGTTTTTCGTCGCAGAGTTTTTTGAAGAATTCCGTGTGGTGGCCGTGGCGGTCGTTCATTCGAAAACCGGCGATAAATTCCATGCCCTGCTTATGGCATTCGTCGATATAGATTTCGACGGGCATGACGCCCGTGTCCATGATGGGTACCAGGCGTTGGTGCTGGTGCCGGATATCGTAGGGACATTTGTCGGTTCGCCAGAACATGGTCATTGCTTCAGCGAAGATTTCCTGTACGAGGGTGTCGATGCTTCCCGCAGAGGCGTAATTGCGAACGATCTGACGCAGTTCTTCGGGTTTGGCCGCCGGGACGCTGAGGTGGCTGGTGGTGTTTGAAGGGTCGCTGACGTAGATAAGACGGCGTGTGCCACGGGGTTGCAAGCGGCCCAGGTGTGGGGATGATGTTTGTGAAGTTGGCATTTGGTCCGTCCTTGTTCGCGTTTATGGTGGGGCTGTGCGTTGCGGTTGCGCGCCATCGGGTAGTGGGGGTACGTCGATGCCTGCCTTCGGCAGGGTGCCGGTCATTTCCTGCTGCGGGTGTGCAATAAAGCCCGCAGCACAGCAGTAGATCATTTTCAGGGGTACGTCGCCCGTGTTGGTGAGTTGATGATATTCTCCCGGGGGGATGTACACGGCCTGACCGGCTTTCAGGGTTTGTCTTTCGGTGCCGAGGCACATTTCGCCTTCGCCTTCGATGACGAAGTAGATTTCTTCCTGTGCCTGATTGTGCCAGGGCACCTGTCCCCCGTTGGGTTCAAAGGTGACGAATCCAACGGAGAATTCCTCTGTGGGGATGGGGGTGCCAGCACCTGCAACAGGCTGTGTTCTTCTGCGTGCGGGAAATTGTCGGCCTTCAATCTCGCGCAGGTCTGAGATGATCATGTCGGGGTCCTTTAATCGGCGGCGACTGTTTCGCGGGTTTTCATTCTTTCGCGCTCTTCGATGAGCAGGTTCATCCAGTGTTTCATGTACTGGCCGTGGTCGTTCCACACGCGGCCGCTGACCAGATTGCCATCGATGACGCACGGTTCATCGACAAAGATGCCGCCGCAGACTTCGAGGTCAAATTGGCATTTCCAAACGCAGGCCATGCGACGTCCTTTGACCACGCCTGCACGACACGGGATTTCAACGCCGTGGCAGACGCTGGCAACGGGTTTGTTGTGTTCAAAGAAATAGCGCGTGATGCGAATGAGGTCGGGGTTGTCGCGGATGTATTCGGGGGCGCGTCCGCCAGAGAAGAAGATGCCGACGTATTCGGAGGGGTCAACGTCTCGAAAGGCGATGTCGGCGTTGATCGAATACCCTTTCCATTCTTCAGTGATGTCCCAGCCAGGGGAGATTTCGTGGAGTACCATTTGATAACGTCGCTTGTCTGGACCGGCAACAACGGGGGTGAATCCGTCTTCCTGTATTCTGAGAAATGGGTATAGCGTATCGACGGTTTCTGTGGCGTCTCCAACGATGATGAGTACTTTGTCCATGACGGTCTCCTTTGTTAAATATCGACGAGGATGGTTTTGTTTTCCTGGGCAGAGCGCACGATGGCGTTGGCCTTGCTCGGATGTGACGATCAGGGATGCGATCTTCAGAGGAGAAGAGGTTGGGTATAAAGAAATGCTACGAGAGGAGAGATAAAAAAAATATTATGGCTTCAACAAACATATATAACCTGCTTGTTCGAAGTGATGATCTGTCGTAAATGCCTCTGTCAGGTGACGCTCTTGCATCAGTACGAAACTCGAGCAATCTACAAGCGTCCACTCCTTGTCATCTCGTTGTTTGAAAAATTCCCACGATTGCCTATCAAGAGCAGCGTCTATGTGGATGATTTCTACGTTTGGAGAGGCTTTCAAACTCTCCACGAATGCAGCAATTCTTGGTCGGGGTACTCGTAGTGGACTGATCAGTAAAGCGACCAATTCGTTCAGGATATAGTTAGTGGTAATGAATCTACGCTTTTCCTGCCGAGCCCTGCGATAGATTGATGCAGCTTGAGAATGATACGGCTGACTGGCGTCAACAAGGTGGCCCCAACCTGCTGTGTCAGCAAAAATATCAGACGTCTGAAGATTTGTTGTATTTCGTGTCATCCATTGAATCTCTTACTGACTTTCCAATGTATTGATCGTGATGATCTGCCCAATTTGGAATAGACCCTTTTAATGTTCCTATAAACTCCTCCAATGGATCATCTCCAAGACGCTCAGTTGCCTCAGCCAAGAGATTAGCAGCTAAAACTTCTGGGAGTTGCCCAACATGCGCCGCTGATTTTCTTAACAAATCATACACTTTCTCCGGTACTTCTAATGTAAGGGTGTGTCCCATAGCTTACCTCCGACAATTATTTTAGAACAGCAGAAATAATACGGGAATTCCCATTGTGTAAATCTACTATGATGCACTCAGGAGTCAAGAAATTATCACATTGATGATATAGTTTACTACTCCATCGCCCTTCGTATTTGGTCAGCGAGTGCTTCCATTTCATTTTCAGAAATATCCAAAATCCCTTCGCGTGTGCTGATGGCCTTAGTCTGTTGTTTCTCATAGGGAACGCCAGGGGGCATTTAAAAAAAATAAGCGACCAGGGGCAAAAGCCCGGGGTCGCTTAAAATATAAACACAGTGCCTGCCAAATGACAAGTACTGTGTTGGTGGAGGAAGCTTACTCTTTCAAGCCGTATTGGCGAATAAAATCACTCGTCATTTCGCGAGCTTGATCGTCGCTGAATTGTTTGGGTGGCGATTTCATCAGGTAAGACGATGGTCCCATCAAGGGGCCTTTGATGCCGTGATTGAGGGCGAGTTTGCAGAGCCTGACTGCATCGATGACGACGCCTGCTGAGTTCGGTGAGTCCCATACTTCGAGTTTGAGTTCCAGATTGAGCGGCACGCCGCCAAAGGTTTCGCCTTCCATGCGGATATGACACCATTTGCGGTCTTCCAGCCAGGGGATGTGGTCGCTGGGACCAACGTGAATATTGTCTTCTCCGAGGTCGTAGTCGAGTTGGGATGTGACGGCCTGTGTTTTGGAGATTTTTTTGGATTCTAAGCGTTCGCGTTCGAGCATGTTGTAAAAGTCGGTGTTGCCGCCAAAATTGAGTTGATACGTTTTGCTGAGTTTGACGCCGCGTTCGCGGAACAGGCGGGTGAGAACGCGGTGGGTGATTGTGGCGCCAACCTGCGATTTGATGTCGTCACCGATGAGAGGCAGGCCGCGTTTTTCAAAGCGCTCGGGCCAGTGTCCGGCACTTGCGATAAAGACGGGCATGCAGTTGACAAAAGCACATCCGGCTTGCAGGACTTGTTCCACATACCACTTGGTGGCCTGTTCGCTGCCAACGGGCAGATAATTGACGACGACATCTGTGCGCGTGGCTTTGAGGATTTCGGCGATGTCAACGGTGTCGCCTTCGGCTTTTGTGATGACTTGATCGAGGTATTTGCCCAGTCCATCGTGGGTCATGCCGCGGTAAACGGGAACGTCGAGGTGGGGGACATCGGCAAATTTGATGGTGTTGTTGGGGTGGGCAAAGATGGCTTCGCTCAAGTCTTTGCCCACTTTTTCTGCATTGACGTCAAAGGCAGCAGAAAATTCAATGTCGCGGATGTGATAGCCGCCCAGATTGGGGTGCATCAATCCGGGGATAAAATCATCTTCAGAAGCGTTTTTGTAGTATTCGACGCCCTGTACGAGAGAGGATGCACAGTTGCCTGCACCGATGATGGCGACTCGGACTTTGGAGGACATAATTCTTCTCCTTGCGGTGAAAGGTATTTATAAATTTGTCGGACAAAATGTCAGTGATTTTTATTTATTCGACAAATCAATAATTACTATATTATGTATAGATAAAATCTATAGATTGCATTTTGGATTGGAGCGAGATATGAATCTTTATCATTTGCGCTATTTTCTGTCTGTTGCCCAAACCGGGAGTTTTAGCCAGGCAGCCCGGGAGATGCATGTGACACAGCCAACGGTGAGCAGTGGTATTGCTGAATTGGAAAAGACGATGGGTGTGAGGCTTTTTAACCGGGGAGGCAAGCGCGTGGTGCTGACAATGGAAGGGCGTACGCTGGTGAATTATGCGATGCAGATTCAGGATCTGGTCGAAGAGGTTGAAGACCACTTGCAGCGGCGCGATGTGTTGCCGGGAGAGGGGTTTCAGTTTGGCGCAATTGATGCGGCTGTGACGTATTTGTTGCCGGATATTTTGAAGGATTACAGGCGTGCTTATCCCAGTGTTTCTCTGTCCGCACAGGTGGCGCCATCGCGTTATCTGGTGGATGATCTGCTGATGAATCGCTCCGAATTTGCGGTTATTTCACTGCCTTATGATCATCCGCGCGTGGAGACGGTGTCGATTTATCGGGATTCTATGCCGCTTGTGGTGGGGGCATTTCATCCTTTTGCCGCGCAAAAAAACGCAACTTTGCAGGAGGTGGTGCAAGAGCCGCTGATCCTGTTTCACACGGATTCCATATCGCGCAAAATTGTGGATGAGCGATTTGCCGAAGCGGGCGTGTCTCCCGGGGTGGTGATGGAGATGCGAAGCCCAGAGGCAATGCGAAAGCTGGTGGAGGTTGGTGTTGGGATTTCGTTTCTGCCTTTGTTAACTGTGCAGGAGTCCCTAAATGCCGGGGCGTTAAAGGTGGTGGATGTGGCGGGGGTGGCATTTAGCCGCGAGATCGGCGTGGCGTGGAGGCGGGGGCGCTATTTTAGCGCGGCGATTCGATATTTGATTGAGGCGATTTTTGAAGCATACCAGGGGCTGGAGGTCTGGGAAAAGAAGGTGGGAATTGCAAAATAAGTATGCTAAAATTTGAATATTTTGCGTTCGGTTTGTTCAAGAGTTTGTTCGATGAGGGGGGCGAGGTCGAGCGTGGATTCAATTTCGCGGACTTTTTCTAAATTGGCGCGCGTTTCGGGGTGTTTGGGTACAAAGACAGAACAACAATCTTCGTAGGGTTCTATGGAGATTTGATATGTGCCAATGCGCCGTGCCTCGTTGATGATTTCTTCTTTGTTGTCACCGGCGAGGGGACGCAAGATGGGGAGTGGGGTAACATCTTCGATGACGCGCATGTTCGACAGGGTTTGCGAGGCGACCTGTCCGACGTTTTCACCTGTGACGAGTGCCAGGGCATTTACTTTCTCGGCTATGGCTTCTGCAATGCGCAGCATGGCGCGGCGGTAGAGAATGACGCGATAGCTCGCGGGTGCTCGCATCATGATGTGGCGTTGTATTTCGACAAATGGCACCAGGTACAGGTCCGACACGTATTGATGCCTGGTGAGGAGTTGCACGAGGTCTTCGGTGTTGCGCTGGGAGTTGCGATTGGTGTAGGGCTGGCTGTGAAAATGCACATAGGTGAGTTTGACACCGCGTTTCATAATTTTGTAAGAGGCCACGGGTGAGTCAATGCCCGAAGAGATGAGGCTTACCGCGCTTTCATTGGACCCGACGGGCAAACCCCCTGGTGCCGGAATTTTTTCGGCGTAGATGAATATGCGTTGTGGGGCAATTTCAATAAAGCAGGTGAGATCTGGATTGTCCATGAGGACGCGGGCACCGGACAGGGTTTGAATATGCTTGCCCACATCCCGGTTGATTTGATCCGAATTGAGCGGAAAGGTTTTGTCGCCGCGTCTGGTGACAATTTTGAAGGATTGAAAGTCGGCTTTTTGTGCAAGTGCCCAGGCTGTTTCTCGAATGGCTTCGATATTGCGTTTGGCGACCACTGCTTCGGAAAAGTTGGCGATGCCAAAGACTGTTGAGAGTCGTTCTCGGATTACATCTATCGGCGATTCTGAGGTGAGTGAGAGCATCATGCGGCCCGATAGGCGCTCGACCTTTCCACAGGGTACGTCTTTGAGTGCACGGGTGATGTTGGTCATCAGACGCCGTTCAAATCTGCCCCGATTTTTGCCTTTGAGGCCAATTTCGTGATAGTGTATGAGTATGAAGTGGTCGTTGGTCATCTGTGCGTGCTCTTAAGGTTTTTTGAGTTTGTATTTGCGGTACAGGTGGCGAAATTGGTCGTAGCTGAGTTTGAGTTGTTTGGCGGCTTCGCGCTGGTTCCAGGAGACATTATTGAGGATGCGCCGCAATAGACTCAGTTCAAAGGATTGCACTTGTGATTCAAAGCCGTCGCTCAATTCGGATGATTGGGATGCTTGTCGAGAAACTTCGGGGGGCAGATCATCGGGTTCGATCTCTGTCCCACGGGCGACACAGGCCGCGCGTTCAGCCGCAAATTTGAGTTCGCGCACATTGCCCGGCCAGCGATATGTCATCAGGCGTTCTATTGCCGCATCGGAAAAATCGCGTTTTTGAAGGCCCGGTACTTCCTCGACGATTTGCGCGACAAAATAATCGGCTAATGCGGGAATGTCTTCTCGGCGTTCGCGCAATGGGGGCATGTGCAAGACTTCAAAGCGCAATCTGTCGTAGAGGTCCTGCCGGAATCGGCCTTCGGCTATTTCCGTTTCGAGATCGGTATTTGTGGCGGCAATAACGCGTACGTCGATAAAGATGGGTGTCGCACTGCCCACGCGCTGTATTTCGCTATATTCTATGGCGCGCAGCACATTTTGCTGAAATTCGGGGGTGGTGTTGCCGATTTCATCGAGAAATAGGGTGCCCCCACTCGCGGCTTCAAATTTGCCCGTGCGGGCTTCTGTTGCGCCCGTATAAGCCCCTTTTTCGTGTCCAAAGAGTTCGCTTTCGAGCAACTGGTCGGCAATGGCGGCGCAGTTGACTTTGACAAAGGGGCGGTCTTTGCGGTCACTGCCATAGTGGATGGCAGCGGCGACGAGTTCTTTGCCCGTTCCGGGTTCGCCCGTGATGAGCGCGGGTCTGGGGATGGGGGCTACGGTTCGCGCTCGCTGGAGAATTTGCTGGAGTTTGGGACTGGATCCGATGATTTGATAGCGCTTGCCAAATTCGTCTCGGTAGAATTGGTTTTCGCGCCCCAGGTCCTGAACTTCGGCCCGCAGTTGGGCGTTTTCCTTAAGTGCTTGATACACGCGGTCGAGTTTTTCAAGGCTGAGTTCGATTTTGTCTTCGATATAAAAGTCTTTTTCAATAAAGTCTGTTGCGCCCAGTCGCAATGCAGCCACGGCAGTGTCTATTGTGCCCTGTCCGGTGAGCATAATGACGGGCAGGTCGGGAACCGTTCCGAGCATTTGCGGTAAAATTTCGAGGCCATCGGGTTCATTGGGGCCATAATCGAGGTCGAGAATGGCCAGGCTAATCTGATCGGGATGCTGTTGTAGATATGATAGCGCTTCGCGTCCGGTCGAGAAGGCATGGACCTTGCGCGCGTCGTCTCGCAGGCTTCGAATTAGCATGTCGAGGACTTCTATCTGGTCGTCAGCAACGATAATTTCGGTCATGGGAGAAATATTGAAAAAGGGACTTATTGAATAAATTCTTCAGCTATTGGATCGCGTGAGGTGTCGGGTACTCTGCGTTGCAGTCCAATGCTGTCTTGTTGTGTTGAGACTTCAAAATCGACGGGCAGGTCAATGCGAAAAACTGCGCCTGCGCCCGGGCGGCTGATCACGCGCAACGTGCCGCGGTGTGCCGCTGCTATGCGAGAGCAGATACTCAGCCCATAGCCATTGCCCCTTTCCCGCGTTGAAAATCCGGGATCAAATATACGGGTTTGCAAATTTTCGGGAATGCCGGGACCATTGTCTTCCACTTCAATATATACCGAACTGCGCTCTGTATCGGCGCCTACCTGTACTGTTACCCTGCCATTGTCTTCAGTGGCTTCGATGGCGTTGAGGGTCAGGTTTGTGACGGCTTCAGATAACATGCCAGCGTCTGCTATTACCTGAGGTACATGCGGTTCGGCAGCAAAGATGAGTTCTTTGTTCCCCGCTCGTGCAGAGAGTTTGTGGGTCATTTTTTTGATGAGTTGTGGGACATCGACCAGCGCGGGGTTCATGGTGTCTTGTTTCATAGATCGCAAGTAGGCGACCCACTGATTGTAGATGTGTTCTTGTTCGTGTGCGATGTCTTGCAGGTCATCCAGTCCGTCGGTATTTGGCGGTAAATTGCGTATGGCGCGGCGCATTCGGCTGCCGGAGAGACCCATCAGGTTTTTGATGCGATGGCCGTGCGTGTAGAGGCTTTCATAGACCTGTGCGCGCCCCAGGTCTATGAGTTCGAGAGATAGGCGGGCGAGAATGCTCGATGCTCTAACGCCAAATTCTTCGGTGATGCTCGCGTATTCGCGTTCCATTTGTGCCGAACTCATGTGTTGAAAGAGCAATCGGGCGAGGTTGCGATAAGGTAGCATGTAGTCGGGTTCGAGGTGTATGGCGATTTTAAGTTCGCCAAGAGCCGATAGGATTTGCCCATTTTGCATGAGCAAAACGCCCAGGTTGTTATGCCCGGGCGCAAAGAGGGGATCGGCTTCTAAACCCCGGCGGTAAACGGCAATGGCTCGAGATGTGTTTTCCGGAAAGTCATCGAGCAGGCTGCCCAATAAAAAACAGACGCGGTCCATTTCTTCGCTCTGGTCATCGACAGACAAAATGTGTTCGAGGTGTTCAACCGCTTTTTTGTAGTCGTCTGAGCCTGGCGCTGCCCCGCGTGCGTGTTGCAGGGCCATTTGGAAATGGGTTTCCATTATTCACCATTTGATGTATCGGATTTGCCGTTTTCTCCAGATGCTTGTTCGCCGTTCATTTTGCCCAGAAATTCGGGTAATTCAAGCCCTGCCAGACGCGCCAGATCGTGCATGGGCGGTATGGCACCCATGAGGCGTTGTCCCAGGTTGGACATGCCACTCTCGCCATTGCCGCTATCCCAGACCATTACTTTGTCGATGGGCAGGTTGCTAATGGCTTCGGCCTGAATATTGGCGACTTCGGTGAGGCGTTCGATGATCAGGAAGGCCGCTGCTGCCTGGTCGTTGCTGCCACAGGCTTCAACGAGTTGTCTGTATCCTTCGGCTTTCGCATTGAGGATGGCCTGAGTCCCCTGAGCTTCGGCCTGTTTTTGTGCGAGAATGGCTGCGGCTTCACCTTCGGCAACAAGTCGTCGCTGTTCTTTTTCGGCTTCTGCTTGAACGACTTTGCGCTGTTTTTCGGCTTCTGCCTGAACGACGATTTCTGCGCGCAGGCGCGCTTCTTCGCGCAGTGCTCGGGCTTCTTCCGCTGCTTTTTCCGCGGTTTCCTGGGCGACGCGAATAGCCCCGTCGGTCCCTTTGGCTGCTTCTTCTGCTTTTCGGCGCGCTTCTTCTTCTGCTACGCGTTGTTGTGCGCGATAGCCCGCTGTTTTTGCTTCTGCTTCTGTTTCTGCCTGTACGGCCTCTGCTTCGAGAGCCGCGACATTTTGGCGTTTGTCTCGTCCTGCCTCAGCTTCGCCAATTTCAGCTTCTGATTCGAGTGCGGCAACCTGTCGTCGTCTGTTTCGCGCGGCTTCGGCTTCGCCAACTTCAGCTTCTGAATCGGCTGCGGCGACATCCCGACGGCGATCGCGTGCGCGTTCGGCCACGCCGACCTGTCCGTGCCGTTCTTGCTCGGCTACGTCGATAGATGCCTGATTTACGGCTTCAGCCGCTGCTTTTTGGCCGATGGCTTTGATGTAGCCGCTTTCGTCGTCGAGGTCTTTGATGTTGACGTTGATGACAGATAGGCCAACTTTTTCCATTTCAGTGGAGACGGCTTCATTTACTTTGGTCATGAATGCCTGTCGGTCCTGATTGATTTCTTCGATTTGCATGGTTGCAATGACTGCGCGCATCTGGCCGAGGATGATGTCTTGTGCCTGGCTCTGAATTTGATCGCGGGAAAGGCCCAGGAGGCGGATGGCCGCGTTTTGCATGATGCCGGGTTGGTTGGAGATAGCTGCTGTGACTGTGGTGGGCACGGATACGCGGATGTTTTCCTGTGATAGTGCGTTGTCCAGGTCGATAGGCACGACAAAGGGTTCGAGGTCGAGGTATTCGTAGTCCTGCAAAAGGGGCAGGACAAAAGCTGCACCACCGTGTACACATTTTGCGGCTCCGCTCCCTGTTTTGCCGTAGATGACGAGAATTTTGTTGGATGGACAGCGCTTGTAACGCGAGATGAATGTGAGGAATAGCAGACAGACAACGGCTGCGAGGATGATGGTGAGTAAGAGTTCAGTAGGCATTGATCCCTCCCTTTGTTCAGGATTAAATGGGTTCTACTTCGACGGTGATTGTGTCGAGTGTTCGCAGTACGCGAACCGGCGTTTTGTTCTGGATGGGCTGCCCGTCTTTGCTGCGCGCAGATATGTAGTTGACAGCCCCGCTTTCCATTACACGGATTTGACCGGCGCCATTTTCGGGGATGTCGATATAGACTTCGCCTTCATTGCCAATGCAGGACGATAGGTTTCGGTTATGCGATTCAGAGAGGTGTTGCACTTTGTAGAAGAAGTAAGCCACCAGGGCCATGCCTGCGCCGCCCCATATAACGCCACGTAAAACCGAATCTTCGATGGAGAGGCCCGCGTCGAGATAGAGGGCACCGGCCCATCCAAAGAGCATCCCAAAGGCGATCACAGAACGCACGGAGAGCAACTTAAAGGCGACGATGCCATGATCGTGGGGGCCACCATCCACATCTGGTCCCACATCGTCGGCGCTGAGATCGTCCTGGGCAATGCCATCTGCCGAATCACTCAGGCCGATGAGTGTCGTGATAAATTGCCAGAGAAATAGGACACTGAAAAAGACGGCAACGCCATAGAACACCTGATTGAGAGGCGCGAGTTCTGACCACCATGCCTGCATATTGACCTCCAGAAATCGATTGCGCGTTCCATTAACTGATCTTTATGTTTCTAAATTTGTCCATGAGAGAAGCGAAAAGCAAGGGTTATTTCTCAGCCAGGCTGTAGGCCGAGTTTGCGAAATTCGCTTTTGAGTTGGCGGCGGGCGCGACACAGCCATGTTTTGACGGTTCCAAGCGGAACGCGAAGTGCCTGTGTGATTTCTTCGTAGGACCAGTCCATGACGTAGCGCAGCCACATGGCTTTGCGATAGCGTTCGGGTAAGTTTTGAATGCTTTTGTGGACCAATTGTATGCGTTCGCGTTTTTCGACTATTTGGTCTGGTAGTGTACCGGGGATGATGTCGCGGATGACGTTGCGAACGACTTCGGGGTCTTCGGTTTGATAGACCCAGTTTTGCCGAACTTGTTGCGAGCGCAGGTGCGAGCGATAGACGTTGAGGGCAATTTGCGTGAGCCAGGTCGAAAATGCTGCCTGGCCTTTGAATGTGTGGAGCGAGCGATAGGCGCGGAAAAATGTGTCTTGCATCAGGTCGTCAACGGTGTCGCGGTCCGAGATGCGCTGTGCGAGGGTGCCGTAGATCTGGTTCTGGTATTTGTGGTAGAGCGTTTCAAATGCCCGGCGGTCGCCCGAGAGGGATGCGCGAATCAGATTTTGATCCTGTGTTTTCACTTTTTTCTCCATTCATTAAGATAATTCACTTATAGCTACTCTCTTGATTGTAACAAGACGGATTTTTCCGTCAGTCTCTTTTGATCAAGCGATAACCGATCCCAATGCATATAACGGCGATGGCGAGTTTGAGCAGGAGAAAGAGTAGCCCAAATAGAGAGCCGATGAGCGGGAAGAGAACCTGGATGGCGAAAATGCCGCCGATGATGATGAGCACGATGCCGATGAGTTTTGCCAACATGGGATGTCCTTTTTTCAGGAGGTGTGAGGTTGTCCGTCAATCCGAGATGGTCCGCGGGGGCGTGGGCAGTTCGACGCGGGATTGGCTGTTGAGACGCTCGAGTTTGTCGTCGTTGGTGATGAGGATGTCCTGAATGTCTGTGAGCCTGCGGTCGAGTTCATCTATTCTCGCATTCAAGCGTTCTTCTGCATCGCTGGGGATGGACCCTTTGGTGCGGCGATCAATGTATTTGTGTACCGCTGATGCAATGGCGCCTACAATGATGATCATCAATATGCCACCCATAGTGACACCAATAACATTAGTCATGTTACCCCTCCTTATTTTCTGCTGAGTTTTTCGTCAATGGTGATCATGACGTCCTGAATGTCTGTGAGCCTGCGGTCGAGTTCGTCCATTCTGGCGTTGATCCGTTCTTCCGCATCGCTGGGTATGGACCTTCTGGTGCGTTGCTCAATGTATTTGTATGCCGCTGATGCGAGAATGATTACTGCTACCATCATTCCAATTTCAAACATTACCATTATTTTGCCCTCCCATACACATTAGAGTTCATCGACGGGTCTCGCGCGGTATATTTCATCCCAGCATTCGATTTCTGGAAAATGGTAAACGACCAGTCCCGAATCTGAGATTCGCATTTCCGCATGACCACTTATGGTTAATTCTCGCAGGATTTCTTCGGTTTTTTCAACTGTTATTCTGGTGTCCATAGCAGCTTCTGTCACGGTGAGGCTGCCCCCTTTGTCCCGGGCGAGACGGAGTATGCGGTGCTGATTTTTGGCATGTGCTTTTTTGTCTCCCGATCTTTTGACCCTGCGACCTGCCCACCATATAAGTTGAGAGAAGACGATGAGCGCAAGACCGCCACTGAGTTCTTCGTGCATGAATGAGGTTGTGCCGTTGATCCAGGGGGGATGTTCTATCAATACCATGAGTACGAGTACGAGGCCGCAAAATCCCATCAGTGCGGCCATTCCTATTAAACCATAAGCGAAGAGATAACGCATGGCACAACTCCCATCGGTGGCGAGGTCAGAGAGGCGGTCGGGCACGCGCTTGAATGAATTGGTTGCGGTTTGGAAATCGCTGCTCGCACTGTGAACGCGCGCCTCCCAGTTTCCCTTCCATTTCTTTTTTATTTTTCGCTCCGCATTGTTGACCGCGTGGTCAATTTTGCTGGCGATTTCATCGGCGAGTTTTTCCAGGTCACGCATCTTTTTGTCCCATTTTCTTTTTTAGTGCACTGAGTTCGTCTTCGACTGTGCTTTTGCGTTCGAGTTTGGAAAATTCTTCTTCCAGAGAGGGGTCAGCACTCGCCATTTCTTGATGGGCTTCTGCTTCTGCTTCTTCGGTTTCGATGCGCTGGCGGAACCGTTCAAAGCTCGAAAATGCGTCTTCACCCACTCCCGAGAGGCCCCTGGCGATTTGCTTGCGGGCTTCTGCTGCACGGCGGCGAGCAATCAGGGTGCCCTGGCGGGTGCGGGCTTCGTCGAGTTTGGCTTTGAGTTGGGTGAGTTGTTGTTTGAGTTGGGACGAGGTTTTACGGCTTTCTTCGAGGGCTACTTCGAGATCGTGCGTGGCTTCCTGATTTGCAGCTTTGCGTTCGAGCGCGCGGCGGGCAAGGTCGTCTTCGCCAGCTTCAACGGCCATTTCGGCTTTTTTTTGCCATGCTTCGATCTGATCTTGTTTTTCGAGATATTGTCTTTCCAGGCGTTTTTCATTGGCAACAGCCGTGCCGACCGAGGCAGTGGCTTTGTTGACGGCTTCTTCCATTTCCAGAATCATCTGGCGAATCATTTTTTCGGGGTCTTCTGCGCGGGTAATCAGGTCGTTGACGTTGGCTTTGACGATGTCGGCCATTCTGTAAAAAATTCCGCGTGCCATGATCTTCTCCTTTCACAAGGTGCTGCATTTATGGGGATTCTGATGTTTTTTGTTGTCGCACTCTTTTTATGCAAAGTCTGTGCCAGGTGTGCGATGTGATGTTAAGTGTTGTTTTTTATATACATAGGTATTTTTAAGAAATAGGATAGAGCGTTAAAGTTGGTAAAAATCCCCATGTGTTCTGGCGAAAGAGACCAAATTTACCATTTTTAGAGGGCCCTATCTTGTCTTTTTTTTCTAAAAGGTCTATTATCTATCGGTTTGTCGCAAGTTGGTCTCAAATGACATCACTCTTCTCTCTATATACAGATTTTATGATCATGTTTCGATATATCCGAGTGTCTTTATTGGCTTGCCTCTTGTTGTCGTGTGCGGCACATGCGCCTGCTTTAACAGAGACTTATGTGGTGCAAAGAGGGGATTCTCTGTGGGAAATTGCCGATCAGTTTTCCATGAGTGTGACTGAACTTAAGCGGAGCAATGGGTTGAGGTCGCATCACATTTATCCCGGGCAAAGACTGCTCATTCGCTCACAAGGGCGTAGCACTCGCTCCTCCAGTGGGGTAGAATACGTGGTGAGAAGGGGGGATTCGCTTTCTAAAATCGCCGCGCGGTATTCTATGAGTGTGACCGAACTGAAGCGGATCAATGAATTGAGATCGAATCAAATCTATCCCGGGCAAAAGCTGCGTACTCGCGCTTATGTAGCGCAACAGCCTCGCACCCGTCCCTCTCTTAGCCAGGTAGAAATGGACTATGTGGTGAGAAGGGGAGATTCGCTTTCTAAAATCGCCGCGCAGTATTCTATGAGTGTGACCGAACTGAAGCGGAGCAATGGCATCCGGTCGGATCGCATTTATGTGGGCCAAAGGTTAAAGATACGGACTCGGCTGCAAAAGATCGCAATGGATAATGGACCGTATTATTTTTCTCGTCCCAAAGCCGCTGTGCAACGCAGTCGGGGATATCGAGAAGTGTCCCCCCAAAAGCCGATTGAAGATTATAGAAGTGCCCAAAATTTGATGGGCGTGTTTAATGCAAGTATTACTATGCGTCGAGATAGCAGATCACAGACGTTGAGAGGCTGGCGCATTGTGCTTGACCCTGGGCACGGGGGGCGCGATCCGGGTGCTATTGTTTCCAATTTAGATGGTAACAACCGTTCGGTTTATGTGGTTGAAGACGAATTTGTTTACGATATTGCGTTGCGTTTGTACCAAAAGCTGAGGCTTGCAGGTGCCGAGGTGGAGATGACGGTGATTAGTCCAAATCATCTCATTCGGGAAAATAATCCGCCTGCAAGGACGTTTGTACACGAACAAAACGAAGTCTATAACGATGTAAGTGTCAACAGAAGAAATAGTTTTTCAGTGCGTCCGGGGCTTCACAATATTGTACAGCGGGTAAAAATAGCCAACCGTTTCTTTGCAAGGCGCGGGAAGACTCTGTTTATATCGTTGCATGCAGACAACACTCCCAGTCGTCCAAAGGGTCCGCTGGTTATTTATTGGAGCAGGCGCGGGAAGATCGATTCCCGGTCCCGGTCATTTGCGCGGATTATGGAAAGGGCACTCGATCTGCCAGATGTGCCCGCTCAAATTGGGGGGCGCAATTTGGCGGTGTTGCGGGGCAATCTGGCGCAGGCAGAAATTCTGGTGGAGATACGCAATGTACACGATAAGGGCGAAGCATGGGCATTGCGTTCTCACAAGATACGCGACTCCGATGCGGATCGCATTTTTCGCGGGATATTAAATTACGCGAAGAGGTATTAGAATATTACGGACAAAATCGCTTTAAGCGCAGGGCATTGGTGACAACGGAGACAGAAGAGAGGGCCATAGCGGCTGCGGCGAGCATGGGACCGCCCAAAGGATTGAGCAGGCCCAGGGCAGCAATGGGAATGAGAAGGGTATTGTAGGCAAATGCCCAGAAGAGATTTTGGCGAATGACGCGCATGGTTTGCCGCGATAGTCGGATAGATGTGGCTATGGTCGATAGGTTGCCCGACATGAGGATCATGCCCGCGCTTTCTATGGCAATGTCTGTGCCCGAACTCAGGGCGATGCCGACATTGGCCTGGGCGAGTGCGGGGGCGTCGTTGATGCCATCGCCAACCATGCCTACATTTACATTTTTTTTCTGGAGTTGCGCGATTTTTTTGGCTTTGTCCTGGGGCAGAACTTCGGCAATGACCTGATCGATGTTGAGCTGTTGTCCAATGGCTTTGGCCGTGCGTGCGTTGTCGCCTGTCACGAGGGAGATTTCAAGGTCCAGATGCTGGAGGTCTTGAACGGCTTGGGCGGCGTCGGCTTTCAGGTTGTCTGAGATGGCGATGAGGCCCGCGGGCTGATGATCGACGGTGACAAATACGACGGTTTTGCCCTCGGCTTCGAGTTTTTCTGCTGGATATTTTGCGCGATCAGATATGGTGCGTGGGTTGCCGAGCACGATGCGCTGTCCGTCAATTGTAGCGGCGATGCCTACACCGGGTATGGCTTCAAAATCTGTGGTTGGCTGCAGGGAGAGGCTGGCTTCTTGCGCGGCGCGAACAATGGCTTCGCCAAGGGGGTGTTCCGATCCTTTTTCTGCAGAAGCTGCGAGTTTGAGTATGTGATTGCGGTGGTAATTTTCTGCGGGGATAATATCGCTAACAGTGGGTTTGCCCTCTGTTAGCGTGCCTGTTTTGTCCAGTACAATGGCATTGAGGCGGTGTGCATTTTCGAGCACATCGCCTCCTTTTATGAGGATGCCGAGTTGCGCGCCCCGTCCTGTGCCGACTGCGATGGCGGTGGGCGTGGCCAATCCCATTGCACAAGGGCATGCGATGATGAGGACGACTACGGCATTGATGAGAGCGGTTTCGATTCCAAATCCCAAAATCCACCACAGGGCGCAGGTCAGCAGGGCGATGGCGAATATTATCGGGACAAAGATACTGGCGACGCGGTCGGCGAGATGTTGTATGGGTGCTTTGGATCCCTGTGCTTGTCGCACGAGATCAATGATTTGAGACAAGACTGTATCGGCACCGATCTGTGTTGCCTGGAAGATAAAACTACCGGTTGTGTTGCGCGTACCGCCTATGACTTTGTCGCCGGGCTGTTTGTCAACGGGTAGGGATTCACCTGTGAGCATGGATTCATCGATTGCGGATTGTCCGTTTTGTATGAGACCATCAACCGGGATATTTTCACCGGGCCGTACGCGAATGTGATCGCCGACCTGGATGTGTTCAATGGGTGTTTCAACATCCCGACCGTTGCGGACGACGCGGGCGGTTTTGGGGCGCAGGTCAAGGAGTTTTCGGATGGCTGATGATGTTTGGCCTCTGGCGCGCGTTTCGAGCAGGCGACCGAGCAGGACGAGTGTAATGATCATGGCGGAGGTGTCGAAGTAGGTCTGGATATTCTGCGTGCCGACCGAGGCAAAGGTTACTGCGATGCTGTAAAAATAGGCGGCGAGAGTCCCTGCGGCAATCAGGCTGTTCATGTCGGCCGTGCGATGGCGCAGTGCAGCCCATGCCCCTTTGAGAAAACGCCAGCCACATAAGAATTGAACCGGTGTGGCCAACGCAAAGAGCAATATGTGAATGTGATAGGGAGGGATGTGCGCGCCCCACATGGTGCGGGTCATGCCCGTTGCCATGATGAGTGCGGAGAGGATGGCGGCGACTGTGAATAGAGAACGCAGATTGCGATATTCGGTTGTGCGTTCGATTTGCTCGGCGTCTTCAGAAATATGAGGGGAGGCTTCGTAACCGGCGCTTGAGACGGCATTCACGAGTGTGTCTATCAGGACGGCATTGTGATGAACCGTGGCCTGGTGGGTGGCAAAGTTGACCTGGGCATCTGAGACGCCGGGGACGGTTTTGAGGGTATCTTCAACCCGCGCCACACACGCGGCGCAACTCATGCCTTTGATGGAGAGGGTAAGGGTTTGCATGGAATGTTCGGTTTTTGTCATGTTTATTTGAGGTTTTCGGGGTTTAGCCCTTTGAGGTCTTCTGCGATAAAACGCCCATCTTTGCGAATGCACTCGTCGTCGAAGTAGATTTCTCCACCGCCGTATTCGGGGGTTTGGATGAAGACCATGTCCCAGTGTATGGCAGAGCGGTTGCCGTTGTCGGCATCATCGGGATAGGCATTTCCGGGTGTAAAGTGGAATGATCCCGATATTTTTTCATCGAAGAGAATATCGAGCATAGGCGATGTGATATAGGGGTTGAATGCGATGGCAAATTCCCCAATATAACGCGCGCCTGCATCGGTGTCGAGAATATCGTTGAGTTTATCGGTATCATTTGCGGTCGCGTCGATGATTTTACCCGCTTGAAAGGTCAGTTTGATATCTGAAAACGTCGTGCCGCGATAGATGGTGGGGACATTGTAATGTATGTGACCGTTTACGGAATGTTTAACTGGCGCGGTGAAACACTCGCCGTCGGGGATGTTCCGAAGTCCCGTACAGGGCCTGACGGGTATGTTTTTGATGCTAAAGGATAGATCGGTATCGACGCCTGTGATGCGCACGCGCTCGGTTTGTTCCATGCGTTTTTGGAGGGGGACGACCGCTTCGGCCATTTTGCCATAGTCGAGCGTGCAGACGTCAAAGTAAAAATCTTCAAAAGCTTCGGTACTTTGTTGCGCCTGTTGTGCCATAGAAGGTGTGGGCCATCGCAAGACTACCCATTTGGTATGCGGCACGCGGATGGCAAAATGCACGGGTTTGAGCCAGTGTTTTTCGTAAATATTCATCGCGGTGCTGGATACATCTGATAATTCTGAGATGTTGCGGCTGCCGCGCAGACCGATATAGGCCTGTACGCGCTTCATTCGGAAGGCTTCATAATTGCCCGCTTGTTGCATGGTGGCGATATCGCCTGCCTGGATGAGTTCGCGTTGGATGCGGTTGTTTTTCATGGATATTAGGGGAGTGCCGCCGACTTCGCGTACTTTGCGAATGAGTGCAATGATCATGTCTTCGGGCATGTCGTAGCCCTGAATGAGGACGGTTTCGCCCGCTTGTAACTTTGTGGAATGGCGAATTAAGACGTCGGCGAGTTTTTCAAGACGGGGATCTTGCATGAGGTCTCCTCGAGATGATTGCGGTTGATGTTGATATGGAGAGAAAAATAACACATGATGTGTTTGTAAGCCATTAATAAAATAAAACAGGTAGATTACATGAGATTTAGACCGTGTATTGATTTGAAAAATGGCCGGGTTGTACAAATCGTAGGGGGCACGTTGCGCGATGGGGATGCCCAGCACACGGTGACCAATTTTGAGACCGAACGCTCTCCTGCAGATTATGCACGGCTGTATTGCGAGGACGGATTTTGGGGTGGCCATGTGATTGCGCTTGGCCCGGGCAATGAAGCGGCGGCACTGGAGGCTCTGGAGGCATTTCCCGGGGGGTTGCACATGGGCGGGGGTATCACGCCGCGCAATGCGGAAAAATTTTTGCGCGCGGGTGCGAGCCATGTGATTGTGACGTCTTATGTTTTTCGCAATGGGCAAATTGATATGAGGCGGTTGGATGAGATGATACGGGCTGTGGGTAGAGAGCGTTTGGTTCTGGATTTGAGTTGTCGAAAGCGCGGTGATGATTATGTTGTTGTAACGGATCGCTGGCAAAGATTTACGGATGTGACTGTCGGCGAGGAGACTTTGAGCGCATTGGCCGGTTACTGTGCTGAATTTTTGGTACACGGGGTTGATGTTGAGGGCAAACGAGCAGGTGTAGAAGAACCTCTGGTGGAAATATTGGGCAAATGGTCACCCGTGCCGGTAACTTATGCAGGCGGGGTGCGAGAGCTATCGGATTTGCACCGCGTCAATGTGCTGGGCCAGGGCCGGGTAGATCTGACGATTGGCAGTGCACTGGATATTTTTGGGGGCGATGTGGCGTATCGCGATGTTGTGGCATGGGCGAGAGGGGAAGTGGGAAGGAAGAAGTGAGATGGATCGTTTTTCGGACATAGGTGAGTTCGGTTTTATTGACCGCATTGCTGAGCACGCACAGCGCAATCGGGTTCTGTGTGGGATTGGGGATGATTGCGCGGTTATGGCTGCTGGGCAGGGGTGCGTGCGACTGGTGACTGTTGATGCAATGGTTGAGGGCGTACACTTTGTGCCGCAAGCACCGCCAGAAGGTGTGGGGTACAAATTACTGGCTGCGAGTTTGTCCGATGTGGCTGCTATGGGTGGGAAACCGACGGATGCGGTTGTGGCGGTCAGCGCGTCGGGTGATTGTGATGCGGGTTATGTGGAGCGGATTTATAACGGGCTTTTTGCCTGTGCAGATCGGTTTGGTGTGGCTGTTGTCGGTGGTGATACAACGCGCACATCTGGTGCGCTGGTTTTGAGTTTGACGCTTACGGGTGAGATGGCGCGAGATCAGGTGTGTTATCGGTCTGGCGCACGAGAGGGTGATGCGGTTTATGTATCGGGTACGTTGGGCGATGCTGCGGGGGGGTTGGGGGTGGTGGTGGGTGATGTCGATCTGCCGGGCAAGGTGCGAACCGCGTTGTTACAAAGTCATTATCAGCCCGAGCCTCGGTTGGATTTGGGACAGGCGTTGGCGGAGACCCGTGCGGTGACGGCGATGATTGATGTGTCGGATGGGGTGGCTTCGGATTTGAGTCATATTTGCCGGCAAAGTGGTGTGTCGGCTGTGATTCGAGCAGCGGCGATTCCCATGTCGCGGGCGTTTGAGAAATTTTGCGAGGTGAGTGGTGAAAAAAAATTAGATCTGGCACTTACTGGAGGAGAAGATTTTGAGTTGCTGTTTTCTGTGTCTCATACACAGATCGATAAGGTTGAAGCATTGGCAGAGCAGTATTCTATTTGTCGCATTGGCGAGATTGTGGCAGGCGATGGCCGTGTGATGATAGAAGATGGGGATGGAAAGCGCGCGCTATTGGAGGAGTTGGGATATGATCATTTTGGGAAAGGCAAAAGCAACCACAGATGAACACGGATGAACACAGAGATGGGGATGTGAGAGGAGAGGACTAAGAACTGATGAATTGAGAATTAAGGATTGGAACTGGGCGAGCTAACTGTTGACCACGCGTTGTCGCTGGCGTTTTTTTTCTGAACGCTGGCGTTTTTTTTCGAGACGTTTTTCAATTGAAGATCGGTTGGGGCGGGTTTTGATGCGCGGTTTGCGCTTTTTGTTGCGTTCGCTCAAGCGGTTTTGCAAGCGCTCGAGGGCGAGTTGTTTGTTGCGGTGCTGCGAGCGGTGTTCTGTGGCGATGGCTGTAATACCCGTGGGTATGTGGGTCGCGCGTACGGCGGTTTCAACTTTGTTGCGATGTTGACCGCCGGGGCCAGACCCGCGCATGGTTTGAAATTGGACATCCTTCAAGAGCGCGTTTTTGTCGGTGTTTTTAGGCATTTTGGATTATAAAAAAATAAGCGGTCAGTTTTTAACGATCACCCCATGAGACGTGATGGCGCAAAACTGACCGCTAAATTTTAATGACCTCTCAGGCCAGTCCTGCACGGCGAAGGGCGTCGGCCATGGCATTGTCGCTTTGAGACTCTTGCGTTTGTTTGGACTTAAATGCGGCCATGTCCTCAATTTCAGCCGTTTGCCTATCTTGTTCTTCAACGGCGCGCATTGAGAGTGAAATGCGCCTTTTACCCGAATCGATTTCGCGGATCAGGGCTTTGACTTCTTGACCGACTGAAACGACTTCGCTGGGGTTTGAGATGCGTTTTCCCGAAACGAACTGCGAGATGTGGATCAGCCCCTCAATACCGGGTTCAATTTCGACAAAGGCACCGAAATTTTGGATTGAAACGATTTTGCCGGTGATGATGTTGCCCGAATGGTATTGTTCTGCTGCCGTATCCCAGGGATCTTTTTCCAGTGCTTTGATGGAGAGCGATATGCGCTCATTTCTTTTCCCCAGATTCTTGAGGCCGATTATTTTGACGCGCACTTCTTCGCCTTTTTTCAGGACACTGCGTGGGTCTTCTACGCGGGTGTGGCTGATTTCCGAGACGTGTACCAGGCCTTCAACGCCTCCGAGATCAACAAAAGAGCCGAAGCGTTCTATGCGTGTAATGGTTCCCGTTCTTTCTTCGCCTTCTGAGAGTTTTTGGCGTACCTCGTCGGCTTTTTTGCGATTTTCTTCTTCCAGATAAGCGCGGCGTGAAACGACGACGTTGTTGCGTCCCCGCAGTTCAACAATTTTGAAGTTGTGGGTCTGGCCCGCGTACGAGGCCGGGTCGTCGCAATATCCCGTGTCGATTTGCGACATGGGACAAAATGCGCGAAGACCGCCGATATTTACCACGAGGCCGCCGGTATTGAAGCCGGTGACTTTGCCGGCGATGGGCATGTCGTTTTGATGTGCTTGACGCAGGAGTTGACGGCTGGAAACGCGCAGCGAAAATGCCAGGCGTATTTCGCCATCGGTGCTGGCGACAAAGGCTTCGATGGTATCGCCAGTTTCGTATTTCAATTCGCCCGATTCGTCGCGTAGATCCTGGATGTCTATCGATGCTTCACTGCGCCCGCCAAAGTCGATAAATGCTGCGGAGTCACCAATTTCGCGGATGGTTCCAGTGACTTTATCGCCAGTAGAGACCTCGCGATAATTCTGCTTGTCGCTTTCTTCGAGCAATGTGGCAAATTCGGTATCAGGTGTGTCTTCAGCGTATTTTTTGTCGAGTTCTTCGACAGTGGGCGCGTCGTCTGAAGGGGCTTGAGATGGTGTGTCGCCAGTGGTTTCGGGTGTTGTGTTGGGGGTACTCATAGTTTATGACCTGTGAAATCGTTTTTAATGGACGGGGATTGTTAGACAGAACAAATAATCTATAAAGGATATAGAAAATAAGCAACCAAATTTTCCTCCTCAGGCGGGCGTTTGAATTCATCCCGATCTTGTGTTTGCGAAAAAAAAGTAACATTTTGATCTGTGTGATGTGTTAAAAAATAAAGCGATGGGTTGTTTATGAATGTCGAATTTTTATATCGAAAATACGGTCCCATGGTGTTGCGGCGCTGTCGGCGGTTATTGCGAGATGAAGATCGCGCCCTGGATGCCATGCAAGATGTTTTCGTGCGGGTATTGCAACGCCGGGATCATCTGAAAGCGACCTATCCGTCGAGTTTGCTGTATCGCATTGCGACCAATGTGTGTTTGAATCGCATTCGCGATCAGAGACTCGATCTGCCGGGCGATGAGGTGTTGATACGTATTGCTGGGATTGAAGATCTGGAATCGCGGTTGGATGCTCGGGCGATGCTCGACCGGCTTTTTGCCCGGCACAGAGATTCGACGCGAACAATTGCGGTTTTGCATTTTGTGGATGGTTTCACATTGGCGGAAGTCGCTCGGGAGGTTGGGATGTCGGTTTCTGGGGTGCGAAAACGGTTGCGGGGGTTGCGAGAATCGCTGGAGAAGTTGGAGGAATTATGACTGGACAACGCGATTTTTCCGATTGGAAACTGGAGCGTTTCCGGCTGGAAGAACTGCCGGAAGAAGAAATGAGAGCTATTCAAAGGGCGCTGGATGAGGATCCGGATTTGAGCGCGCGCCTGGAGGCGTTGGAGGGGTCAGATCGAGAAATTTACGGGTCTTATTCGGCTGATTGGGTGGCGCGGCAGATTGCGCGCCGATTGGAGAGGCGAAGGGTGCCGAGTATATCGCGGTTCGGTCCGCGTTTGGCATTGGCCGCGGTGGTGTTGCTCGCCGTTGTTTTTTCGATCTATTTGCCGGGGCCTGAGGTGCCACCGACCTGGGATCGGAGAGGTATGGATGGCATTCGGTTAAAAGGCGTAAAGCCGGATTTGTTGTTGTATCGAAAAAGGGCGTCTGAGGTTGAACAATTGGCGGATAGCAGTGTGGCTTATGCTGGCGATTTGATTCAGATTTTTTATCGCGCGGCTGGCAAGCCTTTCGGGACGATTGTGTCTGTGGATGGACGCGGTACTGTGACGCGGCATTTGCCCGCTTCGGGAACGAGATCCGTGCGCTTGATGCAGGGCGATCCCGTGCCGCTGGATTATTCTTACGAACTGGATGATGCCCCAAAGTGGGAACGGTTTTATTTTTTGACAGCAGATACGTCTTTTGACGTGCGCGATGTGGCACAAGCGGCAAAGGGCGGTCCCGATTCATTGCAAGTGGGAAGAGGGTTTGAGCAATTTGCCATTACGCTTTATAAAGGAGTCGAGTGATGTTGCGTCAATGGATAATGTTGTTGGGGATCGGTCTGCTGTTATGTGCTCAGGGAATTGAGGCAACGCAAGTTGTGCGGCGTTTTGTGCTGGCGGCTGGCGCAAATTTTGGTGGGGAGAAACGCATACCTTTGCGTTATGCCGTATCGGATGCAAGGCATTTTGCTCGCGTTTTAGAGATGATGGGTGGGGTTGAATCGGAGGATCAATTTTTGTTGTCCGAGCCGAGTTTGGAAAATTTTAAACGGGTTTTGATGGATTTGCAAACCCGGGTTGTAAAAGCATCCCAATCGTCGAGTCGCATCGAAGTTGTCCTGTATTATTCGGGACACGCCGATGAAAATGGGTTGCTATTGGGAGAAGATCGGTTGACCTATCGCGCTTTGCGCGATGCAATGAATCGCATTCAGGCGGATGTGCATATTACTGTGCTCGATGCGTGTGCTTCGGGCGCTATTACGCGCCTGAAAGGGGGGCAAAGGCAAAAAGCCTTTATGGTCGATACGTCGTCGGATATGCGGGGGTATGCGTTTTTGACTTCGAGTTCAGAAAATGAGGCGGCACAAGAATCGGATCGCATTCGCGGATCGTTTTTCACGCATTATCTGGTGTCGGGCTTACGGGGTGCAGCAGATGTGACTGGGGATGGCAAGGTGACACTCAGCGAAGCGTATGCGTTTGCATTTCGCAATACATTGAAGCGAACGGAGAAAACACAGGGAGGGGCACAGCATCCGGCTTATGATATTAAAATGACGGGTACGGGCGATGTTGTGATGACGGATGTGCGAGAGACATCGGCGAGTTTGATTCTATCAGATGAGTTGAATGGCCGATTTTTTGTGCGCAATTCACAGGAGCAACTGGTGGCAGAGCTGGATAAGACCGCCGGGCAAACGCTCGAGTTGGGATTAGAACCCGAGGTTTATGACATTCATTTTGAACAGCGGACGCAATTGTTGCATTCAAAGATCGCATTGAAAAAGGGTGAGCGGTTTTTGCTTGAGAATCGGCATTTTCGCTCTCAAGTGCGCGAAAAAACCACGAGCCGAGGACCTGCGTTGAGGAAGCCAGCAACTGGGAAATCTGTCCGACATCGCTATCCACACAGGCTATCCGGCAGATGGCGTCTTGAACGCAGCAGGGGTGTCTGGCAACTGGGAGATGATAGCAAAGCCTGGATTTTTGGATTCTGGCCCACAGAACATGTTTCGATCAATTATTCTCGTTCGGGATTTTCGTTTGCCGACTTGACCGACGATACCAAAACGGGCGTGTCATCGGAACTGGTCAGCCTGCGTATTTATATGCCTTTGAATATGTGGCGTTCCCCTTTGCGCCCTTATGCCGAAGGAGGTGTTGGTCGGTACACGGGTAAAGTATTGGATGTGAATGTCGATGAGGTGAATGGATTGTATTGGGGCGGTGGGCTGGATGTGCCGTTTTTGAAGTCTTTTGTTCTGGGTGGACGTATAGGCTATAATCGGTTTGTCGAGCCTTTTGCTGTGCCGGTGAATGGGCAAACGAATTATAGTGGAATGGAGTACAGCGTGGGGTTGGGTTTGTTGTTATTCTGATTGGAGGGGAATATGTGCCGGATGATTTTGTACGCGATTGTCATTTGTTTTTTCATTTTTGAATCCGCGAATGCACAAGAAGGTATTACCGGTCATTTGGGTTATGTGGAGGTTGAGGTGCTGGATGTGTTTGAGCCCAAAGATGTCAATGTGGATGTGTCTATTGGCCAATTGATGTTGAAGCAGGTCGCTGAAAGGGTCAGGAGTAAAAATGAAAAAATTGGTGAAGTCTTATCAGATCTGGAGCTGGTGCGCGTATATGTTCTGGCGGTTGATGAGATTGAAATGCGTATGGACAAAATTGCGCGATATTTAGATGCGACGGGTTGGGAGATAACCGTTCAATCACGGAAAAAACGCGAGCGCGTGTCGGTGTATTTGCAGAAGGAAGCAGATGATACTGTTGGTCTGTTTGCAATGGTCCATGATCGCAAGGCTGGCACTTTAACGCTGGTCAATGTGGTAGGCGTTGTTCAGGTTGATAAAATGGGAACTGTTGGTCGAGAATTAGAGGTGGAGGCTTTTGATCGCGTTGCTCGTTTATTGCCCGGATATAAACCGTCTGTCTCTAACGTACACCACCGTCTGTGGTCATGGAAGGCGCGTATTGCGCCATTTTCGAATATTTGGCGCGTTGATCACGAAGATTTTTTGGTGCGTTACAATCGAGTGGATGGCGTTTTTGTTGGCTGGCGATTGCCATTGAAATACCGCGCCTCGCGCGGCGTGGCGCACTATGGCGAAGTGGGGTATGGATTTGGGAGTAATCGATGGGATTATCAGGCTGGTGCAGAGTTTTTTACTTTTTCTGGTGCGTCAAAGGACAACATAGTTGCGCTGGGTTTTGAACTACATGGGTTGACAAATACGCAAGATAATTGGCGAATTGATGAGATAGAAAATTCGATTTTTGCCTTTTTGTTGCGACGCGATTTTAGAGACTATTATCGTCGGGAGGGGGTCAGTACTTATATTTTTCGGGATTTCGATCGCATGGTAGAGGTTCGAGGACAAGTGGGTGTAGATGTTTTCGAGTCGATGCCCAATAGCGTTTCCTGGAATCTATTTGGCGATCGATGGGGTAGCCGGATGGATTTTCGCCCCAATCCTGAGATTGATGCCGGGCAAATGCGGAATGTAATGGGTACACTACAGTTAGATAGTCGTGCGAGCCGACGGTCTCGACAGGGATGGCGTTTAATGGCACAGGCTGAGAAAGCAGGTGGTATTTTGGGAGGCGATTTTGATTTTGAACGGTATATCGTAGATGTGCGCCGGTATCAGTATGCGGGGCGTGGAACCCAGTTGAATTTGCGCGTTCGCGCAGGTACTGGACGAGGACGTGTGCCCGTGCAATTTCTCTATCGTCTCGGAGGTCCTTCTTCGCTTAGAGGGTATGGATTGAATGCTTATGAGGGAGATCGCATGGTGTTGTTTAATGCGATTTATTGGGTCGATGGCGAAGCCCATTTCAGAGATGACTGGCCTCTGGATGATGTTGGCATCGGTGTGTTTTTTGATGCGGGTAAGGCGTGGTTTGCAGATGGAGAGCCTGTTGGGACACGGGTTGTGACGAGCGCGGGATTGGGATTAAAGACCGATAATTTGCGCGTGTTTTTTGCCCGTCCGCTGGATGCGAATGATCCTGTCGATTGGCGGGTGTGGGTGCGGTTTCGCAGGGCATTTTAGATTATAGCTCAGAAGGAGGAAGAATCGCAATGCCTGGTCGCGTTTTGGCTCTTATGGTGGGACTCTGTGTTCTGATTGTTCAAGATCTGTTTGCTGTAGATGGCGTGCAGCGGTGGGTGCTGGCGGTGGGTGCCAATGATGGCGGGGCAAAGCGCGAGACTTTGCAATATGCTGTATCGGATGCTCAAAATTTTGTGCAGGTCATGGAAACAATGGGCGGTGTTGATGCCGGTGTTTTGTTATCCGATCCCGGCATTGAACATCTTGAGGAGGCTTTGCACGCATTGCACAATCGGGTCGCATCTGCTGAAGCTGCGCGGAGAGAGGTCATTATCTATTATTCGGGCCACGCCGATGAGCATGGCCTTCGGTTGGGTGAATCGCTTTTTTCCTACGCACGTCTTCGCGGTGCAATGGATAGGATGGAAGCCGAAGTGCATATTGCTATTTTGGATGCATGTGCTTCTGGTGCGATTACGCGATTGAAGGGCGGACGCCGTCAAAAGGCGTTTATGGTGGATGCGTCGTCGGATATGCGGGGGTATGCGTTTTTGACGTCGAGTTCCGAAGATGAAGCGGCGCAGGAGTCGGATGCGATTGGGGCGTCGTTTTTTTCGCATTATCTGGTGTCGGGATTGCGCGGCGCAGCCGATGTAACCGGGGATGGACGGGTTACGTTGAATGAGGCCTATCACTTCGCGTTTCAAAATACATTGGAGGGTACGGAGCGCACACAGGGTGGGGCACAGCATCCAGCTTATGATATCAAGATGACGGGTACAGGCGATGTGGTGATGACGGATGTGCGACAAACGTCGGCGGGACTGATTTTGTCGGAGGCACTTCAGGGGCGATTTTTTATTCGAAATGCCAATCGACAATTGATCGCAGAGTTGTTTAAGCCCGCTGGACGGCGCGTTGAGTTGGGGCTGGAACCGGGGAAGTATCGCGTTCACATGGCTCGTCAGATCCAATCGGCTACTGCTTCGGTCGAATTGGAGATAGGACAACGTGAGGTGCTTGACGAAGCTCATTTTGAAATTATTGCGCGAGAAAGCACCACAATGCGGGGTGGGATCAAGTATAGCGTAAAACGCTCTCGGGTTGAATTGCGCGGGGGGTATTGGAGTCCAGGCGGAGAATCTACGACAATCACAGGCGGATTGGCGCGGCAAAGTGTAGAGAACTTGATGGGGTCCCTCGCTTATACCTATCAGCTAAACGAAAATTTGGCACTGATGGTTCGATGGGCGGGGTTGATTGCAGAAGTAAAACAAAATGTGGGTGTTTTGGGCACATCCCAGAGCGTTGTCATTATTACGCCTCTGCTTTTTGGTGTACGCTACTACTGGCCTTTAGCGCCATCCCCTTTTCGCCCTTATGTTGTCGCAAGTGCGGGGCCGTATTTTTTGCAAGATATTTTGCAAGATGATCAAGGTAGTTGGCAATATGAACGAGATGAAGAAGACGAAGAAGACGAAGAAGACGACCGAGAATATAGAGGACAATTGGTGCAAGAGGTGAGGGGGCACGCCACTATCGGAACGTATGTGGGAGGCGGTGTTGATTTTGCTATCGGAAGGTATTTGATGCTCGGCGCAAGCGCAGGCTATCATCTGGTTGCGGATTTTGCAGAGCCAATAAGAAATCGCAAAAATTTCAGCGGTCCAGAATTGAGCATTAGTTTGAGTTTGTTGTGGGGGAAAGATGTGGGTAAGGCTAACAGTATCCGCAGATGAATATGTGGATACGGATGCAGTCCACCCTATCCGCAAGAGTAGTTTGTTCACTCACTGCTATAAGGAGGAAATCATGTGGAAATGGATGCTGTTCACCTTATTCCTGATTTCACTGTTGATTTACCCGCTGTCTGCACAGAACAACTTTTCCCTGTCGCTGGATGTGGATGGTTCTGCAGGCGATCAAGCAGTCACATCTTTGGATGTGTCTACAAATGAAGTGATTGCCATTCAAATTTTTGGTAGAGGTGTTCAGAATACAAATGGCATTACCACGCGCTTTGAATACGATGCGAGTCAAGTTGTTTACGAAGGGTTTGATGCGGGAAGTGTTTTGCCGAATGCCCATGTGCTTTCAGAGCAAGGCACCAATCCGACCTTTGTAGGGATTGGCATGACGTCTTTTGGAAGTCAAGTCACTGTCAACAGCGGTTTGGTTGGCACCATTCGCTTTCGCACGACAGCCGCGTTTTCAGGCACTGAGATTCGTCTGGTGCGTGGTGACTTTGTCCGGGGTGGACAAATTGAGACTGTGGTCCTGAATATACGCATTGCGTTGCAAGTTTCTGACGCGCCTTCTTCGGACTTTAATGGCGATGGGATAGTCAATCTTGCCGATTTTTTGCTGTTTGTATCCAGATTTGGGTCACGTCAAGGTGATGGGATGTACGAAACGCTGTACGATCTGGATAGCGATAGTGTGATTGGAATTTCCGATTTTCTGATCTTCGTAAGCGATTTTGGCAAACGAGTATCATCACCCGTATCTCCTCCAGTGCCCCCGCCTATTGGTTCAGTGACGATGCCAGAAGTCCGTCTCCTGAAATTGGCACAGAATTATGGCGATGTGGAATACCTGGCGTATTCTCCCGATGGTTCTCGGATCGCCTTTGTGTCGGAGCGCGGCGATAGGGATGCGATTTATGTGATGAATGCCGATGGCAGCAACCCCATCCGATTGACGCAGAGCTATGACGATGTGGAATATCTGGCATATTCTCCCGATGGTTCTCAGATTGCGTTTGTTTCAGAGCGTAGAGATAATGATGCGATCTATGTGATGAATGCCGATGGTAGCAATCCCATCCGATTGACGCAGAATTATGACGATGTGGAATACTTGGCGTATTCTCCCGATGGTTCTCAGATTGCGTTTGTTTCAGAGCGTGGAGATAATGATGCGATTTATGTGATGAATGCCGATGGCAGCAACCCCATCCGATTGACGCAGAGCTATGACGACATTGAATATCTCGCCTGGTCTTCCGATGGCTCGGAGGTTATCATTTTTTTAGATCTTGACGACAATGATGACGACGATTGATAGATCAGTAATGGATGCCGACCAAAGTAAGGCGTGTGTTGGGAGGAGAGTTGAGCATGATACTGACTACTGATTATTGCACCGCGACAAGAGGGGAAGGAAAACATGTCACAAAATAATTCTGCTATTGCACCAGAACTCGTCAACCAATTTGTCCAAGATGCCCACGGCGACTTCGACAGTGTAAAAAAGCTCCTCGAGAAAGAACCGGCACTCGTCAATTCTTGCTGGGATTGGGGAAGCGGCGACTGGGAAACAGGACTGGGCGCAGCAGCGCACATGGGACGCAAGGACATTGCCGAGTTTTTGCTGAACAAGGGCGCGCGTATCGATTTGTTTGCGGCGGCCATGCTGGGTAAGCTCGAAATCGTACAGGCGGTGGTGAGCGACAATCCCGCGGTTGTCAATGAAAGGGGACCACACGGGATCCCGCTGATGACCCATGCTAAAAAGGGAGGCAAGGAGGCGGCAGAAGTGGTGAAATTTCTGCAGTCTGTGGGCAAGTAGCTTAAGAAGAAACCGTAATTGCGTTTTTATATGGTCTAATTAAGATTTTATGCATAAGTCTTAATAAGTGTGTGGCTATTAAGTTATGCTTAACAAGGTGCTTCTCTATGAAACGCGGCGAGACCGGACGATACGAAACATGGAGTACGGGAGATTTCAATGTGAAGAATCGTTAATCAGACGGCGAACGACTTCGGCGGGGTCGCCGGTGAGGGCGAGGAGGTCCATCTGTCGCTGTGCCCAGGTGGGTTGGTGCGCCATGTCTCGGATGTGTTTGAGATAGGGTACGCAATTGAGATGTTCGGCCATGGGGAGCAGTTTTTCGACGAGTTCTTCGGTTATTTGCGGGACGGATTTGAGGTCGTGAGAGGTGGAATCTACCAGTTGTGCTGCGATGCCGTACCGCGAGGCGTGCCACTTGTTTTGGCGGATGAGCATGGGATGGCTGTCGTGTTGATAGATTCCCCGGTCGATTTCGTCGGACAGGTTGCAAATTAAACACTGGATCAGGGCGACCAATCCCAATGTGTCTTCGAGAGTGCCGGGAATGTCGCAAATGCGGACTTCAACGGTGCCAAATGCGTGGTGGGGGCGCACGTCCCACCAGATTTCTCGGATGGATTCGATATAGCCGGTGTCGATGAGGTGGTTGATCAGCCAGACGTATTCGCTCCAGTTGCGCATTAAGGGGGGCAGCCCAGCAGTGGGGAGGCCCTCCATTACTTTTGATCGCCACGAGTGCAAGCCCGTGACCCGACCTTCCCAGAATGGGCTGTTGCAAGAAAGCGCCAGCAAGACGGGCAAATAGCGCAGTATTCGGTCGCATATCATTATGGCTTTGTCGCCGCTGTTGACGCCCACGTGTACGTGGAGGCCAAATGTGACCAGTTGTCGGGCGGTGTCCTGGAGGAGGTTAACGAGGCCCATGTATCGATCGTTGGGTGTGATTTTTTGTTCGCGCCAGGTGGAAAATGGGTGTGTGCCCGACCAGTAGAGTTGGACATTTTCAATGGCCGCTGCGCTGGATAATACCTGGAGTTTGGGCTTGAGGTCGGCTTCTACATGGCTGACACTTTCACATATATCGGTGTTGATTTCAACATAGCACTGCATCAATTCGGGCTTGATTTTGTCGGCATATTCGCTGGGAATGCGATTGAGGATTGCGGCATTTTTGCTGCACAAAGCCATGGTGTTGGCATCGACCAGAGCCAGTTCTATTTCCACGCCGAGGGTGGGTTGAGTACTGGGATTAAATTCAAGTCGGGTCATGGCAATCTCCATTCTTTTTTCGCGATGGATCAAAATAGTTGACGACACTGCGCGCGAGTATTTTGGCGCCTATGACCAGGGCGCGTTCATCGATGTCGAAGTCTGGTGCATGCAAGGGCGGAGCACTGCCCCGGGCGGGCATGCACCCCAGGCGAAACAGGCTGCCGGGTACGTGGTCGAGATAATTGGCAAAGTCTTCGCCCCCCATGCTCGGTTTGGCAATGGTCTGAACGTGTGTTTGGCCCAATAAATCGATGGCATTTTGGCGGATCAAGTCTGTGAGCACGGGATCGTTATTGACCGATGAGGGACCAGTGATAAAACGAACATCGATTTGCGTGTCGGTGAGATTGGCTATGCCATTGGCTATTTTGAGAATGTGGTCCATGGCATGGCTCTGAGAGCTGCCACTGAGGGTGCGCAGGGTGCCGCGGAGCAGGGCATGGCCGGGTATGACGTTGGGATTTTCGCCTGCAGAGATATGCCCAATTGATATGACAACCGGGTCGTAGGTATCTACATTGCGAGGCAATGATTGATAGAGCGCAGTGATGACCTGAGCAGCAGCGACGATGGGGTCTCGCGTTTCCCGGGGGCGCGCGGCATGTCCGCCCCGCCCCTGGATGCAAATTTCTATTTCGGCACAATTGGCTGTGAGTACGCCCTGGCGTGTGCCCACAGTACCTGTTGGACGCGAGGGGTCGAGGTGAAGACTGAGCAGGCCACAGACATTTTTGAGAGCACCAAAGGCGATCATGTCCTTGGCACCGCGATTGGTTTCTTCAGCAGGTTGAAAGATGGCGCGCCAGTGTACAGGCCACGGCAATACCCGGTCGCATTCCAAAAGGCCCAAAATAGCACCGAGCACGGTGGCTGTATGACCGTCGTGTCCGCAGGCGTGCATCACGCCTGGTACGCGGCTGCGATAGGGTGCGTTTTTGGCATCTTGTATGCGAAGTGCGTCGATATCGGCTCGCAGGCCTATACGCGTTTTTTCCAATGTATTGTCGGCTATAACGCCACAACCTCTGGGACCTATCTGTACATGGCACCCGGTCTGTTGTAATAATTTGACGAGATAGCGCGTGGTTTCCACTTCGCGACCACTGGGTTCGGGATACATGTGCAGATCGCGGCGGACGCGTACAATTTCTTTTTGTTGAGCGTCAATGGCACGGTCGAGTTTTTGTGTCCATTTATTGGGCATATACCTTAAAATAGGAATTATTTTTTTTTGCGCTATAAATTGTTTCGGTCGGTTCGCCTGCCCTTGAATGTCTATTTCCACTTGACTTCGCGTCGCGTATGGTTGAAATTAGACGGGCATTTTAATTTTGCAGGCTAAATAATCGGGAGATATTTCTAAGGAGTGTATTATGTGGCGACGACAAGAAGTGCATCGCGACTTTTTCTGGATAGGGCTTTCTGTTGGTCTCGCTCTTGGTGTTCTCGCTATTCTGGGATTTTTGTTGAAAACGGAAGCAGGGCAAAATACGCGCTCGCGCCTGGGAGAGGCCGTTCAGCGCGTGCGGAGCCGTTTTAATGGTTCCGCAAAATCTGAGGAATCACCTGCTGAAGCGGGATATATAGATTAGAAGAAAAGGTGGGTGTTGAACGACCCGAGTAGAAAGGTGAGACGCGAGAAGTAAGACGCGAGAGCGTTTTTACTTCTTGCGTTTTTATATCTGATGAATTTGCTTTTCAAACCCGATGGATATCCCATTTATGCGGTTGTGGAAAATGTTCGTTCACTGTTTAATGTGGGCGCGATTTTTCGCTCGGCAGATGGGGTCAATGCATCGGGCGTTTATTTGACGGGATTTACGGGATGTCCCCCGCGCAAGGAGATCAGTCGCGTGGCGTTGGGCGCAGAAGAAGCCGTGCCCTGGCATTATGAACGGGATACGGAAGAAGTCATTGGCGGTTTGCGCTCACAGGGTGTACAGGTGGTTGCATTAGAGCGAACGTCAAATAGTGTCGATTTTCGAAATTTTTGCTATCGCTGGCCAGCGGCTGTGATTTTGGGCCATGAGGTGACGGGGGTGCGTCCTGAGACACTTTGTTTGTGCGATGGCGTTGTACATATTCCAATGTTGGGAACAAAAGTGTCTCTAAATGTGTCTGTAGCTGCAGGGGTTATGCTTTATGAATTGTTGTCCGTTTTTGAGGGGCAACGAGATAGGGAGTGATATACTTTTGGGAAGTGGGGTTGAGCGAACTGGCTACCGACAATTGAGAAAGGACATATCCCGATGAATTTACGCTTTTGCGCTGTGCTGTGTATGCTTATGGCCCTGAGTGGAGAGGAACTGCGGGCTGAAACGAACGTGTTTTGGGTGGCTAACGGCCCTATGGCATCGGATTTTGATGGCGATGGCGAGGTGACGTTTACCGATTTTTTGTACTTTGTCAATAATTTTAATGCGAATCCAGAGGATGAGAACTATGATCCCCGCACGGATTTGAACGAGGACGGGGCCACGAATTTTAACGATTTTTTGGCATTTAGTTCTTCTTATGGTCAAGCGAAGACACCTGCTGAACCGAGCGGAGATCGATATATTATCTATGTGGCGGATGTAGATGATAGTTCGGTTATGGCACTGGATTCCGACTCCCATCTGATACTCGATTATCTGCCCTACCGCGGTCCGGGTGGGGTGATGGTATCGGCGGATCAGCAGTCGATTTATGTGGCGGAGGTGTTTGGTTTTTTCAAGATGGACACGCGCCATGAGGTGCAGTTTAGCGTGCCTGTTGAATCGCGGGGTAAAGCGGTGCTGAGTCCCGATCAGACGCGGGCTTATGTGGCCGATCAAGTACAGGACCTAGTCCGCGTGGTGGATGTGGTGAATGGCGTTACCATAGATTCTATCCTGGTGGGAAATCGACCAATTGACGTCGCGCTTGCGCCCGATGGCACAAAGTTGTATGTGGCAAATCAAACCGATCAAAATGTGGTCGTTGTCGATCTGGCAACGATGACGGTTACGGCGAGGATAATTATCGGTGATATTCCGTTAGAGATCTCAATTACGCAGGATGGCGCGCGCGCTTATGTGACAAATTGGAGTCGCGGTGTGATTTCTGTTTTGGATCTCAATACCAATCAGGTGGTGGGCGCGCTTCAGATTGATCAGGGAGGGGCGTTTGGCGCAGAGTTTTCGCCCGATAAAAAGTCATTGTACGTGAGCGCGCAGGGCGTGTTGCTGGAAATTGATGTAGCGCACAATTTGATTGTTCGCACATTGCGATTGGGGAATGATTCGACGGTGCTCGGGGTTTCGCCCGATGGCGCTCGGGCTTATGTTGCAACGCTTGTGCGACAGGCTGGCGGGCCGGGACTTACGGTGGTGGATTTGAATGAGTGGCGGATTCTCGGACGGATACGGGGATTCTTTTACCCGAGGGAGATCGCGTTTCGGACTGTGCCGAGGATGACGGAACCTCAGTGAGATCAGCGTGATCTATGAAGAGACGAGAAGCGACCTTAATGGTCGCTTTTTTTATTTGGTAGCAACAGGTCAAGACATTCTGCCATGAGGATATTGATGCGTTCAAATTCGCGTTGATCTGTCAGTATTTCGCGAGGTGGCTGAATATAGGGCGCATCGACGATTTCATGCCCGCAGTTATCGATCAATGCCCGGGCTGCATTGGGCGTTGTTTCCAGGTGGAATTGCAATGCGAGGATCTGATCGCCTACCGAGAATGCCTGGTTCTTACAGGCGTGGCTTTTGGCAAGGTGCGTTGCGCCTGCGGGAAGGTCAAATGTGTCGCCGTGCCAGTGAAAAACTTTGCCAGCCCGTGCGAGCAATGACCCGATTTTTCCAGGTGCTTGCACACCTTGGATGGGAAACCAGCCGATTTCTTTCTGGTCGTTGGGATAGACTCTGGCACCGAGCACGTCGGCAATGAGTTGAGCACCCAGACAAATGCCCAGTACAGGTGTACCGGTGTCTATAGCCTGTTTCAAAAATTCCTTCTCTCGTACGAGCCAGGGGCAGTCGCGTTCGTCATAGACGCCCATAGGTCCCCCCATGACGACCAGCAGGTCTATTTCATCGGCTGAGGGCAATGCTTCGTCGGCAAAGAGGCGCGTGCGTGAGATTTGAGCGCGACGCGTTTTTGCCCAGGATGCAATGCTACCCAGCCCTTCGAAGGGCACGTGCTGGAGATAATGTAGTTTAAGAAATGTCAATGGGTTGTTGTGTTTTCATGGATTCGTAAATGGCGTCCATTGTTTTCATATTGCCGATGCTATTTTCGGGCGGGATGCGGTGCGGCTGTCCGGTGTCGAGGCAATCGCACAAATGATGGAGTTGATTCAGGAATTGGAAGATGGGTTCAAATTCATGGGTTTCAATGCCATCGCGGGTGTGAACTTCGAGGGTCGTGGGCTGGTTTTCGTTGTTCCAGGCGCGTTCTGTTCGCAACATGCCATCGGTGCCTGAGATTTCAAAGTATTGTGAGGAGGACATTTTGAAGCTAAATGTGAGTTGGGCGGTGACGTGATTGGGAAATTCGTAGATGGCGATAATTGTTTCATCCACTTCTCGACCAAATTCTCCCGTGGCATAGACGCGGATGGGGTCGGCGTTGGCTATGAAGCGGGCGTGATGGGTATTGTAACAACCCAGATCATAGACCGCACCACCGCCTTTTTCTTTGTTAAAACGCCAGTTGAGTTCGGGTTTTCGGCGGTCGTCTGAAACGCCTGTGCAAAAGGTGCTGCGTATGTTGCTCAGAGTGCCGATTTTTCCACTGTCGAGAATTTCTTTGGTTTTGAGATGAAGAGGATGATGGCGAAATTTGAAGGCTTCGGCGAGGAGGATATTGTTGGCTTTGGCGCATGCGACCATTTCTCGGCATTCTGCAGCGGTTTGTGTGATGGGTTTTTCACAGAGGATGGCGCGAACTTTTTGCGATTTTGCGATTTGATTGCTCAGGCTGGCGTGAAAGCGGCCCCAGGTGCAGATGATGGCGATGTCGAGGTTTTCATTGTCGAGCATCAGGTCGAGGTCTGTATAACCTTTTCGGACGTCAAATTCGCCCCGGTATCTCTCAACTGCTTCGGGTAAGACATCGCAGATGGCAACGATTTCTGCGCGGTCGGATTGCGCAGCAGCCCGACCATGGGCACGCGAGATACCGCCAGCACCGACAATTCCAATGCGATAAGACATGTAAAACTCCTGAAAAAGATTCTCAGCCCAATGTATCCAATATATGTCGCGCAACAGATTCGGCCAGTATGGCAGAGCCTTCTTTTGAAAAATGCACGTTGGCGGGGAGTTGTATATCGTCAAGGCGTTCTATAGCATATCCATAGAGGTCATGTGTGGGAATGCCGTGTGCGTCCATGACTTTTTGTGCGATGGCGTTGTATTCAATTTCGTCGCCGGGTTTGCGGATGGAAGTGCCTTCGGGAACCGGTGTGGTGGCACACCAGATTAGTTTGGCACCGGTTTGTTTGAGGCGTTTGACGAGGGTGTCGAGGTTTTGTTCGTATTGGTCGGCAGGCACCTGGTGTTGGCCTTGCGGTGGATCGACGCGTTCTCCGTTTTCTGTCATATAGACGATGTCGTGTAATCCCCAGTTGAAATGAATGACATCCCAGGAACCGCCACCGAGCCAATTTTCGATTTCTTCTATGCCGCGTTTTGTCGGTCCGCAGTTGGTGAGCGGGCGGTGGAGATTGGCTTTGCCTTTGAGTAATTCGCGCACGGGCAGGGTATAGCCAATGGAGATGGAGTCTCCAATGATCAGTACGCGGGGGAGGCCGGGGTCATCTTCAATGGGTTTAAATGCAGGGTTATTCATGTGGTTCTCCTTTTTTATTTTGTTCAGGCGTTATTCCATGCGTCTTCCCAGGGCGTACCTTCGAGCGATTCTGCGGCGATATCTCTGGGACTGCGTTTGAGCACTTGTTCTTTGTATTTTTCAATGCTCAATTTGTCGGGCGATAAGGAGGTTTCTTTGCTGATGGCGCGGGTAAATGCTTCGGCAAAGGTTTCGATGCTGTTTTTTTCATCATCGGGTAAGCGTTTGGGCCAGGGGCCATCGTTGAGGTTGACCGTGCGGCATTCTTCTTCTGTGGGAATGCGGTCTGGACCGGGAAAAGAGCGGAGCCTATCGTCGTCAAGCGAATCACTCAGGCCGTATTGTCGTTCCCAGGCGATGATTTGGTTGCGAAATGTTGCCGCCAATGCGGGGTTTTCGGCGATGAGGTTGTGTTGTTCGTGTGGATCGTTTTCAAGGTCGTAGAGTTCTTCGATGCCGCCGTGGGCAAAGAAGGCGTATTTGTGTTTTTGGTTGCGCGCTGAAATCCAGCGTCCTTTGCCCTTGCCGTAGTCTATAATTTCGAATTCTCGAGGCTGAGACAGGCCGCCACCTGTTGCGCCCAGGAGATTCGCCCCTGACAATGGGCCATGTTCTTCTGGATATTGGAGGTCGAGTTCTTCTATGAGGGTGGGAAAGAAGTCGAGCAGGCTGACGAGGTCATCGCATTGTTGCCCTGCTCGCGTTTTGCCGGGCCAGCGGAGGAGATATGGAATGCGGACGGAGGATTCATAAGGGCAGTTTTTTTGTGAGAGGCCGTGTTCGCCCATCATTTCGCCGTGGTCTGAGACAAAGAGGACGACCGTGTTATCGGATAGGCCGAGGGTTTCGAGTTCGTTTAAAATGCGACCGATACCGTCGTCAACATGGGAGATGAGGCCATAGTAAAGGGCGCGCAGGCGGCGCAGGCGGTCGGGGTCGCGGTGGACACCATCCAGGCGTCCTCGGCTGCCGTAAAAATTGGGTGGCAGGGTTTCGATAGGGCGATCGGCAAAGGGGGGGAGTTCCATGTCGGCGGGATCGTACATGTCGTCGTACGGTTCGCAGGGCGCAAAGGGCGGATGCGGTGATATCCAGGAACTCCACAGGAAGAAGGGTTGATTGGCGCGGTAGCGCGTGTGTTCGCGGAGAAAGTCGATGGACCGGTCGGCGACCCAGGTATTTTTGTGGTGTTCAACGGGTATGTCACAGGTTTGGGGCTGGAAAAAGAGCAGGTCGCGAATGCCTTTGGGAAATCGGGTGCGGACGCCGTTTTCTCGCAGATAGCGGAGGTAGTCGTCATCGACCCGGTGATCGATGCATTCTTCCATTGTGAGGAGATTTTGGAAGCCGTAGTGCCGACCGTGAAAGTGCATTTTTCCAATGCCCTGTGTCCAGTACCCCGCGCGCAGAAGAAGCGTCATGATGGTGGGGAGTTCGGGTAAGGGACCAGATAGTGCACTGTTGTCTGTCCAGTGGTGCCGGGACATTCTGTGACCGGTGATGAAACTCATGCGCGCGGCAACGCAGACGGGGGTAGGCGTGACGGCCTGTGTAAAACGTACACCTGAATTGGCGAGTGCGTCGAGGTTGGGCGTGCGGATTGTTGTATTTCCAGCACAGCCCAGGGCATCTGCGCGCTGCTGGTCGGTCATGAGGACGAGAATGTTGGGGCGATCTGGCATGATTAATATGTTGAGTCGAGCCGATAGTTGGGCGCTTCTTTGGTAATGGCGATGTCGTGAACATGGCTTTCTCGAATGCCGGCAGAGGTGATGCGCACAAAGCGCCCATTGTTGCGCAATTCGTCCAGGGTGCGCGTGCCGCAATAGCCCATACCCGCGCGAAGCCCACCTATGAGTTGATAGATAAAACCCGAGAGAGACCCTTTGTAAGGCACCTGTCCTTCAATGCCTTCGGGTACGAGTTTGTTGGTCGCTTCAACCTCGCCCTGGAAATAGCGGTCTTTGCTGCCGCGCTGCATTGCGCCCAATGATCCCATGCCGCGATAGACCTTAAAGGTGCGGCCCTGATAGATAACGGTTTCGCCAGGGCTTTCGTCCGTGCCTACGAATAGGAAACCGATCATGACCGAATGGGCACCTGCGGCAATGGCTTTGGTGATGTCGCCAGATTGTGTGATGCCCCCATCGGCGATCAGGGGAACACCGGTTTTAGCGGCGATTTCGGCGCAGTCCATAATGGCTGTTATTTGAGGCACGCCAATGCCGGCGATCACGCGCGTGGTACAGATTGTTGCGGGTCCCATACCGACTTTGATGGCGTCGGCACCTGCCGAGGTCAAATCGGCTGCAGCTTCTGCTGTGGCGATATTGCCAGCGATGAGGTCAGTTTCGGGATATTTGTTTTTGAAGCGCTCTACGGCTTCGATTACGCCGCGTGAATGTCCGTGCGCCGTGTCGATTACGATGACATCTACCCCTTGCTCTATCAGCGCGGCGGTGCGTTCTTCTGCGTCGCCTCCCACACCGACTGCTGCACCTGCGCGCAAGCGCCCGAGGTCATCTTTGCAGGCGTAGGGATATTGGATTTTCTTTTCGATGTCTTTGACGGTAATCAGGCCCTTTAAGACGCCCGCATTGTCGATAACCGGTAGCTTTTCTATGCGGTGTTGTTGCAGAATTTCCTGCGCGTCTTCAAGTGAAATGCCCAGTTTGGCTGTTATCAGTCCTTTGGATGTCATGACATCTTTGACTTGACGATTGAGATTTTTTTCAAAGCGCAGATCCCGGTTGGTCAAAATGCCGACAAGGCGGTTGCCCTGAGCGACGATGGGGACACCCGAAATGCGATATTTTTGCATGAGTTCCAGCGCTTCTGAAATGTAGTGATCGGGCGATAGGGTCACGGGATCGACAATCATACCGCTTTCCGACCGCTTGACTTTTTCGACCTCCTGGGCTTGTTCTGTAATGGAGAGATTTTTATGGATGATTCCAATGCCGCCTTCTTGCGCCATCGCAATGGCGAGACGCGCTTCTGTTACGGTGTCCATAGCGGCACTCACCAGAGGGATGTTGAGTTTTATGTTGCGCGTGAGTCGCGTGCCGAGGTCGGTGTCTTTGGGCAAAATTTCCGATTTGCAGGGCATGAGCAAAACGTCGTTAAAGGTGAGACCTTGTTTGACGATTTTGTCTGTTGATTTATCCATCACATGTCCTTTCTATAAAGTCGAGAAAGCCGATGAGGATTATTTTCTCTCTTTGGGGCGAATACAAAAATCCCCTTGACGCAGACACATCAAGGGGATTCAGGAGGCAGGCACAGTTACACACTCCGCTCTGAGGCCTGGCGGAGGTGTAACCCGCCGTTTTTTGCGACAACAATAAGTGTAAAACCTCTGGTGCATGATGGTTCTCCAAAATCGCGACTATATTTGCCAAATATACCGTTTCTCTTTTGTTCTGTCAATATGCGTGAAATAGAATTTTGTTCTCAATGGTCTCTGGAAAAGGGGTTGACATCAATCTTTACGGCTTATATTTTATTTTTTATTAACTCAAACTTCTAATATCGCCCTGAGTTAATTAGTTATCTTAAATTTTAAAACTGGAATAATTAACAATTTTCATAAGATGTTGTTGCAGCGTTGGATATACCGGGAACTCTACTGATTTATATTTCGTTTAATTTGAAGCAGATTTTGGCTTGACAGGGTTTTTTTCATTCATTAGATTCTTCAGCCCTGATACCTGTAATCGCAATGATTTTTGGATATAAATTACTCTCAACAGGGAAACGGCCTGTTATGTGTCGTTTTCTGCGGATTTTTATCCCCATATAATATGGAGATTAGGACCATGATTTTGGATTTGAAATTCCGATCTGGTTTTTTGGCTTTGTTTTGCGGTGTTTTTCTTTTGAGTACAGCGTCATTTTGTTTTGCCGAAGATGGCGAACCCGAGATGACACAGGCGGATTCTATTAAGAAGGCTGGCCAACATCTGTCTTTTGGTGCTCGATATCTCAAGAGCAAGCAATATGAAGATGCCGAAACACAATTTTTGAAATCGTGGGGTTTTAATCCCAAAAGAGCAACTACCGCTCGATATCTGGGCAGATTGTACGAAGAAATAGAAAGATACGAAGATGCGATTACCTGGTTCCTAAAAGCTGTTGAACTCGATCCCACAAGCAAATACACCAGGGGAGCACACGTTGCATTAGCACGTATCTATATTATACAGGAGCAACCCGATAAAGCCATTGGAAGTTATGAGGCGTTATTGGAATTTGATCTTACGGCAGAAGAAAAAATTAAGTATTATCACGCGCTGGTCAGCTTGAATGTTGAAACTGAAGACTATGAACAAGCATTGGAGTATGCCAAAAAGTGGGGTGAATTGTCTCCCGATGATCCCGATGTGCGGGATATGATTGGTAAATTACATTTGCAAACAGGCGGCGAGGACGAAGCTCTGGCCGAAATGGAAAAAGTGCTGGCGTTAAATCCCGATGATTATGCTACGCTGGAAAAATTGGCGGGTATGTATGATCAAAGAGGCGATGATGATAAAGCCTTTGATGCCTTTGAAAAATTGTATCAAAATGATGACTCGAGTGTTTTCTTTCTGGAAGAGACCATTAAATTGGGGAAGAGGATAGGGAAATCCAGGAGCTGGATCGTCAGTCGGCTTGAAAAATTACACGCTATGCAGTCCGATAATTTGGGCGTGATCGAAGAACTGGCCGAGTTGACCGGGAGCCTCAAGTGGGTCAATAAAGGTCTGAGACAAGATCCCCAAAATGGCAGGTACCCCTATATGAGGGGCGACCATTATTTTAACAGGTGGGAAAATTCAGGTGCAAAACAGGATTCGATCAATGCCTTGACCTGGTATAGAAGGGCGTTGAAAGACCCGCAGTGGAAGGGCAATGCCAACGCAATGATCCAAACACTTGATCCACCCTTGACAGAAGAAGAAAAGAAGCGTCGAGAATTTTTTGAAGGTAGTAAAAAGAAAAAGGAGGAGGTGGAAACAGAAGGTAAGAAGTAAAAGGTTTTATGTCGTTGTTAATCGTTAATCCATTTTTCGCAATTCATAACCTAACCCGGGAGATGTGGCATGGTTGATCTTTTTATTAAAGGCGGAAACTTTATGTATCCGTTGCTGGTGATGTTGTTTTTTGGTGTTGTGGTGATTATCGAGCGCTTTTACACGCTTTTTAAGGCACATATCAATGCCAAAGAGTTTATGGTAGAGCTTCAGGATGCCCTCAAGCAGAATGGGCCAGAAGGTGCTGCCGAGTTGTGCTCCAATACGCGCGGCCCGGTCGCCACGGTTCTGCATGCAGGGCTGTTGCGTTTGGATCGCGGTATTGAGAATGTGGAAAAATCGATTGAAGAATCCGGTGCTATCGAAATGGCTTTTCTCGAGCGCGGTCTCGTGTGGCTTTCCACGGTCGCAAACCTGGCACCTCTTGTCGGCTTCCTCGGCACTGTGTCGGGTATGATCCGGGCTTTTAACGATATTGCCGCTGCTGGCGATGTCGATCCCAGTGTTGTGGCCGGTGGTATTTCTGAAGCTTTGATTACAACGGCTTCGGGCCTGGTGGTTGCTATTCCAGTACAGGCGGCATACAACTTCTTCCTGTCAAAAATTGACAAGATCATCATCGATCTCCAGGAAAGCTCCAATCAATTTGTCGATGACCTGATTCAGTTGGGTTACGGCAAGGAGGACTAAAACATGGCCCTTCAGCGACGCGAAAAATCTTCACCTGAAATCCCCACCGGGTCTATGGCTGATATCGTGTTTTTGCTGCTGGTATTTTTTCTGGTGACCACCACGATGAACCAGGATAAGGGTATTGGCATGCACTTGCCCCCGCCGGGCGAGTCCAAGAAGATCCAGAAGAAGAACATTTGCAACATCTGGGTCAATGTCAATGGGGAGATTCTCATCAATTTGGAACAAAGTGTGCCGTTGAATATGCTTCGAGCAGATATTGAGCAGCGATTGGCGCAAAATGATAAGCTGATCATTTCATTAAAGGCAGACGAAGAAACGCCCTATGAGCAATTTATCGATGTGCTCGACGAGATTAAATTGTCAGGGGCAGATAAAATTTCGCTCGCCTCGCCCAGTGAATGAGTTCAGGAGGTTCTCATGAATTTTAAGAAAAAAGGTGGTGTTTCACATAGTATCCCTACCGGGTCTATGGCCGACATTACTTTTTTGCTGCTCATTTTCTTTATGGTCTCTACGGTTTTTGTCCGCTACCGCGTGACGGGTATTATTATGCCCAAGGCCGAAAAAATTGAAGAGCTCAAGAAACGTCGTCACATCAACTATTTATGGGTTTCTGCTGATCGCAAAATCTATATTGACGACAAGCTGGCGACTATCGATCAGGTAGCCGGGATTTTTTACGATCGCCGCGTCAAAGATCCTCGCATGATCGTGTCACTCAAATGTGACTACCGCGCGCCTTATGGATTGATCAGCAGTGTGATGGAAGAATTGCGCAAAGCCGATGCGCTGCGCATCAACTTTGCGACCAACCGAGAGGGGTAAGCTATGGCAATGATTCGGGGAAAAGCTCCAGAAGCCGATTTGCGACGCTCTTATAATAAGGTTATGGGATATTGCACATTGATCACGTTTGTCGTACACACCGCCGTGGCTGTGATTTTTCCAACTTTTGAAGCCTCTGCAAGTAATCGCCAGAAGAAACAGATCATTATTGAAAATGTGGATATTCCAGAAACCCGTCAGATCAAACGTCCACCACCGCCGCCGCGACCTGCTGTGCCAATTGAAACAGAGAGCGACGATGTGCCCGACGACGTGACTATTGAGAGCACAGATCTCGATTTTGACGATGCAATGGTCGATATGCCGCCGCCACCGCCGCCGGGTGCATATGAGGAAGAAGAAGAAATCCTCGAATTTTATATGGTTGAGCAGAAACCAAAAGTTATAAAGCAGGTAAATCCCAAATATCCCGAAATCGCCCGCAAAGCCGGGTTGACAGGCAAAGTGTTTTTGAAGTTTTTGGTTGATAAGAATGGTCGGGTGAGCAATGTATCCATACTTAGAGGCCAAGAAATTTTCCGTCAAGCGGCGATTGATGCTGTTCTGCAATTCAGGTTTGAACCAGCCCAACAAAATGACAAGCCGGTTTCTGTTTGGATGACACAGCCGATGTCTTTCCGCTTGAACTGAGGTGTCTATTTTGGTTTGCAAAAAGGCCATTGTGCAGGGCGTACAATGGCCTTTTTTGTGTAAATATGCAAACAATGCTTGACAGATACGCCGAAATTTTACAATATATATTGCCTAATCCGAATTTTAAGTCTTTGTAAAGGTTCACAATACAGGAGATTTTCCATGCCAATGCGTTCCTTCCTTGCGATGCTTTCATTGTCTGTGCTGATGGCCGGTTCTGCCCTTGCACAGGGAGTGAGTCCCGAATCGGCTGAAAAGTACAATTCCGGGCAAGAGTTATACAAAAAAAGACAGTATCAAAGAGCACTTGTAGCCTTTGAAGAGGCTGTAAAAATCGATGGCAAAAACGCGCAGGCATATCGCGCGATAGGTACGACATATCGGAAGCTCCGCAATTACTCAAAGGCCATTGAAGCTTATCAAATGGCGACTTCAATTAAGTCGGATTACGCAGCCGCTTATTTTGAGATGGGCGAATTGCAATTGCAGACCAAAGACTATACAGGTGCCCAGGCAAGTATGAAAAAGGTGCTGGCGATTGATCCCAATTTTGCAGAAGGCAAAGCACGGAGCAGGTTAAAGGTGGCTTATCTTCAAGAAGGCACTACATTGTTCAGGCGGCGCAATTACAAGGCAGCCGCGGCTCAGTATGAAAGTGCCACGCAAGTCGATCCTTCAGATGCGACCGTATTCTACAATTTGGGATTGGCTCATAGAAGTGCTCGCAGTGTAAATGCCGCACGCGAAGCACTTGAAACCGCCATTGAGCTGGATCCGAACTATGGCAAAGCTCATCGCGGTTTGGGAGATCTCTTCAGGGCAACCGGCAAAAATAGCAGTGCAGCAAGCGCGTACCTAAAGGCGATTCAAGCCGACGCAAAAGATACGAGGTCCCGCTTGAACTTGGCCGCAGTCTACCAGGCGATGAAGCAAAATAGCAAAGCGATTTCCGTGCTTTCAAAAGCGGCACAGGTCGATCCTAAAAATGCAGATGTCCACACGGCACTTGGCAAAGCCTACTCAGATGGTAGGCAGTACACAAATGCCGTTGCTTCCTACAAAAGGGCACTCGGGATTAAGAATTCAGCCGAGGCAAACTATCGGATATCTGAACCTTATTTTGGACTCAAGCAATATCAGAATGCCATCAGGCACGCCAATAGAGCTGTATCTTCGTCTAAATGGAGAGTGCCCGCCAATGTCATTCTGGGCGATTGTTATCGCGAGCTTGGCCAAAAAGAAAGGGCGATTGCACACTACAAAAAAGCGCTTGGGAATCGCCAATACAAGAAATATGCCGAAGACCAGATTGATCGCATTCTCAATCCAATGGGCGGTGGAGAAGAAGAGGCACAGTAAAGCAGTACAATACTCTTTGTGAAAAATAAAAAGGGACTCTTTGTGAGTCCCTTTTTTTATAGGAGATACCTCCTTTTGTGAAAAAAGATACTTTTTTGTATATCAGTGCCTTTTTGATGGATGGCTGTTTTTCCATTGTGGGCATTTGCGTTCCATTATACGCCTTGCATTTTGGTGCGACTTATGACGATCTCGGGCACATCAATGCCTGGGGTGCATTGGCTTATTCTTTGACCAGTCTCGTTTCAGGCCGCCTTTCAGATCGGATGGGTTATCGCCAGATTATGAGAATTGGGAGTTTTTGTCTTTTTCTGGCATTTGTGGGATATCTCGGTGTCAATCGCATCTGGCACTTTGTTTTGCTTTCTGTGCTTACTGCTGTTGCTATCGCACATTATTGGCCCCCAATGCAAGCCTATCTTGGGCGTGGGAAATCGCGAGATATGCTGTTACCCGCATTGGGGCGATTCAATGTGGCGTGGACATTGGGTGTGTTTGTTGGCCCAGCCGCAGGTGGTGTGTTGTTCGCATTCCACCCGTTTAGCGGATTTGTTTTGTCTGGCTTTTTTGTGCTTTTGTTATTTCTGGGGCTGATCGTCGTTCCCATTTCGGAATCGGAGCCAGATGTTGTGGCTACGAGATCGGTTGTTGCGACGTCAGGCCATTTTTTTCCCCTTGCATTGCTGGCGAATTTTGCAACGTTTTTTGTGATTGGGCTTATACGTGCGCTTTTTCCAAAACTGGCGACGGATCTCGGCATTTCACCGAATTTGCTGGGGGTTTTGCTCGCGCTGATCGCTTTGACCCAACTTGCGGTTTTTTATTTTCTGTCGCGGACAAATCGATGGCAATTTCGCCTGTCACCCATTATTTTTGCTCAGCTTCTGGGAGCTTTTGGTCTCGGTTTGATCGGGATAGGTACACAGCCGATTGTTTTTGCATGTGGTTTTTTGCTGTTGGGTGGGCTTATTGGTATGACGTTTACAGCGAGTATTTTTTACAGTTTGTACGCCGGAGGGCCGGGAGGCCGTCGCACGGGTATTCACGAAGCGATTGTGGGGAGTGGTTTTTTATTTGGTCCCCTTCTCGGCGGGCTTGTTGCCGAGCATTTCAGTGCGCGATTGCCCTATCTGATGGGTAGTATGGTTATTCTGGTGACGATAGGTATTCAGTTGTTTATCCATAAAATGAAAGCTCCCAGAGGGTTTGTGCCGCAGGCGGGCGATTAGTTTTCAATTTGTGTGGAGGATAAATTTGAAAAAGCGTTTTAGTAAAGCCGAGAAAGCCGAGAGAATTGCCGAGATTTTGGACGAGTTGTATCCCAATCCCGAAGGATCGCTGAGACACGGAAGTGCTTATACCTTGCTGGTCGCGGTGTTGTTGTCGGCGCAGTGTACCGATGTGCGGGTCAATCAGGTGACGCCGGTTCTGTTTGCCAGGGCGGATACGCCGGAGAAAATGATTGCGCTGTCGGTTGAGGAAATTGAAGGCATTATTCGTCCGTGCGGGTTGGCACCTCGCAAATCACAGGCGATTTTCGATTTGTCTCATATTTTGCTGGATGAACACGATGGCGAGGTGCCTCAATCTTATGAAGATTTGGAAGCATTGCCCGGCGTGGGACACAAGACTGCGTCGGTGGTGATGGCTCAGGCTTTTGGCGTGCCGGCATTTCCCGTGGATACGCATATTCACCGTCTCGCCTATCGCTGGGGATTGTCCAATGGCAAAAATGTGGTGCAGACCGAGCGCGATTTGAAACGCATTTTCCCCGCAGAAATCTGGAATAAGCTGCATTTGCAGATTATTTTTTTTGGCCGAGAATATTGTCCGGCGAGGGGGCATGATCCCCGTCAGTGCCGCATTTGTAGTGCGTATGGACGCAGGAGTTTGTTTTGATAGATAGGAGGTGGAAGTGAAGATTCGTGCGATTTCGATTTCGGTTTTTGAGTTGTCCGCCAATACGGGTCGGTTTCGGATGGAACAATCCGGTCAGGGTGCCCACAAGCGATGGGCAAAGCGGGGTACGGGTAAGTCGGCAGAGCAGGTACACGTTTTGCATGTGCAAACTGACGAAGGCGTCGAAGGGGTGTGTACAGTGGGGGATGCGCGGTACACGACGATGCGCTCTGAAGATCTGGAGCAATTGCGGTTGCTGGCGATTGGCGAAGATCCATTTGACCGGGAACGACTTACTCAAAAATTACACAAAGCAACGCGCGGCATGTTCACGCGCCCCGGATGGTTTGGTGCTTTTGACAATTGTTTATGGGATATTGCTGGCAAGGTTGCGGGGTTGCCCGTTTATAGTCTGATTGGTCGGGCGCGGTCTCGTTGTGCGGTTTATTACAATTTTAGAAGTGGATCAAAAGAGGAGGCTGTAGCCGATGCTATAAAGGCAGTGGAACGGGGATTTTTGGCTGTAAAAGATCACTTTGGGGGTACGGCAGATGAAAATATCGCGTGTTTTCACGCTGTGCGCGATGCGGTTGGTGGTGATGTCGATATTTTGCACGATGCCGCGGGATGTGATTATACGTTGCAAGATGCGATTCGGGTGGGTAAGACTCTGGAGGCGTTGCGGTTTGGATGGTTTGAAGAGCCTTTGGCGGATCGAGATCAAAAGAATTTGCAGCGTTTGTGCGCCGCGCTGGATATTCCCATTTTGGCACCTGAGACTTTGATGCACGATGTGGATTTGAGCGCGCAATGGATTATTTCCGGGGCAACCGATGCCTTGCGCGCCAATGCGCGGCTGGGTACAACTCCGACGTTGAAATTGGCACATTTGACGGAGATGCACGGCGCAAATATTGAATTTAATGGACCGGGGGGGTTATTTGGACTGGTGCATGCACATCTGGTTTGTGCCATATCGAATACGAGTTATTACGAGTTTTTCCCCGGAGGTTCCCGGGATGTGCGCGGTCGTGAGATTGGATTGCTCAATCCACCTTTGCCCGAGAATGGTCATATTACACCGCCCAATAATCCCGGTTGGGGTGCCGAATGGGATTGGGAATTTTTTGAGAAAAATCGGATTGGAGAGTTGTGATCCGCAGATGACGCAGATGAAAGCAGATAAAAAAGAGGGGCTGGTTTTGTACGGGCAGGTTTCAAACCTGCCCCTTCGCTGACTACTGAAAGGAGATTTTATGGCTTCTGATAAACCGAATATTATTTTGATTCTGTCCGATGATTTGGGATATGAATGCCTGGGGTGTTATGGAGGTGAGTCGTATCAAACGCCCGTGCTGGATGGTTTGAGCAAGGAGGGAATGCGTTTTGATCATGCGTATGTCCTGCCGTTGTGTACGCCGACGCGGTTACAGTTGATGACGGGTAAATACAATTTTCGCAATTGGAGAGCTTTTGGCGTTATGGACCCCGAGGAGCGCACTTTTGGACATTTGATGCAAGCGGCTGGGTACAAAACGTGTATTTCGGGTAAATGGCAAATGTATAGCTATAATCCGCCGGATTTTGAGCCCGAGTGGCGCGGCAAGGGGCAATTGGCGGAAGATTCGGGTTTTGACGAGTATTGTTTGTGGCATACGGAACATACCGAGGATAAGGGGTCGCGATATGCCGATCCGGTGATTCAACAAAATGGAGCGTATTTGGAGGATACAGAGGGTAAGTACGGTCCAGATATTTATACGGCTTATATTTGCGATTATATCGAGCGGCATAAAGATGAGCCGTTTTTTGTGTATTATCCCATGGCGCTGACACACGGTCCGTTTGAACCCACGCCCCATAGTGAAATATGGTCTGAGAATCGACACGATAGTGGGGTGAAGTATTTTAAAGATATGGTTGAGTATATGGATGTGGTGATTGGGCGGATTGTGGATCAATTGGATGAGCTTGGGCTTAGAGAGGATACTTTACTTTTGTTTATAGGCGATAATGGTTCGCCTCGTCAGGTGACTTCTATTATTCATGGTCGCGAGTTCCAGGGGGGAAAGGGGCTTTCGACTGATGCGGGTACGCGGGTGCCATTTGTTGCGAGTTGGCCGGGTACGATTCCACCGGGGTCTGTGTGTGATGATTTGATCGATTGCAGCGATTTTGTGCCCACTATGATGGATATGGCTGGCGTTCCTTTGCCCGAGGACGATGTGTTTGATGGGGTGTCTTTTTTGTCGCAGTTAAAGGGCGAGACGGGAACGCCGCGCGAGTGGATTTTTGCCCATCACGATCCTTTGCCCGGATGGGGTAAGGAGGGCTATTACTTAAAGCGATGGGCACAGGATAAACGCTGGAAGCTCTACGATACGGGCGATTTGTACGATGTGGTAGCAGATGAGTTGGAAGAGTATCCCATTGTCGATGGAGGTGCAGAAGCAGAGGCAGTGCGACAAAAATTACAACCCGTGCTGGATCGGATGAAGTAAGCGCGTTTGTTTCGCCGATATTTCCGACTTGACACATTTTGTGTACAGCGATAAAATTACACGCGATCGGAAATCACTTACATCCAAAATAGAAGGTAATCAAAATGGTAGATCGAGAAGAATTTCTCGAGCAAATGCAAGAGAAATTGACGGACGTGGTCAGGCCCTATCAACAGCAGCAAAACCGCCGTCAGCGAATGGCCGATTTTGTGAAACAATGTATCCGCAGTGCCGGGAGGAATGACTTTTTTCAACTCGACGAATTGCTCAAGTCCAAAATGGCGCGGGATGTGGAAGAAGAAGTGGGACTAAAGGAGGGTGCAGAGTTTTTAGATCAATTGCGTACTTATGCGGATGAACAGGTGGAGCGATACCGAATCCAATTTATAGAAGATCTGGCGACATTGGCGCGTGAAGCGGAACTTCCAATAGAGGTCGATTTTCCGCGTATTGAGGTGCTCAAAGGCATAGAGGGAGATGTTGACTTTGCACAGCGGAAAACTGTGATCAATAAAAAAACCCTGAAATCCGTTGATCCAAAGCGCATCATTACTGCTCTCCGCAGGGTAAAGCAGCAACTCTATGACCGCCCTTATGATCCACAGGTGTTTATTGATAAGCTATATGACGTATATGCGGAAATTCTAAAAAAAGAAGATCGAGAGATGGGGGAGCCTGTTGCAATGCAGCAATTATATCTGGAATATGTGCTCTCTCTTCAGAGCCGGGCATTTTTTCAGGACATGGATAAGGGACGGTTTCGAGGATATAGCCTGGATCAATTCGCCGTAGATATTTGGCGTTATTTTCAGGCTGGAACGGGGGGTACGTCAGAGGGTTATGCCGTGCAGCTAAGGCCGGGGCGGAACAAGGCCCTTTGGCTGATTGACAGCGATGGAGAACGGCGACAGATTACCACCATTGCTTTTCAAGAATAAATGCAGGAGAAAGGACATGACACATGACACAATTGGATCAGCTCAAACCCTTTGAGGCGCGGGCCATTATTGAAGATCTCCGCAAAGGCAGCGTGCCGATTGATTACGTGCCCTTTTTTAGTGTGGGGCGTCAGAACTGGTTGAAGTTTATCGAAGAAGACCTGGATAACTACATCGCCGAAGGGGGCGCGAAGGTTCGCTTTATCAACGGGGACTATGGCGATGGCAAAACGCATTTTATGTCGGTTATCAAGCACCTCGCGCTTAAAAAAAAGTTCGCCGTGTCTTTTGTGGTGCTCACGCGCGAAGTGCCCATACACAAATTTGAGATTGTCTATCAAACCATCGCGCGCCAGCTCTGCGGTTCTTTTGAAGGCGTGGGTATCCGCCAATTCGTGGATGATTGGGTCGAAAATCTGAAAGCCAATCTGACAGATGATGCACCTCTCGAAGAACAACTCTTCTCTGTGGGGGAAAGCCTGCGTGCGCTTTCTGGGATGGATCTCAATTTTGCCAATGCGCTGATCGGGTTGGCAGACAATCGCCTCAGACCGCTTGAAGCAGGTGAAGACGAAGAGGCGCGTGCATATCAGCGGGAAATTCTCTACCAGTGGTTTGAAGGTGCGCGGGTGAGCAAGCGAGAGCTCAAACCGTTCCAGATTTTTGAAGCCCTCGATAAGACCAATAGCAAACGCTTTTTGACCTCGCTCATTGTCTTTTTGCGGCATCTCAACTACAAGGGCCTCGTACTGCTGATGGACGAATTGGAAACCGTAATCGCCCAATCGACAACCATTCGCAATGCGTCTTATGAAAATGTCCGCTTACTGATCGACAATGCCGAGCAAGCGTCTTATTTGCACATTTTTATGTCCATTATTCCCGATGTGACGCTCTCGGAAAAGGGTTTTAAGTCCTACGACGCGCTGTGGAGTCGCGTGCGTTCTATTGGCGAAAGCAAACGGCTGAATTACCGCAGCGTGTTGGTTGATCTTCACAGGACGCCTTTGGAAACCAGCGAACTGGTCAATCTGGGGCTTTGCCTGAAACGCATTCACGAATTGTCCTACCGATGGGATGCCCAGGAACATGTCGGCGAAGATTTGTTAAACAAAATGTGTGTCGCTCAAAAGCGCATGGGGCTTTTAAGCGAGGTCCGGCTCTATATCAAGCAGGTCATTCGCATACTCGACATGGCCGAGCAAGGTGTGCTGCCAGACGAAGATATGGATATGGCCGAGCAACTCGTGGTCAGCCAGCGAGAAATGGAGCAGGAAAAAGTTGAACAACTTCAACCGACATGGGATGCCTGATGACCTCTCTCCAAACGCGATCCAATGAAACGGCATTCCACCTACGGCGTGCCATAGAACGCCTGCGAGAAGGACTTTTTGATCCTGTTGCGGTTCGTCTGCTCACAGCCCGCGAAAGCCATCTAAAAAAAATCATTGACCGCGATTTTCAACAACTCGACCAAAATAAGCCAACCCATCTGTGCATCTGTGGGGCTTATGGGCAGGGCAAATCGCACAGTTTGAATTACATCCACGATCTGGCCCTGCGCGAAAATTTTGTAACCACCTTCATCAATTTAGATCCTCGAGAGATTCCCTTTCACGATATGCGACGAGTCTATCATGCCCTGGTCGCCTCTATGAGATTTCCCGATGCAGACACCACGTTGGCAGCGCGATGGCGCGCCTGGGCAAGTGACCTATCACGCAAAGACTTTGAGGCCCGAGTCGCGCCGCTTTTGCAGCGGGAAATGCCGCACCTGTTCCGATCTGTCCTGACCGCGATGGCTCAAAAAACAATCTCCCTTTCAAAGCGACAGCGCGGCACTAAAAAACACGCGGCATACCGCCCGCGCGAATTTCCCTACCTGCTTTCCCGCGCACTTGCAGGTGATGTGGTGCCAGTCTATCGCTTGCGCCACGCACTCAAATACCGACAGGTTGATTTTTACAATGATACATCGCTTACCTGTAAAGGTGCAGAACCCTACCTGCAAGTAATTCGCGGATTGGGGCGGCTTTTTCAATTGATGGGCTACCGCGGATGGGTGTTGCTGTTTGACGAGGGAGAATCGATTTCTCAAGTGCGCGTGACCAGCCGCAGTCGCAGTTATCAGAATTTGGATCAGATGCTTTTCTCCGCCGTTCCATCCGCATCTATTTATCCGGTTTTTGCTTTTACAGACGACTTTTTTCAAAAAGTAGATGAAGAAGAATACGACCGGGTGCGAATCCGCAATGAAGAGGAAATTCCCTATTTTGAGAAAGATTACGCCAGTGCATGGACAGATATGAAACACTATCTACTTCGCGATTTGTCTGCGAAAGAATGGCACGCGTTGATCGAGAAGTTGATGCACTTACATGCTAAAGCCTATCAATGGCAGCCACTCAAGGCCGCTGTGCGGCGCGAAATGGCGCAGCGATTATCGCACATGCAAGGGCAGGAGACGCGCTATCGGCTCAAAGGTCTGGTCGATGAATTGGACCTCGCCCATCAAGCTCAAATTTTATAATGCGAATAAAGCGTACTGGACGCCTGCTTAAGACCTGCAGGCGTGACGACAGGAATAGCGATTATCATTGCGGCCCGCACCGTTCCCGACCCTTAATTCTTAATTCCCAATTCCCAATTTTTAATTCGCATTTATAGCTATCATGTCCGAATCCATCTCTCCTCTGCTTCAACTGCCCAATACCTACCGCGCATTTTACAGCTCTTTTCCCCACCTCTATCCCTTTCAAAAGCAAAGCATTGAACCGATTTTGCAAGGCAGAGATCTGATCTTGCAATCTGCAACTGGCTCTGGCAAAACCGAAGCTGTGCTGGCGCCGTGCATCGAGCGCGTCATTCAATCGGGGCGGCAACAAACCGCGCTTTATGTGGTTCCCACGCGGGCACTGGCCGTAGATTTAGAACGCCGTCTCACACCTGTATTGAAGGATAGACTCGGCCTGCAAATGGGGATACGCACGGGCGATTTCAAACGGACAGGCGGGGCACTGCCCGATCTGTTATTGACGACGCCCGAATCTTTTGACGTGCTCTTGGGCAGTTCAAATGCGGATTTGAAATATTTTGTCCAGCGCATTCGCACGGTCATTATCGATGAAGCACATCCCTTCATTCACCAGTATCGTGGCCGGCAATTATCCTATTTGCTCACGCGCCTGCAACGCCGCATCGCCCATCCCCTGCAAAAAATAGCTCTTTCCGCCACGCTCGCCGATGTCGAGGAGGTTGCCCGTTTTTTTGGGTTTCGACCCGATGCGGTATGCCTCATCGAATCCGTCCAACGCGATATCATTCCCCATTTGATCCACCTCAAAAACGATGAGGTCGAACTCGTCGCGCTCTTAAACGATCTCTACGAAACCTACGGGGATCGCAAAATTTTGTTGTTTGCCAACAGCCGAGGATGTTGTGATCGGCTGTTTTCTCTTTTGTCGCGTCAAGGTGCGTTTCAAGGCGTTACCGACCTCCACTACTCCAACCTGAAGGCCAGTACGCGCCGCGCCGTAGAATACCGTTTTCGCCGCCGCGAACACGCCCTTTGCATCGCCACGAGTACACTTGAACTCGGCATTGATATCGGCGATGTCGATAGCGTCTTGCTCTACGAACCGCCGGATGCCACATCGGCTTTTCTCCAGCGCATTGGGCGGTCCAACCGGCGAGAAGGACACACGCATTTTTGGGGGATATGCCGAGGCACAGATGCACAGGCGCAATTGCTCAGATTTTTGGGCATGCTGAACATGGCGCGCCGCGGCCATATTGAAACACCGCAACCCAAAACTCTGCCCAGCGTTCTCGTCCAGCAAATGCTTTCCTGCTTGTACGAAAAGAAAACCATCACGCAGTCTGCTCTTTGCGATTTGTTTCCCGATCAGCGGAACATGATCGCCCATTTGTTTGAGGCCTTGGCGCGGCAACAGTGGTTGCGAAAAGATCACGTCACGGGTCTTTTTAAGGGGGGACGACGCTATCGCGATTATTTTTTGGAACGGCGTATTTGGAGCAATTTCCCCGAGACCGAAGAGGATTATGTGCTGGAATTTGCGGGCGAAGCCATTGCAGATTTGCCCAAATTCATCGTTCGACAATTGGAACTCGGTGACCGCGTGCAACTGACGGGCAAGCGATTATGCGTTTTGAATATTGATACGGGTGAACGCAAAAGAGTGATTGCCCAACCGACGGATCGAATAGACGAGAAAGAGCTTTTCTGGCTGGGTGCGGGATTTCGGGTGTCTTATGAAGTCGCACAATCGGTTCGAGATATTCTTCATAAGGATACTGAAAAAAGCGCGTTGGGCCTGTTTTCCCGCACGCGAAAATTGCTCAACGATGCGGCGAGAAGTCTGAAGCGCACGGTTGTTTTGCACAATAGCATTGAAGTTGAACGCAGTTTGGGCGGCCTGTATCGCTATCGCACCTATCTCGGTTCTGTGGGCAATCTCGTGTTACAGTGGATCATTGAACGCGAGTATGGCGATCTGAAAGATTTTACGGTGACTTCAGACAGTATCGGTATCGACTGTTCTCATTGGGTCAATTTTCAAGCGCTCCCTCTCCCGCAAGACCGAGAAGATTTTGCCCACTGGATGAAAGAACACCTGGAATCCCTGTACAGCCTGTTTCCTCTCAATGCCTTTTGTGAGGTCTTGCCCCGCCCTCTGTTGGTCGAAGAAGTAACGGATTTCCTCTTTGATCCGCGCGTTGCCAAAACCTTCCAGCACTACCTGAAACACCCTTCAGAAATCGCGTCTGGCGATCCCGCCCTGCTCGTGGAAACTATTTATGAGATCGAATCTCACCCCATTTATCTCGATACAAAAATACAAACCGATCTGCTCGCATGGGAAAAACAGCGGTGGCCTGCGGACCGACACGCGGAACAGACCTCCGATCTGCAGTATCGCCCGCGGTCACTTACGGGTACAATGGTGGGCGCGTATTTTTTGCACCATCAATGTGAACGCTGGTTGGCCCTCAATTTTGTACCCGCTGAACAAACCCAATGGCGAGATAGCGATACAGACTTGAACGCGCTTCGGATGGAACGGGGAAATCTACACGAAAAACAGGTGTTGAATCGCATTCGGAAGGTCAATGTTTTGCGCGAAGTGATGGCATGCGACCACACGGGCAGGCGACTTTCCCTCAAATCGCGGTTTGAAAAAACGCTCGCGCTGTTGAAAGACATAGACACAATCTCCGATCAATCGACATTTTTGTTTCAAGCCGTTCTGATCCAGCCATCTGTTTTGGGGCAACAAGACCACTGGATGAGCCATGTAGATGGCATCGGCATTCCCGATCTCATCCGCATTTCAAAAGAAGACCGCGGCGTCGTGTTGCAGGTGGGCGATATCAAAAACAGCCGCAGGCCCTACGAGACACAGAAGTGGCAGGTTGCATTTTACGCCTATATACTCGACCGCGTGATCGCGCAACACGAGTTGCCCATGTGCGTGGCATCTTCGGGGTTCTTGATGCTGCGCTCTTCTCGGCATGACAAAACGCCCGAACCGCACATTTTTGATCTCGAACCCTACCTGGCGGCACTGCCCACGCTGTTTCGAAATATGAACAGCATATTGCAACGCGCCCCAGCCCGCGCGCGTTATCACCTCCAAACCCACTGTACGACGTGCCCCAATTTTGAGGCGTGTTATCGGGATGCACTTCAAGAGGATATTCAGCTTGTGCCGCATTTGAGCGCGGGTGCGCTGCAAAAGTTTCGCCAATGCGATCTCAAAACCATCGCATCTGCCCATGCGTGGTTTGAATCTGTTTCCGTTTCCGGGGACGATCTTTTCAGCCCACACCAGAAAACACAACTTTCGGGCCAACTCGCCGCGCTACAAGAAAATAAAATCGGTCTGAAGGAAGAACAAACGCGGTCTTATCCGAGTAATTTATCCACAGCCATTTTCATACACATCGCAGAAGACTCCGTTTCGGGACACCCACGCGTGATAGGTTGGCGCGCCCTGCAGGGGAAAACGGTGGTCGAGAGCCAGATCCTCGAAGTCGCATCAGAGGGCGAGTTGCCAGAGGCGTTGCGGGATTTCACGGCGCGTTTTTTGTCCGTCTGGAATCGAGGTATCAAAGGCGGACGAGGGCCACATGTTTTTCATTTTGGAACGCGCTGCTGGCAGACTTTTGAGGATTGGTGCGAGGGATCAGAAGACCTGTCTTTTTTGTTTTTGCCCCATCGCAACCACCGCACAGATTTACAAAAGCTGATTGCTTCGCAATTCGATTTTCCCATGCCGGGCAATCCCACGCTTTTCGCACTCAACCGCCTGTTGGGTCTCAATGCCGAACTCAATGAGCCGCAAAGTCTGTTTCATTTTGATGATGGCGAAGGGATACAAGAAAAAAAAATGGTCGAATATCTCAACACCGTATTGCGCTTGCAAATATCGCTGTGGCAATGGGTGTCTTCGCACTTGACGAGCGCGTGGGAAAAGGGCGAATGGGATCCCGCGGTAGATGATATGCAGAGCACACAAACGGCCTATTTGAATTTTCTGTCCGAGGAGCGGCGGCTCCACGAAGAAGACGTGCTCGCCGTACAAGCCCTTCCCCTGTCTGAGCGCGTGGAACGCTTTCGCGCCCTGGGCCCCATCCGTTTTCGAAAAACCACGCTTGACCGCGAAGGCCGTTTTCTCTACGAATTTCAAATTGTACCAGAAACCGGCCTCTCAAAATTCCGCGCGGGCGATTTTCTCAAACTCGCGCCCATTGGCCTGTCAGATGTACAAAACGGTTTGCCCGTCATCCTTACAGATTACAGCGCAGAGCACTTATGGGTACAATCTCGGCAGGGGCGATTGGCCTTAAATCCGAAGCTTATGTATTCTCTGGAAGAGGACTTGACCGATTGGAATGGCCCTCGGCTGGTTCACGCTGTTCAGACCGTTTTTTCGGAAGACCGCGCGCATCCCCTGTCACAACTTCTGTCCGGCAACTGGCAGGCGGCGCGAGAACCCGATGCGTTGAGATGGGTGCAAAATTGGATGCGCGGATTTGGCGCAATAGCAGGACTCAATGAGACGCAACAACAGGCATTATCATTGCCTTTTACACATCGCTTGAGCCTGATTGAAGGGCCGCCTGGAACGGGCAAAACGCACTTGTTGGGTTGGATACTCATTGCATTGATCCTGCATGCTCAAGAGGAGGGCAGGCCGTTTCGGATTGCCGTTAGCGCGTTGACGCATCAGGCCATTGACCAGGTGCTCGCCAAAGTGGTCGCGCTCGTGGAACAACACGGCTTGCAAGGCTTTCCCGCACGATGCTTCAAATTGGGACGGTGGGATTTGACAGAGCGCGGGGTAGAACGCTTAGAGGATGTGGAAACACTTGCAGAGTCTTCTTATGCGATTTTGGGTGCCACGGGATTTGGCCTCTATCAGCTTTTTGAAGGTCACAAGGGAACTTTCCCACAGGTGTTTGATTGGGTTGTATTCGATGAGGCATCTCAGATGCTCATTCCCCAGGCCCTGTTGAGCTTGCTCTATGGCAAGGGGAATTTCCTGTTTGCAGGAGACACCAAACAATTGCCACCCATTGTCCTGTCAGATCGCAAGGAGGAAAATGGCACACACCATTCCGCGCTGTCTTATCTGCTCAGTCAATACGACTCTGCCCACCGCGTCCGCCTGGATCGCACGTATCGAATGAACGAAGACTTGTGCTCTTTTCCCAGTCACATGTGGTATGATGGCGAACTTCGCGCAGACGCTGGCAATGCGCGAAACCGCCTCGCGCTGCAACACACCGACCACCGCGATCTGTTAGATCGCGTTCTCGACCCGGCAAAACCGGTCGTACTCCTCATCGTAGATCACCGCGGTCACCACCAGAAATCCGATGAAGAAATCGAGATCACAACCCAACTCGCCCATCGGTTGATCGCCGAACACGGTTTGGATGCCGATCAAATCGCTCTGATTTCTCCCCACCGCGCACAAAATAACGCCACCGCTGACAGCCTTGCAAAGCGACTGGGCGATGCCAATGCCAAATTGCCCTTGATCGATACGGTAGAACGCGTTCAGGGCGCGGAACGCGATGTCATTTTGTATGCTTTCACCACATCCGATCCCGACTATGTCACCAGTCCATTTTTGAACAATCCCAATCGCTTTAATGTGGCGATCACACGCGCCAGACAAAAGTTGATTGTGGTGGGTAGCCGGGCATTTTTCTCTGCCATTCCACAATCAGAGGACGCATTAAAAGCCAACCGATGTTTCAAGGCGTTTTACGAATTTTGTCGAGAACGAGAGAGTTTGTTTTTTTATGAGTAGTCAGTCCGCCCAGCCCCAGCCTCAAGTCTCCAGCCCCTTCTTTGCCTTTCTTTGTGTCTTCGTGTCTTTATGTGAAACCCTCGCGCCCTGCTCTTTCCTTTGCACATTTTGTTCTATCCAAACCACCCATTGTGAACACATCGTTCAACGCACACTTGCTTTGGTATTACGTATTTGTTTCTATAACAACAAGTTATGATCTGATCGGTTCTGGCACGCTCCTTGCCTGATTTTAGGACTTCATTCAATGCGAATAAAGAGTTGAAACCGTCGCACGTTTATCCGGGTGGCGGGGCAATTCTTAATTCCTAATTCTCAAGTGTTTTTCAGGCAAGGAGGTTTTGATGACTGCGCGTGTGTTGAGTTGTGCAACGCTGGGTATTGATGCGTATATCGTGCATATTGAGGCGGATATTTCGCGTCGGCTTCCCTCATTTTCAGTGGTGGGTTTGCCCGATAGCGCTGTGAAGGAGAGCCGAGATCGGGTGATGGCTGCGATTAAAAATGCCGGGCGAACATTTCCAAATAATCGGATTACGGTGAATTTGGCACCGGCAGATATCCGAAAGGAAGGCTCGGCATTTGATTTGCCGATTGCGATCGGCATTATTGCCGCGATGAGCGGTTCTATTTCTCCCGAGAGGTTGTCGCAATATCTCATTTTGGGCGAGTTGGCTTTAGATGGCACGGTGCGGCCCGTACGCGGTGCGATGTCAATGGCTGTGGAAGCCAAAAAGGCGGGTTTAAAAGGGTTGCTCGTTCCTGTGGAGAATGCGCGAGAGGCGGCGATTACAGGCGGGTTAGATGTTTTGCCGGTGCGCGATTTGAGTGAGGCACTGGATTTTTTTGAGGGGTACTGCGATATCATGCCCTTTGAAATCAATAGCACGGCGATTTTTCGGCAGGCGCGGATGCATCGGGTGGATTTTAAGGATGTGCGCGGGCAAGAGCATGCCAAGCGCGCGCTGGAGGTGGCAGCGGCGGGCGCGCATAACGCGATTCTCATGGGGCCTCCCGGATCGGGTAAGACGATGCTCGCCCGAAGATTGCCGACCATTTTACCCGATCTGACCTTGGATGAGGCTCTGCAGACGACAAAAATTCACTCGGTGGCGGGGTTGTTGCCGCCCGATACAGCACTGGTGGCGATCAGGCCGTTTCGCTCGCCGCATCACACGATTTCAGATGCGGGGTTGATCGGTGGGGGTCCCTATCCTCGGCCGGGAGAGGTGTCGTTGGCTCATCACGGGGTGCTGTTTTTGGATGAGCTTCCCGAGTTTAAGAAACAGGTTCTGGAATCTCTTCGCCAACCTGTTGAGGACAGTTTTGTGACGATTGCACGCGCGGCGGTGTCGCTTTCGTATCCCGCGCAGTTTATGCTCGTTTGCGCCATGAATCCGTGTCCATGCGGGTATTTGGGAGATCCACACCACGAGTGTATTTGCTCGCCACCTGTGGTGCAGCGCTATGTCAATCGGATCTCGGGTCCATTGATGGATCGCATTGATATTCACGTGGAAGCTCCGGCTGTGCCGTATGAAGAACTGGCTGAGGAACCCGCCGGCGAGTCTTCAGCAGAGGTTCGCAGGCGCGTGCAAGCCGCGCGGCAAATACAGTTGGACCGGTTCGCGGATTATAGAGATTTGTTTAGCAACGCGCATATGGGGTCGCGAGAGATTCGGATGTTTTGCAAAATAGATGATAAGAGCGAGGAGTTGTTGCGGATGGCGATTACGCGATTGGGGCTTTCGGCGCGGGCGTATGATCGCATTCTGAAGGCGAGCCGCACGATAGCAGATCTGGAGGGGGAGGAGGATATCCAATCGCGCCATGTTGCCGAGGCGATTCAGTACCGAAGTCTGGACAGACGATTGTGGGAGTAAGATCACAATTGTAAAATGATGCCCATGACGGTATATTATGATATCAGGAGTATCGAAAAGGGAAAAACCATGCAGATTCCAACACCACAAGGCAAACTCGCAGAATTTGACGCCCGCTTGTCTCGCATTGAAGGCATTGTTGAGCAGATAGACAAGCGCCTGTCCAGCCTCGAGACGCGATTGACCAGCTTGGAAACAGGCTAGAGGTGGATTATCGGCATTCAGTTTACCACGCTTATCACTCTTGGAACGCTCATTCTGTTCAAACTCGGCTGATAAGCTCATCCTGAGCAGGCGAATCTCAAAACAAAAAGCGGAGCATTTTTCAGAGCTCCGCTTTTTGTTTTCTACTTGATCTATTTGAGTTTTACCATTAACCTCTCGACGCCATGAAAGCCTTTTCCGCTACTTCTGGCAAGTCAATAGGTACAAAGATGGACGATGGATAGAGGTAGCCATCAAGCTCTGATGTGTCCTCATCAACAATACGGGACAGGCCCTTGCTTTCTGCATCTGCATCTGGCAATTTGCGATAGGCTTTGCCCACAATTAGACTTGCGGGATTACTTTCATTACTAATGCAAATTACGAAATTACTCATTGAAGTATCCTTTTAATTTTGAAAAAATAAAATAGCGTGATTTTATAATAGAAACAAGTGGAATGTGTAAAAGGTCAATGCATGAAACGCGATGCAAAAAAAATTGTGATACCAGGTATTAAAGGCGAGGTGTGTATTCGGCGGATGGCGCATGGGTTTCCGCATATTTTGGCGCGGGATGAAGGAGACCGGTATTACGGTCTGGGTTATGCCCATGGTCGGGATCGGCAGATGCATATGTGGTTGCTGAAGCTCATTGGACGCGGGAATGCGTCGGCATATCTGAAAGCGGATGAGAATTTGATTGAGGCAGATCGGTTTATGCGCTGGCTCAATATAGCGGGTGATGCAGATCGGGAAGCGCGGCATTTGTCACCGGAATTGCAAGCGGTTCTGGATGCGTATTGCAAGGGGGTGAATGAGGCGGTTCGCGCAACGGGAACGCCTTTTGAATTTAAGCTGATGGGATATCAACCGGATGAGTGGACGCCGGCAGATGCACTGCTGATGGTCAAGCTGATCGGGTTTGTGGGGCTTTCACAAGTGCAAGGCGATATGGAGAAGTTGATTGTTCAGTTGATTCAAAAGGGTGTGGATATCGGGCGGTTGAAGGAACTTTTTCCGGCGATTCGGGATGATGTATCAGAGGAGTACATCGATTTGATAAAGAAGGTGCGTCTGGTGCGTCCGATGATTCCATCTTATGTGATGTGGCGCGATTTGTTGCCCGATTTTTCAGCGAGCAATAATTGGGCTGTTCGTCCGTCAAAGACGGCATCTGGATGGGCGATGTTGTGTGGGGATCCGCATCTGCAATTGCAATTGCCTTCGGTGTGGTATCCGGCGGTGCTGGCTGGGGATCAGGACTATTTGATGGGTGCGACTTTGCCGGGATTGCCGGTTGTGGCTATGGGACGATCACAACATTTGTCGTGGGCAGCGACTTATGGTACCGCCGATGTGTGTGATTATTTTGTGGAGGAGGTGAAGGATGGGAGGTACAGGCGTGGAGATAAATGGATGCCTTTGCGTGTGCGGGAAGAGGTCATTCGGCCCAAAAAACGGGATCCGATAGGGGTGCGTGTTTGCGAAACGGATCGCGGTTTGTTGGAAGGTGAGGTCGATGAGGATGGGTATTATTTGTGTTATGCGTGGACGGGCAAGCAGCAAAAAGGAACGGGTGCGGATGCGCTGGATTGTGTTTTTAGAATTGTAAAGGCAAAGGGTGTTGAAGAGGCACGGGATTATTTTTCGGGGTTGACATTTGCGCCGTTTAATTGGGTGTTTGCAGATCGGGCGGGGAATATTGGCTATCAACTCGGGGGGCTGGTGCCCAAACAACCCGAGGGGACATCGGGGTTGCTTCCGTATTTGGGGTGGGATGAGAAACAGAATTGGGATGGGATGGTCGATCCAATATTGTATCCGCGTGCGATGAATCCAGAATGTGATTTTATTGTGACGGCAAATCAGGATCTCAATTTTATGGGGCAGACTGATCCGATGAAATTGTCGATTTCGTCTTATCGCGCGGATCGAATTTGTGAGCTATTGCGGGAGAAGGGTGACCTGACCGTAGAAGATATGAAGCGGATTCACTACGACCTCCACGCAATTCAGGCCAGGGAGTTTATGGCAATTATACGTCCGTTGTTACCAGAATCGGAGAACGGGGATATATTGCGGGACTGGGATCTTTGTTATGATGCGGATTCGCTGGGGGCGACGCTTTTTGAGCGCGTTTATCGCGAACTCGTTTTGCTCGTTTTTGGGGATAGTGGTTTGGGGCGAGAGATGATGATCCATTTGCTGGATGGTACGACACTGTTCAGTGTTCTGCATGGATATTTTGATCGCATTCTTTTGAGCGAGGCATCGGTCTGGTTTGGAGATCAGTCGCGCGAAGACCTGTATCGAACGGCGATTGAGCGCGGGTTGAGGGAAAAAGCCGTGCCGCACGGCGAGGTGAGTAAGGTTTATATTGAGCATATTTTTTTCAGGGGGAAGTTGCCGAGGGTTTTGGGTTTTGATTATTCGTTTGCAAATATTGGGAGTCGTTCGACGGTTTCTCAAGCTGGCGTGTTCAAAGGCGGCGCGCTTGCACCAACTTTTCGAATGATTTGCGATTTTGGAGAGGATGTGCTACACACAAATGTTGCAGGGGGAGCTTCTGATCGCCGTTTTTCCAAATACTATACGTCTGGGTTAGACGCATGGGCGCAGGGTGAGTACGAGGTTTTAGATCCTGGGAACTGATTCTAACCCCTGGCCGCTCTGTTAATGCCTTTGATTTTTTGATTTGCTTTGGCGCGTTGATCAATTTCTTCGGGGTTGACGATGTTGTGGAGGTCGGCGCGCAGATCGGAGAGGATGTCGGCACAGGTGGGATCGTCGGCGCGGTCCTCAATTTCATCGGGGTCGTTGGCGACGTTGAATAATTGGTCGGGAAGGCCGACGTAGTGGATGTATTTCCAGTCGCCTTTTTTAATCATGAAGCCGCCAGTTAGAGCACCGAGGGCATGGTATTCGCTGAAGATGGGGCGGTCGGGGAAGGGATGACCGAGGATGGCGGGGCGGAGGCTGCTGCCGGGTAGTGGCGCGGGGTCCTGTTCGGCGAGGTCGAGAAGGGTGGGGAGGATGTCGATGAGGTTGGCTCCTGCGGCGATGCGCTGGTTGCCCTCGGCGTTTGGATGGCGAATGATCATGGGGACGCGCACGGAGTGCTCGTAGAAACATTGTTTTTGCCATATGCCGTGGTGTCCACCCATTTCGCCGTGGTCGCTGACGTAGATGACGACGGTGTTGTCGCGCAGGGGTGAGTTATCGATAATGTCGAGCAGGCGACCAATGAGGTCGTCCGTGAAAGAGATGAGGCCGTAGTAAGCAGCGGTTGCAGTGGTGGAGATGTCGTCGCTCAGGGGCTCTTCATTGCGCAGCCAGTATCGGAGTTGCTGTATAGAGGGGTGTTGGGTGTCACAGGGTTCGGTTCTCGTGTGTGGCAGGGCGACGCGGTCGGGATAGTAGCGGTCGAAGTATTCCCGCGGACACAGAAGTGGGAAGTGGGGGTTCATGAAGCCGGTGTAGAGGAAGAAGGGACGGTCGGGGTATTGCGCGCGGGATTTGAGGAAGCGTTCGGAGAGGTCGGTGGCTGTGCTGTCGTAGTCGATTTGCCAGTTTTCGCCGGGACCGCATTCGGTGACGTGGCTGTTGCTCCCACGCCGGTTGTCGGGTGTGCGCGAGGGGGCACTCATACTCCAGTGTTTCCATTTTTCGGCGTCGTCCATGAGTCGCACGCCAAAGCCGTGCAGGCGTTCGGGTCCTATGAAGTGGGTGCGACCACAGACTGCGGTTTCGTAGCCAGCGGCTTCGAGATAGCTGCCCATTGTGGGGATTGTTCCCGCGAGAGGCGAGCCGTTGTCATAGGTGCCGATCTGGTGGACGTATTGTCCGGTCATAAAGGACATGCGCGCCGGTACGCATATCGGGCAGGCAGTATAGGCGTTGTCAAAGGTGGTGCCTTCGGATGCGAGGCGATCCAGGTGTGGCGTTTCGATATGGGGGTGACCGTAACAGCCGGTGACTGCGGGATCGTGTTCGTCGCTCATGATGAGCAAGATGTTGGGTCGCTGGTTCATGCTAATATCTTCCTATGCGTTTGGGACCGGGGTATGAACTGGGTGTTTCGAGATCCAGGTCAGGCCTGGTACAGGCTCTCTGTCGGAATGTCGGTGATCATTGCGTGGCCAGGGGTGTAGGATATCATGAACGGGAGCCTGGCCTGCTCGGCGACAATGCGGGGTGTGATGCCGCAAGCCCAATACAAGCGGTCCGTTCCTTCGGGTACTTCAAACGTGTGACCGTCCATGTTGACGTTCAGTTCTTCGATGCCAAGTTCATCCGCATTGTTTTTTCCGATTGGGGCGCCGTGACATCCGGGGAAGTGGCTGGTGAACTCCCATACATCGTCGATCATGGCCGAATCGAATGAGCGGATGGTGACGGCCATGTTGCCCGAGAAGGGTCCGACTGTTTCGCACGGGAGCGACGTGAGTTGGATGGTCGGTCCGAATGCGGCGGGGTAGCCTTTCTCGGTCAGGAGGCCGTCAAAGGAGACGCTCGATCCGATCAGAAAGGTAACGGTTCGGTCGTCGAACAGATCTACGATGTCCTGTCGCTGTTCGGTGACTTCGCCATCGCGTACGATGTCGTATGAACCCAGGTCGGTTCGGATGTCGAGGGCGCGTGCATACTTGGGGCAGTCCGTTTGGCCGGGTTCCATTTTAGCGATCAGCGGGCAGGGTTTCGGGTTGGCGCGACAGAATGCCTCGAAATCGTCGGCGTAGTCTGTGTCCAGAAAGGCGACGTTGACACACAGGTAGCCGGGCAGGGCGCGGGAGGCGAAGCCTTCGAGTTCGTTGGCTCTGCAAGCGAGTCTGACGTCTAACGGTGTTTTGAATTTCATGTTGCGCTCTCCATTGAAACGCTGGCTCGTGTTAATACCTTCCGATGCGCTGGGGACCGGGGTCGGCGCATATAATGGTGTGGTCGAAATTTTGTTTTGTGAGCTGGTATTTCAGATCTGTGTGAGATGGGTCTTCCCAGAGGTTGTGAAATTCATCGGGGTCTTCTCGCAGGTCGTAGAGTTCGCCATAGTCGGCATCGTGGTAAACGACGAGTTTGTAGCGGTCGTTGCGCAACATGGTCGCCCAACAGGGTTTGTGTTTTTCGGAGGCGTGTGGGGCAAATTTATCGACGACATCGTAGTATTCACAGCGCACAAATTCGTGGTGCGCGTGCCCGGGATGTTCGCCCGTGAGTATTGGGATGAGGGATTTGCCGTGTGTCCATTCGAGAGGGATGCCAGCGAGGTCGGCGAGAGTGGGCGCAATGTCTAAGAGCGCGGTGAGGCCATCTGCGCGGTGTCCTTGGAGAAAGGTGCCGGGCCACGAGATGATGAGGGGAACCCGCACGAGGGCTTCGTAGAAGCGACAACCTTTGCCGGTGAGGCCGTGATCGCCGAGCATTTCGCCGTGGTCACTCGTGAAGATGACGACGGTGTTTTCGCGTTGGCCCGTGCGCTCAAGTGCATCGAGCATGCGGCCGACGTTTTCGTCGATAAGGGCGATCATGCCGTAGTATGACGCTTTGTTGTGCTGTTCGCGGTCCCCGGGAGGGTTGCCTTCTTTGTCAGCAAAAAAGCGTTTGAGTCGCGTTTGTGTTTGCAGGTCGTTTTCGCAAAAAAGCGGCGGCGGCAGACTGGCGGGATTGTATTTGTGCGTGTCGGGGGCGTCAAAAGGTCCGTGCGGGTCAAAGGGGTTGACGCTCATGAGATAGGGGCCGTCGTGGGGGGATTCGATAAATTCAATGGCGCGGTCCGCACACCAGGTGGTCTGGTGGTGTTGGGGATTCATGTCGGGGCGATAGTTGCCGTATGTGCCGTCTTTTTTTCTTTGGAAGACGTCGCCGAGGTCTATGCCCTGTTCGGTGACCCAGTCGGTGTACTGGTTGCCAATACCGATGCCCTGATTGTGTGAGTGGCTATACCAGAATTTGCGATATCCATCGTCAACGCGTTGTTCTTCACCGTTCCAGGCAGAGGCGAGGTGGAGTTTGCCCGATAAACCGCAATCGTATCCGACATCTGCGAGGCGTTTGGTGATGAGTTGTACGCGTTCATTTGCCGGGAAATAGGCATTGCCATTGCGGTTGCCGTGTACGGTGCTGGGATAAAGCCCGGTGAGAAAGCTGGAACGACTGGGCGTGCATATCGCGCTCTGGCAGTGGGCATGTGTGAATGCGACGCCTTCGGCGCAGAGGCGGTCGAGGTTGGGTGTCTGGATGTGTTCATTGCCGAGGGCATGGATGGTGTCGTAGCGTTGTTGATCTGTGCAGATCCAGAGAATGTTGGGACGTTTTGATGTCAATGGGTGATCTCCTCAATCGCGCGCGCCTCTGATAACGCGGCCATTTTCGATCCAGTGATCGCGGTAAAAGGTAATGGGTTCAAAGGTGTCGTTTAATGCGTCCATGCGCGCCCGGATCTGGTCGCGGTAATGCTGGATTGTTCTGGCGTGGTCGGGGTTGCTGGCGAGATTGTGCAATTGCAGAGGGTCTTCGCAGTGATTGTAGAGGGATTCTCCCTGGTTTTCAATGGCGTAGGTATATTGTTTGTCGCGCAAAGCGCGCCATTCAAAGCCATCGTCCCAATCGACACTGGGACCCATGCCCTGTAAGAATGCGGCTTCGGGTTCGTCTCCACGCTGACCAAATACGCAATGCGAAAGGTCAAATCCATCGATACCATCGGGGATATCGACGTCTATAAGTGAGAGTAGCGTGGGCATGATATCGGGCGTGTTGAGGCAGGCATCGCTTTCAGAGTTGGGTGCGATGCGATTGGGCCAGCGCATGAGAAAGGGGACGCGCGCGGCTTCTTCATAGTAGATATTTTTCTGAACGCGACCGTGTGCGCCAAACATTTCGCCGTGGTCTGATGTGAAGACGACGAGCGTGTCGTGCGCGAGGTTGAATCTGTCTATCGCGTCTAAAATTCGGCCCACGTTCCAGTCGAGGTTGGCCGTCATAGCGGCATAGATTTGCTGCCATTCAACGAGGTTGGGTTTGACGGATTTCATCCACCAATCGCGGTCGAACCATGCGTGCCAGTATTCTCCCGATCCGTCCCGGTAATTTGGCGGCAGATCAAAGGCCATGTCTTTGAAGTGCATACCCCATTCTTCGGGGACATTGTCCCAGTTCCAGGGCTGATGAGGTGTGCCATAAGAGACGAAGAGTGCGAAGGGATTTGGATTTTCGGATGCGTTTTCGAGATAGGAGATGGCGAGGTCGGTCATGGCATCGGGTTCATAAGCAGGAATGTCGATGCGTTCAAATTTGTCTTCGTAATAAAATCCCTTGTAATAGCTGTGGTTGAAGTTGTAGGCTGCCCAATAGTGGTCAAATCCCAATCGGTGCGGGCCTGGGGGCACGAATTGATTGGCGGGATTCTTGTGAAAATCGCCGGCCTGTTTATAAACTTTGCCTTCGGTTGCGTAAATGTGCCATTTGCCGATGTAGGCACAATTTATGCCGTTCCGCGTCAATGTGCCGGCAAGCGTTGGCAAATCGGTGCGGGCGCTCAATTCGTTCATCACGTAGCCATTGGTGGTGGGATAACAGCCCGTAAAGAGGGATGCGCGATGCGGGCTGCACACGGGATAGACCGAGGTGGCATTGACAAAGCTGATGCCTTCAGATGATAGGCGGTCGATATTGGGGGTGTGGGCGCGGTTGTCGCCCATATAGCCACAGGATTGCGGGCGGAGTTGATCGGCGAAGATGTAGAGCAGGTTGGGCATAGATTACGCGCTTTCGTGTTCTGCCCGCATTGCGTTGAAGAAACGCACGTCGATCCTCGCCAGGTCAATTACGGTTTCTATTGGTTCGCCGCTGTATTCGCTGTGGAAACTCACGGGTCCTTCAAAGTTCAATCGATCCAGTGTTTTTACGACTGCGGGCCAATCGCCAAATCCCTGTCCCAGTCGCATTGTTCCGCCCGTGGGCGTCCCCTGTACGGTTCGTCCCAGAGGTCGCTGGCGGATTAAGTCTTTGAATGCCAGGACGGAGAGGTACTCGCGCACGATATCCAGCGCCATTTCTATGGGTTCGCCACATATCGACAGGTGTCCCGGGTCGGAAAATACGCCGATGTGTTCGGGGTTGAATCCCTTGACCACGTTCATGACGGCACATGAATTTAATCCCATCGATTTGCCCGAATGGTTGTGTACCACGGTTTTTACGCCGTGTTTTTCCGACAATTTCTCAAAGCCTTCCATCCAGCCCCGGATTTCATCCAACTGATCCCAATAGTATTTCGCATCCGACCAGTGCCAGTAGCCCAGTTTCACATGCGCCACGCCGGCTTCGCCCAGTGCGCCGTAATAACGCTCGGTGTAATCCATATCCGGGCGATTAAAATCACCGGGAGCTGTTACGAGTGGAATACACAGGCCCGCGGCTTCAAACTGTTTGGCGGCTTCGGGTAGTGCTTTGTCGATATTGTCCGGGTTTACAGGATATCCCTCTCGCACACACAAATCTGCGCCCTGCACACCTACCGATTGGAGAGCTTCGATGATTTCGGGAATGTCCAGGCCTTCGAGGTGCTTCGTGAACATGATGTACGTGAGCTTCATTTTCTTTCCTTTCTCTAGTGTCGTTTGCATTTGTGAGCATTTCAGGATACGCAATTGTGCGTCGAAAATCAATGATGAGTTGAAAGCGCAAATCTTGACATGCTGTGAAAAATGTATATATTGTCGTCAAATTGTTGTGAAAAATGACGACGAGATAGTCAAATGACAATTCCACGTATTTTTGAGGCACCTAAAAAAAGCTTTTTTCTTTTGGGTCCGCGTGGCGTTGGAAAAAGCACGTATTTGCAAATCGCTTTTCCCAATGCTTACGTCATCAATTTGCTCGCCGAAGATATTTACCAGCGTCTGCTTGCAAATCCGGGCCTCCTATCTGCAGAACTTCGGGCTGTGCCCGGCGACCGCTGGGTGGTTTTAGACGAAATACAGAGATTGCCTGCGTTGCTCAATGAAGTACACCGTTTTATTGAGGAAAAGGGTCTGCGTTTTGTGTTATGCGGATCGAGTGCGAGAAAGCTCAAACGGGCAGGTGTCAATCTGCTTGCCGGTCGCGCCCTGTATCGCGCAATGCACCCCTTTATTCCCGAGGAATTGGGAGAGCGATTCGCATTCAACGATGCTTTGCAACACGGTTTGTTACCCATTGTATGGGATTCAGAGGATAGAGCAGAGACGCTGACTGCCTATACACAGATGTATCTAAAAGAAGAGATTCAAGCTGAGGCTCTGGTGCGCAACCTTCCGGGATTCGCGCGTTTTCTGCCGATTGCAGCGCTTTTTCACGGGCAAACCCTGAATGTGGCCAATATTGCGAGAGAAGCTCAGGTTGCACGCACGACTGTGACGGGTTATCTGGATATCCTGGAGGAAACGCTTCTCTGCTTTCAACTTCCGGCTTATGAAACCAGATTGCGCGTGCGCGAACGCAAATTGCCCAAATGGTACTGGTGTGATCCCGGTATTGTGCGTGCTATGAAAAGGGTTACGACGCCCCCAACACCGGAGGAACGCGGTGCCCTGTTCGAAGGGCTGATTGCACAGTTGATTCGATCCTACAAAGACTATCGCAATTTGTGTGACGAATACTTCTACTGGGCAACAGCTGCACAGACTCAAACAGAAGTCGATTTCCTGCTTAAACGCGCGGGAGAATTTGTCGCGATTGAGGTCAAGTCCGGTGGCACATTTTCAGAAGCATGGTGCAAGGGATTGAGAGCGCTGTCCGACCTGAAGGGTTTGTGCAGACGCATTGTCGTCTATCCCGAAGGGCCTGAATTGCAAACTGCAGATGGTATTGAGATTCTTCCTTTTTCACAGTTTTCCAACCTGCTGGCCACCGATGCGCTGTGGCCCTGATCGCTTAAATGAAAAATAAGCCATGAAGCTCAGTCGCTTTGCCATTTTTAAGCCTATTAGCACAATTATGATCGCACTTAGTCTCGTGGTGATGGGTTTTATTTCCCTGTTCAAGTTGCCGCTCGAATATTTGCCCAGCGTGACGTTTCCGGTCCTTTTTGTGTCTATTCGGTATCCCTCTTCGTCCCCAGAGGAAATTGAACGGTTTATCACGCGCCCAGTTGAAGAGATATTGGGCACCATGCCCGGTATTGAAAATATGGGATCCACATCCAATGAATCTTCTTCGACCATTCGCCTGGAATTTGCAATGGATGCGGATATGGATCTCGTCGGTATTCATTTGCGCGATAGGCTCGATCAGGTTCGCGCAGATTTGCCCGATGACGTGGATTATATTTCGATTAAAAGTTTCGATACCGAAGATATTCCGGCTCTCGAATATACTGTTTCGTGGCTCGGTGAAGATCCCGAAGACCTCATCTCGGTCTATAACCAGCGCCTGTTGCCGCGGTTGCAGAGGCTCGATGGCGTGGCAAGTGTTGAATTGAGGGGTTTACAGCGGAAAGATCTCCTCGTCGAGGTCGATCAGCGTGCTCTGATCGCGCACAAATTGGATTTTCGCACGATTAATCGCGCGCTTCGCAGAAATAATATCAATATCTCGGCGGGTTATGTCACCGATGGCGATAGGCGATTCGCCGTGCGAAGTGTGGGCGAGTTTGAGACTGTTGACCAGATTCGCAATCTGCCCATTCGCCCAAATCTGGCGCTGTCCGACGTTGCATCGGTTACTTACGATTATCCCCCCGCTCGTCGATTTGATCGCCTCGATGGCATACCTTCTCTGTATCTTTCTGTGCATAAATCTTCAACTGCAAATATGGTCGATGTTTGCAAGCGCGCCCGGGAAGAACTCGTCCGTATTAACGAGGAGGTTGGCAAAGATAATCTTCGCATGCTTCTGGTTCGCGACCAGTCAACGGATGTTATTGCCAGCATAACCAGTCTCAGCCAATCGGCGATTATGGGCGGTCTCTTAGCCGTTATTGCCATCTTCATTTTTCTCCGCAACTTTCGCAGTACCCTCATCATTGGCTCCGCCATTCCAATTAGCGCGCTCACAGTGTTTCTCATGATGTATTTTCTGCGGCAATCGGGTACGGATATCACTTTGAATTTGATATCGATGATGGGGCTGATGGTCGCTATTGGGATGCTCGTGGATCCCGCTGTTGTGGCGCTGGAGAATATTTTTCGCAAATGTTTTGATGAAGGTCAGAGTGCAACACAGGCAGCGCTTGAGGGCAGTGAGGAAATTGGTCTTCCGGTTCTGGCAGCTACGCTTACCACTGTGTGTGTATTTGTTCCGGTCATTTTTGTGACTGATTCGGGCACTTCGCTCTTTATGCGGCAGTTCTCGTTGACAGTTGTCGTGTCTGTTATTGCATCGTTTTGTGTCGCGCTTTCCCTGATTCCGTTGGCAGCATCTCGTGCCTTTAATAAAGGTGGTCAAACGCTTGATCGCGTTCTCAAAAGCATTTTTGTACTCGCAGCGAGTGTCGGGGTGGGGGCATATATATATTATACGGATTTTAGTAAGATTGATTACGCGAGCCTGTGGGACGCAATTGCGAGTACCATCGCTGGTTTGCCTTTATTTGCCAAAATTGGTTTTCCCGCAGCAATGGCACTGACGATTTTTTTGTATTTTCGTTACCGCGGCATTGGTGCCAGAGCCTTCTACGCGAGGGTGGTCGCCAATACCCTGCACTATCGCTGGGCAACGCTGTCCGTTGCGTGCGTTCTTCTCTTTTTGGGCAATCACATCTACGGCAAAATAGAACAAGCCCCCTTCCGCTATCAACCCACCCGCGCGATCAGGCTGACAGTGGAGATGCCCCGCACGTACGATTTGGAGCAGGCGAGTAATACGTTCAAAATAGCTGAAGATATGCTCATTCCTATGAAAGAGGAACTCGACATAGAGGCTATTGCGACGAAGTTCAATACGGGTAATCGCCAGGGAAAGAGAAATGCACTTTTGACCATTTATCTCACGTCTGCAGAAGAGAGTAAGTTGACGACAGACGAAGTTCAGCACAGGATCATCGCGCTTCTTCCGAAGGATATTCCCGGTGTGCGTTTCAGACCTCGCGGGGGCAAGTCGGGCGGGACTGCGGGGGTGGGGGTTGAACTCAAAGGGCGGAAGCAGGAGATTCTGGAGGTTCTGGCCGAGGATATTGAAATGAGTATGCAGGGGATGCCCGGTGTTCACGAGATCGAGACCAGCCTTGAGACGGGTATGGAAGAGATCCGCGTGGTTGTAAATCGCGAACGGGCGCAGCGGTATGGCATTTCTCCGCGCGATATTGCTACGAATATCGCTTCGGCACTCGGGTCGCGCGGGGCTTCACACTTCAAAACACCCGAGGGCGAAATCGATATTACCGTTCAACTCCGCGAAGAAGATCGCGCTACTCTTGAGCAGATCAAAACAACGGAGTTTGAAAGCGATAAGGGCGGTATGGTCACTTTCTCGAGTTTGGCGGATTTCAATCTGATACAGGGACCCAATGCCATTTCCCGCGAAGATCGCATGCCCACGCTAACTGTTTTTGCCAATACAGAACAAAAAGCAGTATTCAGCGTGGGGCAGATTATGAAAGCGCGCATGGAAGATGTGCCCCTACCTGAGGGATATACCTATCAGATGGACCGCCGCTTCAAGTCTATGAATGCAGAACAGGATCGGGATTTTGAGACGATGATTTTTGCGCTGATTCTCATTTATATTATCATGGCTTCGCTCTTTGAGTCCTACGTTCATCCGCTCACCATTATGTTCTGCATTTTCTTCGCATTTATCGGCGTCGCGCTCGGTCTTTATACTTTCAAGATCGCTATGGATAGCAATGCCAAGTACGGCCTTCTGGTGCTTTTTGGTATTGTGGTGAACAATGGCATTGTTCTGGTTGATCATATCAACAGATACCGAAAACAGGGGCTTGTTCGCCGCGATGCCATTATCCGCGGTGGTCAAGATCGCCTGCGTCCGATTATGATGACCGCCACGACTACTATTATTGGCCTGATGCCACTGGTTATCCCGATGCTTTTTGGCCATGCCGAAGGCACAGCTCGGCGCTGGGGTCCCATCGGTCTGGTCGTCGTATCGGGGTTGTCCATTTCAACCATTCTGACGCTTGTCCTCCTGCCCACCATGTATTCCCTGATGGATGACCTCTCCCAATTTACCAAACGCGTTGTCGCAGTGGCTCGTGCGCGATAGGATCACGGATGAAAAACGTGACTTCGAAGAGCACTGTTTTTTCAAAAGTGACGCACCGGTCCCTGATAATTGGTTTGGTCATGGCGGCGTGGGTCAATTTTTGGCCTGTGTACGCGAGTCTGGTGCTGCATTCCACGCGGGCTGACCACGCGCATTTGTCTGTGGCTCTGCTCATTCCGTATTTGTTTTTGCTGGTGGGCAATCTGTTTCTGGGACGGCGCAGCTTGTCGCCGTCTGAGTTGCTGGTCGTGTGTTGTATAGGCATCGTGGCTGCGTGTATGCAGGGGGAGTGGTTGTCGAATTATTTTTTAGAAGCGCTCACTATGCCGCACTATTTTGCGTCGGCAGAGAACCGATGGGGCGAGTTTTTGTTGCCGCATTTGCCGGGGTGGGCTGTGGTAAATGATCGCACGGCTGTGACGCATTTTTATGAGGGACTCCCGCCTGGGGAGGGGTTTCCGTGGCGTTTATGGATTGCCCCGCTGTTCTGGTGGGGCACTTTTTTGGGTGCTATACTGGGTGTCAATCTCTGCTTGAGCGTGATTTTGCGAAAGCAGTGGATGGCGCATGAGCGGCTATCTTTTCCCGTGGCGCGCGCGCTTTTGGAACTGACGGGTGTGTCTGGGACGCGCGGTACGCTTTCTTCGCTGGTGCGGTCGCGATTTTTTTTGGTGGGATTTGCGATCACTTTTTTGATTCTTTGCTGGTTTATGCTCACCTGGTTTTATGTGGCTGTGCCGCCGCCGCCCATTTTGAGTGGGAATTTTGCGGCTAAATTGTTGCCGCTTGCGCGGGGTTTTCCGCCTTTTCAGTTGCGGTTCAGTATTTTGACACTGGTGTTTGGCTATTTCACGAATCTGGAAGTGCTGTTTTCAATCTGGTTTTTTCACGTGCTGGCTCTTGTGCAGGCGGGGGTGTTCAATCGCGTTGGTCTGGAAGTGGGGAGTGTGGATCCGTGGGGGTCTTTTCACGCGGCGGTGGGATGGCAGAGTTTTGGGGGGATGATCGTCTTTGTGGGCTGGGGTTTGTGGATTGCGCGGTCGCATTTGCGGGATGTTTTTCGCAAAGCTTTCAAGGGTGATGATCGCGTGGATGATACCGGGGAATTGATGTCGTACCGGACCTCTGTGTGGGTGATGCTGGGTTGTTCTGCATATCTTTTGTTGTGGTTGAAAAGTGCGGGTATGGCCTGGGCACCCATTTTTGCATTTTATTTTGCCACGCTGGTCTTGTATTTGGGATTGGCGCGGATTATGGTGGAGAGCGGGCTTATTTTTTTGCGGGGACCGATCACGGCGCAGGCTTTTACCTGGCATTTGTTCGGCGTTTTGGGCATGGGCCCGGGCAGTGCGGTGATTTTGACACTGACCAATGCGTTTGCATGCGATGCCAAGACGTTTGCGATGACGCCTATGGCGCATGTGCCGAGGTTGGGGATGGCGATAAATAGCAGGTTGCGCAAGGTGCTCGCGCCGGGGGTGATGTTGGGGGCGTTGATTGGGGCTGCGACGGCGGTGGGGTTTATTTTGTATTACGGCTATTTCGTCATGGGGAGTTACAATTTTGGAACTGTGAGTTTTCGGGGTATTGGGGCGCTGAATCTGGCGGGGTTTAGCCAACTCGCCGTGGGGCGCATTCAAGCCGGTACAATGGGCACGAGTTGGGATCGCATCGGTTTTTTGGGGGTTGGCGCCGCATTTACGGGTTTGTTGTTTTTCCTGCGGTATCAGTTTCCGGGTTTTCCGCTTCATCCGATTGGGTTTACGATTTCAGCTTCTGCACCGCTTCGCAATACAACGCTGACGATTTTTATGGTTTGGGCTTTGAAGACGATTGTGTTGCGGCTTGGCGGCTTGGAACGCTATCGCAAGTTGACACCGCTTTTTCTTGGGATGATGGTTGCCTATATGGCGGGTACGGCAATCGGTGTCGTTATAGATTGGATCTGGTTCCACGGGCAGGGACATATGATCCATGTCGCGTGGTGAGTGGGCCTACTTTGCTCTTATCTGTCGATGTAAATTTGGGATTGTCTCCCGGTGGTCGCCCTGAATATAATAGCTTTCGCCGCCGTCTTGCACCGTGCGGACGAGGATGGTTTTGAAGGGGCGGTAGTAGTAGCGGGGGTCGGTTTTGGGGGCTTCGGTGTCGAGGTCGTCGCCGAGGGGAATGAGGTCAAAGACTGCTGTGGTAAATCTGGCGATGCTGCGATTTTCCTGGCGGGCGACATTGCGGGCCATGGCGAGGGCTTTGAGATAGACTTCGGGACCCATGATGGCCGTGCCGATGTTGAGGAGGACGCCGCCTTCGAGGTGGGAGATGGATTCTGTGAAAATTAAGAAGTCGGTGTAGGTGCTCGCGCCAATTGCGGCACCGTCGCAGTTGGGGTGTTCGTGAACGATGTCATAACCGATGCTGACGTGTGTGGTGATGGGGATGTTGAGTCGGACAGCAGCGGCAAAAATGCTGATGTCTTTGTGCGGGTAATTGCTTTCGAGGATGTTGCGCCCAACGGCTTCGCCCAGTCCAATGCCTTTTTGTGCCGCTGTTTGGGCAATGAGGTTGAGGTCGCCTGTTTCTGTCCACAGCCCAAATTCTCCGGTGCGGATGTATTTGCCCACGCTTTCGGTGGTTGCGCCAATGCGGGCAAATTCGTAGTCGTGAATGGCACAGGCGCCATTGCCGGCAATATGGGTGATGAGGCCGCGTTCCATCAGGTCGATGAGATAGCGCGCGGCGCCAGCGCGAATGACGTGTGCGCCGATCATGAAGATGACCGCGCGATTGTTTTGTCTGGCGCGCACGATTCGATCAGCGACGATGGGAAGGCTGGGGTTGTCAAAAGGGGGTATTGGCGCGTTGAGGTCGGTGATTTGATCGATAGAGAGATCGTGTTCCCGCTGGTTGAGCGGTCGGAGTTTGAGTTTGGAGCGGTCGAAGGTTTTGTAGGGCATGTTCGCGGTTCTAAATGTATTGGTATTCTTTCATCGCGGGATGCAAGAACTCAAAATCATAGACGCCATCATCGGTTTTCCACCTGCCCACGGAATCGGGACGCACGATTACTTTGCCCAATGGAAATCCGAGGAATTTCTCTACCCGCGCAAATGTCTCATCCTGATTTAATATCGCATCCTCAAATCGCACGGTGATGCAGTGTTTGGGCACGGGCGTGGATTTCATGATTTCATACTGATACAACCAGGAAATTGCCCGCCGTTCGCGTATGTCATCTGTGTGCGGATATTGAATATCGAAGTCGCGCAAATCATCTGTTTTGTGTCCACTCAAAATACAATCGCGCGGATCGCGCACCCAGTGAATGTATTTGGCATCGGGAAACATGCGCACGATCCACGGATAGACCAGTGTGGTTTCGGGCAATTTCCATCCGTAGTTCTCGTAGCGATTTCTGGGGGGAAGCACGTCTTGCAAATAGGTTTCGACCAGGTGGGTAAATTCGGGATCGATATCCATGGTGTGCAGGTCATCAAAATCCCACGATAGATCGCCATTCCATTTTACGTATTTTGCCATTACACGGCACGCATCATAAAGCGCTTGGGGAGGCATTTTATCGCCCGATGCATTGATCAAGCGCCCCATGTACATACCGCTGGCATAGAGCGTGTGCGAGATTAACCGCGTGCCCGAATGTCCGCGTCCGATAACTGTGATTAACGACAAGGTTCTTCCTCCTTATAGCTTTTTTTCGAACTCATTTTTGATGCGAATTTTGTCGGCTGCATTCCCAAAGCCCAGGCTGAACCATCCGTCGTAGCCCATGGCGTTTAAGCGTTTGAAGAGTGCGTCAAAGTCGATTGTTCCTTCTCCTGGCACCAGGTGTATTTCATAATCGCCATTGTTATCATTGACGCGTACCTGGCCGATGTTATCTACGCCAAACGCATCGAGAAATCCCGCCCAGCCTTCGGGCACGAGATGCCCGTGCGCGACGTTGAAAGCCCATTTGAAATGATCGGATTGAATGGCTTCAAAAAACCACTTTGTCTCTTCGACGTTGTGCGGCAAATAGTGAATTTCGGCGTGTTCGGGTTCCAGATTGTGATTTTCAAAATAGATCGCTACATCGGTTTTTTCCGCTCGGTGTACCAACCGTTTCATGCGTTCTATGGCAGCATCGCGGCGAGGACCTGTATCGCCAAAATGATAGCCCCCATGGCCGACGACCCAGCCACATCCCAACCGAACCGCGAGGTCAAAATTGGCGTTTACATAGTCATCGACTGCTTCGGATAATATCGGTACGTATTCGGCATTGTTAATGGCGGAAGAGGGATGTACGCCGATTTGCACTGCGTGTTTTTCACACAGATCTCGAATGCGTTTTACGCGTGCATTATCAAAAGAGGCAAGATTATTTGGGGGCATATCTGCCTGAAAGTCGATATAGCGAAATCCATTTTCTGCACCCCACACAATACTCTCTTCAAGGGGTATATTTTTGTCCATGTTGTATCCAAATCGTCCGCTCATTATTGTCTCCATTATCAAAAAAACATTATCCAATCAGTGCCTGGTACACCAGTGTCTTAAATTCAGCGCGAATGCGGTAGTAATTTGCGGGCATAAATTGCGTGAGCAATAATCCGACGAGTTCTTCTTCATAATCGATCCAGAACGCAGTTGTTGCCGCGCCACCCCAGCGAAATGTTCCCACACTGCCGGGACCGCCAGCGGCCGCATCGAGCAAAATCGCGCCTCCCAATCCAAAACCTTCACCCGATAGATTTGCCAGTCCGAGAGAGATGGGCATCAATTCATCGGGCAAGTGGTTCATTGTCATCAGTTCGACGGTTTTGCGCCCCAGAAGGCGTACGCCTTGAAACGCGCCCCCATCGAGCATCATGTGGCAGAAGCGGATGTAATCAGCGGCTGTGGAGACCAATCCGCCCCCCCCGGAATAGAATTTTTGCGGACTGGAAAATTTGCTGGTCGCCGGGTCGTCAATCACGCGAATCCCACCTTCTTGTGCCGGGCCGTAATTTGTTGCAAACCGATGTCCCTGTCCCTCGCGCACCCAAAATTCCGTGTCTTCCATGCCCAGGGGATCTAAAATTCGCTCTCTGAAAAACGCATCGAGAGACATGCCGGAGACAACTTCGACAAAATGACCGAGTACATCGGTCGATACGCTGTAGCGCCAGGCAGTACCCGGTTGATTTGCCAGAGGTAGCGTTGCTAGTGTTTGCACCATTTCTTTTGTCGAATGGTCTGGCCGATTAATTTTTGCCTGATTATACATTTGTTCGACGGGCGAATTGCCCATAAAGCCATACGTCAGGCCCGATGTGTGGGTCATCAAATGGCGAATTGTGATTTCTCGTTCCAGGTCCTCTGGTGGCGCGTCTGTACCGGCGAAGACTTTCACGTCTTTTAATTCTGGAATAAAATCCGATACGGGATCGTCCAGTTGAAAAAGCCCCTCTTCAAAGAGCATCATGGCCGCGACAGTTGTGATCGGTTTGGTCATTGAATAAATCCGAAAGATCGTATCGCGCGTTGTGGGTACTTTTTTGTCTTGTGTGCCAAAACATGAAAAATGCGCGATTTTGCCCTGCCGACAAACCATCGTTATAATGCTGACGAGTTTGTCTTCGTCGATATAGCGTTGCATCAGGTGATTGATGCGGTGCAAGCGCGTAGCTGATAGTCCCACATCTTCTGGTGCAACGGTGGGAAGTCCTGGATCACTGTTCAAGATTTACTCCTTTCGACTAAAGTGTATATCGCTTTTCAATTCAGCCCGGACACCAGATCCGGCGGTATGGACGCGACGTGAATCTGGGGTTGTCCGCTCAGGTCGGATGTGAACACCAGCCACCGCATATCCGGAGAGGCATAGGCGTGCGGATGCGCTTTTTTGACGAGAATTGAGGTGCGGGCGTCGCATACGACCGCATTTTTTCCCGTCTGGATGGATCCCAGTATGAGCTTGCCGGATCCCTGCCAGTCATCGGCAAAAAAGTACCGGCCGCACGGAGATGTCCCCAGGTGGTTAAACCGGTACCCGCGCGAGACGATCCGGGGCGGTCCTCCGGCTTTTACCCCCAGCAGATTGCCCTTTTCGGGGGTGTAGTCGCCTTCTGCAAAATACCATTCTTCGGGGCTGTGTAGCCCCCGGGCGTTTGGGGCACGGACCGTGAGCAATATCTCGTTCGTTCCTGCAATCCAGGCCTCGTGTCCCACGATGCTGGGTGTATAAGGTTCCCCCACCTGCAATCGCGTCACCTTTCCGCTCGGGATGTCCAGGAGAAATTCCGTGGCACCCTGTTCTCCGAAGATTATCGCCCTGGTACCGTCGGGCAGCACTTTGCACCCCCGGTTGTGCTGCACCATAATTTGCTTGCCCCAGGTGGGCTCGAACTGAGTGTGTGGGTTGCAAATATCCGGATCGGTGTGGATGAGATCCCGCGTGCCGGTCTTCAAATCCAGAAGTTCGATCCCGAACATCTGGGGTTCCAGGCTGAGGGTTACGCCGTAGGCATAGTAGCGTTCGTCGGGAGATACTGTGTCCATCCCCCGGTGCTGAAAATCTTCGGGAAATTCGAAAATTACCTCCCATTCGCCCGTGGCGAGATCAACCCGCCGCAGTTCCAGGCATTTTCCCTCCCGAACGTGGCGGTAGTAAAATATCCCGGTGTGGCTCATTCCTGGCGCTCGCAGTCCCTGTCCTATAACCTCGGACTTCCATGTCCCGAATTCGCAGGTCACATATTCGTTATAATTCGGGCCGAGTTTCGGATTTTGCCGTTCGTACACAAAAACCCGGGAGTCCGCCGAACAATAGGGCTGTTCGCAGTAAATATTGGATTTTTCGAGTGGGTCATCGGTAATTTGATAGACGACAGCGCCATTTGCCTCTTCTTCAAGTGTTTTAGCCATAGCTGGTCTCCTTTTCTATTGCCTTCTGGTCCTGGCGGCCAACGTCCTGTTATGGCTCAATTAGATTGTCGTTAATGTAATCCCAGTTAAAATCAAATCCCAGACCTGGTAGCTGGGGGAGGATGACGTTGCCGTCGTCATCCAGGGGATCTACAATGGAATTCAGATAGGGGGGTGGGGTTTCGTAGTCGAAGTCGGGGCGCAAGAGACCGCGTTCGTAGTATTCACAGGTTGCTTCTGTTGTTGCGCCCAGGATTTGGCAGTTTGCCCATCCGCCATAGTGCATTTCACACTGAATGCCGAAGGCCTGTGCCACATTCACCATTTTGTAGGATCCCGTGATGCCGCCATAGTTGTGATCGATGCGCAGCATGTCAGATGCACCCTGGAGCACCCATTCGGCGCGTGTGAAGACGCCGCCGGGAATATGTTCTGGCGAGAGAATGGCGATGTCCAACTCGCGGGTCAATCGTCGGTATGCTTCTGTTCGCGTTTCGATCATGGGGTGTTCGAGCCAGTAATAGTTCAGTTTTTCCAGTTCGCGACCGACCCACAAAGATTGCTCCAGGGTATATACGCCGAAGGGATCGAGCATTAAGACCATGTCATCGCCGACAGCTTCGCGCACGGCTTTGCAGACTTCTATGTCTTCTTTGGGGAATCCGGGCACCTGTGGGGCAGGTTCCCAGGTGTGTGGGTTCCAGCAGATGTACGCGTGAACTTTGTAGGCTTTGTATCCCTGCTTTTTGCACTCGAGTGCATGTTCGGCATAATCTTCGGGTTTGCCGATGTTGGGATAGGTGCTGGCATAAGCTTTGACTTTGTCGCGGGCACCACCGAGGATTTTGTGTACGGGCAGGTCAACCATTCTGCCGAGCAGATCCCAAAGGGCGCAATCGACTGCGCCCATAACATGCTCGGGTAAGCTGTGACCGAAAGTGACGAGTTGGTCCATCCAGTTCCAGATGGTTTCACGGGATAGGGGATCTTCGCCGATCAACATGCGCTTGATCGGGCCTTCGAGGTATCGGCGGTCGCCGCCGATCATATATCCTTCGAGGCCTTCATCTGTTACGATTTTGAAGATTGAGCTTGCCGACTCTTTTTGCTCTTCTCCCCAGATGCCGTAGCCCCACTTACTCGGTCGAGACCTGCCGCCTGGCGTGCGGAATGTAATCACTTCGATGTCTGTAATTTTCATGGGGTCCTCAATTCAAAAGACGGAAAGGAATACAGATTACTCACGATGTTTCAAATTAGCTTCTTATACTCAAAAATCAAGGATAATAGATTGACATTCGTCCATGAGTTTTAAATTAAAAAAGGCTTACAAGAATTCTTGTAAGCCTTTTTGTGTTTATGGTGGGCGATACTGGATTCGAACCAGTGACCTCCTGCTTGTAAGGCAGGCGCTCTAACCAGCTGAGCTAACCGCCCGGATAAGGTTAAATCTATCTCACATCGGTTGATGGCTCATCTTCTTTTTTGTAGCTGAGCAAGGCTATTGGGATCAATACGCAGTAACCGAGTACGAGTAGCAACGGGGCAAGCGTGAGCGACATAAAACCATCGACTGGCGGTAGGGAGAGAAAAACATAGCCCAGTGCAATGGCGATAAGTCCAAGCCCAAAAAGCCACATATTCCGTTTTGAATAGGGCAACTTTGGCCGGGGTTTGGGACGTTGTCGCGTTCGGCGAGGAGGCATAATAATCCCTATCGACGTTCTGTAATACGGGCAGCACGGCCGCGCAGGTTGCGCAGGTAATAAATTTTTGATCGCCGCACTTTACCGCGACGCAGTACTTCAATTTTAGCTATGCGAGGCGTGTGCAGAGGAAAGATGCGCTCTACGCCAATGCCACCCGTGCTAATTTTGCGAACCGTAAATGTCGCATGAATACCGGATCCTCGGCGTTGGATGACCACACCCTCAAAAAGCTGGGTGCGTTCTTTTTCGCCTTCTACCACGCGGACATGCACGCGCACGGTATCGCCAGCTTCAAACCCGGGCACATCATCGCGCAGTTGTGCTTCGGAAACAGATTTTAAAATGGCATCCATGATTTACATACTCCTGAAAAAAATAAAGGTTCAAAAAAATTGGTTATTCCAACAGATCGGGGCGGCGCTCAAGCGTGCGTTGTCTCGCGTTGTCTCGCCGCCATTGGGCGACTTTTTTGTGATCTCCACTGAGCAATGCCTCTGGTACGGTTAAGCCTTCAAATTCACGAGGCCGCGTGTACCACGCGCAATCTAACAGGCCATTTTGAAACGAGTCTTCAAGTGCTGACTCGGCATTGCCTATGGCACCGGGAATCAACCGGATCAATGCATCGATCAAAATGAGGGCGGGCAATTCGCCACCGCTGAGTACATAATCACCAATTGAAATTTCATCATCGACATAGTTTTCGCGGACGCGCTCATCAATGCCGCGATAGTGACCGCACAGTAATACCAGATGATCCGATAAAGACAATTCATTGGCCACAGACTGCGTGAATTGTCGTCCTTCAGGCGTGAGAAATATCACGCGGCCACCTGGAGGGAGTGCTTCTATCGCGCGTGCAATGGGTTCGGGTTTGAAGATCATCCCCGCGCCACCCCCATAAGGCGTGTCGTCGATTGTTTTGTGCTTGTCGTCTGCGTGGTCTCGAAGGTCGTGCGCTAAAATGTCGATCAATTCCGCGTCAATGGCGCGTCGGGGGATACTGTACTTCAATACATCCCGAATCAGGCCGGGAAAAATTGTGATCACGTCTATTCGCATCACAGATATGTCCTACAAAAGCCCTTCGATTTCCTGCACGACAATTTTGCCGGCTTTTTGATCTACGTAGATAATCTCGCGCACGGCCGGGATCAATACGTCTTCGCCATTGCGATCTACCACATATACATCGTTGGCCGGATACGATAAGACTTCTACGACGTGTCCTATCATCGCTCCCGATGCTGTTTCAACTGGCAGTCCCTCGAGTTCAAAAACGTAAAACGAACCGTCGGGCAAGGGATACACGGCATCGCGAGCTACTAAAACAAAGTGTTCGCGCAATCGCCTCACATCCTCAGGGGTGTTAATGCCCTGAAATTTGATTGCCAGGCGAGAACCATAAGCGCGTACATAAGCCACATTCAATGCGGAATATGTGCCATCGGGCGCTTCAACGCGGACAGTATCCAGATCGTCAAATCGTTGCGGGAAATCGGTCAACGGTAGCAAAAAAGCTTCTCCCCGAATGCCTCGGGGTTTCATAATTTTGCCAATCGTGACAAAGCCTGTGCTGGAGTGGTTTAATCCAGTATCCGGCTCCAAGGCTCATTCCTCGGATGGGGCATCTGGCTCAGCATCGGCAGGTTGTGCGTCCTCATCCTGAGTTTTTGAGAGCAGGCCCTTTTGGCGAAATAAACTGAGTACTGTATCGGAGGGCTGTGCGCCCACGTCCAACCAATACTTTATGCGGTCTTCTTTCAACTCGATAATCTGGGGATTTTTGGTCGGATTATAATGCCCCAGAACTTCGATGAACCGACCATCGCGGGGTGAGGTGGAATCGGCCGCTACCACGCGATAGAACGGCGCTTTTTTCGCGCCCATACGACGTAAGCGAAGTCGAACCAAATCGTACTCCTTTGTGTTATCCGAACATCGGAATTGCCATTTTGCCCTGTTTTTCCATACGGGACATGCGTTTCATCATTTTTTGCATCATGCTGAATTGCTTGAGCAATTTGTTGACATCTTGAATGCTGCGCCCGCTGCCATTTGCAATGCGTTTGCGCCTGCTGCCATTAATTATATGCGGTTTTTCGCGCTCTGCGGGTGTCATTGAATAGATGATTGCCTCGATATGCGAGAAGGATTTTTCATCCACCTGCAAGTCCGGCATGGACTTGCTCACTCCGGGGATCATTTTCATCAGTTGATCCAAGGGACCCATCTGCCTGATTTGCGCCATTTGCTCGAGAAAATCGTCAAATGTGAACGATGCAGAGCGGAGCTTTTGCTCGACTTTTTTTGCCTGTTCGGCGTCAATGCTCGTCTGTGCTTTTTCCACCAGTGTAACCACATCGCCCATGCCCAAAATGCGAGAGGCCATGCGGTCGGGATGAAATACTTCCAGACCATCGACTTTTTCGCTGACGCCGATGTATTTAATCGGGACGCCCGCAACCTCTCGGATGGATAGTGCCGCACCGCCGCGGGTGTCGCTGTCCATGCGCGTGAGTACTACCCCTGAGAATTTGAGTTTTTCGTAAAAGGCCGAGGCTGACGATACGGCATCTTGCCCGGTCATGGCGTCGCACACAAACAGAATTTCTGAGGGCGATACGGCCTCGCGAATGCGAAATACTTCATCCATTCGCTCGTCATCAACGTGTAGCCGACCCGCGGTATCGAGAATGACCACATCGCGGTTTTCATTTTTTGCCCGGTCCATCGCCTGTGTGCAAATATCGACCGGATCGGTGCCTTCTGGCGCCCGATGTACGGGCACGCCCACTTGCTCGGCGAGCACGCAAAGTTGATCAATTGCCGCAGGACGATAAATATCAGCCGCTACGAGCAGAGGCTTTTTGTTTTGCGATGCCAATAATCGGGCCAATTTTGCGGAGGCTGTCGTTTTACCCGATCCTTGAAGACCAACCATCATGATTGCTGAGGGTGGCGATTCGGCAAATTGCAACGCGGCATTTTGATTGCCCATCAACGCGATCAATTCGTCGTGGACAACTTTGACAACTTGCTGTCCGGGCGTGATGCTTTTGAGCACTTCACGCCCTATGGCGCGTTCTTTGACCCGCGCAATAAACGAGCGGGCAACTTTGTAGTTGACATCTGCTTCGAGCAATGCCCGGCGCACCTCTCGCATGGCGTCGTCGATGTTCGACTCGCTCAATCGACCGCGGCTGCGAAGTTGCTTAAATACGCCATCGAGGCGATCTGTCAACATTTCAAACATAAAAAGACCCTTAAAAATGGCGGGACAAGACTGAAGAATATAGAGGATTCGTCAATTTTATGCAAGAAATAAGCGGACGAAAAATCCGCAGCAACTATCCCGTTGCCGCCTGGCGAATGGCCTGTACGTTTTTTGCAATGGCTCCGTCGCGAAATACCGCCGAGCCAGCTACGAGAACTCGCACGCCGGCTTTGGCTACCTGACGCGCGTTTTCCACGCCTATGCCGCCGTCAATTTCTATTTCGACGTCCAATTCCCGCCGCACAATTTCGGCTTTTAATGCCCGCACCCGATCGAGAGACGCCGGCATAAACGACTGGCCGCCAAAGCCCGGTTCGACGGACATAATGAGCGCGAGATCCAATTTGGGTAATAGTGGAAATAATGTCTCGATCTCCGTGCCCGGGCGCAGGGTAGCACCGGCTTTCATATTGGCTTTTCGGATGCGATCCAACAGTGCGGGCACATCTTCTTCGACCTCGACGTGAACGGTCAAAATATCTGTGCCCGCATCGGCAAAATCTTGCAGATATTTACCGGGTTCAGAGATCATGAGATGCACGTCCAGCACCAGGTCTGTTGTTTTGCGAATGGCTTCGACGACCAGCGCACCAAATGTGATATTGGGCACAAAATGTCCATCCATAATATCCAGATGGATATATTCGGCACCGGCCTCTTCGACCAGGCGCACTTGATTTTCGAGTGTGCGGAAATCGGCAGAGAGAAATGATGGGGCGATTTTTACCATTTTAACCTCAAATAAAAACTTTTTACAGTTTACTCACAATCAGTATCACAGGAGAGCCGCGTTTTATTGGCGTGCCCGATTCTGGCTTCTGACGGATTACGACATCGGGTTCATAAGCGGTGCTAAATTCGTATCGGATATTATTGGGTTGCAGACCGAGCGACAATAACAAGCGCCGGGCTTCGTCTAATTTTAGCTCGGTAACCCGGGGCATGTTGACAAATGCACGAGGCGGCCCCGTGCTTACAGTCAGTTCGACCTGCGTTCCCCGGGCGACTTTTTCGCCAGCTTTGGGTTTGTGATCGATAATATTGCCCTCTTTTATTTCCGAAGATGATATTTCGGTGACTTTACCAACGCTCAAATCCGCCTGTGCAATCCATAACTGTGCCTGTCGCAAAGGGCGGTTGAGGAGATCGGGTACGGCGTGGAGACGTTGTCCCAAACTCGGCGCAACATAGACTGTGCGATTGGGTTTTACATGGGAGAGGGCAGACGGATTTTGCCATATGATGTGTCCGGCAGGTACAGAAGCATCCCAGCGCGGTTCTCGTTCTTTCATGCGCAGGCCCTTGTCTTGCAATTGCGCCTGTGCCTGCGAGGGGGTAAGTCCGATGAGGTCGGGAACAGCGACTTCTACGCCTTGCCGCACGTAGATCGGCATTGCAATTTGATCGATTACGATCAATCCGATTATTGCAGTAAATATGGCACACGTTCCAAAAAGGCCGATTTCGCGCAATATTTTCAAAGCCAAATTCATGATCCCAAAATAGCCGAAGGCCCAAATCCTGTCAAGCGCGGATACCTTATTACAAGGGGTTAATACTCATAGACCACTGAAGCGCGATGCGTGATTCCCAGTACTGTGTGCCATACTGCGGCATAGTCAATTGCGAAGCCGCTTTTTCGCAAGCCAAATCCCGCGCTCAATCGTTCTGGGCGGCTGCCTGCACCTGTGCTTAGTACCAGTTGGGGGTGGATATGATACATGATCCCAATGCCCGCACCTGTGGGAAAATTCGCTTCTTTCTGTATGTCTGCCACCAATACAACTTGCGGCATGACGGTAATACCCATTCCCACAGTGCCACTTTGTCCCAAAAGCGATGTGTGCCTACCACCCGCATTCCAGATCGCTGCGCCCAGAAAGACGCCTTTGCGTATCTGCGACCTTATACCCGCGTCGAATACCACCCAGCGTTGTGTGGGCATTCCCGCTGTGCTGAGTTGTAAGGCGCGTATGCCAAATCCCAGGCTCAGTTGTTGAAAGACGCGCAGTCCATAAATGAGACCAAATTCTTGCTCTTTGTATAGCGCGAATCCAAATCCCTTGTATCTCGCGCCCAGGCCGTGGCGGTCAATCCGCAGCCCAGCACTGAGCGCATGGGTTGCCAGTTCGGCTATTCCAAATGGTCGATCATACATGCCAAACAAGCTCAGTCGCTTGCCCCAGGCTAATGCCGCGGGATTCCAAAATGCGCCTGAGGCACCAGTTGCCCAGGCTACGCCTGCATCGCCAGTACCCGAGGTATGGGCGCCAATGGGTTGAAATTCAAAGGCTGCGTGAGCAGATGAAGGGAAGAGTGAGAAAAGTAAAACAAGGACAATCTGACGATATTTTGTTCGCATAAGCGAACTGAGATACAGTTGATCTGGCATGTGAGACCACTTATGGAATGGGTTAGGGATGCGTGTGTTTTTCCTGTCTATCTGCAAATAACATGCCAGAGTTATGGTTTAGCCCATAACTCTTTGATATTACACGCCAAAATCTGTTTATTGCCGGTCAGCACAGGCGAATACCTGTCGGCATCAATGCGACAGAATATTTCAATCTGTCGCTCGTTATTAGACAAGAAATGCTCTTTTTTAAGTCAGAGTGCCGTTTCGATAGCTTGTCCGTTGATTGACACTTGTAGATTTGCAATGTATCTTGTAAAAGGACTTAATCGTGATAGAGAAAATATTTTTTATGGAGGTTCTAATTATCTATGGCGAACGTCAATTTAGAGAGCATTTTAGACCGAGCAAAAGCGTTGTCACCAGAAGAACAGCAGGAATTAAGCAAGCGGCTCAACGACCTGCTAAATGAAACGCCTCCATGCTCAAAAGAGGACGAATTGGAACGCAGATTACTCAAAGCGAATCTACTCAGTGAGGTTCCTCCTTCATCGGTCGATTTAACTCCCTATCAAAATCGCAAGCCAGGTAAGACAACAGGCAAACCGCTGTCTAAAGTGATCATTGAGGAGCGTCGATAAGGTGGCTATCTTTTTTTTTGATAGCAGTGCTGTGGTCAAACGTTATATCCAGGAGACAGGCACAGCGTGGGTGGTTGATACGACAAATCCTTCAACTGGCAACCGGATCTATCTCACTCGAATTACAGGTGTGGAAGTGGTCTCTGCAATTTCCAGACAGAAGAAAGCTGGCGCACTTTCTGAGATGGTTGCTGGAACAGCGATTGAACAATTTCGACAAGATTTCAAGAATCAATATCGCGTTATTGAAGTGACGCGTTCTTTGGCTGAACGTGCGATGATGTTAGCAGAAACCTATGCGTTACGTGGTTATGACGCTGTACAATTGGCTTCTGGGATAGAGGTCCATTCCCTGTGTCAGATTTTGAGTATTCCTTCGTTCTCTTTTGTATCTGCGGATATGGCACTCAACGACGCAGCAATGGGTGAAGACCTTGACGTTATTGATCCCAATATGCGCGACACAACAGAGAATTGCACAAAATAGTGTATATTATGTTGGCTACCTTGCATGAATTTTGAAGGAAATAGAGGCATGGATTGGGATATAATTCAAAAATTCGCGCTGTGTGTGTAGTTGATTTTTTAAAAAAAGAACCGATATTTCACTTGTCGGATTTCTACAAATTTTTACTGAGGAGAGAAGGTTATGGCTTATTTTACCGACGAAGAGAAATTGCATTTCAAAGAACAGGGGTATGTTGTCAAACGCGATGTCGTGCCGATGCATTTGATCGAGAAGGCGGTGGATGTGGTATGGGAGGAGATTGAGGCAGACCGCGACGATCCCGAGACGTGGATCAATGCGGGACCGAGGGGAAATTTGAAATGCAGCAACCATCCCGATGTGCGGGCGACGTTGACGGAGACCCCGATTCAGGATATGTGCGAAGAGATGGTGGGCAAAAATAAGTTGACTGTGTCGAATTACACATTTGCCAAGATGATTTATCCCGAGGGGCACGACAATTGGACGCCGGCCAGGCAGATGCATCTGGATGGCTATACGTGTGAAGGCGTGGTGGATACGTTTGCGATTGCGGTGACGGTGAATATCAATCACGTCAAGCCGCGTTCGGGAGGGTTTTCGATATGGCCCGGCGCGCACAAGCGAGCTTATGAATATTTTAAGACGCACAGTCTGGTGAATGGGTTGGATGCGTTTCGCAATGCGCAGGGGGAGTATTACGACCTTCCCACGCCGGTTGATGTTACGGGACCGCCGGGCACGGTGACGTTCTGGCATCATTTGATGTTGCATAGCCCGGGCGTAAATTGCGGGCGGGATATTCGCATGGCGTTTGTGAGTCGTTTTCGGCGAAAGGATAATAACGAGATGCGCTTTGAGACGCCGGATGATATGTGGGCGTATTGGGATGGATTATAGGCGGATTCCGCGTTGGAATACAGAAGGATAGGATGGCGAGTAAAAACGAACAGACAAAAAAACGCAGATCGCGCAGAAAGCGACCGAGTCTGATGTCGGCAGTGTGGTCGCTGCTGCCCGCGTGTATGCTCAAAGATGGCATGGAGATTGCGCGGCAGTTGCGTCAGATACAGCGGCAAAAGCGGCGCGATACGGGGCGGTTGAAGAATTTGAAGGTACAGGCGGAGCGGTCGGCGGCGTTGCGGAAAGACCGGGAGGAGAATCCGCTGCATCTGACGTATCCAGAGGCGTTGCCGATTGAGGCGCGGAAGGATGAGATTGTTCGGGCGATTCGAGAACATCCCGTGGTAATTGTGGCAGGTGAGACAGGTTCGGGGAAGACGACGCAGTTGCCCAAGATGTGTTTGGAGGCCGGTCGCGGTGTGGCGGCGAAAATTGCGTGTACCCAACCCCGGCGCGTGGCGGCGCTGTCGGTGTCGCGGCGCATTGCCGAGGAGTTGAATGTTGCGTGGGGTGCTGAGGTGGGGTGCAAAATTCGGTTTAAGGATGAAACGGCGCCCGAGACGCGGATCAAGATGATGACGGATGGGATGTTGCTCGCGGAGATTCAGGGCGATCCGAATTTGTATGAGTACGATACGGTTATTATTGATGAGGCGCACGAGCGCAGTTTGAATATCGATTTTTTGTTGGGGTATTTGCGCCTGTTGCAGAAGCGTCGCCCCGAGTTGCGGATTGTGATTACATCGGCGACGATTGATACGGAGGCGTTTTCTAAGGCGTTTGACAATGCGCCTATTATTGAAGTGTCCGGGCGGATGTATCCGGTGGATGTGCAATACTGGCCTATAGAAGATCTCGCCGGGGAGACGTATATCGATGCGGCGGTGACTGCTGTGGATATGGTGGTTGATTCGGGGCGAGGCGATATTCTGGTGTTTATGCCCACTGAGAAGGATATCCATGAGACGCGCAGGCGTTTGGAGGGGCGACAGTTTCGCTTTACAGAAATTCTGCCACTGTTTGGGCGGTTGACAGCGGGCGATCAGCAGAAGGTGTTTTACAAGCAGAGGTATCGGCGCATTGTGGTGGCGACGAATATTGCGGAGACGTCGATTACGATTCCGGGTATTCGGTATGTGATCGATACGGGCCTGGCGCGGATCAGCCGGCACAATCCGCGCAATCAGACGCATCGGCTACCGGTAGAAGATATTTCTCAAAGCAGTGCCAGGCAGCGGGCAGGGCGGTGTGGGCGCGTGCAAAATGGGGTGTGTATTCGTCTGTACGATGAGAAGAGTTTTCTCGCGCGGCCAGAGTACACGCAGCCCGAGATTCAGCGGTCGGATTTGGCTGAGGTCATTTTGCGGATGATTGCGCTGCGGCTGGGCGATGTCGAGACGTTTCCATTTATTGATCCCCCCCGTTCTCAGGCGATTCAGGGGGGATTTGATGTGTTGAGGGCGTTGGGCGCGATTGATGATCACAAGCGTTTGACGCCGCTGGGACGCGGTATGGCGCGTTTGCCGCTTGCGCCGACGGTCTCGCGGATGATTTTGCAAGCGCAACGAGAACGCGCTTTGCGCGAGGTGCTGGTTATTGCGTCGGCAATCAGCATTCAGGATCCGCGCGTGCGGCCGCTCGAGCAAGAGAAAGCGGCAGATCAGGAGCATCGGCGATTTGTAGATGGGGAGTCGGATTTTATCGCGTTGCTGAATATCTGGAAGGCGTATCACGATACGTTTGAGAAATTGAGAACGCAGAGCCAGATGCGGAAGTTTTGCAAGCAGCACTTTTTGTCTTTTAATCGCATGCGCGAATGGCGCGATATTTATATGCAGATTCGACACACTTTGCGCGAGATGGGCAGTTTTCGGATGAATCGGGACGATGCGGGATACGATGCGATTCATCGGTCGGTGGTGAGTGGGTTGTTGGGCAATGTGGCGCAAAAGAAGGAAGGCAATATGTATCGCGCAGCGCGCGGTCGCGATGTGATGTTGTTTCCCGGATCTGGCCTGTTTCAGCGGAAAGAGGGAAGAGAGGAAGAGAAAAAGAGTACGCCCGGTTGGGTGGTGGCTGCGGAAGTGGTGGAGACGTCGCGTTTGTTTGCGCGCACTGTGGCTCGCATACAGCCGTCCTGGCTGGTGGCGTTGGGCGCGCATTTGTGCCGGGCGTCTTATAAGGAGCCGTTTTACAGCGCGCGATCGGGGCGGGTGCTGGCGACTGAGACTTTGACGCTGCACGGTTTGCAGGTGGGGCAAAAGCGCGTGGGGTATGGCGGTATAGATGCCAGTGCTGCGACGGAGATTTTTATCCGCGGGGCGCTGGTGAATGATGAGGTGGCGTTGCCCTATGAATTTGTGGCTCAGAATCGGGATTTGCGCGCGCGCGTGGAAACATGGCAGATGCAACAGCGTTTGATGCAATTTCTGGATCTGGACGAGGCTGCGTATCGGTTTTATGCCGAGCGATTGGAGGATATATCTTCTACGCACGATTTGAATCGCCTGATTAAGAGAAAGGGCGCGGATTTTTTGCTGATGTCCGAGAAGCATCTGGCGGGCGAGCAGGTGGATTTTGATCGGGATGCGTTTCCCAATTTTTTGGAGGTGGATGGCGAAGAGGTGCCGCTTTCTTATGCGTATCGGCCCGGGCAGGATCGGGATGGCGTGACACTGGAGTTGCCCTACAAGCTGGTGCATTTTGTACAGCCGGAGGTGCTGGACTGGCTGGTGCCGGGGTTGTTGGAGGAGAAGATTACGCATTTGTTGCGCGGGCTTCCAAAAAGTATTCGCAAGCGGTTTGTTCCCGTGCCGGATAAGGCGCGCGAGATTGCCGCGGCTTTGCAGCCAACGCACGGCGCGTTTTTGGATTCGCTGTCTGCTCATATTCTGGGTACATACGGTATTGAGATTTCTCAAAGCGATTGGAATGTGCGCGATTTGCCCGAGCATTTGCAGATGCGCGTGGAAGTTCGAGACGAGAAAGAGAAGGCGATTGTGGCAGCGCGGGATTTGCGCGTGTTGCGCGATCAGTTAGATGCGCGCGAAGAAGATGTGCAGTCCGATGCGTGGTTGCGGGCGCAGAAGCAGGTGGCGCGGCGGGATGTGACGGGGCAGGCGCTGGGTGAATTGCCCGAGCGCGTGGAGGTGATGCAAGCCGGCGGGATGCCGGTGTTTGGCTATGTGGGGTTGAAGCGCGAAGGGGATCGCGTGGAGGTGTGTTTGTTTAAGCGTGCCGACGAAGCGGAACGCGAGACTCAGGCGGGTTGGATGCGGTTGTGCGAGCGCGAAATGCGGGATGAGATGCGGGCGTTGAAGCGGTCTTTGGGCGATTTGAAGCAGTTTGAGGGGGCGCGCGAGGCTTTGCGCGAGGGTGCGTACGCAAATTTAATGGCACATCTGTTCACGCGAGATGCGGCGTTTCCCATAACGCGCGAGCGCTTTGAATCGCGCGTTCAACAGGCGCGGTTGTATTTGCAGCATCTGGCGCCGCAGTTGATTCAGGCGATGGAGTCGTTGTTTGAAACGCACCGGGAAATCCGTCTGTTGCGCGGTGGATATCCCGAGATGGAGGCGGATCTCGCGCGTTTGATGCCGCCGGATTTTTTGCGACAGACGCCTTATGATCAGGTGTTGCATTTGAGTCGGTTTTTGAAGGCGATTGCGATACGGGCCGAACGCGCGATGCTCGATCCGATGAAGGACCGACAAAAGGCCGAGCAGGTTCAACCCTTTCAAGACGCGGTGGATGAATTGATGGATTCGGAATTGACGGGGGAGAAGCGCGATGCAGTGCAGGCGTTGCGGTGGATGGTCGAGGAGTTTCGGGTGTCGGTGTTTGCACAGGAACTCGGTACGGCGCAAAAGGTGTCGCCAAAGCGATTGTACGATAAATTGGAGCAGGTGAGAGGGATGGTGTAGAGGTTTTTTTATGAGTCTCAATTTTTTTAAACCCTTTGCGGAATATGTATATCCCCATCGATGGAAGATTTTCTGGGGGTTGGTGCTGTTGCTGGGTACGCAGGCGGTTCAGGCGCTCGTTCCGATGTTGATGAAATGGGCGATTGATACGGCCAAAGCCGGGCTGGATGCCGGGGATTTTACAGGTGATACGGTCGATACAATTACGGGTAGCCCGATAGGCGATTTGCAGATGTACGGGGCACTCATGGCCGCGCTCGGTATCGCGCAATGGGGCATGTCATTTGGGATGCGCTGGTTTATTGCCAGTGCTTCTCGCTTTATAGAGCGCGATATTCGCACGCTTTATGTGCGACATATCGTGCGGCTGCCGCTGAGCTTTTTCCAGGCGCAGCGCGTGGGCGATTTAATGGCGCGAGCGACCAATGATGTGGAAGCGATTCAGCGGTTTTTTTATTTTGCGTATCGCCTGTCGCTACAGGCGGTTTTGAATTTTGCGATCAGTCTCATTTTGATGTGCATCATTGACTGGCAGTTGGCCCTTTTGGCGCTGGCGCCTATGCCCGTGATGGCTTTTTGTGCGCGGTGGGTCGGGCAAAAGGTGCGCGTGGGATACCGGCGGGTTCAGGAACAATTTGCCGCCGTTAGTTCAAAAATTCAGGAAAATTTGACGGGTATGCGAATGGTCAAAGCCTTTGCCATGCGCCCGCTTGAGATCGTAGATTTTGGGATTCTCAATGAAGAATACGTCACGCGCAACCGCCATTTGATTAAAATCCGCAGTCTGTATTATCCGTTCACGTTTTTGTTGAGCGGTGTTTCTATGATTGTGATTTTGTGGCTGGGCGGTCTGCGGGTGATTGAGGGGAGTTTGAGCCTGGGGGCATTTGTGGCGTTCAATGCGTATTTGCTGCGCATGAGTCGCCCGATGTCGATGTTGGGGAGAATTGTCGATGAGTATCAACGCGCCGTGGCTTCGCTGAGGCGTATTGAAGAGGTTTTAGAAATATCGCCGCAACCCGATGTGGCGGGTGGCACAACGGGGGATATCAGGGGTGAGATCGAGTTTCGCAATGCGAGCTTTTCGTACAATGGACAACGGGTGCTCAAAGATATCAATCTTCGGATTCCAGCGGGGAGTACGCTTGCCGTGGTGGGGCGCGTGGGGTCGGGAAAATCCACGCTGGCGCGCTTGATCCCCCGGTTGATTCAGGCGGATGCAGGGCAGGTTTTTGTCGATGGCAAGCCGGTGGAAGATATACCGCTTCAGACGATTCGAGACGCGACCGGGTATGTGCCGCAGGACGCCTTTTTGTTTTCGGATACGATTCGGGAAAATGTGGCTTTGGGCACGCGGGCAGAGGGCGATGTTGTGCGCGCGACCGAGATTTCGCAATTGGCTCCCGATTTGCACCTTTTTCCCGAGCAGTTGGAGACGATTGTGGGAGAGCGCGGGGTCACGCTTTCGGGGGGACAAAAACAGCGCACCGCTATTGCGCGTGCGGTGATTCGAGAGCCGCGGATTCTGATTATGGACGATGCATTGGCCAGCGTGGATACGCGGACTGAAGAAGAGATTCTCAAACATTTGCGCGAGATTATGGCTTCGCGCACGACGATTTTGATTGCCCATCGCATTTCGACTGTGAAAGATGCCGATCATATTATTGTGCTGGATGAGGGGCGCATTGTCGAGCAGGGGACACACGACGAATTGGTTGCTCACGATGGGATTTATGCCGATATGTTTCGACGCCAGCACCTGGCTCGGGAATTGGAAATATTGTAATGGAAGAAGAGGAAATTGGTCATAAGGGTTTTGATCTGCGTTTGATGGCGCGGTTGATGAACTTTCTCAGGCCCTACGCGTGGTGGGTTGTTCTCACGTTTGTGCTCATTGTTGTCGCAGCGAGTGTGCGGCAGGCCGGGCCTTATTTGACCAAGATTGCGGTGGATGATTATATCGTGCCGGGCGATGCCGATGGGTTGACCTATCTGGTCATGATCTATATCGGTCTGCTTGTCGCGCAATTTGGCGTGGGGTATTGCCAGAGTTGGACGACCAATATGATCGGGCAATGGGCTATGCACGATGTGCGGTTGCAGATTTTTATGCATTTGCAGCGGTTGCCCATGCGTTTTTTCGACCGCACGCCTGTGGGCCGTTTGATGGCGCGCAATACAAATGATGTGGATGCCCTCAACGAGTTGTTTACCGATGGCATTGTGTCGATGATCAGCGATATTTTTACGATTGTCGCCATTCTCGCGTACATTTTTTATATGGATGTCACGCTCGGCTTGTTGATCTGTCTCGCATTACCGGTGGCTTTTATCGCGACGATGTGGCTTCAGAATAAGACCTTTTTTGCGTATCGCGTTGCGCGCACGTTGTTCGCGCGATTTAGTTCATCGCTGCAGGAGACCGTGTCCGGGATGGAGGTGGTGCAGTTATTCGGTTGTGAAGGTCGCTGTGTGAAGCGGTTTGAAGATCCGAATGAAGAGTATCTGGATGCGCGGCTAAAGAGTACGTTTTACCATGCGGTTTATTTTCCAATTATGGAGTTGGGCGGTGTTTTGCTGTCCGCATTGGTGTTGTGGTATGGCGGCGTACAGGTGCTGGGCGGAGAAATTCAGTGGGGCGTGCTGGTGGCGATGTTGCAATATGTTCCTCGGTTTTTTATGCCCCTCCGCGATATTGCCGATCGGTTTACCGTGCTTCAGGTTGCGATGGCGTCTTCAGAGCGCATTTTTGAATTGCTGGATACAAAACCAGAATCACTTGGCGGCACTGTGAAGGCCGATCACTTGAAGGGCGAGATCGCGTTTCAAAATGTCTGGTTTGCGTACAACGAAGGCGAATGGGTGTTGCGCGATGTGTCTTTTCGCGTTGCGCCGGGGCAGAGTTTGGCATTGGTCGGGGCGACGGGCGCGGGTAAGAGTACGGTGATTGGTCTGGTGTGTCGGTTCTACGATATTCAGCGGGGTGCGATTCTGGTGGATGGTGTCGATATTCGCGAGTGGGATGTGGAGGCGCTTCGCAGGCGCATTGGGGTTGTGCAACAGGATGTTTTTCTCTTTGCTGGCGATATTGAAACCAATATCAGTCTGGGGCATCCGCGCATTAGCCGCCAGGAGGTCGAGCAAGCCGCGCGCGATGTCAATGCAGACCGGTTTATCGACAAGTTGCCCGATACCTATCAGCACGAGGTGCTGGAGCGGGGGAGTTCGCTTTCGGTTGGTCAGCGGCAGTTGATATCTTTTGCGCGTACGCTGGCTTCTGGACCAGATATTCTCATTTTGGATGAGGCGACGGCGAATGTGGATACGGAGACCGAGATGTGGATTCAGGATGCGGTGGCAAAATTGATGCGGTCGCGGACTTCGATTGCGATTGCACACCGCCTTTCGACGATTCGAAATGCGGACAAGATTCTGGTGATGCACCGCGGTCAAATCCGCGAGGAAGGCGATCACGATACGCTGATCAATCAGAATGGGATTTATGCCCGGCTTTACCAGTTGCAATATGAAGGTACTTGATGGTAGTTTGCCCATTTTTCAAGGAGGTGCGACATGTTGTTCGGAGAAGGCGATTATCGGTACGAGGAAGTTGAGGGATGGGCGAAGTTGCCCGAGGGGTGGGTGTTTACGCAGGTGTCGGATGCTGCGGTGGATTCACAGGGCCGCATTTACGCTTTTACGCGTGGGATTCATCCCGTGGTCGTGTTTGATAAGGATGGCAATTTTATTACGTCGTGGGGGTATGGCGATTTTGGCATTTCGCCGAATTTGATCAGTCAGTCACACGGCATTTTTATCGATCCGGACGATAAGGTGTTTTTGACGGATTCGTATCAGCATATTGTGAGGCGTTATACCCGGTTGGGCGAGTTGGAACGCGAATGGGGTACCCGAGGGGTTCCCGGTCCGACGTTTCACCGCAGGGAGTACAATATGCCAACGGGTGTTGCTTATGCGCCAGATGGCAATTCGTTTTACGTGTCGGATGGATATGGCAGCCGGTGTGTTCACAAGTATTCGCGTGAGGGCGAGCATCTCGCGGTGTGGGGCGAGGGGGGAAGTGGACCGGGGCAGTTTGCATTGGTACACAATATCGGGTGCGATAAGACCGGGCGGGTTCTGGTGTGTGATCGGGAGAATAGTCGCATTCAGATTTTCGATCCAGACGGCGAGTTTATGGAGATGTGGACCGATGTGATGATGCCGGGCGATGTGTGGATTACGGATGACAATACGATTTATGTGGCCGAGCAAGGGGGTGGGGGGCGCATCAGTGTGTGGTCTGCTGATGGGGAGTTGATTTGTCGCTTTGAAGATAAGCGTGCCGTGCAGTCGCCGCACGGGCTTTGCGTGGATGACGAGGGTAGTATTTATGTGGCTGAGATCGGTATGGGAGGACAGGGGCAGCGGTTGCAAAAATTTGCGAGAGTTTAGGGTTTTCAAGTAACCACAACATAGCGAGGATTTTATGGCTACACCAAATCGCATTCTCGAGCGTTATCGCGATGGCGAAAAAGCCGTTGGCGTGCAGATGAGTTTTGTTTCGGAAATTGTGATCGAAGTGGCGGCTAAGATGGGGATGGATTTTATTACGTTAGATGGGCAGCACGGCGCTTTGACGCTGCCGACTATTGAGACGGTCTGTCGCCTTTGCGATGCGTATGGTATGACGCCAGCTATGCGGGTTGTGGATCAGTCCGAGGCGGCTATTTTGACGGCGCTGGACCGGGGTATGCAGATGATTACGGTGCCCAATTTGCAGACTGCTGAGGAGGCCGAGCAGATTGTTCAGTTTGGTTTTTACGGGCCTTTGGGACGGCGAAGCGCGATGAGCCAGCGCGTGGCGTATAGTTTGAACGATACCAGCGATAGTCGGAAGATTTTCGAGTTCACAAATGACAATACCATTATTGTGCCGCAGCTCGAGAGCAAGACGGCTTTTGATAATTTGGATGAGATTCTTCAGGTTGACGGGCTTATGTTTTTTGCGGGTGGTCCTCAAGATATCGCGCAGTCTATGGGGTATCCGGGAGAGCCGAATCATCCGGAATGTATAGCGGCGTATGAGGCGGCGTGTGATAAGGTACGTGCAGCGGGGAAGCACATGATTGGCGATGTGACGGTTAGTGTGGATGCTTTTGGCGCGATCTACGATGCGGGTAAGGCGTTGCTCGAAGCACACGGCCGCGAGTGTGGTATGAAGATTGGATAGCGATGTCGGTTGTACGATGTTGTAGGGGCGGTGCCCCCGTGCCCGCCCGTTGATTCGCTGATTCGTCTATTCGTCTATTCGTTTGCGAGGTGCATTTGTCTAAGGCACAGGTTGAACCCGGGGAGGCAGAACCGCTGTCTCCCCGGGCGGCCCGGCGCGTGTTGATTAGCCTGATGTTTTCGTCTATGCTGATGCCTATGGTGTCTGGCATGTCGCGGGTTGCGCTGCCGGTTATTCGAGATGATTTTGGGATTCCCGCGGATTTGACGGCGTGGGTTCTGGCAGCTTTTATGCTGCCTTTTGTCGTTTTGATGCCGATTTATGGGCGTTTGAGCGATGGGGTTGACCGGCGGTTGTTGATTCTGGCGGGGACTGTGATTTTTGGCGTTGGTTCCACGATGACGTTTCTGGCGCCGAATATGCGCTGGTTGATGGCTGGCAGGGCGATTCAGGGTATTGGCGTGGGGGGGATGACGCCGATGGGTATGGCGCTGCTCGTGTCGATTTTTAGTGAGGGAGAACGCGGGCGCGTCCTGGGTACGTGGAGTGCGGTGGGTCCGGCGATGAGTTTTTCGTCGTCGTTTGTCGCGGGTCTTCTCATTGCTCTATGGGGGTGGCGCGCCGCTTTTGTGCCGGGGCTTTTGCTCAGTGTGGTGACTTTTGTCGCGATTTACAGGGGGGTGCCTTCTCAGGTGATTGGAGAGGCTTCCAAATTTTTGCGGCAGTTCGATTGGGGTGGGGTGGGTTTGTTGTCGGGTGGGATTGTGTTTTTGATGTTTTATCTGTCCAGTCGGTCTGTGACGGGGGTTGCCCCGTTTGAGGATTGGCGGTTGCTTTCGGGCGCGGGGTTGTTTTTTGCGGGTTTCTGGTGGTGGGAAAGAGGGCGGAGAGATCCTTTTCTTCCGCTCAATTTTTTTGGCAATCGCATGTTTTGCCGGGTGACGTTTTGCGCTTCGATGCGGATGTTTGTGCAGGGGGGTATTGGGGTGTTGATGCCGCTGTACCTGGTCGATGTTCACCGCATGGGGCCAGCACTGTTGGGCGTGTTTTTGATTATTAGCTCTGCGGCGATGACGCTGATTGTGCGGTTTGGTGGGCAGATGTCCGATCGTTTTCAGAGTCGGTGGCTGGTGATGATTGGGATGTTTGTGCAGTTGACGGTGATGCTGGGTTTTGCCCATTTGTCCGATACGGTTTCGACATGGGTTATTGCTGGTCTGCTGGCGTATTATGGGCTTGGCGCCGGGTTGATGCTGGCTGCACTGCACAGTACGGTTATGGGGACTGTTGATTCAGACCAGATGGGTGCTGCTGCGGGGCTGTATAGCATGCTGCGGTTTATGGGGATGGCGATCAGTACGGCACTGATCGGGGTGGTGTTGCAGTTTTTCTTTGATGCGAATCTGGCTACCCTCGATGCGTATCAGAGGGTGTTTATGGTGCTTGCGATATTTCCCGTTCTGGGGATGATGGTGGGGTTTGGGTTGCGGGAGCAGAGGTTGTGAAGAAGGTTAACCTTCAACGATTTTTAATGTACTGTTGCCGGCTGTTAGTTTTTTTACCCTGATCTGGGTTGCGATACGCTGCTTTAGAAGTTCGACATGCGAGATCACACCCACACTTTTACTGTCCTGATGCAATCCTTCAAGGGTTCCAATGGCGAGGTCGAGAACTTCTGAATCCAGACTGCCAAAACCCTCATCGATAAAGAGCGATTCAATACGAACATTTTTCCCTGCCAAGTCCAATGTGTGTCAAGTCTATTGGAGAAATCGAGGTCTTTTAAGTTCATATTTGTTTATCCAGCATTCTTCGCGATTCCATCGCTGTGTCACTTATTTCAGCGACACTTTTATCGGGCCAGAGGTTTTGCTGCCATTTCGTATAATCGAATGGCTCTCGCAAGATCAAGCTGATAAATTTCTCAGCTTCAACGATACCCAAAGCATCTACCAGCACACGTAGTCCTTGTACTCGTATTTCAGTATCAGTTCTCATATCCGCTCTTTTTAAATGATTCAATTCGGTATGGATATACACCCCATAACTTATTTGACACCATTATATCGACGGCGCATGCCCACCAGCATCTTCGATTTTATCTGAAATATCGCAGGGGAAGGTGGCAAAAATTTTCGAGCTATCTATTGCAGAGATATGATTATAAAAATGAATCTGTCCTGACTCGTCACATATCCACACTTCACGGGCACCCCGGGCAAAGTACAGTTCTTTTTTTTCTTCTAACTCTGCCATAGAATTTGAAGGCGATCTGATTTCAATACAGATTTCTGGCGCGCTCTGATAAGGTGTTTCCAGGCCATTATTCTGAAAGAATTGCCTTGATGCCCAAATCACATCGGCAACTTTTACACCTTTTGATGTCTGTACAGAACACTCGACAAAGGCGGTGCCACTATCACTGTGCTGGCCTAACATCATGGATAAGAGTGTCTGAATAAAGCCGTGTTTGTTTGATGCTGGACTCATGACGATATTTCCCCATTGATCCTGTTCAATTTTGTAAGGAAGGTCCACAAGTGTTTTGTCTTCAAGGATTTCTGACCATTTCATGGTATCTTACCTCCTCGCAGTAAATTCAATCATCACCCAATAACTTCTGTGCATTTTGATATGTTATTTTGTCGAATGCTTCTTTGGGTAAGTTCAGACGCTGTAGATAGTCCATTAAGCGCGTGTCGAAATAATCCCGTCCAAATAACAGGCTATCTTGAAAATCGATCAGGAATTGCCTGCCAAATGTTTCGTCTCTGCTGATTGCCGTCAGTCCCGATCCCGCGGAGAGGTCGGCGTATAGATTGTCGTATTGCTTGAGCATCTCGGGCACTTTGCCGCCCGGTTCAACCGGACCGTTGGGATACGCTTCTTTGTCGAATTTGCCGTCGCCGGAAATGTGTGCCCAGAATCCCGGGGCATGGCCGATGAACACAGTTTCGGGACATGCGACAATCGCCCGTTCAAATGCTTCGATGCTGCCGCCATACCACCAGTTTGGTCGCGGGTAATCTCCTCTTCCGTGATCGATGGGATAGTCGAGATGGATGGTGATCGGCAGGCCCATGTCACCACAGACGTGGTAGAGTCTGATGGCGTCTGGATCGTCGAATACCACTCGTACCTTTAGTTCGCTGGCTACCCGTATCCCGTGAATTTCTACGGCTGCTTTCAAGCGGTCAATCGCATCGGGCCGCTTTGGATGTGGCATATATCCCAGTACGAATCGGTCGGGGGCTGTGCGTCCCACCTGTATCACGTCTTCGAGGGGGATGCACACGCCTGTTGGGGGCAATACTTTGTGATAGCTGGGGCTGTATTCGTCTTCTGGCGCTTCCCATGAGAACAGCCACAACTGGTCGATGTTTTGCTCGTCCATGTTTTTCAATATTTTTTCGGCGTTGAATCCGTGCCAGTTTGGGTGATTGTGCGCGTCGATTAACATGTGAGGCTCCTTTTACGGGCAAGAGGTGAGACGACCACAGGAGGTTATCCCTACCTGCGGTCATAGTAAACCACCCTGATCATCTGTGTCCATCTGTGTTCATCTGTGGTTGCTTTTCACCCTTCAAATCAGATATGCGCCATCCCGGATGATTTGGCGTGTTTCTCCGTTTGCTGAAATCAACAGGAGTGACGCCACTTGTATCGGGCTGTCTTTGGCATAGACGATGTCTTCGTGAACAATGTGTGCGGGGGTCTTGAAATGTTCTGGTCCAATTGTGCCGCCGAGATGTTCGCTGCGTCCGTAAGCCCAGTGAAAGCCCGCTTTTTCATCTTCTAAGACATTGCCCCAAACAACGGCTTTTGGATTGCATCCCAGGGCGAGTTCGGCGATGTTGCCGCGTGTCGGGTCTTCGTCGAAATAGGTTTTGAAGTTCGCGGCCTGTGTTGTTTCGCCCGCGACATCTACTATCCGATTGTTTTCGACCCGAAATACGATGACGTCGCCATTATCACTGACGGGTATTTCGCCTTCTGTGCGGCTCGGTTCGCTGTCTCTTTCCCCTTCATAGGGTACCTGGAAGCTTTCGCCACTCGGCAAGTTGATGATGGGAAATGCCGTGTTTGCCTTTTCTCGGGGCAGTTGTCCGTCGTCTTTGTGGGCTTCGCGGAAGCGCAGGTCAACGGTCCATTTGTGGCCGGTTGAAAAAATAACCCGTGCGTATTCTGCTTCGGAGAGTGCGTCCATTAATATCTGGCAGCGACGCGCTACTTCGGTATAATCCGCAGAAAGCGCGGTTTTTTCCATGCGGCGCGCAACGCCTGGCAATGACGCGGCGCGAAAGTCTTTGTGTGAACGCGCCCAGGCAGATAGTGGCGCGGTGGCGGAGAATTGCGTGAGTGCATTTGCTATTGTCGCCCGCGTCAAACCGTCGCGCAAGGGGATGGGATCGCCTTTGTCGAGGGGCAGATTGCCATTGTGAGCACCGGTCGCGGGAAAGGTGATGAGGGGCAGGACGTCAAAGCCAATTTGTTTGCCGAGCAATACCCAGGCCGCACGCCATTCGGCGGCCATTTCTCTGCGCTCGCGCCAGGTCTCGCTATCGCGCAGTTCACCGTGCGGGATGTCGGCAATGATGACTACTGTTTCGTCGGGTTCGGGATGAAATACATCTGTGAATAATTTGTGTAAGTCCATGTTACAACCTGTCCAGCACAGCGCGCAGTTGCCGCACGCCTTTTAGCATTAGTTCAGGGGAGCCCCAGTGTTCAATGCTCACGTTGCCCGTATAACCGTCTGATAGGACCATTTTGAGCAGGTCTTCGTATTTTATATTGCTGTCGCGAATGGGGTCCAGTTCTTTGTCGGGGTTGGGTTTGACGTGCAGATGGGTGATCCGTCCCTTAATTTGTTCGTATCCATCGGGGATGGCTTGTTCGCCACATCCGATGCCGTTGTTTACATCCCAGCAGAAGCTGAATCCCGAGGTGTCGCCGAGGGCGTCGGCGACCATTCTCGCTTCCGCACAGGTGCCGGCAATGGTTGCGCCTTCGTTTTCCAGCGATAGGGTGACGCCTTCGCGTTCGGCTGTTTTGGCTATGGGTTCGAGAAATGGCACGATGACGTCGAGATAGTTTTCAACGCCGGGCCGATTTTCCCGGTCTCCTTTTTTTCGATTGGGGTTCCACAGGGAAAATCCGCGGATGACGGTTGTATCAAATGCTTTCGCGAGTTCGATCATGCGGTCAAATATGCGCTGGTGTTCGGCTTTTTCTGCGTCGCTGTCGTGCGCGCATTTGCCCACGGGCGAGCCGACGGACATGACGGTTACGTTGTACTTTGCCAGTACGTCCTGGACGCGTTGCAATTCGTCGTTGTCGATTTCCTGTACGCGTTTGCCCCAGATGCCGCCGCGCAGTTCAATGCCCGTTGCGCCCGCTTCTACGCCCAGGCGCACAGATTTATCAAAATCGGCTTTGTCAATTTCATCTGCAAAATAACACAGTTCCATCCCTTCCTCCTGTAAATGGTTATACGAATCAACGTAGGGGCGGTGCCCCTGTGCCCGCCCGTTGGATGGCAGGGCGGGCTTCTTGGCTACAATAAATATAATATCTCCCTTCACAGTCAAAGAAAAACGCGACCCACGCAAGTTTATTTTTCGTTTTTCATTTTTTATTTTTCATTATCATGAGCGCATGAACGAACAGACGCGAAAGAAAATTCTGCAATCCACGCCGCATCCGAAGGGGATTCGCAAGGTGGATAGAAAACGCCTGCTGGCACAGTTGTCCCAGGCTGATCCGCCGCCCGATTACGACCGTTATATACGATCCAAATCATGGCAGATCAAGAGGCAGAAGTTTCTCGCCCATTACAATTGCCAGTGCGTTTTGTGCGGGAGCAAAGCGCACTTGCACGTTCACCACCTGCACTACAAGACGCTGGGGAATGAGGGCGTGGAGGATGTGATTGTTTGCTGCAGGCGTTGTCATTTTATTGAGCACTTTAAGAAGTAGTCAGCGGTCAGTCCGCCCAACACCACTCAAAAGACAGATGCCTTTCATCGGTGTTTATCCGTGTTCATCGGTGGTTGCATTTTCCGGAGATTCTATGCCAAATATTATCATTATTACCACGCACGATACAGGACGGCATTTTGGGTGTTATGGTGTCGATACGGTACACACACCTGCGATTGACGCGATTGCCGACGATGGGTTTAAGTTTACCAATTATTTTACGACGAGTCCGGTGTGTAGCCCCAGTCGGGGGGCTATGCTTACGGGGCGCTATCCACAGAGCAATGGTTTGGTTGGTCTGACGCATTCGCCGTGGGATTGGTGTTTTAATGAGGGCGAGCGACACCTTTCGCATATTTTGCGCGATGCGGGATATTATACAGCTCTTTTTGGTTTGCAACACGAGGCGTCCAATACCGAGAATCTGGGTTTTGAAGCGGTTTTTGCACAGCGCGATGAAACGGGCCGTCGCGCAAATGCGCTTGTGGTTGCTCATGCGCTGGCGGATTTTCTCAAGGCAGACGCGGGTTCCAGGACGCCGTTCTACGCGCAGGTCGGTTTTTTTGAGACCCATCGTCCGCACGATTTTGGCGATGTGGGGCCTGATGATAGCAAGGGTATTGATGTGCCGCCTTATCTGGTTGATGACGAGATGTCGCGCCGGGAACTCGCTCTGCAACAGGGTGCGATCCGCCGCGTTGATGAGGCAGTTCAGATTATTACCGATGCGTTGAGAGAGAGTGGGTTGGAAGACGATACGCTGCTGGTTTTTACGGTTGATCACGGGATTGAATTTCCGAGGGCGAAGTGGTTTTGCTATGATGCGGGTATTGGCGTTGCATTGCTTATGCGCTGGCCCGGTGGCGTTGTTCGGGGAGGACAGAGTTGTGACCATTTGCTCAGCAATGTCGATTTTTTGTCCACGCTTATGGATCTCATAGACCATCCCATTCCCGATAATGTGGAGGGTTTGAGTTTTGCCAGTGTGTTCAAGAACCCCGATGCGGGACCCACGCGCGATGCGGCTTTTTCTATTTTTCAGGGTAGCGATAGTCGCAGTGTTCGCACCGATCGCTACAAGTTTATTCGCAATTTTAGCCCGCGGCGTTTGATAGATGTGCCCGTGGATATGACCGATCCTCCCAGGCCGCGTATCAAACAGCCCGTGGCGCAACTCTACGATCTGGAAAAAGATCCCAATGAGTTTGAGGATGTTGCCCATAAACCCGAATATCGGGATGTGTATCATGCGTTGAGCCAACGCCTATGGCAATGGATGGAAGATGTAAATGATCCGTCGCTCAAGAGTCCGATTCCCACGCCTTACTATTGGGAGGCGATGGCGGACTATCACCAGAGAAAGGAAAATTGATGTCCAGAGGAAAAATTGTAAATCTCGCGCTTGTCGGCTGTGGCGGTATTGCCGGTGGGCATCTTCGGCGGTATGGAGAGCTTATCGATAAGGGAGAAGACCGATTTCGCATTGTGGCCACGGTTGATAGCGATATCAGTCGCGCGCAGGCATTTGCCGATCAGATCAATGGGAAGACCGGATGGGAGGTTAAAAGTTATCCCTCGGTTGAGGATCTGCTCAATTCAGAGTCCGATCTCGATGGGGCCGATATATGCAGTCCGCACGGTCTGCATCACGTGCTCGCCTGTGAGTTGCTCGAAGGCGGTGTGAATATTCTGTGCGAAAAACCCATTGGCGTGACGGTTAAAGCCACGCATAAAATTATCGAGACAGCCAAACGTTGCAATAAGATCGCCGCGAATGCCGAACAGTGTCGTCGCAGTGTTGGACAGCGCACGATTCACTGGGCGTTTAACGGCGGTCCGCTCGGCGAGCCCAGGTTGTGGTACGCCATCAGGTCGGGATGGCAGGATCCCGCGAATTATCCCGATTGGCACTGGCGCGTGGATCGCAAACTCGGCGGTTGCGGAATGGTTATGGATAGCGGCGCACATTGGGTGGATACGATGCGTTACTGGTTTGGGGAGGTCGAGAGTGTTTATGCGCGTGTGGAACAAATGGAACAGCGTCCCCACAAAAAAGGCGATGATCTGGTCGATGACAGTCGCGAGGATTTTTGGACCAGTATTTTCAATTTTGAAAGTGGTGTGATCGGCACGTGGTCGTGGACGGTTAGCGCGCCCGGCAAGGGATTTACCCAGCTCAATCTCACCGGGAGCAAGGGGACGATTGTGGAGCGCGATATTTTCCATCCGGCGGCGTCTCAGGCGCGCGGCGAATGCCAATTTGTAGATGGGACGACTTATGGTGTGTCCCAACTGAAAGATATGTTTCTCGGTTCACTGAGCCAGGGCGAGAAGGATCGTCTCTTTCCCTATGGGCTAACCGATGGCATGGCGATTGAGTTGTGGGATTTTATCGATGCGCTGAGTGTTGGGCGCGATGTGGAAATCGATGCCGAAGAGGGGCTTAAGAGCAAGGCCGTGAGCGAGGCGATTTACGAGTCGGGGAAAAGCGGGCAGGTCGTCAAGGTGGATGATGTGATATCCGGCGAGGTTTGTGCGTATCAGGAGGATGTTGATGAGATGTGGGGTTTGGTGTAAAGAGGTGGGATGACTACTAAAAAACAGGCCGCGATCCCTTGAGACCGCGGCCTGTTTTGTTCCTCTCATTTAGCTGTACCACTCAACACTAACTCAGGTCTGTTGCCTTTCATCTGTGTTTATCTGTGTTTATCGGTGGCTGCTTTTCACGTCTTTCCCGGACGACCTATTTCGATGAGGTTGCCGTCCGGGTCGTGTACGAAAACATAGCGCGTGCCGTCGTGTGGGCGCACGCCGGGACCGGAGGCAACGCGCACGCGTTCGCGGTCGAGCGAGGTGATGACGCGATCGAAGTCAGCGACTTCAAAGGCGATGTGGCGGCGCGAAGGGCGGGGGTATTCTTCGGCGAGGATCAGGTGGATTTCGGTGTCGCCACAGCGATACCAGGCACCTGCAAAGTCGTAATCTGGCCGGGGAATGGGTTGCAGCCCCAAAAACTTTTCGTAAAATGCCGATGCGCGCTCGAGGTTACCCGTAATCAATGTGATGTGGCTGACGCGGGTGATGCCCATGCCAGCCGATTCCGTGCGATTGGCCACCGGATCAATTCTCCATCAATAAGGTTCTCATTTTACGCATGCGAGAGGGATGTTTGAGTGCCGCCAGGGCTTTGTTGCGTATTTGACGCACGCGCTCTTTGGTCAGGTTGAGGATGTTGCCGATTTGCTCCAGCGTCATTGTTTCACCGCTGTTAATGCCAAAATAGAGGCGCAACACGCGGGCATCGCGCGGCGCCAGTGTGTTGAGCGCGGTGCGTATTTCCTCTGCCATAGAGTTTTCGAGCATGGCCTCTTCGGGGGTTTCCTGATCGTTGTCTGACAACATTTCCAGCAGACTGGTGTCAGGACCGTCTTCAAGGGGCATGTCATAAGAGATATGCCACCGCGAAGCACTGAGGAGGTCTTGCACTTGCTTGGGGTGCAATTCGGCCTGTGCAGCGATTTCTTCGATACGCGGTTCGCGCCCCAGCGATTGTTTGAGTTCCGAGGATATGCGTTCCAATTTGCTCAGGTGTTTGATTTTGTTGACGGGCAGTCGCACCATGCGGGCTTTTTCTGCCAATGCCGATAAGATGCCCTGCCGAATCCACCAGACTGCATACGTGGTGAATTTGACGCCAACGGTTTCGTCATAGCGGGTGGCTGCGCGAACAAGACCCATGTTGCCTTCGGCAATGAGGTCTTCCAGGAGCAGGCCGCGTCCCTGATATTCTTTGGCTATGGTAATGACGAATCGCAAATTGGATTCGATCATTTTATTCAGGCTTTTGCGATCCCCTGCGCGAATGCGCTTGGCCAGGTCAATTTCTTCTTGTGGCGTGAGCAATTCGCTATAGGCGATGTCTTTGAAATAGAGTTCCAGTGCAGAACTACTGCCTCCATTTGTTCCGTTTGAGGTCCTGTAACTCATAAGTGCGGCAGACATGTATTTCCCCCGTGACTGAGAAAACGACTCTCTTGATCGAGTGTCTTGTGTTTCAACTCGTCAAAGGTTCACAATAAGTACTGTGATACCTTCCGACTCTTGTATGGGAGAGAATCGGTTGTTGTCAGAATATATGGCACATTGAGTATGGGGATACCAATGGCCTGATTATATGACAACTTAGGTAAGGGGAGTGTTGCTTTGGGGAGCTGATCTGGATGGGGATACGATCACGAGCCGCAGGGGAGCGGTGTGCTCGACCAAATCATAATGTGTGTGGCAAGTATTGAGGGGAAAAATAATACTTGGGCAGACAAGATAGCGGATTCAATTTTAGAATGCAACCTTTTTTCTATGCTATTCTCCTGATATTTTGAGCTTCAAGGTCGTATTTTTAGATGAGTTACTTATTGGCATATTGAGGGAAAATAATAAATAGAGTTTCATTTGTCAATAAATAACGCTTGTTTAACGAGTTACAGGCTTGCTACTGACCCTCGGCAGTGTCCGTGCCGTTGAGTTGCCGCTGGGCGAGGTCTCGGTCGAGCAAAAACAAGCCGTTGCCCTCTATGCCGACCAGCTTGATCGTGTCGATCAATTCCCTGACAACGGCTTCTTCTTCGACTTGTTCGGCAATAAACCACTGGAGAAAGGTGTGGGTGGCATGATCTCGTTCGGACAGGGCGAGATCGGCGATGTTGTAGATGCTTTGAGAGACCCTTTGCTCGTGGGCAAGGCTATCTTCAAATACTTCTAATGGGCTGTCCCAACTTTGTTTGGGGGTTTCAATGGCACTAAAGCGTATATCGGCCTCCCGGTCGTCGAGAAAGTCGTATATCTTCATGCCATGGGTGAGTTCTTCCTGGGCCTGGACGCGCATCCAATGGGCAAAGCCATTGAGGTTTTGCGTGAGAAAATACGCGGACATTGCCAGATAACTATACGCCGAGTAGTATTCCATATTGAGTTGCTCATTGAGCGCGGCGGTTATTTTTGTGTTGATCAGGGTGTCCTCCTGTTATGAGGGGAAGAAAAAAGCCGTACCAGGGGGGGATAAGTATAGGAAAAATATGAGTTTTGTCAACCTATTAAAATAATTAGTTGATTATACGATATTTAGAGTGCGAAATCCCCAGTCGTGTACGGCATTTTTCTATTGATTCTTTTTGCGAAATTGCGTAAAACTTTAGCAGTTTCTAAACGCGGAGCATTTGACTACCCCAGTGTGGCTCATAAGCCACCCAACAGGAGGTTTGTTTTTTGTTATGATTCCCGAAAAGGTCCTCGCGGCCTTGAACGAACAGCTCAATTTTGAGTTTCATTCGGCATTTCACTATCTCGCCATGGAGACGTATTTTCACGGGGTAAATCTGCACGGGTTTGCCCATTATATGCGCGAGCAATACAAAGAAGAACGGATGCACGCGCTCAAGATCGTGGATTATATCAATGCGCGAAACTGTCGAGTCCTGCTCAAGCAGATAGCCGAACCCCCTTCTGAATGGGCATCACCTCTGGAGGTTCTTGAAGATGCGCATCGGCAAGAGCAAAAATCCAGCGGGATGATCAATGATTTGGTCGATCTCGCACTGAATGAGCGCGACCACGCAACGGATATTTTCTTGAAGTGGTTTATAGAGAAACAGGTAGAAGAGGAGGCGCAAATCGGGAGTATGGTGCAAAAGTTGAAGCTGGTGGGCGATGACGCTTATGGTTTGTTTTTGCTGGATCGAGATATGGGGTGATAGATAAGGCGATGTACATAGAAAGTGCCCTCAGCATCTGAGGGCACTTTTTTTATGTGCGATTTAAATTTCTCAGACTGAATAGGGTTGAATTTTTGAGGCAAATACCTATTATAGCGCAGTGTTTTGTTGATTTCGATGTGAGGAGAGTAAAATGTCTGATGGATTAAAAGTCGCTGTGATTGGTGCGAGTGGTATTGGGCAGCACCACGCGCGGTGGCACCATTTGTCGGGGTCCCAGGTGGTGGCATTTGTGGGTACTTCGGAAGAGTCGTGTGCAAAAACCCGATCGCAATTGCAGGCGTATTTTGGATTTGATGGGCGCGCATATACAGATGTGGCGCAGATGCTGGCGGTAGAACAGCCCGATGTGGTCGATGTTTCAAGTCCTTTTAATCTGCACAGAGAGCATGCAATTATGGCTCTGGAAAGTGGGTGCCATGTGGTGTGTGAGAAACCCCTGTGCTGGGATGTGGATAGGGATTTGGACGATATTTTGGCAGATGGACAGGCTGTGGTGCATGCGGCGGGGCAGGCGGACAAGTCGCTGGTGATGTCCGCACAATATCCCGCGGGGATTTCAGTTTATCGCGATTTTTATACGCGGGTGCGGGGGACGTGGGATGCGATTGAGTTGCTCGAGATGGAGATGGAGGTGAAGGGGCGCGGGGGACCAAAGGCGCGGGATGATATCTGGATTGATGTGGCTTCCCATCCGTTGAGTTTGGTTCTGGGGTTTTTGCCAGGGGGAGAAATCGATTGGGCAACGGTCTCGTGTGCAATAGGCGAGCGGGAGAATCGCGCGCGGTTTGAGGTGGTTACGCCCAATGGACGGTGCGATGTGCGGTTTGTTTTGCGCGATATCGATGAGGGGATTCCCGTGAGGCAATTTGGCGTGAATGGCTTTTTGATGAATTGGGAGGGGTTTGCCGATGATGAGGGTATTTATCGCGCGCGATTGGTTCATGGGGACGAGGCTGTGATTTGCCGCGATTTTATGCATATTTTAATCGATGAATTTGGCAAGCATGTACGAGGGGAAGGTGGGCGGGTTGTTGTTTCCGGTGCGGATGCTTTGAAGAATTTGCAGTATCAAATTGCCCTGTTAAAGCAGGCGGATTGGCCTGTATGAGTGCGCGAGCAGACATTGGGGTGGTGATTACCACGCACAATTACGGGCATTATCTCGCCGCGTGTTTGGATTCGGTTTTGTCTCAGACGCTTTTGCCCCGCCAGGTGGTGGTGGTTGACGATGCCAGTGAGGATAATGCTGCAGATGTTGTCGCATCATTTTCCGACGTACAGTATTGCCGCGTGGATTTTCGCAATGGGAACCGCGCTCGCAATTTTGGTTTTTTGAAGGTTTCAACGCCTTATGTCGCGTTTTTTGATGCCGATAATGTGATGATGCCGCGTTTTCTATCTGTGCTCTACAGTGCGTTGCAAGAGGTTCCCCGTGCGACATTTGCTTATGGCGATCGCATTGTGTTTGCCGATGGCGATTTACAGCAGGGCGAACGCGAGGCGTCTGGCCCATTTGACGTGCGGCGATTGCGCGCGGGAAATTATATCGATCTCGCCGCGTTGATTCGAGCTGATAGTTTTCCCGGATTTGATCCCGCTGTGCGCCGATATCAGGATTGGGATTTGTGGCTGAATATCGCGCTGAAACAGGGGGGGATTGGGCAGTATGTGCCCGAGGTATTATATTATTATCGGGTGCATCCGCACAGTGTAAGCCAGCGCGAAGATAGGGATAGAGCTATGTGGGGTATTCGAAGAAAATATCGTCTTGGATGGGGGGCGCTGCCCCTGCTGCGCCATTCTTTCAGGCTCTATCAATTCGCGCGGAAGACAAAGTCGTTGTGGGCGGGATGAGTGGTGCTATCTTGACATGATGCGGTGTAGGCGTTACTTTTTCCGAGTGTGTACGATACACCTCTTGTAAAGGCTACAGAAAGGCGGGGATTGTTATGTCATTCGATATTGCTGCGATTGCCAATGCCGATTACATTGATGCGATGTATGAGAAATACAAACAAGACCCAGATCTGGTGGATGAAAGATGGCATATATTTTTTGCGGGTTTTGATTTGGGGATGCAGCGCGACGGCACCGAAATGGCTCCAGATACGTCAGGTGAAAGCCAGGCTGAGGAAGATGTGATGGCGTTTCTCGATGCTTATGACACGTTGGAAGAATACACCCGCATGGACGCGAATAGGCAGCAGGGCGCTCTGGCTCTGGTCAATGCGTATCGCACATGGGGGCACCTGGTCGCCGATATTGCGCCGATGAGTTACACGCGCCCACCGTATCCGCTGTTGGAGTTGTCGGAATACGGCTTTACAGAAGAGGATCTGGATCAAATTGTCGGCAATGGCGGATTTCTCGGTCCCACGGACGGTACGTTGCGCGATCTCGTCGCAAAGCTCAGGCAAACATATTGCGGTCCTGTGGCGGTAGAATACACCGATATCCCGTATAAGAGCCAGCACGAGTGGTTGGAACAGCGCATGGAGCCGATCTTAAATTCGCCGAAATTCAGCGCAGAGCAATGCCGAGAGTTGCTGAGACAGTTGATCGCAGCACAGGAATTTGAACAATTTTTGCACGTTAAATATATCGGGAAAAAGCGATTTTCCATTGAAGGCGGCGAAGCGCTTATCCCGATGTTACACGCGCTTATTGAAACCGGGGCTGCGTTAAATGTCGAAGAAATGGTGATGGGGATGGCGCATCGCGGCAGGCTCAATGTGCTCTCGCATGTCATGCAGAAGCCCTATCCGGAGATATTCAGTGAGTTTGAGGGCGTTGAGATAGGTCGATCCGAGGGGTCGGGCGATGTAAAATACCACATGGGTTTCGCCCATGAGTATGTCACGCGCGATGGTCAAACGGTGCATTTGGGTTTGACGCCCAACCCGAGTCACCTCGAATTGGTCAATCCCGTGATTGAGGGCATTGTTTGTACGAAGCAAGAGACAAAAGGCGATGTTCAGCACGAGCATATCGTACCATTGATCATTCACGGCGATGCCGCTTTTGCCGGGCAGGGCATTGTGCCAGAGACGATATGCTTGTCCCATCTGGATGGCTATGATAATGGGGGTACGATTCATATTGTTGTGAATAATCAGATCGGTTTTACCGCACTGCCCCGAGAATCCCGTTTTACGGCGTATCCAACAGATGTGGCGAAAATTGTTAAGATGCCCATTTTTCACGTCAATGCCGATGATCCCGAAGCTGTGGTGCATACGGCGCGCATGGCTATGGCTTATCGCCAGGCGGTGAAAAACGATGTGATTATTGACCTGTGGTGTTATCGCCGATACGGTCACAATGAATCCGACGATCCGGCTTTTACACAGCCCCTGCAATCTGCTGAAATCGCCGAGCATCCAACGGTTGTCGATCTGTATTCGAGGCGTTTGATTGAGCAAAATATCGCAACAGAAGATGATGTCGATGCGATGAAGCAGGCTGTGCGCGAGAGACTCGAGACGGCATTCGTCGATGCCAAAGATCAAAAGCCAAAACCGCGTGAGCCAGCATTTGGGGGCGCGTGGAAGGGATTTGGGAAGGCGGGTGCAGATCGCACGGCAAAAACCGCGGTGCGTAGAGAACAATTGATTGATATTGCCCAAAAGGCGACGACGGTGCCCGAGGGTTTTAACGCTTATCGCAAATTGGTGCGCCAACTCGATTACCGCATGCAAATGGTCCACGGCGAGGTGGGTATGGACTGGGGCTGCGCGGAGATGCTCGCGTTTGGCAGTGTGTTAGTCGATGGATTTCCCGTGCGATTGGCCGGGCAAGATTCTCAGCGGGGTACATTTAGCCATCGGCAAGCGGTGTGGCACGACGTTGAAAATGGCGCGATTTATTCGCCTCTGAACCATCTATCGGATGATCAGGGTGGTTTCAGGGTTTATAATACCATGCTTTCGGAATTGGCGGTGCTGGGTTTTGAGTTTGGCGTGAGTTATGCCAATCCCAATAAATTGACGATCTGGGAAGCTCAGTTTGGCGATTTTGTCAATGGCGCGCAGACGATTATCGATCAGTTTATTTCCAGTTCAGAGGCCAAATGGCAAAAGATGAGCGGGCTGGTGATGCTGTTGCCACACGGATTTGAAGGTCAGGGACCAGAGCATTCGAGCGCGCGGTTAGAGCGGTTTCAGGCGCTGTGTGCCGAAGACAATATGCAGGTGGGTTGTCCCACGTTGCCCGCGCAGTATTTTCATTTGCTGCGCCGCCAGATGCTGCGCGCATTTCGCAAGCCCCTCGTTTTGATGATGCCAAAGAGTTTGTTGCGGCACAAAGAATCGACTTCGGCGCTTGAAGATTTGTCCGAGGGCGCGTTTTATCCGGTTTTAGACGATCCCGCACAGCCCGATCCCGGCGGTGTGAAGCGCGTTGTTTTCTGTACGGGTAAGGTCTTTTTTGACCTCAAAGAGGGGCGGGACAAAAAGGGCGAGGAAAGGCTCGCACTGGTGCGGATTGAGGAACACTATCCCTTTCCGTGGGATGAGGTGGGTGCTATACTCGAGAAGTACGGCGATGCGGATATTTTTTGGGGACAAGAAGAGCCGCAAAATATGGGTAGTTGGGATTTTATGGAGCCAAAACTCCGCAAGTTGCTCGATAACAAAAAACCCGTGCGCTATCTGGGACGAAAGCCCACGGCTGCAACGGCCACGGGTATTCAGTCGGTGCATCTGGCCGAACAGCAAGAGATCGTGGAGATGGCTCTGAATTTTTCTTAGGGAGGCGCGTACATGCCTGTTGATGTGGTTTTGCCCGAATTGGGAGAGTCAGTGGCCGATGCCATTCTGGTGGAGTGGTTGAAATCGGATGGCGAGGCCGTGACGGTGGATGAACCCCTTGCGGTTATTGAGACAGATAAAGCCGATGTCGAATTGCCCGCGCCTTCGGCGGGGGTGTTGCATACACTGAAGGCCGATGGCGATACGATTGAGGTCGGCGAGACCATTGCCACAATTGATGAGGATGGCAAAGCTGTCTCAAAGGTTGAAGTATCGGAGGAGGTCGATACGCCCGTAGAGCCTGTAGAGACCGATGGTTTGAGTCCGGCAGTGCGCCGGTTGGTGACGGAGCACGACCTCGATCCCACAGCGATTACGGGTACGGGGAAAGACGGGCGATTGACCAAAGGAGATGTGCTGGCGTACCTCGAATCTGCCGCATCCGATCCGCCCGTTTCTGAACCCGAAGCGCCTGCACCACCTCCTGCTCCTGCTGTTTCGAGCGATGGCGAGCGGCGCGAGCCTATGAGCCAGATTCGCACGCGCATTGCCGAGCGTCTGGTTTCTGCTCAGCAGACAGCGGCGATGTTGACGACGTTTAATGAAGTAGATATGAGCGGTATTTTTGATTTGCGTGCGAAATACAAAGAGATGTTCGCAGATGTACACGGTATCTCTCTAGGGCTGATGTCCTTTTTTGTTCGCGCCAGTGTTATTGCTTTGCAGGAATATCCCGATGTCAATGCCAGTATCGATGGTTCTGATATTGTTTATCGCGATTATGTCAATATGGGCATTGCAGTGGGTACTGATCGCGGTCTTGTCGTGCCGGTTTTGAAGTCGGCAGAGCGCATGTCTTTTGCCACTATTGAGTCTGAGATTAAGCGCGTGGCTCTTTCTGCACGAGAGGGCAAGCTGGGGTTGGATGAGTTGAGCGGGGGGACGTTTACAATTACCAATGGCGGGGTGTTTGGGTCGCTGTTGTCAACGCCTATTCTCAATCCGCCCCAGACGGGTATTTTGGGCATGCACGCGATTCAGAATCGGCCCATCGCCGTGGGAGATGAGGTGGTTGTTCGCCCGATGATGTATCTGGCATTGACTTATGATCACCGCCTGATTGACGGCCAGACTTCGGTAACTTTTCTGGTTCGCGTAAAAGATTTGCTCGAAGATCCCGCACGTATGATGCTGGAAGTGTAAAAGGAGCCTCTCGTGGCAGATAATACATTCGATCTCATTGTTATTGGTGCTGGTCCGGGGGGGTATGTGGCGGCGATTCGCGCGGCGCAATTGGGTATGCGCGTGGCCTGTGTTGAGAAACAGGCATTGGGAGGTACATGTCTGAATGTGGGCTGTATTCCGAGTAAAGCCCTTTTGGAGTCGAGTGAGTTGTTTCACCAGGCAGGGTCTTCGTTGGATATTCACGGCGTAAAGACCGGTGGTGTGGAATTGGATTTGAAGGGTATGATGAAGCGCAAGTCCAGTATTGTGCGGAGGATGACGGGCGGTATCCGCGGTCTGTTTCGCAAGAATAATGTGACGCATATTTCGGGGCTGGGGCGGTTGGCTGGTGATGGAAAGGTCGATGTTGACGGGGATGTTTATTCGGCAGCGCGCATTTTGATCGCTACGGGCAGTTCTGCTATTGAGTTGCCCAATTTGCCTTTTGATGGCGAGTATGTGATCAGTTCGACCGAGGCGTTGTCGCTGGATGAGGTGCCCGAGAAAATGATTGTTATTGGCGCAGGTGCGATCGGTCTCGAGTTGGGGTCGGTGTGGCATCGCCTGGGTGCAGAGGTGCATGTGGTGGAATTTTTGGATGGGGTTACGCCGACGATGGACCGCGAATTGTCCCTCGGTTTGCAGAAGGTGCTGGAGAAACAGGGGCTGAGGTTTTCATTTGAAACGCGCGCGGAGTCGGCTGAGGTTCGCGATGGGAAGGTGATTGTGACACTCGCACAGGGCGATGAGACGGCTTCGGAGACGTGTGACCGATTGCTGGTCGCTGTTGGACGAAGACCAAATACCGATGGGCTGGGTGGCGAAGATGTGGGATTGGAGATGGATGACCAGGGGCGCATTCTGGTCGATGACGTATTTGAGACAAATTTGCCCGGTGTCTATGCGATTGGCGATGTGATTCCCGGTCCGATGCTGGCGCACAAGGCAGAGGAAGAGGGCGTGGCTGCGGTGGAATATATGGCGGGTAAGGCGGGGCATGTGAATTACGATGCGATTCCCAATGTGGTGTACACGCATCCAGAACTGGCATCGGTGGGGCTGACAGAGGAGCAGGTTGCGGCGGATGACATTCCCTACAAGGTGGGCAAGTTTCCAATAACTGCCAATGGTCGCGCGCATACGCTACAGGCGGTGGATGGACAGGTGAAGATTATTGCTCACGAGAAGACGGATCGCGTTTTGGGCATTCACATTTTGTCCGCACGCGCGTCCGATATGCTCGCCGAAGGAGTTCTGGCAATGGAGTTTTCCGCGAGTGCAGAGGATATTGCGCGGACGATGCACGCGCATCCCACGCTTCCAGAGGCGCTAAAGGAGGCTGCGTTGAATGTGGAGGATGAGGCGATTCACATATAAGAGCACCCGCCCGCAGTGACACCGATTGCCAACACAACAAAACACCGCAACAAATCTGCTGCGGTGTTTTGTTTTTAGACTGTTTTGCCCCGTTTATTCCAGATCTTTGAGGGGTATTGAAAGGGCGTCTCGAAGTATTTTGCCGGGTTTGAACCCCACTTTGCGTCGCGCAGGTACATAGACTTCTTCGCCCGTTCGGGGATTGCGCGCGCGAGGACGGGCATTGGTGCGTTTGACTTCCCAGCTTCCAAAGCCCCGGATTTCGATTCGTTCACCTTCGATGATAGCTTCTGCAAGAGTTTCAAAGAGTACATCTACAGCCTGTTTCGCCATCGTGTTTTTGCAATCAATTTCATCTGCAAGTATTTTTGCCAGGTCTGCTTTGGTGATCGTTTGCACTCGCTATCCTCCATAAAAAATATCAAATGCTTGAATAGTTTGATAAAAACAAGGCAGAGTATCAAAAAATAATGGAGTGAATATTCAAAAAAAAACGGCGACCTCACCGGAGGGTCACCGCGATGATTGATGGTGGGCGCACAGGGACTCGAACCCCGGACCAACGGATTATGAGTCCGTCGCTCTAACCAACTGAGCTATGCGCCCCAAAATTCAGTTTTTGTTAATCCAAATTCAAAAACAAAGATAATGAATAACAATAGTTTGTGCAACTAGAAATTGGGCACCTTATAAAAGTTATTTTGGCTCAGCCATCGCTTTTCGCTGGGCGGTGAGGTGGCGGTGTTTTTCCAGTGTGGCGCGCAGGTCATTGGGAGAAAGCGGTTGGCGCAATTGCTTTTCGATCCGTTCGATTTCGCTTTCGAGACTTTTGAGCTGGAACTTGTGAATATAATCTTGAATGGGAACATCGATGTTGGGATTCTCAATGCCAATTTCCAGAGATAGGTCGGTCAATATGCGGCACAAGCGTTCATCGTTGCACTGATTGATGAGGTGCGCGGCTTCAATGGATTGTTTTTGCTGTCGGTTACGGGCAATCAGGGTGGCGATTTGCCGGTAAGTACTGTTTGTAAAGTTGTTGGGAGAAATTTGATTGAATACGCTATCGGCGGTTTCGGGATGTTGCATCATGAAGGTGAGCAGTTCGCGCTCAGAACGGGGCCGCGTGTCATAAGGTTCGGGTTCTGGTTGTCCATTTTGCGGTCTTGTGGTGCGGCGTTGTGTTTGGGCAATGCCAATGAGGATTTCTTCATCTATTCCGATTTTTTCTGCGATGTCTTTGATGAGAAATTGTTTGAGCGCGCTGTCTGTGATGCGCCCAATGAGTTCGGCCAATGCGTTTGCTGTTCGGGTTTTGCCATCTACGGTGGAGAGGTCGTCGCGTTGGGCAAATTGTTCTATGAGAAAATCGATGGCGGGTGCGGCGTTTTCGGTGAGGCGCAGAAGGCCGTCGGGTCCATGGGCGCGCACATAACTGTCGGGGTCGTGGTCTTCGGGCAGGGTGACAACGCGCACTTCGAGACCCACTTCAAAGAGCGATCCTATCCCCCGCATTGCCGCGGTTGCTCCGGCAGTGTCGCCGTCGAAGATGAGTATGGTTTTGGGCGCGTAACGTCTGAGCAGGCGTGCGTGGTCGGTTGTGAGTGCTGTGCCAGAGGATGCGACTGCGTTTTCAATGCCGTATTGCGATAGGGCAATGAGGTCCATATAGCCTTCGACAACGAGTGCTGTACCCGCGTCGCGAATGGCGTCTCTATCGCGCCACAAGCCGTACAGGGTGGCACTTTTGTTGTACACAGGGGTTTCCGGAGAGTTGATGTATTTGGCCTGTTCGTCGGGGTCGAGGGCGCGCGCGCCAAAAGCGACGGGACGCCCTGTGGCGGCGTGAATGGGGAAGGTGATGCGATTGCGAAAGCGGTCATAGAAACCGCCTCCTTTTTCCCTATGTAAGACGAGTCCGGCGCGTTCGAGTATTTGTGGGGAGAAGTCCCGGCGAGTGGCGACTTGCAAGAAGCCATCCCATTGATCGGGCGCGTAACCGAGGGAAAAGGCATCGATTATGTCGCGGTTTATGCCGCGTTTTTCGAGGTAGGCCATTGCATCGGCGGCTTTCTCGTCCTGTGTGAGCAGGTGGTGAAAATATTTGACCGCGAGTTCATTGGCGCGATAGAGTTGGTCAAAGACTTCTTGCTGGTCCGGGTCTGCGGGTTTTGCATCGGGCAAGGCTATGCCCGCGCGGTCGGCGAGTTGACGAACGGCTTCGATAAAGCTGATGTTTTCTATGTCGCGCAGAAATGTAAAGCTGTTGCCGCCCGCACCGCAGGCGAAACACTTGTAGATTTGTTTTTCTTGTGAGACGTTTAAGGAGGGTGTGGAATCGTCGTGGAAGGGACACAGGCCAACAAAATTTTTGCCCCGGCGGGTCAGTGCAACGTGATCGCCCACAATATCGACAATGTCGATAGACAGGCGCACTTGATCGATGATGGTTTCTGGAATGCGCGGCATGTAAAAAACTCCCCGGGGAGAGGAGATGGGGACTGTAAACAGGTGTTGTAAGCTAAACTTAAGCTGGCTCGACCCAATCGCCGCCAGCGCGTATCAGGTCAATTAGTTCGCCAACGGCGCCTTCTGTGGGGATGTTGCGTTTGACGATGTCTTTGCCCTTGTAGAGCGTGATTTTGCCAGGGCCACTGCCCACATAGCCGTAATCGGCGTCGGCCATTTCACCCGGTCCGTTGACAATGCAGCCCATAATGCCAATTTTGACGCCTTTGAGGTGGTTGGTATGGCTTCGAATCAGGGCGGTGGTTTCTTGCAGGTCAAACAGGGTGCGCCCGCACGATGGGCAGGATATGTATTCGGTTTTTGAGATGCGGGTGCGCGTGGCTTGCAAGATGCCGAAGGCCGTTCGGGTGAGGGTGTGGTCGTCTGTTTGATCGGAGTACTGATGTTCGAGCCACAGGCCATCGCCGAGGCCATCGACGAGTAATCCACCACAGTCTGTGGCGGCGTAGAGCATGAAGGCATCATTGGTCGAGTACATTGTTGCGCCATACGTTCTGCGGATGACTACGGGTATGTCGCAAGACCTATTTGCAAGCAGGCAGAATGCGCGGCGCAGTTCGGGCATGGCGTGGGTGTTGTGGGTTTGCAGGACGAGCACTGCATAGGGATCGGCTTTGAGCGCACAGATAAGCGGTGCGTCGAGTCCGTCGAGTTCGGCACAGATAAAGGTGATGCGGTCGGCTGTGTGATTGGATTGCAGGTATGCCGTTGCAGAAAAAATCGGATATGCGGTGGATGCAGGCGACCAGACCCGGGCATTTTGAATGACGCCAAGCGTGCCCGGGAGTTCAAAGTCCAGGGTGCGATCGCCGATGTTGATAAAGTCAACGGCCATGTCGGCGATATGCCATTTGTCGAGTGCCGCGTCGTACGAATAGCCAAAAGGTCGCAGGGATTCGGGGGTGATGGCACCCCGTGGGGTGGTGATGACGATTGGGACACTCGGTTTGCCGATTTTTTCGATCTGTCGCGTTGCGCGGCGCGTGTACGAAAATGGATCGATATGGGATGTTTGAATGTCCGGTATTGGCGCGTGATCGCTTCGGTTGCAATAGCGGGCGACCAGTGTTTGCGCTACGGGGATTTCGGCTTCGGGTTCTTCGGTGAGGGAGACGCGAATGGTATCGCCCAGGCCGTCTTCGAGCAGCGCGCCTATGCCCACGGCCGATTTGATGCGCCCGTCTTCTCCATCGCCAGCTTCCGTGACTCCCAGATGGAGCGGATAGTTCATGCCTTCGGCCATCATTTTGTTTACCAGCAGGCGGTAGGCCTGTACCATGATTTGCGGATTGCTGGCTTTCATGGAAAATACGATGTCGTGATAGTTGAGGTCAATGCATATCCGCGCAAATTCGAGTGCAGATTCGACCATGCCGAGTGGGGTGTCGCCAAATCTGCTCATAATGCGGTCTGAGAGCGATCCGTGGTTGGTGCCAATCCGCATGGCTGTGCCGTATTCTTTGCAGATTTCGACCAGTGGCGCGAATCTGTCGCGAATGCGGTGCAGTTCTTCGGCGTATTGTGCATCGGTGTATTCGATGATCTGGAATTTTTTTTTGTCGGCGTAATTGCCGGGGTTCACGCGCACTTTTTCCACAATTCGAGCGGCGATTTCAGCGGCGTTGGGCGTGTAGTGGATGTCGGCTATCAGTGGGGTGGTATAGCCCGCGGCTCTGATTTTTTTTTGGATGTTTTCGAGGTTGCGGGCTTCGTTCTGGCTGGGTGCTGTTATGCGCACGTATTCACATCCGGCGCGGATCATGCGGATGGACTGGGCGACTGTGCCTTCGGTATCCATGGTATCGGTTGTGGTCATCGACTGCACGCGAATGGGGTTGTCGCCGCCGAGTGGCACGCATCCGATATTGACTTCGCGGGTTTTGAAGCGGACGTATTCCGTGAGCGAATAGCAATATTTGCCCGGGGAAACGAGCAGGTCGCTGGTTATGGACATTGGTCGTCCCTACTTGGATTCTTCAAGAATTTCGTTGATTTTTTTTCGCGCTTCACCGGCTTCTTTGTTCAGCTTTTCAATTAGAGGAGGCGTTTTTTCGATCTGAATGCCCAGTTTTTCGAGCAGGGTTTTTGCGTCGGGAAACATGGCCTGTACACCGTCGGCAATCATTCGGGCGGATTTTTGAAGCGGTGCGCCCAGAGTGGCGTTGTCGATGAATTCGGGCATGCGGCTGTGGATGGGATTGGCACGTAAAAATATGGTTATTAGACCTAAAATCAATGCGCCTTGAGCCAGACCCAGAGCAATGCCACCAAATGCGTCAATCGCGCCGAGGGGAGAGGTCCGCAGCATTCCGTGAAGGATGCGGCCCAGGTAATAGCAGGCGGCTAAGACAGCCGCAAATATCACAAAGAACCCGAATAGCGCGGCGCCACTGCCGAGGTCTTCTGTTGTATCGAATAAAGTGCGCGCTGTCGTTTCGCCATAAGTGAGGGCAAAACCATAGGCCAATATCACGCTGAACAGCATGATGAGGCTTTGTACCAGCCCAATTTGCCATCCTTTTCGAGCGAACCAGAAGAGGCCGAGGGCAAGGATGAGATCCACGATGTTCATTTGAAGTGCAAGATGGGAATGGATAAAAAAAAGCGATAGCCACTGAGTGATTATCGCTTGATTCGAATAATTGCGAAAGACTTAGCGGGTGTATTGTTGATCCAATTTAATCCGCTTACGTCTTGCAGCGGCAATTTTGCGCTTCCGACGTTCACTCGGTTTTTCAAAGTGCTGATTTTTCTTCATGTCGGAAATAACACCGGCTTTTTCGCAGGCCTTTTTGAACCGCTTGAGTGCTCTTTCGAACGGTTCGTCGTCACGTACGAGGACACCAGGCATGCTTGGACTCACCCCTTTCTTTTGAGAATATGATGAATAATCAAACTGAATTTCAATATAACATATAAAATGTCCCGCACTTTTGCAACTCGTTTTTCCCATGTCGCCCCACCTGTTATACGCCTTGAATCTGTTCGCTATAAAAACGTCTTTGTTCATTTCAAGGCGTTTTTTATTTTTAAGGCGGGATTTTCGGATTTTGGTTTTGAATGGGAACTCAAAAAAGTGTCGGGCGTTTTGGATGGGGGGAAGGACTACAAACGGAGGGGTGAATGCAATCAAAAAATGAAAATGAGAACGACGACAAGCTCAAGAACTTACATGTGCGTCTGTCCAGCCAGAGTTTTTTGACGGCTTATTTTTTTCTTTTGGCGGTTCTTATCGTCATCGCGTTCCTCATTTATTCACAGCTTTACGTGGTGCAACCCATGCGGCAAGAGGCCAGGCGTATGGGCGAGTTCTACGCTTTTATGCACAGTGTGGTTACGTTGGATACAATTGAGGTTAAGGGATTTTATAAAGATGTCATTTATCACACTGTCCAGAATCCCAATTTTCCAGTCGTAATTACAGACGAACAGGGTCTTCCCCGATACTGGAAAGCAATAGATATTCCCTTTGATGACCACAGTCCGGAAATTCTGGGCAAGGTGATGGACAAGGCTTACGCACTCGACCGGGAAAATGACCCGTTGCCGTTTGAATGGCCCGGGACAGAATGGGGCCCGGACAATAAACCCGTCAACAAGGAACCGGAAACCTGGTATTTGCACTGGGGTGCGTCCGCGCTGGAGAAGCGTTTGAACTGGTTGCCCTGGGTGGCTTTTGGGGTGACCATCGTATTTACCGGGGGTGGGTATCTCGGTTTTCGGTATATTAAGAATAGAGAACAGCGGTCTTTGTGGGTGGGGATGGCGCGGGAAACAGCCCATCAGTTGGGAACGCCGCTGTCTTCGCTGTACGGTTGGTTGGCACTGTTGAAGGACGAGTTGGAGGCAGAGGGTGATAGAGAGAGCAGTCAGAGGCTGAAAAATATCCTGGGAGAAATGGATCGGGATACGAGCCGATTGGATAAGATCGCTTCTCGCTTTAGTCTGATTGGTTCTACGCCCGAATTGCGATTGGGTCAGGTGCGCGATGTGGTGGCTGAAACAGCGGGTTATCTGCGCGCGCGCTTGCCAGAGAATGTGCAAATTGTAGAGGCGTTGGATGATGTGCCGGTTGTTCCGCTCAATCGGGAGCTTTTGGGGTGGGCGTTTGAAAATCTTTTCAGAAATGCCGCCGATGCGATGGAAGGCCGAGGGGGCCGCATTGATGTGTCGTCGCGCGTGGAGGACCGCCGGGTGGTTATTGAAGTGCGCGATACGGGAAAGGGCATGCCTTCGCATATGTTTAAGCAAGTTTTTTTGCCGGGTACCAGTACCAAGAAACGCGGGTGGGGTCTCGGTCTGGCATTTGTGAAACGCATTGTGGAAGATTATCACAGCGGAAAAGTATTCATAAAAGAAAGTGTGCCGTATCAGGGCACGATATTTGTCATTTTGCTGCCCCTGCCTCCGGCAGATATAGATGACTAATAATCCTTTATCAATTATCAACAGCAGAGGTGCATGTGAATCAAACTCAAGAAGCTAAGCAGATTTTGTGGGCTGATGACGAGATCGATTTGTTGCGACCCCATCAAATTTTTCTCAAGGAGCGGGGATATGATGTAACGCCTGTGACCAATGGCGACGATGCGATTGCCCTGGTTCAGAAACGCGGATTTGATGCGGTGTTGCTCGATGAAATGATGGCTGGACGAGACGGGTTGTCAACTCTGGCGGTGATTAAGGATATCAATCCGCATATTCCAGTTATTATGATTACGAAGAACGAAGAAGAACGGTTGATGGAACAGGCTATTGGGCAGCGGATTGACGATTATTTGACCAAGCCCGTGAATCCGAGCCAGATTTTATTGGCGTGCAAAAAATTGCTCGATGCACGTCAAATTCAAAAAGATCGCATGGGGCTGGACTATGCGGCTGCATCCAACAGGTTGCGCGAGTCTCTCGTACTGGCGAATTCATGGCGAGATTGGATCGATCTTCACGTGCGTCTGTCTGAGTGGGATTTGGAATTGGACCGCTTTTACGATCCGGGCTTGCGGACTATGCACGACGATTTGCGCGGTGCCTGCAATTTGGCGTTTGGCAAGTTTATCGAGGATAATTACAGCCAGTGGGTACAAGACGAAGAAGATTCGCCCACGCTTTCTGTGGATATTGTATCCGAATTTGTCGCGCCCTGTTTGCAGGATGGGCAACAGGTGTTTTTTGTGGTGGTCGATTGTATGCGATTGGATCACTGGCTTGCCATTTTGCCATTGTTGTCCGATATTTTTGATATTGAGCAACACCACCACTATTCTATTTTGCCGACTGCGACGCCGTATTCCCGCAATGCCATTTTCAGCGGTCTTTTTCCCATTGATCTCGCGGGATTGTATCCCGATGAGTGGCGAGTCGCGCGTGACGACGACATGAGTCGCAACCGACACGAGCACCAATTGCTCGATCAACACCTCGCAGAGATTGATCCAGAATTGGATCTGGATACGCGCTACGTCAAAATACTGGATATTGCAGAGGGTAACCGGCTGGCGAAGAAGGTGCATTCTTACCGATCTTTTCCGCTTATGTCAGTTGTGGTCAATTTTCTGGATATGCTCACGCATGGTCGTTCCGAGTCCGAATTGTTGCAAGAAATGGCACCCAATGAGCCTGCGTATCGGTCTTTGACGCGGTCGTGGTTCTCGCATTCTTCTCTTTTTGAGATGTTGCGCAAGCTGTCCGAGACCGATTCGACAGTGGTGTTGACGACAGATCACGGCTGTATGCTGAGTACGCGGGCTTCTCTGGCTTATGGCAATCGGGATACTTCGACGGGGATTCGCTTCAAGTACGGCAAAAATTTGCGATGCGATAACCGCCACGCGATGCATATTCGAGATCCCGAGGCTTTTGGTTTGCCGAGTGTGGGGCAAGGGACCCATTACATTATTTGCAGGGAAGATTACTTTTTTGTATATCCCACCAATTTTAACGAGTACCAGGCCAAATACGCCAATAGTTTTCAACACGGAGGGATTTCCCTCGAAGAGTGTATTTTGCCGGTTGCTATTATGCGCGGGAAATAATCGGGTATTATGTCAAATAGAAAGATCACTCGGGTATCTTCGTCGCCCGATCAAACACATGGGTTTGGACGCGACCTCGCGGCGCAGCTCGATATAGGGGATTGCGTTGCGCTTACCGGGGATTTGGGTAGTGGCAAAACCTGTTTTGTACAGGGTGTTTGCGCGGGTTTGAATGTGACCGATTATGTGACGAGTCCGACTTTTGTAATCGTCAATGAATACGCGGGGGTTTCGCCCGATGGCAAGCCGATGCCGGTGTATCACTTTGATCTTTATCGGTTGGGCAGTCCCGACGAACTCTATGAGATTGGGTGCGATGATTTATTTTACGGCGAGGGTGTGTGTTTGATTGAGTGGGCAGATTTGGGGGGCGATTTGATTCCCGACCAGGCAATTGATGTGCATTTTGCCCATGCGGGAGAGATGGTTCGGAACCTGACGATTGAATCGTAGCTCCATTCGGTCAGGTCGGGAGGGAATGACGTGTTACAAAGAGAATATAATTGCAGACCCATTTGGGTTTGGCCAGGACGAGGTTGTACACTACTTGCCGTGTGTGTTTACTTTATGGCATTTGCACCGGTTTGGGCACAGCAAGACTTACAGCCTCGGCAATTGATTGAAGCTCCCACGGCGGGGTTGTTGCCCGGACGCGGTTTGGGGTTGGATCTTCGATTTTATGGCAGCGATGGTATTTTGGGGAGTGTATCGGTGGGTTTGTTTAGCCGGGGTATGGTTGGGGTGTCTTTTGGCGGTAGTGATCTTTTGGGCAATGAGGCGGTGAATTTAAATCCGCGGATTGAGTTTTCAGGCCGCGTGCGGGTGATTGAAGAGGGATATAAAATTCCGGCTCTGGCTGTGGGTTATACCTCGCAGGGATACGGGATGTTCGATGATGATTTGAAGCGCTATACCCGCAAGTCCAAGGGTGTTTATGTCGTTGCCAGTAAAAATTTCAAGTTGCCGTTGGGGCATACGGGTCTTCATATTGGCGCGAACCGAAGTTTTGAAGACGGCGATGACGATAGTGATTTTACGGGTTATATCGGGGTAGATACAGGGCTTGGGAAATATGTGGTGGCTGTGGCGGAATACGATTTTGGGTTGAATGATAATTCGGACAATAGTCTGGGGTCTGGAAAGGGGTTTTTCAACGCCGGTATCAGATGGACGCTGTCCGAGGCATTTGCTCTGGAATTTGATTTGAAGAATATTTTCCGCAATGGCATGCAAAATCCACATCCCGACCGGGAACTTCGCATTGCGTATTTTGGAAAGTTTTGATTTTACCATCCCTCTCTCATCCACTCAAACATTTTGTAGTGGTTGCCATCCATTCCCATTGCGCTATAAGTTTTTTGCGCCCGTTCGTTTTTCCGCTCGACATATAGCCTGAGTCCGCGCAGGTCGGCAGATTGTTCGACTGTGGTTTTTAAGTTTTTATACATCGTCCGGAAAATGCCACGCCGTCGTGCGCTGGGAATTACATAGACCGAATGGATCCACAATACTGTTCCGTTGCGCCAGTCACTCCATTCGGGGACGGTGAGCAGGCAGCTGGCGACTTCTCCGTCTAATTCAGCAATCCAATACGCCCCTTTGTGTGGGTCATCAAAGACGGCCTGTACGCCTTTTTCAACGGTTGGTCGATCCAGTGTGAGATCTTCTGCTTCTTTTGCCATTCGGATTTGAAAATCTATGATATAGGGTGCATCCTGTCGTCGCCCCCGACGAATCTCAATCATAATCCCTTCTTCCATTTGCGATACAGTTCGAATGTTTCTTCATCTGGCGGATAGTATTTGCCAGGGGAGAGATTTTCCGTGTCCAGGCGTCTTCTGATCCATTCTTCGAGGTCGTCGTATTCTATCGCTTTTTGGGCCATTTCCGGCGCGACTTTGCGCGGGATGACGACTACGCCGTCGTCGTCGGCTACGATGTAGTCTCCCGGTCTGACGAGGACGCCATCGACCTGTACCCAATCATTGGTCGAATAAGGCGTTCCAACGCGGGTGCCGAGGTTTGATGTTTTGCCATAGCCCCACAACATGACGCCGTAGTCTTTGACGGTGTGCATGTCGCGGATGCCGCCATCGCAGATCAGACCATCTACGCCCCGCTGTTTTAGGCGAAGAAATTTGATGTCTCCGCCAATGGACATCAGTTTGGTGCGCATGGATTCCATGACGATGACATCGCCCGGACCGGCGAGTTCAAAGGCGGCGTATTCAGGAGATTCTTCGCCGTCTGGTTTTTCTTCGTCGGCATCGGGGCGCGAGGGCACAAATCGCACGGTGATTGCCCGGGCGACCAATCGTTCTCCGGGGTTCATGGTTTGCAGATTGGGCATGTATGTGTACCGCGCGTCGTAGCCATTGCGAGCGAGCACATCGACCACAGCGGTTGTGTTCACGCGCTTGAGTGCTTCTCGCGTCGCTTCGTCCAATACGTGATCGGGGGTGGGTTGTACAATTGCCATATGTTCTCCTGTTTTATGAACTTTCGTTTTCGACTGCCTGGATCAATGCGATGATGTACCCGAACTGGAATGCCCACGCCTGGGTTACGCGGCTCGAGACGCCTTCGGGGGCTGTGTCGTCGGGGTGGCGAGGGGCGTGGTCGGGCATGAGCATGTACGGATAGCCCGCCTGGTGTAAAACTTTTACGATTTCGTACATGTTGACGTCGCCTTCGTCTGGCCAGGTTTCGCAAAAGTCGTGCAGACCTCCGCGGATGTTTCTAAAATGTACGTTGAAGATTTTTTTTCTTTCTGCGAAGTATTTGATGATGGGCGGGAGTTCTTCGGCTGGGTTTTCCAATCCTTCGGCGGCCACGCCGCAGCAGAAATTGAATCCGTGATAGGGGCTGTCAACCAGTTCGCTGAATCGCTTCAGGCCTTCAAATACGGGATAATTCCATTTTTCCACGCCGTTTAGCACGGGTGAGGGCGGGTCGTTGAGGTGACACGCCATCTGTATTTTGTATTCTTCGGCTACGGGTATTATGCGTTCGAGAAAGTATGCAGCCCGTTCGAAAGCCTCTTCTCGGCTTACGCGGCCGGCTTCGGTGAGGGTGTCGTTGTCGTATTCGGCGAGGACAAAGGAGCTGTACGTTGTTCCGCCGCGGCCCGGTCTGCGTCCGGTGCGCTGTACAAGGCCGCCCGAGGGTGCGCGCAAGACGCAGAAGTTGTAGTTCAGGCCGCGCAGTCCGGCTTTGTGCGCGTTTTCGATGTATTGACAGAACAGGTCGATGTCCTGGTCGCGTTGCGGGTCTTTTGCCATGGGGATGCTGTCCATTGGGGGGACGTGAATCATTTCGAGTTCGACCCCATATGCGGCGGCTTCTTCTCTGTGCCGCGCGAGGGTGTCGGCATCCATGCCATCGACTGTGGCGTCAAAATGGGTGACGCCATGGCGGGATAGAAATTCCATTTCTATTTTTGATGTGCCAAAATACTGTGTGCCTACGTACATGGTTTGTCCTTTCAAGGGATGATTTGGGATAGGGCATCGTCGAGTTTCTGGACGGTGCGGTCGATGTTCTGGAGTTTGTCCAGGCCGAACAGGCCCAGGCGGAAGGTTTGAAAATCTTCTGGTTCGTCGCATTGCAATGGTACGCCAGCGGCGATTTGAAGGCCCGCGTCCATGAATTTTTTGCCGGTGTGTATGTCGGGGTCTTCGGTGTAGCTGACGACTACTCCCGGCGCCTGGAAGCCTTCTGCTGCCACGCTTTTTATGCCTTTGCTGTTTAAGAGTGTCCGAACTTTGTCGCCGAGTTCTCGTTGTTGCGCGCATATTTTATCAAAGCCGTAATTTTCGGTTTCTTTTATTGCGTTTCGGAATACGGTGAGGGCGTCCGTGGGCATGGTCGCGTGATACGCATGGCCGCCACCTTCATAGGCTTCCATGATTTGAAGCCATTTGTGCAGGTCGCAAGCAAAACTGGTGCTGGTTGTGGATTCAATTTTTTCCAGTGCGGAAGAACTGAGCATGACGAGGCCACAACAGGCAGAGGCACTCCAGCCTTTTTGTGGGGCGCTGATGAGGATATCGACATCGCAGGTTTTCATATCGACCCAGATGGTTCCCGAGGCTATGCAGTCCAATACCAGCAGGCCGCCGACAGCGTGTATGGCATCTGCTACGGAACGGATGTAATCGTCGGGCAGGATGATGCCCGATGCGGTTTCGACGTGTGGTGCGAAGACAAAGTCCGGTTTTTCCGATGCGATTATTTCTGTGACTTCTTCGATGGGCGCAGGTGCAAATGGGGCGTGTTTGTCATCGCTCGTGCGCCGCGCTTTGAGGACTGTGGATTGGGATGGGATGTCGCCCATTTCGAAGATTTGGGTCCAGCGATAGCTGAACCATCCATTGCGAATGACGAGGCATTTTTTGTCTGTGGCAAATTGTCGCGCCACGGCTTCCATGCCATATGTGCCACTGCCGGGTACGACGATGACCGCGCTGGCGCAATACACTTTTTTGAGTGTGGTGGAGATGTCTCGCATGACGCCCTGGAAGGATTGCGACATGTGGTTGAGGGCGCGGTCTGTATAGACCACGGAGTATTCCAGGAGTTTGTCGGGGTGTAAATCTGACATGATTACCCTCACAGTGAATAGATGGTCTGATCTATAGTTCCACTTCGGCAATGGCTATGCCGCTTTCTCCTGCGACGGCATAGAGCAAATAGATGTGGCCGTTTTCTTCATAGATTGCCGGGTCGCGCAACTGGTTGACGTGTCCATAAGCCACGCTTCGGATAGAGGGTTCCAGAGGTGCGTCAGCGCCTTCATAGGGATGTTCTGGGCGCAGGATTTCGATGCTTTCTGTTTCGCGCCAATTTTGCCAGTCAGCCGAGATGTCAATGGTGCTGAGCAATATGCTTTCGGGTACGTCTCCCACCTGCGACCAGAATACGTACAGGGTATTTTCGCGTTTTAATAGAGCTGCGTGGCGCATGTTTTTGCTGAATAGCAATGGGCCTTCTTCAAAGTGGGAGAATCCGTCAGCCGACCGATAAAATTGGCCCGGCATTGCCATGCCATAGAAATAACCCGCGTGTTGAAAGATTCTGAGATAGCTTTTGGCAAAGGTTTCTGGGTGTGCTGTGAAATTGATGCCGTCGGTGGATGTGGCGACGCGGCTGATTTGATGTGCGAGTTTTTCGAGTCCGTGATAGTACATGACAATGGTTTGATCGGTGTGGTTGACGTGTACATCCGGTGACGCAATATGCGGTGTGGTGGCTTCTGTCATCAGGTCGTGGGATATTTTTTGTGGGCCTTTTTCTGCAAGCCAGCGTGCGTTGATTTTCGCTCTGTCTTTTTCAGATGCGGCGAGGGGCTGTGTGGGGAAATAGGAGTCGGCGAGTTGCAGGGTTCCCGGTGGATGTATTTTCCAGGGGCCGCGCAGGTCATTTGCATAGGCGAGGCGGATGTACCTGCCTTTGTGGTCGGCAAAGTACAGATAGTACGTTCCGAGCGGTTCGGGTACCCAGTCGGGTACGCGGATCAGCGAGGGTCCCTGGATATTGTGTCCGATACTCGGGTGCAGATCCGGGGTGATGATGGGTGCATTGAGTAGCCGCGTGACGCGCATGTTAGTTTTCCTTTATAACAGTCCTGGCGTGAAGAGTACCATGTCGTCTTCAAAATTTCTCAAGGGCGCAATGCCGAGTTTGTCGAGTGCGTTTCGATAGATTTTAACCCCTTCTTCTGGGCTGACGAGGCCATCTGCGACGTTGCGCAAGACTTCGACAAATGCTCTGGGATTTTCAGCGCCTTTGATGCGGCGGCCAAAGAGGGCGACGCGTGCGCCGTGTTTTTTTGCTTCGGATATGAGTTTGAATGAATCGTACGTGGTGCTCGTTGGTCCGCCGAGTATGCCGACGACGACTGTGGCGTCGTAATTGACGAGGCTCTCCATAGATTCTGGACCGTTGTAGGCGATTTTTAAAAATTCGGGTCGCGATGCGCGGGGTATGCCGGCAAGCATCCGGGCGATCTGGTCATTTACGTATGTGGGGATGTCTTCTGGACGCACCCCACAGTCCGCAACATTGGGGTTAAAGACTTCGAGGAAGTACCGAAATCCTTTTCGTGTGGCTTCTGTTCTGAATGTCTTAAACTGCATCATTGAAAGCCAGTCTGTATCCAGATCGTTGTTGAATGTGATGGAGTACAGGCCCAGGTCGATGTCTGGTTTTTGGTCGGGTTGGGGCAATAGCGTGCCGTATTGCGCTTCTTCAATTGTGGGCGAAGCAAAGGGCCGGGATGGCAGAGTGGGGTATGCTGCGCCTGTTGCATCCCACAGGTCGGTTGTGTCATTGGCGCGTACAGCAGGGGTTACAGTTGATGCGTCAAAGAGTCGTTTTTCCCGTGCCAGGACGTCCATGGTGGAGACAGAGGTCAGTAGAACATCGATTTTTGCTTGTTCGGTCAGGTCCGTAAGGTCATCGTAATAGGCTTGTATAGTTGGTGTGGCGTCTGTGAGCGTTGCAAGCCCTTTTGACATGTCGGGATCCGCGGCATAAGCAATGATAAAGGCATCGCTGTTGGGATTGCTGCGTATGTCGGCGAGTTTTGTGTCTAATGATTTTTTCATCTGTGTCCTTTTCCTGTTTTGTGAATTAATATCACATCGGCTCCGATGAATTCGATTTCTGATTCATAGGTTTTTCCCAACCATTCAAATGTGGTTTTTGAAAAAAAACAGATGTGTGTTGGGTCTCTTTTGTAATGCCAATTTTCAAATGCGGATTTGTCGATTGCGAGTTTGGTCATGATGCCGAGTATGCCACCGGGTTTGACAAGGCGATATAGTCTTTGCAATTCGCGTTGGGGGTTTTTCAGGTGTTCGACGACTTCTGTCGCGGTTATAAAGTCGTATTCGCGCTGGAAGACTTCGGGGTTGTGTGCGTAAAATTTGTCGTATATATCAACGGTATGTCCGCATTCTTGAAACATGAGGGATAGTGTCGGTCCAGGACCGCATCCAAAATCCAGGCCGTGCGCGCATTTGGATAGGCGCGCTTTCAGGGGGTTGCAAATCCGCGACAAAAATGCCCTGTATTCCGGATCTGCTGGATTATTTTTGTGCAGGTCGTAGCGTTGTTTTTCCTCTTTTTCCGATAGGTGAAATGTTTGGGGGACAAAGATCAGAGCGCATTCCGTACAGGCCAGATATTCTCTGAATGTGTCGCGGAGATAGTGGGTTATATTTTGGCTTTTGCAAAGCGGACAGGTATCCGCTGGAGAGTTGGGCATGGTTAATGATATGGCGTCTCAAAATCCCGTTGTATTATTCGGGGAATGGGAATATCTTTGGCTTTGACCCTGCATAAGGTAACAATTTATCTATTTTTCACAATACACAAAACGGAGAAGTCCATGACTGGTTACGATGCTATGGCGCGTGTGCTCAAGGCAGAAGGTGTTGAATTTCTGGTGGCATTTCCCCATCAGACGCTGATCGAAGTTGCGGCGAAGGTGGGGATTACGCCTATTATTTGTCGTCAGGAGCGCGCGGGTGTCAATATGGCCGATGGTTTTAGTCGCGTGTCCAATGGAAAAAGGTTTGGCGTTTTTACGATGCAACAAGGTCCCGGTGCGGAAAATGCGTTTGGGGGTGTGGCACAGGCGTATGCAGATTCGGTGCCCGTGTTGCATTTGCCCGGCGGGGAAGCACTGTCGCGTCAGGGTATTCATCCCACGTTTGAAGCGGTGCGGAATTATCGTCATATTACGAAGTGGGCCGCTCAAATATTCGAGGTAGAAGATATTCCGGCTATGATGCGTCGCGCGGTTGTGCAGTTGAAGAGCGGGCGTTTGGGTCCCGTGTTGTTGGAGATGCACAGGGAGGCTATGGCTGCCGAATATCCCGATGAGGAGGTCGATTATACGCCGGTTCAGGTCCGACGTTCCACTGCTGCGTCTGAAGATGTGCGCGATATGATTGCAGTTCTTCTCGGCGCTTCTCGTCCGGTTATTATTGCTGGCCAGGGGGTGTTGTATGCCGAGGCGACAGAAGAACTGCTCGAGTTTGCCGAGTTGGCCAGTGTTCCCGTGATGACGACGCTTGCGGGCAAGAGTGCTTTTCCAGAGACGCATCCACTTTCACTGGGTACTGGTGGGCACACCTATACGTTGATGGTTAAGCGGTTTTTGGAGGCGATGGATTTTGGGCTGGGTATTGGGACGAGTTTTACGCGCAATACGTTTACCACGCCGATGCCAGAGGGGGTTCCTCTGGGGCAGGTGACGAATTGCGCCGAGGATATGGGCAAGGATTTCGAGGTTGCAGTGGGTGCGCTGGGGGATGCGAAGCTGGTGTTGCGGCAGATGATTGAAGAGGTTAAGCGACAGGTTGGCGAGGGGGGGCGCGAGAACGATGCCGAGGATCGGGTTGCCGCTGTGACCCGGGCGTTTGCCGCTTATTGGGAGCCGCATTTTACGTCTGATGAGATTCCCATTAGTCCTTATCGCGTGATTCGAGAGTTGGAAAATGCGGTCGATGTGAGCAATACGATTATTACCCACGATTCGGGTTATCCGCGGGATCAACTCGTTCCGACGTGGAAACCCGTGTCTCCGCGCGGGTACCTGGGGTGGGGCAAGTCAACGCAACTCGGATATGGCCTGGGTCTGGCAGTGGGCGCGAAGTTGGCTGCGCCAGAGAAGCAGGTGATCAATTTGATGGGCGATGCCGCGTTTGGTATGGCGGGGCTGGATCTGGAGACGGCTGTTCGGGCAGAGATTCCGATTTTTACGGTTGTGCTCAATAATGGGGTGATGACGAAGTACGATTCGCATATGCCCTATGCTTCCGATCGCTTTGGGAGCAATGAGTTGAGCGGGAATTACACCCAGGTGAGCGCGGGATTGGGCGCACAGGCCGAGCGCGTGGATACGCCCGACGAACTCGCGCCCGCGATCCATCGCGCACTCGCCGCGAATAGAGAGGGCAAAACCGCTGTTCTGGAGGTTATGACCAAGGCTGAAGAGAATGTTCCGAAGTGATGTAGTGTGGGTGGTCGTATTTCAAATTTTTGTTAGATCATAGGTGGTGGTTTGGCATGGACAGTGTTTTCATTTATTGGGATAATTCCAATATTTTTCATGAGGCACAACGGTTGGCACAGGAGCGGCGCGAAGGTCCCAATGCCCGTTATCGCGTGCGTATTAACGTTGACAATATACTGCGCCTGGCGCATGCCGACCGCCCTTTGAAGAAGGCGCTTGCCGCTGGCTCTGTGCCACCGGAGATGCGCCAGTTGTGGAATCGGATGGAGAGCAAGGGGGTGGAGGTTCATCTATTTGACCGGGGCGAATCTGCGCGTGGCGAACAGGAGATGCCCGACCGGGTGTTGCAGTTGCGGATGCTGGAAGATGCGCTGGATTACAACGGGAATCCGGGTATTGTGGTGTTGTTGACAGGTGATGGGGCAGGGTATCTCGAAGGCGCGGGCTTTCACAGTACTTTGGAGCGCATGCACAAGCGCGGTTGGCGGGTGGAAATTCTTTCCTGGGCGCATTCTTGTAACCAGCGGATGCGAAGGTGGGCACGAGAAAATGGCGTGTTTGTGGCGTTGGACGACTTTTACGAGGCCATTACGTTCATGGAGCCGTCCAGACCAGGGGCTGAACTGGCGTCTCCACGCGATTCCGCGGAATTGGACTTGTCAAAAAGGCCAATGGCCTAATTGGGAAAGTTATTCACGGTAAATTGCTGATTTGTAGTGAATGGATAGGTTAAGATGGATTCTATTCACGGTAAATCGTCAAATTCCCGTGAATAGACAGGTAAAAATGGGTGCCATTCACGGTAAATTGCCAATTTTTAGTGAATGAATAGGTCAAAATGGGTGCCATTCACTGTTTTTTCAGGTCAAGTATGTGGTATTAGACCTGGCTCAAGTCCTGTCTGGATATTCCTGCCATTGTCGCCCATCCAGCGTGTTGCCGCCGGCCTTGGGCGTGCGACCTCCCCACTGCTTGAAGAAGAAAGCGACGTGTTGCGCCTGACATTGATCGCGCAATTCACGCAGCCACTCTACTTTGACCGGACGCGCTCCCGGTCCGCTCTCGCCCCCAGCAATTACCCAATGAATATCCTTAAGATCCACCGAACCAAGCGCGTCGAGCAACGGTTCGAATGAAACAAAGCGCGTTGAGGCGTTGGTTTGTTTTAAGTGCCGAAGGCGCGTCATGGCCGCGGCGTCTTCAATAGAGACACCGAGCCAGATA
>JAJEDY010000057.1 GCA_022821275.1 Candidatus Latescibacterota bacterium | reverse complement strand
GCCCTTTGTGGCAACACCGTCTTGAAATCGTACTCTGCCTTTTGAAAAACCATCTTTGCCTGTTCCCATTCCCGCAACTCTCCCCAGGTCTCCCACGATTTCAGCTTAAACAACACCTCACCTTTCTCGACCTGATCCCCTTCTTTAACACCAATCAACTCAATCTCACCGCCTCGCTGTGCCTGCATCGTCTTCACCTGTCCGAGGGGCACCAGCCGAAAAGGGGCTGATGTCACCACATCTACCTCACTCCACCACGCCCAGGTAATGGCAACAATTACAAACAACAGGACAATATAGAGCAATGCGCGTCCCCAAAAGGGCCGCAAAGACCCCATAAACGCATGCACCTCTTCTGCCGCGTCATCTTGTCTTTGAATGACACCGGGAGACAGTGTCTCTACTGGTGCCTCCAAAAGCCGTTCTGCCATTATATCTGCCTTTATCTGCGTCCATCTGCGTTCATCTGCGGATCACACAACCTGCAACTGTTGACTACACAGGTGATAATACAAACCCTCTTGCACCATCAACTCATCGTGTGTCCCCATCTCCACAATATGACCCTTATCCAACACCACAATCGCATCTGCATCGCGCACCGTACTCAACCGATGCGCGATAATCAATGCTGTACGATCATCCAAAAACAAATCTAAATTCGCCTGAATCGCCTGTTCTGAATCCGTATCTAAGGCATTGGTCGCCTCGTCAAAAATCAAAATTTTGGGATCATGGTAAAGCGCCCGTGCAATGGCAATCCGTTGCCGTTGTCCACCAGACAGCCCCACACCCTGCTCTCCCACCTTTGTCTCATAGCCCAAAGGCATATCACTTACGAAATCGTGTACACACGATAGTCTTGCCACTTCCAAAATGCGATCCATGTCCGCATCTGACTGACCAATGGCGATATTTTCTGCAATCGTGCCAGAAAACAAAAACGGCTCCTGCATCACCATACCCACCTGCCGCCGCAACCAATGGGGGTCCAGGTCTCGCACATCCATACCATCTAAGGTCACCCGCCCTTCTGACGGATCAAACAAACGGGGCAACAGCTTGACCAACGTCGTCTTACCCGCACCGCTGCGTCCCACAACAGCGACTTTTTGACCCGGCTCAAGCGTCAGGTCTATGTTATTCAATACATAAGGCTCATCAGAACCTACGCCGTACCTGAAAAACACCCCCTCAAAAACCACACGCCCTTCCAAATGCTTTAAAATCAAACCCTGACCCTGTTGCCGCGCATCCTCCATCTGCGTGTCATACACATCATTTAACCGATCCAGAGCAATACGCGCTTCTTGCACCTGCGGCCATATTCCAATCAATCCCATAATGGGACCCATCACATTGCCAATCAGCGCATTAAACGCCATCAACTGCCCAACCGACAGGTTCCCTCCAATCACCAATGAGGCACCATACCACAAAATCACCGTACTGCTCAGCAAATTGATCACTCTTCCAATGCCTCCAAACAGCATCTGCATTTTTAACCGTTGAAAGCCAATTTCAATTTCCTTTGTGAACTTACCTTCCCAATGCCACCGCGTCGTACGCTCCACCGCCGCGGCTTTGACCACATCAATGCCGTGCAGCGAATCGATTAAAACCGATGATTGTTCAGCGCGCGCCAGAAAAGCGCGCTGACTGAAAGCCTTCAAAATGGGTGTATAAATCAGCGTAAGCCCCACAGACAGCGGCACAAAAATCAGCATCACCAGCGTCAGTTCAGCATTGTAATAAAACATCAGAGCCAGATAGACAAAAAGCATGATAAAATCTAAGACTGCAGAAACCGTCGTACCTGTCAACAAACGCTGAATCGTCGCATTCTCCCGAAACCGCGTGGTCAAATCCCCCGTGCGTCTAAGCGCAAAAAACCGCATGGACAATGCCAACAAATGCCGATAAAAACGCGACAACATCGCAATGCTCAACCGCGCACTCATATACCCGATTAAATAGACGCGCAACGTCGATGTACCCATCTGAAACAACGCGACCACGACCATGCCCACCAGCATCAAGTTCAACAAATCCGCATCGTGATGCACTAAGACCTGATCGACAATCGTCTGCATAAAAATGGGCGACGCCAGACCGAACAAACTGAGTACTAAAGACGCCAGCAACACCTCAATCAATATGCCTGTATAGGGCTTTATCAATGGGAAAAACCGCTTAAAAGAAGACTGAGACGGTTCATTCTCTGCCACCTGATCCGTGTATTCCAACAACAACGCCCTGCTTGTCCAGCCCTTCTCAAACTCTGCCCGCGACAGCTTGCGAATGCCCACGCCGGGATCTGCTATCTTCACCTCTTTCTTATTCATCTGATACAGCACCACAAAGTGATTGCCTTCCCAGTGCAAAATGGCTGGCAGGTCTGTCCGCATCAGAGCTTCATACCCCGTGCGCACACCGCGCGTGACAAAACCTATGGTCTCCGCAGCCTCAGCCAATGCTGCCATTGACGTGCCATACCGCGACACATTGGACATATCGCGCAACCTGTTCAACCCAATAGGCATCTTGTAATACTTACAAATCATGCCCAAACACGCCGCGCCACAATCCGACTGATCGTGTTGCTTCAAAAACGGAAAGCGAAACAATGTGGATGGTGCTGCACCGTCTATTCTGATATTAACCACATTGGATGCTGTATTGGACTTCTGATATTCTTCTTCATCTGTCCGTACAACCGTTGGCTCAGGTTGCGCTGGCAGAAACAATGACTCATTTGATTCCTGTTCTCCACGCGATATATGCCCTCTCTCCAACGCCACCTCGAATCCCGGCATCATAGGCTTTAACTTATTAAAATCACTTTTATCTATATAAAAGAGCACACTATCACGCCGACTGCGAATGACCGTTTCATCGTCTCTACCATCGCCAAAATAATCACCCGCGCGCAAAACCATCGTATCCCCATTTTCTAATACAGCCTCCAACTGACCGCTGCCAATCAAATAAAATCGTTGTCCTAACTGCCCCTGGTCAACAACGGTCACACCCTCCTCAACCGCCTCGCGCTTCAATCGTGCGAACAGCACCCGCATCGCCTCACCCGGAACATCCCCTTTCAAAAAACGCGTAAAATTCCGATACGCAATACACGCGACTTGTTCTTCAAGATAAGCTCGTACATCAGAACTTTTTCTCACAGCCTTAAAAAACTCATCCTTCGGCACCTGCAACACCTCCGCATCCTCAACCGCTCGCACCGTTGCCCGATGCCCTTGCCCACTCAACAATGCCCCTTCGCCAAAATGATCGCCCGCATATAAATAGCCCACGGTTACCGAGGTGCCATTCGCATCCTGTTTGATCACCCGCAACCGCCCAGACTCCACAATGTAAAACGCCTCACCCGCTTCCCCCTGTTGAAAAACAACATGCCCAAAGGGAAAACGAACAGATTGTGACCGAACTGAGTTTTTTAAGAAAAAGTGCGAAAGATTCATTTTCTCCAACCATTCTGAAACATGTCTAAAATTCAACAACACTACTAATTTTCAAAATGCTCTGAGAATCTCTGTCTGGCAAGCTATCTACTCTCCATTAACATAAGTCCTGCTTCACATAACGCCGTCACTCCTGCACACGCCGTGGAGCATGCGCGGGAATGACGGGTTGATGCACATCGGACCTACGGCGGCGGCATACACGGACAAGTCGCACCAGAAGCTAATTCCGCGATCGTCACATCGCAGGAATATGGTTCCCGAGTGATAATCTTCAGTTCCCTACTTGGAGGTGGTGGTTCTGTAATTCGAGTTGGAGGATATACATATGTAATCTCAATACCACCAAAAGTATATAGCGTAGCCAGAGAAATGGCGTCATCCACTACATCTCTCGTTGTAGAAAGAACTTCCCCCAACAAGCAGCACGATCCGCCCTCACTACCTGCCATTTCTTCAACATGGAGCGTGGTTTGATGGATAGGCAGTGTCGTGCAAGAGGCAAAAACAGCTTCTGAATTTGAATCTGAAATTACGCGATTCTTTAATGCGACATCGGACATAACACCCTCCGGGTAAATGAATTGAAAGATTCAGCAAAAAAAGATGGTTTTCGTCCATTATCTGAATAACGGGAAAGCGTCTTATGGGGCGTAGCGCGATTGCTACCAGGAACCCCACCATTCACTTACCGCATTATTGATATCATCCACGATATCATCCACCGTATCTTCGATATAATCAATAACATCTTCAAAGTGATCCAATGGATCTTCTCCTGGCAGAATGCATCCTCCTGATGTATTCGCTATCTCACCATGTGCCAGTTCGATTTCTCGACCAGGAAGTTGAACACAAGTAACAGAAACATGTGCTGGTATTGATATAATGCGCTCAGTCATTTCTCTCACCTCCTTTCTCTGATTTAGCGTAAACAGTTCTTTTATCTTCACTCCTCCAAATACCTGCCGGATTCTGAACTACATTGGCCAGGGCCAGGGGTTTAAGATATCTTCCAAAGCATCATCTAAAATATCTTCCAGTGTTGGGTCAAAATCCTCACTGGTATCATCTTCTGGGACCGGAAAACATCCATCAGCACCAGATATTCGAGCAATTTCAACTCTATCCAAATTACTCGTTTTAATCGGCAGATTGGTCACACCTGCGACCGATTGCTCGGGACTTGATACAATTCGTATCGCCATTCTTTTCACCTCCTTTCTTTGCCACTTCAACATAAGCCGTATCCCCCTTCCTATCAGGGAGCCGTGAGCATATCGCTGAAGTGTCGGATTTTGCGAAGCGTTTTGTGAGCTATAGCACGTGTCTCGCATAAGCCTACCAGAGCAGATTCAACTTCATTTGGATGTAAATGTTGCATCAAGTGAAGACCCAGACCCTCAATAGCAGGCAGGTCTTGTCCCAAAAACGGAATGCGCGGCAATGGACCTTGCGCGCTTCCCAAATAGTTAAATCCTTTAGATATACTTTTCAGATTACCGGACCCGTCACAACTCTGTGCAAAACTCACGGTTATTGGAATCGGACATACAGGTGCATCGCGTTTGGTCCGCAAATTTTCAAATAGTGTCATATGCTGCTGCGCCGTATAATCCCAGGAAAATTCGAGCGCGCGTTTGCGAGCACGTTCTCCCAATTTCTCCCGCTCCGTTTTGCTATTCAACAAATCGCGTACAGCATCTGAAATCACCTCGGGGGCGATATACCCCGTCACATTCAATGGCTCGTCTTCAAACCGCTCAATCTCAATCAACCGCCCACAAGCACCCAACAACTCTGGCGCGCCCGCAAAATTTGTCGCCACAACCGGAAGGCTACACGCCATGCCCTCTATCACCGTTGAGGGACACGACTCATACGAATACACCGACAGAGCACACAACACATCCAGCACATTGTAATACAGCGACATATCCGTATAGGGTTGCGCGCCCAAAAAGATCACATTGGGTGGATGTGTCACAGGCGCAAACTGCTTGCCGATCACCGCAAACAACACATTGGGATTCAGATCGGCCATTCGCAAAAACGGATACGCACCTTTGCCCGGTTCAAACCGCCCGCAAAAACCCACCACTGGCATCTCCAAAAAGCGTTGATCACCCGTCCTATCCACGACCTCTTTGCGCGCCTGCAACTTATCCATCGGCACAAACACCCCGGCATCTACCCCATTGGTAATCGCGTGCAAATACGATTGGTCAAACACCAGCTTGCCCACTTCGTCAGCGACATACGCCGACTTGGGCGACAGGGCATCATAAGGCCGCAACAGCGAATAACATTGAAGCACCTTATCGACAAAATCGCGATTGCGGCCAAAAGAACACGACAGCCGAATAACAATGGGTGCGGAACACACATGACGAAAAAATGCCAGGTCATCTGTCTTGGGTTCAAACATCAACACACCATCAAAATCCTGCCGCACAAACCACTGGCGAGACGCATCAATCGTCTCGAATACGGGTCGAATACCGTGCAAATTTGGACCGTAATCCACAGCTTCAGACGCTGGCATATACACCTCGCAATACTTTGATAACGCCTGCACATGGTTAAAACCCGAGAGGACCGCCCCGCTGTTCGACGCCATCACTTTCTCGTGGTCGTGATACGGATGTGACACATAAATTTTCATCTTTCACCTCATTTATTTAGCGGTCAGCGATTAGCCCACCCAACCACCCAACCACCACTTGTCAGCTCATCCAGGCGGTCACCCCCTCCCTTTTGCACCCCAACCCCGGCAATAGGGGGAGATCGTGCCATGAGGGCATCAGAGGGAGGGGAAAATCTAACTGCTAACCGCTATTTTTGTTTTGCTGACTGCTAACTGCTGACCGCTGTCTATAAACTTTCGTG
>JAJEDY010000045.1 GCA_022821275.1 Candidatus Latescibacterota bacterium | reverse complement strand
TTGACAAATCCTTTAATTTTATGGCGTTTAATCGTGCCATCATCAATGAATGTATAGATCAAGACCCGGATCAAGACCCGGATCAAGACCCGGCATCTGCTCGTATCCTGGCCTTAGATGCCTCTTTTATCCCCAAGTCAGAAAAAAAGACGTATGGCTTAGACCACTTTTGGAATGGCTGCCAATCGAAAAAAGAAAAGGGCTTAGAAATCTGTGGCGTTGCCCTGCTTGATGTGGACAAAAACACTGCCTTTACGCTCAAAGTTGCTCAAACCGTTCCCAGGCGTGCGAACCAAAAAGCCGAAGTAGGGATAGGGGATGAGGAAACCCGCATTGATCAGTATTTACAGCACTTGCGAGATGTCCAACCCTACTTAAAAGCCGATGAAACCTATCTTGCTGTGGATAGGTATTTTAGCAAGAAAACATTCATTGATGGCGTGACCAACCTCAAGCTACACCAAATCGGCAAGTTGCGATGCGACGCGAATATGCGCTATCTTTACACAGGTCCCAAACGGGAAAAAGGCTCTGGCAGGCAAAAGGTTTATGATGGCAAAGTGGATTGGCAAGACGTATCGCGCTTCACCTATCACCACACACAAGAGGACATGGCCTTGTATAGCCTTGTGCTGAATCATAAGTGCTTCAAAAGAAATCTCAAAGTCGTCGTCCTGGTCAATGAGAAGATCAAGAACAAGAAAAACTATGTGATCTTGTTCTCTACCGATACGCACTTGGATGCCCAAACAATCCTTATGTATTACAAGGCACGCTTCCAGATTGAATTTATCTTTCGCGATGCCAAACAGTTTACTGGCCTATCTGATGCGCAGACGCGAGACCAAAAACGCTTGAACTTTCATTTTAATGCGTCTTTGACAACCCTCAACCTATCCAAGGCAGAGCACCTACAAGCCCAAGCAGATACCCCAAAAAAGCCCTTTTCTATGGCAAGCATAAAAGCCTGTTATTTCAACGCTTTTTTCCTTGAAAAGATTTTTGCAATCTTTGATCTTGACCCCAAGTGCATAAAAAAATCGCCCAAATATCAATATCTAATCAATTATGGCAATATCGCCGCTTAATTTGGTCCGAACCATTGCTGTACAACATTAAAAAATAAATCAGACCTTTTTGACACTTCCCGCGCTTTTCAAAATAGCATTTGCCGTATGGCGACTTTTTAGGTTATAGGGTACCAGCAAAATTTTACCGGTGTTCGAGCATTTCCACTTTTCGTGGGAACCTTTTGCATTTTTCCAATACTCAAAACCGAGTTTGGAAATTTCTTTGGTGACTATGTTGTAAAACTCGCCAGCCAAATTATACCATTGTCCTTTCCGCTTCCGATTTCTGCCACAGAATGCTTGGTATCAGATCCTTCAAAGGATATTCGGAGATATCGGACACACTGCGGTGGTTGACCATAATTAGTTCAGGCGCTGTGTCCAGCATGACTTCTTCAAATTCCTCTATAGTGGTGGCCTCAATATGCAAGCCCTCAATGTCGCTTTGAGCATAGAAGACCTGTGCCTCATTATCCCAGACAGCCTTCACGGTAAAAGTACGCTTCATATCCGTACTCCTGATGATGCGGTTGCGCGATCATAGCTTAGGATAGCTTTGTAAGTGCGCCGCATGTTTGCTCCTAAAAATGATGAGATTCTGTTAGCTGTGCTTGCCGTGTATTGGGGCATAGTTTTTAGGCGAGAATTCCTTATTTACGATGTTCAGTTATGACCTCATAAGCGTTTTGTATCTCTTGGAATTTTTCTTTTGAAAATTTGTGGAGATCTGGTGGGAGATCCTTCGAGAATATTCGATCTGGATGATATTGCTTGGATAATTCGCGATAGCGTCGTTTCAATTCGTCATCGGAAACCAAAAGGTCGCAATCCAAGATTGCATAATATTTTCTAATTTCAGACAGTCTTTCTTCCTTTTCTATTGCTTGAGTCAAGATGTCTGGCGATAATCCAAATGCTGTGACTGCATCATTGAGATATTGCTCCTCAATTGCGTGCAATACGCCATCAGCGAAAACGAGTTCCAAGAGCCATTCCAGTATAGCGTGCAGGTCGTCGATATCACATTGTGCAAACTCGGCGGCGATTTCATAAAATGGTCTCGTCGTTGTCTTGCCGGCATTAAAAAATACAATAGCCTTTTTTCGTGTATCTTGGTCGAAGTCAGCCCGGGTCATGAATGTTTCAACAGCGTCGATTTCATCTTTTGATACTTGTCCATCAGCCTTTGCCATCTTGCCAAGCATGAAAAAGAGAATAGCCTGTTTTTCATCTTCACTTAGTGCTTGAGAGGATTGATTCCGTGTCTCCTTTTTTAAATACTCCTTTTCCAGTGCTTGGGTCAAGATATCTGGCGATAGTCCAAATGCTGTGACTGCATCATTAAGATATCGCTCTTCAATTGCGTGCAACACACCATCAGCATAAGCGAGTTCCAAGAGCCATTTCACTAATTGACACTTAAGCAAGTAACCTATATCACATCGTGCAAGCTCAAGGGCAATTTCATAAAATGATCTCGTCGTTGTTTTACCTACATTAAAAAATCCAATGGCCTTTTTTTTTGTATCCTGGTCGAATTCAGCACTGACCATGAGTGCTTCAACAGTATCGATTTCATCTTTTGATACTTGTCCATCAGCCTTTGCCATCTTGCCAAGCAGTAAAAAGAAGATGGACGGTTTTGCATTCTCCATTTTCTTTTTATATTTGATTATGCCAAAACACAGTACCACACACTGCGCTGACAATATCCAATAGCCAAAGAATTCGTCTGTGTCTATTTGTACGTCTAATACATAGAAGGAGAATAAGTGGTGTAGCACTCCAAAAAAAATAAAACTTGGGATCCAAAGAAGATTAAAAATTAGCAAATATTGTATTTGGTCTGATATTCGATGCCAAAACACAGTACCACATACTGCACCCACAAGAAGTACCCAGAATATAGCCGATTCGTACTCATTGGCTATAGAGTCAATTATGATCATAATTGGGACAACAATTCCAAGAAAAAAAGTACAAAAAACAAAAAATCGGTTCTCTAAAGATAGTCGCATAAACATCCCAATTATTATCTTCGATCCATTTTTTTTCAAACTCCGAGCACATTTTTTTAAGCATTTTCGACCACGGGCGCGATATCGAGGACCGCGTGGTCGAGCTTGGGGGGTGTTCCTCTGCCATTGAGCCAGTAGTTAGCCATTTCTCGGGCAGCGGCCATCTTGGGCCAAATTACCTCGCGGTAGCCCCGCACGTCGTCGGGCAGACACAGGACTTTTACATAGGTATCGTATCGCTCTGTACTGTCAAAATCAAAATTATCGACCAGATCGATATACCAGTCTCGATAGTTTTTTTCCTCGCGGTGCCAGGCTGGCAGCCTGCGTAAAAAGCGCGCGCGCTTCATGAGGTTGAGCATCCAGTCGCGGGTTTGAATATCGAATTTGATGTCCAGGCCCAGGACGGTGAAATGCGGGCGGGTTAAATGCATATAAGAAATTCGATCGCCGCGACCTGGATCGACATCATAACGCGCGCGATCGCGGCGGTATTTTTCTTCGCTCGTCAACAGATGAGCCACATAGATTTCATCTTTATAGGCCATCACGCGCGCGAGAAAGCGCACCACAGCATCGGTTGCGCGATACTGATGTTGGGCATTATCGCGGTCGTAAATTCTTTTTATGCGGACGACATAAGATTGCGCGTATTCGATGCCGCCCCATTGAATGAGGTCGTAAACGCCGAGGGCAAATTGCAATTTTGTCGCGTCAGATAGCGGCCAGTCGGCGACTGTCTCTGAGAGTGTGCGATAGGTCTCGGCCAATTTGTTGCCCCGAGTTTTTGCCAGTATTTCCGCTTTGTCGTCAATGAGGTCCCTGTATGTGGTTACGAGTTCGGGTTTGAAAAATGCGTCGGGATCCACCGCGGCTTTGCGCCCCATTTCAAATGCTTTGAGATTGGCTTCGAGTTCGTTCGATTTGATATTTTGCTTCATCGCCCACCGGATATTTTCCAGTGTTAAGGGCAGTGCCCCCCTTTGAAATGCCGCGCCGAGCAAGATGCTATTGGCATAGATTTTATTGCCCAGATATCGTTCGGAAATTTCGCCGAGATCCATCCCAAAATACGTGTCGGAGTTGGTATAACGCCGCAACATATCCTCCAGATGATCTGTATCAAAATCGTCTCGTCCAATCATCGACAAAATGGTTTCGCGCTTGCCGGTTTCCACGACGGCTGTGGTGCGCTGTGGGCTGCCCACGCGACCGGTTCCATTTGGATCTAAACCGCGCACAGCCTCCAGAATATCCAATCCCAACAGCAAGTCTGCATGCCCATAGGGCGTCAATTGCGAGATTACCCGCTCGTCTTTGGTAAAACTGACATGTGAGTACACGCCACCGTTGCGAATAGCCAGTCCCTTTTTGTTGGTAAATCGCACGGTATATCCCTGCTTCGCACCTGCAACGGCGATAATCGCAGATATGGTGTTGATACCCATACCGCCTACGCCAGCCACATACGCGTACCAGGCCGTATCAAAGTCGCGGCATTCGGGTTCGGGGATATTTGATAGATCGATTGACTCGGTTTGCACTTCGGGTGCTCGCGATCGGTGAATTGTCAGGCGTTCAAACGAAGGACACGTTTTATCGCCATTTGCAACTTCGACCTTTGTACACGCCCCGTCGGCAACGCACAAAGACAGGTCGGTCGCGACCTTTGGCCCGTGGAGGGTTTCTTCTACGGTCAAGCCGCTGCATCCGGTTGCTTGCGTGCATTCCAGACAATATTCGCAGACTTCTGGGGTGATGTTGATGTGGGTTTCTTCTGGCAAAAAGCCTTTGTCTCGAATGGTCTGTATCTGCTCTGCGCGCTCGCGACGGTGATATGTGATGCCACACTCTTTGTCGGCTATGACAATTTTGACGCCGTCTTTTAGAAGTGCTTGTTCCAGGATATCGCGATACGCCTCCCGGTTTTCCGGATTCATGCGGGCGACCATCACCGGGCCATTTGTTCCGCCGCCCAAACCGCTTACGACCTGTTCGATATCCTGAGCAAAGGTCGGGCGTCCCATCAGGTCAATATCCACCCCTGGCGTGGGTTGGTGACCCGTCATCGCCGTGGTCTTATTGTCTAAAATGACATAGATAATATCCTGGCCGTGTTTAATCGAATCGGAAATCGCCGTCATCCCACTGTGAAAAAATGTCGAATCGCCCATGAACACGAGTTGTTTGTTGTCGATAAAAGGATCGATACCCGCGCCCGTACCACCGCCGAGGCCCATCCCCGACAAGTTGTGCATCAGGCGATTAAATGGCTCGTATTTCAACAGGGAATAACATCCGATATCTCCGTGAAAAATCAGATCCATCGGGTCTGTGCCGTGCTTGCGCTGCATATAATCGCCATCTTGAAAATCGTCGATCATTTTGTCCAGCACGCTGGCTGAATCGCGGTGCGGGCAGCCCGGGCAAAACGAGGGTGTGCGAACCGATGCGCTCAGGTCAAATGTTTCTGTCTGTGCCATCAAGGCGACAACAGTATCGATGCGCTCGGCATCTACGGATACTGTGGGGTCGTCGAGTGATTTCAACACTGGAGCCAGCACATTGAGCGCGATGCTCGGATTCAGACCACAACTGTCTGGAAAACCACTTCCATTGGGAAAGCGCTTGCCCCATATCCGAAACGCCTTTGTTTTGCCGGCTTGATACAGGTTTTGCAAAGCGGTGGCAATTTGTTCTTCCAAAAAACCGCGTTTTTCTTCCACCACGTAAATTTCATCGACCAGGTCCGCAAATTCTCGCAAAATGTCCGAATCAATCGGATATGTGATCCCGTATTTCAAAATGGGAATGCTGCCACCCAGCCCAACCATATTGAGCGCGTGTTCCAAATAACAATAGGCCAAACTACTGGTGACAAAGCCGATCCGCTTTTTGCCAGAGTCTGGCCGATATAAAATTCGATTCAGACCGTATTCTTTTGCGAGGGTGAGCAGCCTGGGAAAACGCTGCTCGAGGACCTCCTTTTCTTTTATCACCGTATGTGGCGGGATGATCACGCGATCATCTGGAGAGATCGTCTGCGGGTCCAGGCGGACGGGATGATTAAATGTTGTTTCGGGAAACTGGTTTGCGTGTACTTCGACGGTGCCTCCGCCATCTGCCTGATTGGATGTCACGAGGTAGGCGATATAAAGCCGGGTTTTTTCCGACAACTCAAAGGCTATTTTGATCCAGTCTTTGATTTCCTGAAAGGTGCTGGGTTCAAATATGGGCATGTACAGATGTTTGGCAATAAAGCGAGAATCAGCAGGTACTTGTGTGCCCTCAGACCACGTATCATCGCCAAATACAGCAACCGCAGCAGCACCTTCACCCGTTCCAGCCATATTGCCCAGTGCCAGCGCGTCTGAAGCGACGTGCGCGCCCACGCTTTTCATGACTGCGATGGCGCGAATGGATTCCATCTGCGCGCCATTGAGACGCGCCGCCCCCAGAGCTTCGTTGTTGGCTATTTGCACCATTACGCCTTTTTCCACCAACAACTCGCGGATGCGCTCTGTTGCATCAAATACTTCAGCCACGGGTGAGCCGGGATATCCCGTCATCAACCCCATGCCGCCTTCGAGGCCACCTTTGACGATCAGTTCATTGCCCGTAAAGATGCCCGTGCCCTTTTCAAATGTAAATCGAGGATCCATCAATATCCTTTAAAATGCTGTGTCTCGCCAATTGGGATTGTAGAGTTCACCGGACATGGTCGAATGTACCAATTCGTAAACGCCCGTTCCACGGCGATCAAAAAATTCAAAAAGATACCGTCCCGACTTTTCGTAAATCCAAATATCTACGGCTTTTCCCACAGCTACTGATGTGGTATAGTCGCGCTCGCTGGGCGGCCCGTATTTGATATAAACGCGTCCTTTGTCTGTTTCTGATCCGCGCTTCCCCGGTTGTGACGTAAACGTATCGTCGGAGTATTTCATGCGATTTATATGGTCTCGAAGCCGTTCATTTAAGGGGGTTTTTGGGGTTGGATCCAGTTTTTTCCAAAATGTCCGGAGGAATTTCATTTTTGACTGCTGTGTTGGCAAAGACTCGTAAATAGCGAGATCTTTTTCAGACGCTACGTGATGAATGGTTTGAAAATATCGCAATTGCTCCTGTTGTGCCTCTGTCAATTGTGGGGTTTCATTTTCATCTGAAATGAGAAAGACTTTGCGTTTGTATCGAACGTGTTCGCGCGTGCTGCGGTCAAATAACTCGACTTGCAAATTGTACGCGCCGCCAGATAGTTCTTCTGTTTCCAGAACGTCTGTTTTTACCACGCTTTCGCCGGGCTTGATCAATCGCTTTGCCGGATACGATTTGACAACGACATCGGCGGTGTCGAGCAGACTATATCCCAAAACAAATGAATCATTGGGATTGTCGGACATGACCTTGAAGTTGTAAACCTCAAAGTAGATCTGTATTGGTTTGCCCACGCGGAAGAACCGCGTTGTATTGGGCACGACGTGCCATCCATTTTTGACAAAGCGCCCGGCGGATTCGGCTTTTTTCAATTCTGAAGCGAATACCACATCGCTTACGACCAGTTCTGTACCTTCAAAACGACGCACGCGCATATGCCCTTCACAGGTGCCTGAAATATCTCCATAAATATCTTCGGACGTCAACGTCATTTTGTAGGGACCCGGCGCAATATCAACGGCGATGATATCGCGCACCAGCGCGCCATTTTGTTTTAATTCCCGGATATTTGCTACCGAAACATTTCGCGTCCACAATTCTTGCACTGTGGGATTTCCCGAGGAATCTTGCAGAGAAAGCTCAAAGTCAATTTGGGATACGTACTTACCCCCTTCGGGTACAAACTGCAATTGTCGCGCATCGATTAATGTATAGACTTCCAGACGCGTGAGGTTTTGAGGTCCCCGAAATGCAGCGGTTTCGGCAAAGACGCGCAATTCGCCCTTTGAGCGCAAGGGCATATCTCGATATATTGGCGCATCTTCTTGCCCGTATGCCGTTGTCCAAAAACAGGTGGCGACTATCGCAACATACCATTTTATGAGACGCATGACGATCCTCCAGTGTATATAAACCATTCCCCGGCTATAAAAATGAGAGAATAGGATTAAGCGTTATCGTGCCACTTGATCTGCAGCGTGGTAGGAACTGCGCACCAGTGGGCCAGATTCGACATGCCGAAAACCCAGCGTGAGCGCGAATTGTTTGAGATCCAAAAATTCATCGGGATGGTAAAAGCGCGCCACGGGAACGTGTTGAGCAGACGGTTGCAGATATTGGCCTATTGTGAGAATATCTGTTTTGCAATCTGCGATATCTCGTATCGTCTGGCGCACCTCGGTCGGGGTTTCGCCCGCGCCGACCATAATACCCGATTTTGCGGGCATATCGCGCTCCATCATCTTGGCCTGTTTCAAAAGTTTTAGTGACCTATCGTATTTTGCCTGGGGGCGCATAGTCTTATACAGGCGCGGTACGGTTTCAACATTGTGGTTTAAGATATCGGGTGCTGCATCTATGACCACGCGCAATGCCTGCCAATTCCCCTGAAAATCCGGGATTAAGACTTCGACTTTTGTGTTGGGACATAACCGCCGAATCGCATATATCGTTTCGGAAAAAATGCGCGCCCCCCCGTCTGGGAGTTCATCGCGGTTGACCGATGTGACCACCGCGTGCCGCAATTCCATTGTCTGTACGGCTTTGGCGACCCGTTCGGGTTCTTCGGTATCAAGGCTCTCTGGCCGACCGGTTTTTACAGCGCAAAATCCACAACTCCGCGTACACACATCTCCCAAAATCATAAATGTCGCTGTGCCCGAGTTCCAGCATTCACCGATATTGGGACAACGCGCACTTTCGCATACTGTGTGGAGATTTAACCCACGCATCAAGTTTTTCAATGCGCGGTACCCCTCACTGCCCGGGGCTGGTACGCGAAACCATTCGGGCAGTCGCCTTCGGCGCACGGGAGGTGCTTCGATGTCCATCAGCCCATTCATTGTACCCTCCGCCCGGTCAGTGTGCGCAAGGTCGTCTGGGTAATCTCGACATTGGTTAGCGCGTTGTCTGCGATGCCTTCACGGGGAAATACGACTGTCTTAAAACCATCGGATTTTCCCACGGCAAGACCCTCGCCTTTGCGGGCATCTCCTTGTACCAAAACCTCGAGCGTGCGACCGATATAAGTCGCATTGATTTCTTCAGAAATGCGATTTTGTTGTGCAATGATGGCTTCGAGTCTCTGTACCTTTTCCTCTTCTGGTACCGTATCGGGCATCTCGCGGAAAGCGACCGTACCTTTTCGCGCAGAATACTTAAACATAAATGCGGAATCATAACGCACCTGCGCCATTAATGCCAGCGTAGCTTCAAAGTCGGTTTGGGTTTCGCCGGAAAAGCCAGCGATAATATCTGTACTCAAACACAGATCTGGCATTGCGCTGCGCAAATCATCGACCAGGGCGAGATAGTCTTCGACCGTATAGCTGCGCTTCATCGCTTTTAGAACGCGGTTTGACCCCGATTGTACGGGCAAATGGATAAAGCGACAAATTTTTTTTTCACGCGCCATCGTTTCAATGAATTTTTCAGAGAAATCACTCGGATGGGGCGAGGTAAAGCGAATGCGATCAATGCCGTCTATGCGCGCAATCATCGAAAGTAGATCGGCAAAATCGCAGGTGCCATCGCGATAAGAATTGACGGTTTGGCCCAATAGGGTGACTTCTCGAAATCCCGCATCGGCGGCGGCGCGAGCCTGTCTGACAATTTCGCGCGCCGGTACGCTGCGCTCTCTGCCTCGCACGTAGGGCACGATGCAGAATGTGCAAAACTTATCGCATCCACGCATAATGGTGATCCAGGCATTGCTGCCCTCTTCGCGCAAGGGATCGATGTCCATATAATATTCGCCGCGATCCAAACGCACATCCAGAGTTGAATCGCCACGCGCTTCGGCAATGAGTTCGGGTAGGCGCCGATACGAATCTGGTCCCACGACGAGATCGACGTAGGGCGCGTCGTTCATCAGGGACTCTGAAACGTGCTTGGCCATGCATCCCGATACGCCCATAATCAGGTCTGGGCGCCGATACTTCAGCCTGCGCAATTGTCCCAATCTACCCCTTATTCGCTCTTCGGCATGTTCGCGTATCGCGCAGGTATTTAGCACAATGACATCGGCATCTTCTGGACGATGAGCAGAGGTATAACCCGATTGCTTTAAAATACCCAGCATCAGTTCCGTATCCGATACATTCATCTGGCAACCGTACGTCTCGATAAAAACCTTTTGCCCGGATACGGGCGCGACAGGTATATCGGTTTGTACGGCGCGGCCGTCTAATTCGATATCGAGCAATGCGCTCACGTTCGTTTCCTTTTTATTTTTTTCTTAGCGCTACGAATCTCTTCAATTACTTCTACATCGCTTTCACACAACAGCGCTTTGTCGAGTGCCTGTTTTGCCCGCCCGCCCCCAATTTTGCCCAGTGCCCAGGCCGCGTGTTGTCGCACGAGTGGCTCATCATCTTTCAGGGCATTTTCCAGGCCGGGAACTTCTGATTTGCTTCCCACATTGCCCAGTGCTACGGCAACATTTCGCAATAATCCACGCCGTTTGGCGCGTTTGATCGGGCTGTTTTTGAATCGCTTTGAAAAAGTCTCTTGATCCATGTGGAGCAAGTCGGTCAGCTCGGGTGCATTCAAACCCTCGCGCGCTTGAAAAGCGTTTTCAGAGGTTGGTTTTGCGTGTTTGAGATTCCAGGGGCATACTTCCTGGCAGATATCACATCCAAAGACCCAGTTGCCCATATCCGATCTCAAATCCCGCGGAATAGCACCTTTCAGTTCAATGGTCAAATATGAAATACACCGCCGTGAATCCACGACATAAGGTTCTGGAATGGCATCTGTTGGACACGCGTCCAGGCACAGTGAACAGGTGCCGCAGTGATCGGGTTGTGGGCGATCGACTTTGAGTTCGAGATTCAGAATAATCTCGCCTAAAAAGAACCAGGAACCACGGCCTTTATCAATCAAGCAGGTGTGTTTCCCGAACCAGCCCAGCCCGGCTCGGGCGGCGAAATCGCGCTCCAGAACAGGCCCAGTATCGACATATACTCGCCCCTCTGCAGAGGGTTCGATTTGCTGAATTTCCGCCAGCAGTTCTAACAAGCGGTCTTTCATGATGTCGTGGTAATCATCGCCACGCGCATAGCGCGCAATTTGTCCTTTGGGCGCACTACCATTATTAGACCCATCGGAACGAGGCTGATAATTGAGACCCACACACAGCACTGATTTGGCGTCTGGAAGGATCTGACGAATATCTGACCTCCGATCCAGATTGCGAGCCAAATACCCCATTTCTCCCGCGTAACCCATTCCCAACCACTTTTGATAAAACGCCCAGTGTTGTGGGGGGTCTGCGGATGCAATCCCCACGGGATCAAATCCCAAACGCCGCGCTGCGTTCTTAATCCGATGGGTCATGCAGGCGCTCCAAAAATAGAGGGCAGGACACAACAATGCCCTGCCCCGTGATTCTCAGGTCTGACGAGCCAGTTTGCCAAGTGCGTTGTGAACCGCATCTACCGCCAGATCCGCGGCGTGTTTTCGCGTGGGGGGCAAGCCGCCAAGTGCGACCTCGATATCGGCACGGGCGATTTTGTATGCCTGAATGGGCGTTTTGCCAACCATCCATTCCGTGAGTACAGATCCCGAGGCAATGGTTGCAGCACATCCCTGTGCTTGGAAGCGCGCGCGGTCAATAACGCCGTCTTTGATGGCGAGATGCAAAGATAGAGTCGCACCCGAGGCGGGATTTTCTGCAAATCCAATCGCATCAGGGGTATTCAGCGCGCCGACGTTTCGGGGATGTTCAAAATGATCCCGTAAAATCGTGGAGTAACTGTCAGACATGGAATTACACACCGGCCCGTGCAGAAGTTCCCGAGCGGTAGTTGCTGTTGCGCCCGCGTCGTCCGTAGCGTCGCCCCCGGTTGCGCGGGGTGCGTTTGCCAGCACGGCCAGCCCACTCTGTGGCAATTGTTTGTCTGATTACCGTGATCTGAATCTCGCCTGGGTAGGTCATTTCCTCGCGAATGCGCTCGGCAATTGCAAAGGACAGATCTTTGGCCTGTTCGTCGTTCACACGCCCGGCATTGACCAGCACGCGCACTTCGCGCCCGGCATTGATGGCATAAGCATCGCGCACGCCATCGAAAGATTGTGCCACCTCCTCTAAATCGCGTACCCGTTTGATATATCCTTCGGCATCGTCGCGACGAGCACCGGGTCGCGATGAAGAAATCGCATCGGCTGCCTTGACCAAAAACGAAAGCGGGGTAGAAGCCTCTGCCTCGCCGTGGTGATAAAAAATACCGTTGATAACCTCCTGGCCCTCGCCGTATTTGCCGGCCAGATGTGCGCCAATGTCGGTGTGTTTGCCCTCGAGTTCCTGGTCCACGGCTTTACCAATATCGTGCAACAGCCCACATCGCCGCGCGAGTTTTTCATCCATGCCCAATTCTGCTGCCATTGCACCGGCCAGAAAAGCCACTTCTTTGGAATGCCCCAGAACGCTTTGTCCATAACTCGTGCGATATTTGAGCTTTCCGATCAGTTTGACCAGTTCGGGATGCACTGATTCAATGTCCAATTCGCGCACTGCCCGACGGCCTTCTTCGGCAATGAGCGAATAGATCTTTTTTTCGCAATTGGCAACAACCGCTTCAACCCGGCTTGGATTGATGCGACCATCGCGCACCAATTGCTCCATAGACAGACGCGCCACATCGCGCTTGACCGGATCAAAGCTGGATAGGACAACCGCCTCGGGTGTATCATTTACAATGACTTTCACACCTGTGGCGGCTTCAAAAGCAATGATATTGCGCCCTTCTTTGCCTACAATACGCCCCTTGATATGATCATCGGGCAATGTGACAACCGATATGGATGACTGAACGGTTTGATCGGTGGAACAGCGTTCTATTGCCTGTGCCAGAATTTTCTTGGCTTCGCGGTCGGCTCGTTCCCTGGCGTGATCGATAATTTCTCGGCCAATATTTGCGGCTGTCTGATGCAGTGAATTTCGGATGTTTTCGAGCAGCATCTCGCGGGCGCGATCGGCATTCATGCCCGAAATACGCTCCAATTGCGACCGTTGCTGATCGAGGATATCGGCCAGTTCCAGTTCTCGTTTTTCCAAACGGACGGCTTTTTGATTCCCTTCTTGTTCCCGTCGAGTTAAGGTCTTTTCGCGCTGGCTTGCAACTTCGCCCTGTTTTGCCAGGCGCGTCTCTTGTTCGTGCAATTCGCTGTTTCGGCGATCTAAAGAACGCTGTTTTTGATCAAAAGACTTTTCAATTTCGGCTTTCTCTTCATACCAGCTGTTTTTTATTTCTAAAAAAGCAGCCTTGCGATCTCGGTCTTCCTTTTTGGCGAGTTTGGTTGCGCGGTTCTCTGCCTGCCGTTCAATATCTCGCATTTTTCGATCTCTAATACGGGTGCCAACAAACCACCCGATTCCAAACGTAATAAGGGCAATGGCGACTGCCAGATAGATGATACTGTTAGCGGCCATTGAAGCTCCCTGATGTAGCATGTCCATTGGAGCCTCCTGTCAAAATTCAAATCCGGTTTTATATCCAGAACGCAGGTGCGGAAGATGTCTTCAAAAAGTTTCTGCACAAACTGCGCCGATGCGTATAACGCACCGCAAAAAAAAGAAAATATGAAAAAAATAGACGTCATGCGTTTTTGTTCCTCAGAAGCTGTCACAAAGCGAGTTATGTAGTTAACCCAAATATTTTAAGGGACCCAAAAGGGAGGAATCGCGAGACGACCCCTCCCTTCAACACACGGGCTTTTCTACAAAGCGAAGTTCAAACGCTGAATGATTCTCCACAGCCACACTGATTTTTGGCATTGGGGTTGTTAAATCGAAATCCCGTTCCCATCAGGCCATCGTCGTAGTCCAGTTCAGTACCCGTCAAAAAGAGCGCACTTTTCATATCGATAAAAACTCGAATGCCATAGGCTTCGATTACGCTGTCATCTGTGCGGGTTGTCTCATCGAAATCGAGCTGATATTGAAGGCCGGAACATCCGCCGCCGATCACTTTCAGGCGCAAACCATGATCTTCGGGACGTCCGTCTCGGTCCATGAGTTCTTTGATTTTGCCCGCTGCTGTTTCTGTGACGCGTACCATAAATGCCTCCATTAACTCAACGCTCGCAAACACGCTTTGATCGCATCAAAATCGGGCAACTCGGTTGGATCGTCGGACACAGAAGCAAAGCGCACCACACCGCTTTTATCCACGACAAAAGCCGAGCGCTTTGCCACGCCCTTAAATCCAATCAGGTCTTCGAATTGCGATCCATAAGCCGCGCTGACTTCTTTGTTGAAATCGCTGAGTAAGGGAATTGTAATGTCGTTTTCTTTTGCCCATGCTTCTTGGGAAAAGGGACTATCTACACTGATGCCCAAAACCTGTGCATCGAGTGCGTCGTAATCGGCTAAACCACCGCTGACAGAGCACATTTCATCGGTACAGACGCCGGTATAAGCCAGCGGGAAAAACAAAATTACGACGTTTTTTTGATCTCTGTAATCGCTCAGAGAAATATCGTTCATATCGTCACCAGATTTTGATTTCAGCGTAAAATCTGGTGCATGGTCACCTACAGTAATACCCATTTCTCATATCCTTTGGAAAGTCTTACAACGCAGCTTCGTAACGGCGATTGACTTCGTCCCAGTTAATTGTATTGGTCCAGGCTTCGATATAATCGGGACGCAAATTCTGATACTTGAGATAATAAGCGTGTTCCCACACATCGAGGCCGAGAATGGGCGTTCCGTCACCTGTCATGATCGGATTATCTTGATTGGCAGTGCTCAAAATATCGAGCTTGCCGTCTTTGACTACGAGCCAGGCCCACCCACTTCCAAAGCGCGTTGTTGCAGCGGTGACAAAAGTTTCCTTTGCAGCTTCCGCGCCGCCCAAATCGGCGGCAATGGCTTCGGCGACTGCACCTGTTGGCCCACCACCGCCATTGGGACTCATAATTGTCCAGAACAAACTGTGGTTGGCATGTCCGCCGCCGTTGTTTTGAACAGCTGTGCGAATATCTTCTGGCACGCTGTCCAGATTGGTGATTAAACTCTCGATAGACTGATTTGCCAGGTCATCGTGTCCCTCAAGTGCGGCATTGAGGTTGGTCACGTAGGCATTGTGGTGTTTGGAATGGTGAATTTCCATCGTCCGGGCGTCAATGTGTGGCTCGAGTGCATCATAAGCATAGGGCAAGTCGGGCAATTGATATGCCATTTTGAAACTCCTTGTTTAGAGATGAATAGCGTTACTGAGTCGGAACTCAAAATATAATGAACTCCCATAAGGGCGTCAAGTCCTTATACAAGTCATTTATTTTATATAACATAAATACTTACAGCAACTTGATATATATCTGGAAAAATCATTTTATGTGAATCAGCGCGTTGTCTATCAGGCGTGCATTGCCAAAACGCACAGCCACGGCCAGCAAAATGGAATCTTTTAGCTCGGCAACGGGTGTGAGGTCTTTTGCATCGACGGCTTCGATATAGTCGATTTTTGCACTGCGCTGTGGTTCAATGACGTCGCGCATGGCTTCAATGACCCTTTGGGCGCGCCTTTCGCCCTGAGCGATCATTTTTTGTCCCACCATCAATGCGCGGTAAAGCGCGGGGGCTTCGCGCCGTTCTTCAGCACTTAAATAAGCATTTCTCGAACTCATCGCCAATCCGTCTGCTTCGCGCACTGTAGGGGCCATCAGTATTTCTACGTCCAGGTTGAGATCGCGCACCATGCGTTGAATGACTATTGTTTGTTGCGCGTCTTTTTGTCCAAAGATAGCCACATGGGGTTTTACCGCTGCAAATAGTTTGGTGACGATTGTCGTCACGCCTTCAAAATGTCCCGGACGACTTGCGCCACAAAGTCTTTCAGTCAACTTTGTCACATGTACCGATGTCGCAAAATCCCCGGGATATATTTCTTTTTCATCGGGCAGGTATGCGAGATGCACGCCGTGCTGGTCGATCAGTTCCAGATCCCGATCAATGTCTCTTGGATAGGCTGCGAGATCTTCGGTGGGACCAAATTGCAGTGGGTTGACAAAAATGCTCACCACAACCCGGTCTGTCACTTTTAATGCCTGGCGCACGAGGCTGAGATGTCCGTCGTGCAGATATCCCATTGTGGGTACAAGCCCGATGCGCAGGCCCGCTTGTCGGATACGATCCGCTGCGCGGTGCATCTCGCGGACAGTTTTGATAATTTTTACGGCCATCGCATGCTCTTGGCGAATCTGCGAAATAATAGGGCGAAAAATTTTTCGCCCCATTCGCATCAAGTTAAGAGTTACAAAGCGATCAAGAGTTGGTAAGTATTCGGTATTTTCTTTTTGGTATTCATCCGACAACCATATTGGAGACAGGTTTGAATGATTTTCAAGCACTCTGGCATAGAGATTTTG
>JAJEDY010000026.1 GCA_022821275.1 Candidatus Latescibacterota bacterium | reverse complement strand
GCTGGCATATATACAGATACAAACCGATGAGTCTATCTTGCCAATCCATCGCGTTCTTGCTCCTTTTTAAGGGTTGATGATTGCTTTGACTACTCAATCATCTGGCAAGAACGCGATCTTTTCAACTCTTTATTCGCATTGCTATATGTTTTCCGTCAGAGTCTTTTAGCGAAGGAATTTTTGGACTTAAAAAGGGAATGTCTATCGAGAAAATACGTGCATTAGATTTTGGTGCTATTAGACAGGACAGTGATGACCTTGAGTGGTGGATTGCCAATGTGGAGTTCTTCCGTTTTGGTGGATAATAGCATAAATTTCCCATCACCTATGCAAAGGGGACTATATAGGAGAGTGCCGAAGTAAGGAATGAGAAAAGGCTACGCCTCGAAAGACGTAGCCTTTGTTGTTTGCCAGAAGTTATGGATTAAGTAATAATTTCAGCCTCACGGAGATGGTCGTAATATTGTTGTCTGGACATGCGACATGATGCAATCTCATTGTATTGGCTTTTTGTGATATGTAATTGTCCACAAATTGCCTTCAGGAGATTATCTCCAATATCTCTATTGTTGCGGCTTACAACTGTTTTTAAGTATAATCTCCCTGTCCTCGAGTCTCTAAGAACCCATTTTTCATGTTTTTTTCCCTTATTTGGCTTAAATCCGAGTTTTCTAAGTACCTTGCTTCGATGCTCCCTCAAATTCACGATTGAAAACCTTTCTTAGAAACTGATGCCGTTTTGCCTGATATGGAGAGATATTATCTTTGTTTTCTCTGCTGTCCTGGAAATCGTCATTGACGATTTCTGCTAAACCAACTAATGCGTCCTCTAAACTATCATTACTACCCGCGATTATATCTGGAGAATCCTTAAAATACACCGCCCATGACCCATCATCAGATTTTTCAGCAACAATGGGCCATTGATCAGTAGTAGATAGTACAAATTCCGTTTGTAATTGAAAAGATGTTGCTATATTTTTCTCAAAGGAGCGATTTAAATTGTCATCTAAATCTAAAGCATTTCTCCACAACTGATAAGAGAATGGATAGATAGGATTTTCTTCCTGTATTGATTTCACGGTGGCTTCAGCCATAACAACCTCCAAAGGCTTTTCACTGCGTGAGTAAAAAGCGGATTATTCTGCCAAACTCTGCGATTAAAAACATTGTGTTGCGTGTGCCAGGGGATCGATCAATCTGTTGGGAACGAGATTTTCTTCAATATATTTTTCTATTTCCTCTTGATGGTCATTGTAATAGTTCAGAGCATCAAAAACTTGTCTCAAAGACAAATGTGGAAGGTGGTTTGGAATATTTTCGGGGTGTGTGCCCAAACGCCAGACTTCAATAATCGCCCGAACAGGTGTGCGCGTATTTTTGATAATTGGCTCTCCACCCAAAATCTGATTATTTATGATGATATGGGGATGTTCTCGGACACCCTTGAAATCCCATTTTGTAGATGACATACTGAGCCTCCTGATGGCACAGGATGATTGGAGTGAACCTTCTACACTATTCACTCAATCGGGGTAACTCCAAGCATTGACCGCAGTAGTTAAACCTCTATATTCATGGCACATCTTTTGTATAGGAATTTTCTCCGATGACCGCGCTACTACACGCGACCTTTATCCTTTTGAGAATACGGCATTAAGGATTAAAGCGCAACCGATATTTAAAAAAACAAGGGATACATGGGGCCGCAGACATATTAAAATAGTGCCGAAGTAGGAAATGAGAAAAGGCTACGCCTCGAAAGACGTAGCCTTTGTTGTTTGCCAGAAGTTATAGATTACGCAAGAATCACCACCACATGAGCGGTACATATCTTTCACATAATCGCCCATTCATCGCTCAAAATGTACCCTCTCGCCTTTCATCTGTGCCCATCTGCGGCCATCTGCGGATTTAAATTCAGAATGTGAACAAGTGTGTAAAACAGAATATTTAAAGTACTTAGACATCTTCCAACGCAAAATATCGCTCAATTTTTGGAGAATTACCATTTGTTGGCATGCCATTTGCTTTATGTCTGAGTGTTACGTGTATCCCACTTACTCACCCCATCAGACGCGAGGTATTTCACATGGCCAAATACGAAACCATCTCCAAACATCTCATCCAGACCTATCCCAAAGACTTCATCCGATTTACACTTGAACAGGACGATGTAGAAGTCCTGGACATACTCGACACAGAGCAAATCAGGGCTGAAACACAACATACCGATAGCCTCATCCGCGCCCATATCGCAGGTGAGGAGGCATTGATACATCACGAGTTTCAAACGACTGACGATCCATCTATGCCGCTGCGCATGGCTGGTTATGTTATGCGTGCGATTGGGCATTACGGTCTGCCGATTTATTCCAACGTGATCTATTTGCGGCGCAATGCAGGTCGGCGCGACCCGGGACGCTACATACAGGAATTGCCCGGCTATGAAGTTTTGGTAGAATACAAAGTGATTCGGCTCAGTGAGATAGAAGGACAGGACATTCTTGAGGGAGGACCTTCGGACTTGTTTCCGTTTGCCCCCTTGATGAAACGTCCCGTTGGAATAGATTCGGCGGCGTGGTTGCGTCAATGTGTTGACGCGACGAATGTTCTGCCAGTGGATGAATCAATAAAAGTTGACCTTTTGGGCAGGTTGATGATATTGAGTGGGTTAGAGTATGATCCAACACTCATCAATCGTATTCTATCACAGGAGGGTCTTATGGACGCTATTATGCGCGAATCGTCGTTTGCCCAATACATTAAGCAAGAAGGCATTGAAGAAGACATTGAGTAAGGGGGTAGGCAACGCGTCCTTGAAGATCTCCTTGTCTCATACAATGTGTTGACAATAGATCATGGAAGACCTATTGTAAAAAATCTTAAAGAGACACTTGTCCAACCACCCTAAAGAGAGATGCCGCCATGAAGGCCAGGACACTTAAAGATGAAATTTCCGCGTACAACAAATTGTGCGAAGAGGGCCTTGAGCTTGACCACTTTGGTAAGTGGGTTATTATCTACGAAGGTGAACTCAATGGGGTCTTTGATACGGAGGATGAAGCGATACTCGAAGCTGTCAAAAAATTCAGAGACCGCGTTTTCTTGATCCTTCAAGTTGGGGCACCAGAAAGTCTATATAGAAGTGGATTACCCACAGTTTTGAGTGCCGCTTCCACTATTAACTTTGAAAAGGCACAATGCCAACAAAATCTACCAACGTAGGATTTGAGAATCCGGATGATCTAATCGCATCAGGCCCAACAATGATGGTTCTTGTTGGGCTTTCTTATGATACCTTCCCAGACCCGGATTATGACGGTACGACTGGGGATGTGGGAATAGAGGTTATGGGATAGATTGACAAATAACGAATCTGTCCTATAATGGGGCTACCTTTTTACAGAACTTTTCGGACTTGACCTGAACCGAGTTCCTCGCGAATGACTTTGCGTAGCGTTTGTTCCAATGCGCCATTGTTAGCCTGGACGTGTTCTCTGAGCGCCTGGTTCACAAGCGTCTGATAATTTCCGCCCCCTGCATCGTGAACCTGTTTCTTAAACCAATTCAGAATGTCTGTGTCAAGGCGAATGGTGATACGCGTCTTGCCGGATGGTAGCTGAACGACGGGGCCTTGTTGGGCGGTCTCAAAATTATATTCTTTTTTGCTCATATATTCTCCTTTCTCGACGCGTTGCGGGACGAGCGGAAATTAAACGGATGTCTTCGTTTCGATATGTATAAACGACAACCAAAATTCGTCCAAAGAAATCGGTACCAAGAGTGGCAAATCGTTGCTCACCCGATTCAATCTCTTCTTTCAAGGTCAATGCCCAGCTATCCTCAAATACGCCTACTGAGTCAGCGAAATCAACACCATGTGTAAGGAAATTAGATTATGCTTTTTCCGGGTCCCATTGATAATTCATAAAACAAATGTATGCACAAATGATGCACACATCAAGGTTGTTTCAAAGGGTTTAGGGGCACTGCATAACAAAAGAATGGGATCATCCAGGGAGAGACAATAGGGAATGAAAAAGGCTACGCCTCGAAAGACGTAGCCTTTGTTGTTTGCCAGAAGTTATAGATTAACTGACGTTACGCATGCTCTGCCAGTGGATGAATCAATAAAGATTGACTGTTTTGGGCAGGTTGATGATATTGAGTGGGTTAGAGTATGATCCAACACTAATCAATCGTATTCAAACAGGGGGATACATGGAACGGGGGACATATATGGATAACCTTCGAAAAGAATGGGATCATCGACCATGATCACACTGGTTACTCACCTTCATACCATGTTCCGTCTATTATCCGCTCCGCATCTCGCGTTCCTCATCGGAATGCTTGCCCTTTTTATCGCCACCCCTACCTTCGCCCTCACGGGTCATGTCATCAATCACACCCTCAACCGTCCCGAACCAGATATCGAAGTCTCTTATATCCTCCATGAAGCCGGAGACGTCACCGTAGTGCGTGACACCACCGACAGCAAAGGCCAATTTATCCTCGACGTCCCCCCAGACCCGGGAGCCGAACCACCGCCCATGCTATTTGCCCGATACAACGGCATAGACTATCCCGGCAACCCGGCACCTGCGGGCGATACTGTTGACATCCCCGTATTTGAAACCACGGACTCCGACACCGCCATATCCCTATCTTCACACCACATCCTCCTCGACGCTCAGGCTGGCACAGTCACATATATTTTCATCGTACACAACCACGGCGACCGCACCTACCTCACGGGCGGCGACCACGGTCACGGCCTGGAAATACCCTTACCCGACGGCGTAACCGACTTTATCCGCGCACCGCAAGGCGTACACCTGCACGGTTCACTACTCGTTGACCCACGCCCCATCATCCCCGGAAATAGCCAGACCTTCTTCACATTCTCCATACCCCCGACCAACCGCATCGCGCAACGCATCACCTATCCCACCGCGGGCATGGACTTGCTCGTCCAACCGCCCGAAACCCCCGTCTCCACAACAGTACTTCAAGACCTCGGAATCGTAAACCTGGGCAATAACGCCTTTCAGCGATTTGGCACCGAACAACTCGCGCCCGGCACACAAATCGACATCAGACTCTCATCATCCGAATTCAGCCTCACACCCAATTTACAAACCACAATAGGAATCATTGCTGCCAGTGCGCTCGCACTCGCAATCCTCATCATCTACATGCGCTCACACAAAACACCCCCCAATCGGCGCACCATCCTGCTCGAACAAATCGCCGACCTCGACGAGCGATATGAAAACGGCAAACTCTCGGAAGCCGATTACAAAAACAGGCGCAACGCCCTCAAAGCCGAAGTCATTGATCTATCAGATAGCAACCAATGAACACGGCCATTGACATACAGAACACAACCCGCCGTTTTGGTCATATCACGGCTCTACAAGACATAAACCTCACCGTACCAACGGGATGTATTTTTACACTCTTTGGCCCAAACGGAGCGGGCAAAACAACCCTGTTGCGCCTCATCGCCACACTATCAAAACCATCATCTGGCGACATCTGGATCAGCGGTATAGACACCCGGCGCAACCCGCATGAAATACGCAAAAACATCGGATACATCTCGCATCAAACCATGCTCTACGACGACCTCACAGCGCGAGAAAATCTCGCATTTTACGGACGCATGTACGGCCTTCAAAACCTCAACACCCGCATTGAAAAAGTCCTCCTCACCGTGGGCCTGAAAAACCGCCAGCGCGACCGGATACACAAATACTCCCGGGGCATGAAACAGCGACTGGCCATTGCCCGAGCCATCTTGCACCACCCATCGATCCTCTTACTCGACGAACCCTTCACCGGCCTCGACACATCGGCTCAATCGACATTATCCAACATAATCACCACCCTCAAAGCAGAAGGACGCACCATCTTCCTCGTCACACACGACCTCGCGCGGGGCCTCGCGCTCGCAGACCGCTTTGGCATCCTCTTCCAGGGCCAATTAGTGCACGAAGCATCGGCAAAAGACTTCAGTGAATCCGACTTGCAAACCCTGTACGAAAACAAAACCACCCGCTAAAAAATGCCTCTTTTCTTCACACAAACCCTCGCCATTCTCCAAAAAGATCTCAAAACCGAATGGCGCACCAGAGAACGCCTCAGCGCCATGGCCTTCTTCGCATTTCTGATCGTCATCATCTTCAATTTCATATACGAACCCGGCTCACCAATCATAAAAACAGTAGCCCCCGGCATCTTCTGGATCGCCACGGCTTTTGCAGGACTGCTGGGCCTCAGCCGATCTTTTGCTATCGAAAAACAAAACGACTGCCTGATGGGCTTGCGCCTCACACCCGCGGATCCGGGTGCGATCTTCCTGGGCAAAATGCTGGGCAACACCCTCACCATGCTCATACTCCAGGCACTCATCTTGCCCATCCTCGTCATCTTTCTCAACCTGCAAATCGCACAAGCACTCCCCCATCTCATCCTGCCCATCTTGCTGGGCACCCTCGGTCTTGCGACCATTGGCACCCTCTTCTCTGCCATGTCGCTCAACACCCGATTGCGAGAAGCCTTCTTACCCCTCCTCACACTGCCCATATTCATCCCGGCACTTCTCGCAGCCATCGAATCCTTTCGCGCAGTTCTCGAAGGCAGTGAAATCACAGACTGGCTCGTACTCAGCAGTGCTTTTGTCGCACTCTACATCGCTGCATGCCTGCTCTTATTTGAATATGTCCTGGAGGATTGACAATGCACCAAAAACCCTACATCCTTCCCTTTATCTTCGGCATTCTCGCGCTCATCTGCCTGACTATCGCCCCCTATCTGGTATTCATGTACGCCGGAATAGAAAAAGAAATGGGACTGGCACAAAAAATATTCTACTACCACGTCCCATCTGCCTTCTCAATGTTCCTGGGCAGCTTTCTCTGCTTTATCTTCAGCATCTTCTATCTGTGGAAACGCGACAAAAACTGCGACCTGTGGGCCGCTTGTTCAGCCGAAGTGAGCTTGCTCTTTGGCACCCTGGTCTTAATCACAGGTGCAATCTGGGCAAAACCCATCTGGGGCGCGTGGTGGGTCTGGGATGCACAACTCACACTCACACTCATACTCTGGCTCATCCTCGCAGCGTATCACATGTTGCACACCTACCTCGAAGACGCGGTTCAAAGCGCGCGCTTTCGCGCAGTACTCGGCATCATCGGCTTCCTCAACGTGCCCTTCATCCACTACGCCACCAAACTGTGGCGCACGCATCACCCGGAAGTGGTTCGCGGCGAAGAAATCAGCCTGCCACCCGACATGAAAATCGTCTTTTTCTTCTGCGTCATCACCTTCTTCGCGCTCTTTTTCGCCCTGCTCTTCAAGCGCGTATCACTCGCAAAAGCACAAAACGAACTCGAATCCCTCAAAGCCGAAATTTGAAAATAACTTTTTCACGGAGGAACTTATGCAACACCTCGAATACATGACCGCGGCGTACATCATCATATGGGTCGCCATCCTGCTCTACTTCTTGAGCCTGTCCAAACGCGAAAAAGCGATCTGGGAAGAACTGCGTGAACTACGCGCCACCATCACCCGAGACAACACCCCATAGCCCATGGCCATCAAAAACGCAAAAAAAATCCTGAACCTGAAACGCCGCAAAATGCGTCGGGCAGAACAAAAATACCTCATAGAGGGCATTCGCCTCTGCGAAGAAGCACTCAAAAGCAGCGACACACTCGAACAACTCATCTTCTGCCGCGAAAGCATCGCCCGCAACACGCGCCTCAAGACCCTCTATCAGACGGCTCTCGCACAGCGCATCCCCATTCAGCAAACCGACTGGCGCGCCTTCAAACACATGTCAGACATAGACACACCGCAAGGCGTACTCGGCGTGGTATCGATGCCGACCTATGACCGCAAGGCCATCCTCAACACCAATGGCCCATTCCTCATCCTCGACCGCGTCTCCGACCCCGGCAATTTGGGCGTCATCATGCGAACAGCCGAAGCCGCCGGATGCAAAGGCATCTTTCTCACCCGCGGATCCGTCGAAGTCTATAACCCCAAAGTCGTACGCGCCACCATGGGCGCCATCTTTCGCCTCCCCGTCTTCCCTCTCCAGGACGGACCCGCCCTGTTACACCAGCTTCGCCAGCGCAACATTCAGATCATCGCAGCACACACCAACGGCATATCCTTCCAAAATCTCCAAACTCTAACCCCCGTTGCCCTCCTCCTCGGCAACGAAGCCTTTGGCATCGACCCCGCCCTCCTCGCCCTATCCGATCACACCGTCACCATCCCCATGGCCGCCCCGGTTGAATCGCTCAACATCGCAGTCGCAAGCGGCATCCTCCTCTATCAAATTAATCGCACATAAAAAAACCCACCCGCCCTCCTCGCGAGTGGGTTTCTGCGATCATCATCGTCCCATCAATCAAATTCCGAAAGATTGACCGTGCGCCCCTCCGACGCCGAAAGATCGGCGGCAAAATTGACGCGGTGGGTCTCAAAAGCAATATCAAAATTCGTGCGCGGCATCGGCTCATTCGCATTAATACCATCCACAAACGCCTGGAACTGCGGCTCATAGGGGTGATCTGCCACATCGCCAGAGTCAATCAACGAGGTCTCGAGCGTACTCCACCTCTCTTTGCTCATACCGTGCAACTTGTGCGAATAGATCCGATTATCCAGCAAGCTACCTTCGGAACCCACGAGATGAATATGAAAATAATAGGGCTGTAAGCAATCGACACACGAAGTGACCTTCGCCGCATTGCCATTGGCAAATTTGAGAAGAGAAACCGTGGTCGTATCGTATTCATAAGGCTCAAAAATATCGGACCTCGATCTCGTAGCCAGACTGGTCACTTCCTCCACATCGCCATCCATAAAAAACAGACACGCATCCAGAGCGTGACACCCTGCGGTGAGCAAACTCGACCCGGCAAAATCCTTCTTCACATTCCATTCAAATTGACCATACCAGGGACCAATCCCGTGGTAGTAATCAACCTCGCCATAGTGCAACTCGCCGAGCAACCCCTCGTCAATAATCGAGCGGATCATAGAAAAGTGCGCGCTAAAGCGACATTCAAAACAAACACAGGATTGCACACCGGCTGCGACAATCGCATCGCGCACCCGTTTGAGGTCCTCATAAGACAGACAAATGGGCTTTTCAATAAGCAGGTGCTTGCCCGCCTCGGCAGCCGCAACCGCCTGATCCGCGTGAAATTTGTGTGGCGTGCAAATATCGATAATATGAATATCGGGATCGGCGATCATATCATCGTAATTTTTATACGCCTTCAAAGGCGTGCCGTATTCTGCTGCAAGATCATCCTCGTTGTGATCCCGACGAGAACATATCGCCGTAACATTTGCGCCATTGACCGCCTTAAACGTATCAATATGCGCCCCAGCTACCCAGCCGAGTCCAACAATGCCGACATTGAGATCGCTCATGAAAGCCTCCTTTGAGCCGGAGCTTTTTTACCCCGGCTCATTTATTTCCAGCATCCCCAATTCACGAAATCCGACTTTGAATATGCGGTTGAATCTCCTCGTATTCCGGAAAGCGTTTCTCCTTGAGTTTGGAGAACACCAGTTCGCCATCAACCGTAACCTCAAAGCGACCACCGCTGGACGGAATCAGGGTAATAGCTTCGATATCCTGCTTAAACGCATTGACAATTTGATCCGTCATCCCGACGGATTGTGTTTCATAGCCTCAAGCTGCACAATATTCAATTTCTACCCGGGCCATGTGACGCCTCCTTTTAAAAAGAGTGAAAAAAGAGTGAGCGACCTTGTTAAAGAGGCTCTTCGACATATCATGCCTCCTATTATAACCAATTAAAAAACCGCTTGCCTAAAAAATACACCCGTGCGTTTGGGAAGAAAAGACGCGAGATCTTCGAGATCGAGACCCACGCTCAATTCTCTTGCTGCATGACGGATGTTGACCCAGCAATCCGCACAGTCATCCCCGGCGAGCATCTCATCGACCTGCCTCGAAAATTCTCTCGCCTCGCGGCGCTCCACAGGGAAAGGATAATCAGCCGTGCGGAAAAAGTCACCAACAAAATCATAGTGCCGCCGACGTTCTCTGGAAAAATCCGCATCCTTGCGATGTACAGAAAGCCATTCCGCTGCGCGGATAAGATGATATCCAAAATATGCCATCGCCGGATTGGAAATCCGCGCCTTATTGTGCCTAAGACTCTCCACATGCACACTGCGAATAACCGGACCGGGCCAATAAATATCCTTGCGATACCGATCCGTGCGGCGATCATACCCAAAGCCATCGAGAACAAAACCACTCGTCGAGCGAATCGTCAGCGCCAAACGCTTTTGCGAAAACCGATCTGGCTGGCGCATCAGAGCTTCACGGGTAAAATCCGGAATGCCAAACAGCGCGCTATACGCATAACAGAACACGACATAAGCATGTGACACGGGCAACCAGAACAGATCGCCGAGACGCCGGGACAGGGCATCGTATTTCTCATCCAGAAAAAACCGCCCGTCGGATAGCGCATCTGCCACACACACGGGTTCTGTCGAAAACGCATCGACAAGGCTCTGGATATCATCGCGATTATTTTTCATACATCATTTTCCGATTGTGATGCTTCAGAGGATGCTTCAGTTGAGGCATTATTGAGAAGCTGTTCGACATAATCTACAAAATTTTGAACTTTCTGTATGACTTCATCACGATCCAACTCGTCTTCAAAATCTATATAGGTATCATACCGAAACTGAACGGAAAAATCAGTAAGATCGACAAGCGACTGAAATATATCTGGAACAGCTTGTCCTTGATCTTTGAGCAATGCAAAAAGTTCCTCAAGATCGTGAATAAGGGGAAAGCTAACACCGATCAAGGACAACCAGGCTTTAAGGGATTTTTCGACAGCTTGTTGTGCATGAAAACCGAATATTTCTTCTGCAAAGATTGTCTTATCCATCATTCCACGCAATGCAGAAAGATCCTGTTTTGCTTTGGTCTGCATCAAGCGCGCATCATCAATATCGCTCATAAATCACTCTTCCCTCTCGCAAACTTCGCGCAATAATATGATTGATGGAATTTCGCCAGGTATCGACCTCATTCTGACTGTAAACCAGAATATCTTTGGGAACGCGATAGGACGAAAGCGAACGTCTTATCCGTTTAATCTCTTTGTAACGGCTGCGTTGTGGACCAAATGGTTGTTCTTCTACGACAAGCAAATCCACATCTGAATCTGGTTTCGCATTTCCTTTAGCTTGCGAACCAAAAAGAATAATCTGCACGGGATCGACCTCATCCACAATGGCCTTGACCATTTTCGCAATCATATCTTCCGTAGCAACTGCCATACCGTCCTCACATTTTTTTATCCTGAATAGCTTTTACAAAGCATAATTAGAATTGCATATTCTTTCAAGTGCTTTTCTGGTGTGCGCTCAAACTCTGGCTCTTGGGACCAGAGACTCAGCGGATACCTGAAGAACCGTATTTGCGCTTGACGGGTGCATGGAAGGCACGTAGATTTTGGCTTATCGTGTGTTGTATTGAAACATCATCACAAGGAGCAAAAATGGCCGAGGTCAAATCTACGTATCAAAAGTTAATCACAGAAATAAAACAAATCTCCCTATTGGGATCCTGTGCCGGTGTATTGGGCTGGGACAAACAGACCTACATGCCAAAAGGCGGAGCTGGGCATCGCGCCGAGCAACTCGCATTGCTCACCGGCATGATACACGAACGCGCAACCACCCCTCAAATTGGCGACTGGCTCTCTGAAATAGAAAACAGCGACCTGATATCCGACCCACGCTCCGAAGCCGCAGTCAACGTACGAGAACTCCGCCGGGACTACGATCGGGCTATCAAACTGCCCCGCACCCTCGTCGAAGAACTCGCCCGCGTAGCCACCATCGCGCAGCAAGCATGGCGAGAAGCCCGCGAAAAATCGGACTACGCCCTGTTCCAACCCCACCTCACAAAGATCCTCGACTTAAAACATCAAGAAGTAAATGCGCTGAACACGGGCGAAACGCCTTACGACACCCTATTAGACGACTATGAACCCGGCGAAACTTCGGAAAACCTGACCCGCGTCTTCTCTGGCTTGCGCGACGAACTCGTCGAACTCGTGGGTGCAATCTCCGAATCCGGCAAAAAACCCGACGAAAATATCCTCACGCGCACATATCCCATAGACCAACAAGAAGCATTTGGAAAAATCGCAGCCGCGCAAATCGGCTTCAACTTTGACCACGGGCGTTTAGACATCACCACCCATCCATTTTGCAGCGGCATTGGACCGGGCGACACGCGTTTAACCACGCGGTATAACACAAACTTCTTTTCCGAATCCTTTTTCAGCATCATGCACGAAGCGGGCCATGGCATCTACGACCAGGGCTTAAACGACGAACACTACGGAACCCCCATGGGAGACTCTATATCTCTGGGCATACACGAATCGCAATCGCGCATGTGGGAAAACTTCGTCGGCCGCAGTGAGGCATTTTGGGCACACTTCTACCCCAAAGCACAAACCGCATTTCCGGACGCACTAAGCGACGTATCCGAACGCGACTTCTACGCCGCAGTCAACGCCGTCGCCCCCTCACATATCCGCGTAGAAGCCGACGAAGCCACGTACAACTTACACATCATGCTGCGCTTTGAACTCGAACAAGCACTGATCGATGGCGGGTTAAAAGCCGAAGATGTCCCCGGCGTCTGGAACGAAACATTTGAAAAATATCTGGGACTCACCCCCCCGGACGATGCCCGGGGGTGTTTGCAAGACATACACTGGAGCGGAGGCGGGATAGGGTACTTTCCAACATACTCTTTGGGCAATTTGTACGCCGCGCAATTCTTTGAACAAGCGCGCCAGGAAGTAGGCGACCTGAATGCACAATTTGCCGAAGGCGTATTTGAACCCTTGAAAAACTGGCTAACGGAAAAAATCTATTCACAAGGACAGCGCTATCGCGCAAATGAACTCATCGAAGTCGTAACTGGAAAACCCCTCAGCCATGAACCCTTAATGCGGCATTTACGGGCAAAATATGAACCATTGTATGGGATTTAGTCAACGGCAAAACCTTCTGGATCGCGGCTTTAAGCATGCCGCGATGACGTCTTCATGCATAGCTTAACCGAATGGAACTGCAATTGAACACACAACCCATAATTTTAGACACCGACCCCGGCGTAGATGACGCGCTGGCCATCATGCTCGCATTGGGTTCTCCTGAACTCGACGTAATAGGCATCTGCACCGTAAGTGGCAACGTCCCTCTCAACATCGGCACGCGCAATGCACAGGGATTATTGCAACTATTGGACTGCCCGGAAATACCCGTCTTTGCAGGTGCGGACCTGCCCTTAAAACGCGACGCCGTATTCGCCACCGAAGTCCATGGCGAGACCGGCATGGGACAAGCCGTATTGCCAAAACCATCTCGTGATGTAAAAGGCGACGCCGTCGATTTCCTCGTACAAACCCTATCCAATCAACCGGGAGAAATCACAATAATAGCCGTCGGACCCCTAACAAATCTGGCACTGGCTGAACAGCGCCAGCCGGGAACACTCCAAAAAGCCAAACAGGTCATTATAATGGGCGGCGCCATTGCAGCAACGGGCAACTCAACACCCGTAGCAGAATTCAATTTCTACGCCGACCCCCACGCTGCACACACAGTCGTCCACTCTGATGCAACACTTCTGATCGTACCATTAGATGCAACGCGTCAGGTAAAATTATCCGAAACGGATATCGAAAACAAAATCGCCCCCCTGAAAACAGTCGCATCTCAATTCGTCGTCGATGCCGTACAGAACGTAATCGCCCTCTATCGACAACTCGGACGCGAGCCAATCGTGTACCTGCACGACCCACTCGCCGTAGGCGCGGCTATCGCGCCCGAACTCCTCCGCGCAGAAACCCTGTACATCGACATAGAAACAACGGGCGACCTCACCATAGGCCAGGTCGTCACAGACCGCCGCGGCTTGCCCTCACCCTATCGTCTCGGCAAACCCGTCAACTGCGCGATGCACGTCGATACCGAAGCGTTTTTGTCTCTCTTTCTGAAACGGATTTTTTAAATATCTAAGGCCTCTCCCGCAGCCTCAAATAGCTCTCGTAGCGTTGACGTGCGATCTCGCCATCATCCACAGCCGTTCTCACGGCACAATTGGGTTCGTGGACATGCGAACAATCGCGAAAGCGACAACCGTCGAGAAACGGGTAAAAATCTCGAAAAAGAACGGGAATATCCTCGGGACTTATATCGTACAGATAAAACTCTCGAACACCCGGCATATCGCCGACAAACCCCCCCTTATCCAGAGCGACCAACTCCGTATGGGTCGTCGTATGTATGCCCTCGCCCGTCGCTTTGCTAACAGGTCCTGTACGCAATTGCAATCCCGGTTGCAACCAATTGAGCAAACTCGACTTTCCAACGCCAGAAGCCCCCATAAAAAGGGTAATTTTCCCACAGAGAAGATCGTAAAACGCCTCTTTACCCGCATCGGAAACAATACTGGTATAAACCACGGGATATCCCATCGCCCTGTACGGATCCATAACCCGATCTGCCCATGCCTCATCGGCGAGATCGAGCTTATTGAGACACAGTGACACGGATATCTGCTGCCACTCTGCAATACCTATCATGCGATCCAGCAAAATCCAGTCCGGATCTGGCTCCCCCGCAGAAATAATGGGGACAACCTGATCGACATTCGCAGCTAAAAGTTGCTCCCTATAAGACCCGCCAGACGCGCGCCGAGAAACCTTATTACTGCGAGGACACACCTCGCGGATCATACCCCTATTATCTGCACCCTCGGAAAAAATCACGTGATCCCCTACCGCAACCGGATCAATCACCCGCACCCGCCTGACCGACTGCACGCGGCGGCGGCGCGAACCCGGCGCGGCTTCGGGATATTCGAGCTGTTTCCGCAAACGAGTCGAAAGCGCGCACATCACCACGCGATCGGCGGTCTGGACGACATAATTGCCGAGGTGATGGCGGATAACAGTACCTTCATTGTCAGATTTAGACATATCTATTCAGAGCCTTTCCACTGTAACAAACACCCCAAAATAACACCCGCCAGATGTACTTGTCAAGCGCCGTAGTCTTTGTAAACAAGTTGACATTTAACGGGGTTTTCTCCATATTTCCCCGACATTTACAAGCTAAAAAAAAGGAAAAATAATGAAACGCGACCTCAGCCCATATCTGTCGAACTGGGATTTTGACCCCACCGATATTTGTGTACGCAAAATTCAAGGCCTGGACGGACGGGAAAAATTGCAAGTACGCCTCGACCTGGGCATCATGCAAATGGAATTACATGATCGGCCTGACGGAACCTGTCCGCACGGCTATTTTTCATTGCTCGAATACTATTTAGACCAACTCGAAATCGAACAAACGAAATCTGGTACAGATGAGAATTTTTATCTCAACAGAAAAGCGTGCCTCGAATTGAGTCAAGAGGGATTGTTATTTTATCACCGCTATGTCTGCCTGATGCGATTGGGCGATTTTGAAGCAGTCGCGCGCGACACCGCCCACAATCTGGCACTGCTGGATCTCGTGCGGGCTTATGCCAAAAATGAACAAGACCGAGAAATATTTGAACACTATCGACCTTATGTACTCATGGTACACACCCGTGCGCGGGGCGAAGTCTGTCTGCAAAAAGGCGATTATTCCGGCGCTCTGGATCACATTGAAAACGGAATCGACAAAATTCAAACATGCGTGGCAAATACCGGCATTGAAGCAGACGAAGAAATCGAAGCCCTCTCGGAATGGGCCGAAGAAATAGAACGCGACCGTCCAATCACCTTACAACAAAAACTGGCACAAAAACTCCAAAAAGCCATTGCCGAAGAGCGATATGAACAAGCCGCTCGGTTGAGAGACAGGCTCAGTTCACTGGAAAAAAACAATTTGTAAGAGCCACGAACCGGGCACCACAATACAAAAACATCCTGATTCTAAACACCGATGTGTTTCTGAATCGGGATTTTTTGTATAAAGGCAGAGGGAAAAGAAGTGGGCTATGAATGGATCATAATCAGACGGCACCTCTTCAGCGTTGGTCGTCGCATGGGATTAACCACAATCATTGCCATCATAGGTGTCGGACTGGGCGTTGGAGCACTCGTCATCACCCTATCCGTAATGAATGGCTATGCGGATATGATCTTTGACCGACAGGTGGGCATAAATCCCCATATAACCGTGCGGCGTCCGTACAGCGAACGCATCGAAAATTACGCCCCCATCGTCCAATTGCTCGAAAAACACCCGGAAGTGGTCGGTGCCAATCCCGTCATAGAAACAGAAGGTTATGTATTGAGCAGAGTCAAAGATGTGGGCACTGTCACATCGGGCGTATTGGTGCGAGGCGTAAATGGCATGGTAAAAAGCAGCGACATCACCCATCATATAACCGACGGCAAAATGGACTTGACGCGCATTGAAGGCAACACCTTTGGGATCGCAATTGGCAAAACCCTTGCCGAAAAATTGGGCACCTCCACAGGATCAAAAATACGCCTGCTGGCCGCCCCCAAAGACCTCACCAACATACCCCCACTGCGCCAATACGTAGTAACCGGCATATTCGAAACGGGATTTTACGAATTTGACGCCTCACTAATCTACATATCCCTCGCGGCTGCACAACGGGACCTCCAATGGGGCGACCTGGCAACCGGCATTCAAGTGCGCCTCGTCAATGCATTTGAAGCCGACCGCGTCAGCGTTGAATTGCGAGAGACACTGATAGCAACGCATGCCGACCTGTTCCCCACATCGTGGATGTATGCACAGGGCAATCTATACGCATGGATCTGGTTGCAAAAATGGGCGAGCTTCGTGGTCTTGAGCTTAATCGTAATAGTCGCGGGATTCAACATCATCAGCATACTAACCATGTCTGTAAATGAGCGCAGACGCGAAATTGGCATCTTAAAAGCAATGGGAGCAGCACCCAAAAGCATCGCCCAAATTTTTTCCCGAGAAGGACTGATAATCGGAGCGAGCGGCGTATTATTGGGCAACATACTGGGCGGGGGCCTGTGCTGGATACAAAAGGTCTATGCACCCATATCGCTTTCCGGCGACGTTTATTTTATCAACGCCCTCCCCGTAACCATAAACATATCTGACTATGTGATGACCTCGGCACTCGCATTATTGCTATGCCTCGTATTTGCCCGCTGGCCCGCAAAACGCGCGGCAACACTGGACCCCGTGGAAGCGATTAGATATGAATAATACCTGCGAATACTTCATCGCGCGGCGATTTATGCGCGCCATGCGCCGGCAGCGTCAGATATCATTAACCGCAGCCATTGCTATTGCAGGCGTAACCATTGGGGTTGCCGCCCTCGTAATTGTCCTATCCGTTTTCAATGGATTTTCGGCACTATTGTGGGACAGCCTGTTGAGCGTAAGCCCACATATCATCGTACAAAAACCCCATGCACAGCCCATGTCGCCCAACGCAGAACAAATCGAAAAATTGGAAAAACAGGCCTCTGTACGCGCAGCAGCACCTTTTATAGCGGCCGAGGGATTCGCGCTTCGGCGTCCCCCCGGCGGCGAAATGATACAAGCTGGCGTAGCCGTGCGGGGAATAGACGCCGCACAATTGGCAAAAATCACAGACCTGAATGCATACTTATGGGCAGGTGACCTCGACCTGAACATTCAACCACCCGACCCCGATCAAAACACACCCTCTACCAGACGCGCCAAAGTATATGGCACAGCCATTGGCCGCGTACTCGCAGACCGGCTCGGCGCAGTAGTCGGCACCGAAATCATGATGGGACTGGTGCCCAAAGAAGTCTTAATGGGACAACAACCACAATTGTGGCCCTACAAAGTAACCGCCATCTTTCACACCGGACTGGACGAACTCGACTCCGCACTCGCCTTTGTATCGCTCGAAGCGGCACAACGCGACCTGGGATGGCGCCACCAGATCTCGGGCATCCAGATTCGGCTCGCCGAGCCATTTGAAGCACATCGCATTGCACCCACCCTTCCCACAGGAACAGAACTCGATGCCATAACATGGATGGACACACACCGCAACCTGTATGCATCCATCCGCCTGGAAAAATGGTTTAGCTCCCTGGTATTGTGTCTCATCGTAATGGTAGCCGGATTCAACATCGTCAGCATCTTAACCATGACAGTAGGCGACAGACAGCGCGACATCGGCATATTAAAAGCAATGGGTGCAACGCCGCGTTCAATTGGCAAAATCTTCACATTCAAGGGCCTCGGCGTCGGCCTCACAGGCGTCATCTTTGGCAACGCGATTGGCTATCTCCTGTGCTGGTCGCAGCAGACATTTGAATGGATCAAACTACCCGGTCAAATTTACATCATCCAGGCACTGCCCGTAAAAATGCTCGCCATTGATTTTGCATACATCTCCCTCGCATCTGTGGGATTGTGCTTTGTATTCGCGCTCTTGCCCGCCCGCAAAGCCGCCTCACTCGCGCCCGTTGTGGCATTGAGAGAATAACCGCACCATGCAAAAATTGAATTTTCCAACCTCATCCACATTTGACATCGCAAACCGCGACGGAAGCGACATGATCTTAGACCCCCTCCGTCAAAAATACGTGGTATTAACCCCCGAAGAATGGGTGCGCCAGAATTTTGTGCGGTACTTAATCGAAGGACTCGGCTATCCACAGGGACGCACCGCAATCGAAACCGGATTCGTATTTCAAGGCATGCAGTGCCGCGCCGATGTACTCGTATATAACGCAAAAGGAAAAGCACTGTTAATGGCAGAATGCAAAGCTCCCGAAGTAAAAATCACCCAACAGGTCTTTGACCAGATCGGCCGATACAATACAGTCGTACAGGCCACCTACCTCATCGCAACAAATGGACTGCAACATTATTGCTGTATGATCGATCGAAAAAACAACGCATATCGCTTCATAGACACACTACCGCGATACGAGGACATCGAGTAAAAGGAGATCCTATGATTGATCTACTGAGCTTTACCGTCGTACTGTGCGTATTTCTCACTTGCACCACAACCGCGTGGGCAGAAGGAAACCACAGCAAACTGGTATATCCAGGACCTGATGGACGACTGGTCTATGTGCCGGATGAAAAGGGCAATATCATCCCGGACTTCTCGCACTGCGGGTACATGGGTGGTGGTGTAGCTCTGCCAGATGTACCAGTCGTACTAACCGTTCAACCCCAGGCCGGAGGAGACGACACAGCGCGATTACAAGCGGCAATTGACGACGTATCGGCGCGCACACCGGATGCCAATGGATTTCGCGGGACCCTGTTACTCGAACGCGGAAAATATCGAATTGGCGGAACCCTGCAGATACGGACAAGTGGCGTCGTACTGCGCGGCCAGGGCGCAGAAGAAAACGGCACAGTATTGATCGCAACCGGAACGGGAAAGCGCACCTTAATCGAATTTAAAGGACGGGGACGCAGACCGCGAGAAATAGAAAACACGCGACAGGAAATTGTAGATGATTATGTTCCCGTAGGCGCAAAAACATTCGCCATCGCAGACGCATCGAATTTTGCAGTCGGCGATGACATCATCGTACATCGCCCCAGCACGGCAAAGTGGATCGCAACCATAGGCATGGACCGCATTGAAATGAGACATCCCGACGTTCGGCAATGGAAACCCGGCGCCTACGACTTTCACTTTGACCGCACCATAACCGCCATAAATGGCAATCGCATAACAATCGACGCGCCAATGGGCAATGCAATTGAACGCGAATACGGCGGTGGGTCGATTTACAAATACGAATATCCCGGGCGCATTGAACAGGTCGGCATAGAGAACCTCCGCGGTGTATCGGAATTTGATAAAGAAAAAAAGGATTCTCGGCGAGAAAACGAATACATCGACGAAGACCACGCCTGGAACTTCGTCGTATTCTCCCAGGTACAAAATGCCTGGGCGCGCGATATCACCTCGGTTCACTTTGGATATGCATGTGTAACCATTGGCAACCAGGCAAAATGGATGACCGTACAGGATAGCCAATGCCTCGATCCCGTATCAAAAATCACCGGATCGCGGCGTTACTCCTTCCCCATCCACGGGCAATTATCCCTCGTACAACGGTGTTATACCCGGCGGGGTCGCCACGATTATGTACTACACGCCCGCGTACCGGGACCAAACGCATTCGTAGATTGCACAGCGGACATCGCCCACTCCGACACCGGCCCCCATCACCGCTGGTCTGTATGCACCCTATTTGACAACGTAATCGTAAACGGCAACGCCATCAACGTACAGGACCGGCAAAGCTCGGGCACCGGCCACGGCTGGGCGGGCGCGCAAAAAGTATTGTGGAATTGCGAAGCAGAGAGTTATATCTTACAAAAACCCCCAACATCGCAAAATTACGCCATCGGCTGCATCGGCGAGAAACGAGATGGCCGGTACAAACGCAAAGACGGATATTGGGAATCGCACGGAAAAAAAGTAGATCCGCGCAGTCTGTACTTAAAACAACTCGAAGACCGCCTGGGCATAGAAGCATTAAAAGCGATAGGCGCACAAATCGGAGAGGAAAATTAAATGGCAAAACGCAAACGACGTCCACAAGCAGGACCGGAATTTATGCGGCGCACACAGTTCAAAAATTTAGGCCCAACCGGGCAGGCGCGCAGAGAACCACCGCCCATGCCCGAATTGCATTACCAGGGCGAAACAATAGACCTGCCCGAACCCGCGCACATCGAAACAACGCAAATCGACCTGCGCCAGGCCATAGACGAGCGCAAAAGCGAACGCGTATTCTTCGATGACCCCATCACACTGAATGAACTGACCTACTTACTCTGGGCAACGCAGGGCGTGAAAGAATTTGAACAGGGCGAAACATTTCGCACCGTACCATCGGCGGGTGCGCGACACGCATTTGAAACCTATATTGTGGTAAACAACGTAGAAGGCCTGGATCGCGGGTTATACCGGTACCTATCTATGGGACACAAACTGGGAATAATCGACCAATCAGAAGAAATAGACGACAGAATAGCCAACACCACCTTGCAACCCGAACTGATCCAGACAAGTGCCGCCACATTCATATGGACAGCAGTAGCCGCGCGGATGACCTGGCGCTACGGCGACCGGGGGTATCGCTACATCCACCTCGATGCCGGCCATGTCGGACAGAACCTGTACCTGGGCACCATGGCTGTAAACTGCCGCGCCTGCACCAGTGCGGCATTCAATGACGACGAATTAAACCGGGCACTCAGACTCGACGGCGTCGAACATTTTGCCGTGTACTTTGGCTCAGTAGGAAAATAGGAGGATAACGCCATGAAAATTGAAGCGATTGACTTTCTGATCCTCAAAAGCGAACCCGTAACCCCGGAATGGCGACCACTGCGCACCATGCGGGAATATCCCGGCGCACACAAAGTGCGATTTGGTCACCGACTCTTTCAAGGCGAGGGAATTCAACTCACAAAAAGGCCTGCTTACCTCACCCTGCTTCGCATCCGCACAGATGCAAACCTGGAAACCTGCGGTATTTTTTCTATGGGCTGGGCACAGGAAGACCTCGAATGGGCAGCGCGCACATTCAAAGTCCAATGGGAACCGGAAATCACAGGCACGGACGCGCTGGACCGGGAGTACATGTGGCACAAAATGTGGATGGCGCGGCGATATTTCCACATGGCATCCACTGCCCCGCTCGCCCTCATCGACTCCCTCCTGTGGGACCTGGCGGGCCTTCACGCACAATTACCCGTCCACAAATTGCTCGGCGGATTTCGCAATCGCGTCCCTGCCTACCTCACCGAAACCGGCATCCCCTACGAAGACACCCTGAAATCCGCCCAACGGGCTGTTGACGAGGGATATAAAGGCTTCAAAGACCACTCCATGCTCGGCGTGGAAACCAACCTCGCGCTCGCCAAAGACATCCGGGACCTCGTCGGCGACGACATGGTGCTCATGCACGATCCCGTACAACAATACTCCGTCGAAGATGCGATCGTCGTCGGACGCCGTCTCGAAGAACTGAATTATCTCTGGATCGAAGAACCCCTGCAGGAATTCGACATCAACGGCCTGAAGCGGCTATCAGACGCAATCGACCTGCCAGTAATGGCATTGGAATCCATCCAGGGCAACCCCTACCTCGCCGTGCCGTACCTGTCAATCGGCGCCATCGACATCGTGCGCCAAACAGGACTGGGCATCACGGGACAGATGAAATTGGCCAACCTCGCGGAAATGTTTGGGCTGAACTGCCACGGGGGAAATCCCCATGTCGTAGCCGCAGTGCGAAACGACGACTGGTGGGAAGTCTCGGCCTGGCCACCCACGGGCGCAGACAGATCTCTCTCCGCGGCCTTTGCCGGATTGATCGAAGAAACGACCGAAGTCAGAGACGGCTACATGTACGTGCCCCAAACGCCCGGACTCGGGCGAAAAATTGACTGGAACCAAATCAAGGCGCAGACCGTGATCGAAATTTGAGAAATAAAAGGAGACTCATGAACGAAACTACAGAATTGAGAGACCGGCAAAGCCAACACGCGGAACGGCTTATCAGATTGGAAACGCTTATTGAGCAAAACCAGGACCGCTTGAACCGCTATGAGGAAAGCCAGAGGGCTTTTGTGAGCCGATATGAGGAAGGCCAGCGGGAAAGCGCGAAGCTGGCAAAAATGGACTGTCACCCTTATGTGCGGGAGTTGGATTACGCTTATGGCGGCTATTTTGTTGAAATAGTTGTAAACCCTTTTCCTGATTTGTCACGAATCCCCCTATCCTATCCCAACCACGGCTTTCGAGGAAATCGCGCATATACGTACTGTTTATCGTACGTATCGTCCTCCGCATAGGACGAACGCCCGCCCAGCAGTTCACACGCATACCTCTCGATCTCTTCATCCACCAGATCAACACCCAGGCCTGGACCTTCGGGAATCGCGATATAACTATCGACCACTTCGGGTTGCGGAGCCATCACCTCATACCGCGCCTGAACATCGCCCGTTCGATGCTCCCAGATCAAAAAATTTGGCAGCGTCGCACACAGATGGATAGACGCGATCTCCCCCACCGGACCCAGCGACCCATCGTGCGGCGCAAACTGGATATAGTGTGCCTCGGCCATACCCGCGAGCTTCTTCATCTGAGCCAGACCTCCGAATCGACCCGCATCCGGCTGGATAACATCCACGATCTCGCGCTCAATAAGCTCGCGCGCACCATAGATATAGGCGAGACGTTCTCCGGCAGCGAGGGGGATATTAATCGCATCGGACACGCGCGCAAGCGCCTCCACATTCTCGGGCGCAACCGGTTCCTCGTAAAAAAACACCCCGAACTCCTCAAGCCTGCGCCCCATAGAAATCGCATCGCGCGTCGTCATCCACGGCATACCGTGCAAATCGACCATAATATCGATATCGTCTCCCACCTCATTGCGAATCGCCGTAATATCGCGGATACAGTGCTCAATCCCCCCCATCTTGAGACCAGTAAAGCCCTGATCGACAAGCTCTCTGGCACGCTCAGCCGTATTCGCGTGCGTGTACACCCGCAACCGCTCGCGCATGCGACCACCCAGCAATTGCCAGACCGGCATATTAAACGCCTTCCCCTTAATATCCCACAGCGCCATCTCAATCGCCGAAATCGCACCCGCGCCCACAATGCCCGACATCCCGTGGGTCTGTAAAAACATCTTGCTCCACAACCGCTCGATATTAAAGGGATCCTCACCGATAATCAAACTCGCCTTGTGGTGAATCTCCGTCTGAATACTCGGCCATGCGGTCGCCTCTCCCACGCCGTAGATTCCCTCATCCGTAAACACCCTGCAAAACAAAAAATTTCTGCCATCCTGTCCCGCAGTATAGGTCTTGACATCCGTAATCTTCATAACATCACCCCGCGATCATGGATCGCAATGAATCTCGTGCCCCTCTCCGGGAAACCAGAAAACATCGACAAACACGCCCAGAAAAACACCCGCGATATAGCCCATAATCATACCCAAGAAAAAGGGCGCATAGTGCCGATAGCGCTCCAAACCGCCCAACTTCATAATAATCGTCTTCACGCCCCACATCAGGAAAATACTAAAAGAATTATCCTGCATCTCGACCATGCCACAGATCGTAAAACCAATGGGATGGATCGGAAAACCCGGAAAGCGATACCGCAAAAAGTAGAGTGTAGCCGTAAAAATGCCGCCAATACCCATAAACAAAAAGCGATTCCAGTCCGTAAACAGCAAATCGCCCTGAATTCGGGACACAGCCAGACGGCTAAAACCCGCCCCATTGAGAGATCCAATACCCTTAAATGTCGTCCGCCCAAAATTGGCACTGCCAATACCGTAATACCCCTGATAGATGACGAATATGATAACCACCGCCGCACCGAGCAAACAACCGAAGAGCACAGTCGGCGCCACGGACTTGCGGCTGCGCTTTGCCATCGCCATACTCAACCGCGGAATGTGCGCCATCTGCGTTGTCGCAAACGTCTTCCCATCCGCCACAAGACTCATCGTAAGCGTCAAAATAGAAGCGCCAGCAGGCCCCATATTCCCCACACCGACGGCATGCCATGTAAACCCCGGCGCCGTGAGAGGCACCCGAAGATAGACCAGACCGCTCTCCACCACAATGCGGGACATCCCCACAAACAAAACGAGCATCGCAAACGACCAGGCGAGAATCGTCTCCGGCCCCATGCCAGCGCGCCAGAGCCAGAGAAACACGAAACCGCAACACACCAACAAAAGCCAGACAGCCGTGCGATAGGACATAAGCTCTTCGGAATCATCCACGCGCTCATCGCGCAAAAACGCCTTGCGAAACACATCTCGAAAATGAGACCGCGCAATCCAGAATCCCCACCCGACAAAAACGGCCATCCCCCCAAATGTCATCCAGCCAATCGCCGGATGGCTCGAACTCCACGGATCGTTCGGACCCAAATCCAGGCCAAAGCGATTGAACACCCCCACCACACAAATCTGAACCACATGGAAAAACCACAGACTGAAAAGCACCTCCAGCTTGGTAAAATACCCCAGACAAAACGTGAGCAACACAAACGTCGTCACAATACTCGGAAAACCCGGCGCAACCGAAATCACATGCCGCCCATATCGCCCCGCCAGAAAAGGAAACATCGGCAAATTGACCGTGAACCACGTAAACACATTCCACGCAATAATGGCAAACGTAAGGCCAAATCCCCATTGAAACAGGCGATTGCGCACAAGCGTTCTCAGCGTACCCGTTGTACCCGAAACACCCGTGAGTTCCAGCAGCGCGGTAGCGACCGGAAAAGACAGCCGCTCGTATTCCATCCACTGTTTCCGCAGCAAAACGCTGAGACACAGATGAATCGTCAAAATACTCGCAATCAGCGCACCCCACCAGAAAAGCACCGAAAACCACTCGCCCCACGGGAACGCTGCACCGGGCACCTGTCCCTCGTAAAACCCGCGCACCGCATCGCGATTGGTAATCGTCGTCCAACTCGGCATATACGGCAAAAGAAGCTCGTCAAACCGGTTCTCTGGCGATGCGTAATACGCCGGCATCGTCAGCATCTGCAAAAACCACACCGTGAGCCACTCGCCCTGCATAGTCGATGCGACAAAACCGATACAGCAAACCGTGAGCAATTCCGTGGGAGAGAACCCGATACCGCGCCGCTCGAGAAAGGCATTCAGAATCAGAAGCCCCACAAAAGGAATGAGCATCGCCATCGAAAGATGCGAATGATCAGCCCGCGTTGAATTCACCACAAAACTGGTATAGGTCGGCCACAGGGGCATGAGCACAGCCATACCCAGCCCAATCAGGAGGGATCGTTTGGTAATAACGGAAGACCCTTCGGAGGTCTCCGATTTGGAAAGGCGTGGTTCTGGAGATGCAGACATAAAATAAAAAGGGGCTGGGGGTTGAGGACTGGGGGCTGCTGGGGACGGCACGGGGGTCGTCCCCTACAATTATTTATTCCTCATTCACCGCTTGCAGCAGCGCGTGGATATACCCATACGTGTACGCAAAACCCACCTGTCTGGATTCGGGACCAGAAATACCCGGAACGTGATCGGGCATAATCATATATTCGTAGCCAACTTCTTTGAACGTCCGCAAAGCCTTGAGCATATCCACATCGCCCTCATCGGGAAACACCTCGACAAAATTGCGAAGACCGCCCTTAATATTGCGGAAATGCACATTGAAAATCTTCTTGCGCTCTCCAAAATAACGGATCACATCATAGGCGTCCGCACTGGGATCTTCCAGGCTCTCGGACATACAGCCCAGGCAGAAATTCAACCCATTGTACGGGCTATCGTACAGATCGATAAACTTCTTAAACCCATCCACCATACCGAGCACGCGCGCGACCCCCCGATACGTCGTGCCATATCCAATGCCAGGATCCGAAGGATGACACGCCATCTGGATCTTGTACTCCTCCGCCACGGGCATAATATTCTGCAGCCAGTGATCGATCCGTGCCCACATCTCGTCTTCATCCGCAGCACCGCCTTCAAACTCGCCCAGAGACTGATCCAATTTATCGTACTCAAACGACGACAGCCTCGCGCCCCCGCGCCCGTATCGCGGCTCTGTCCGCATATGCCCCAAAATCGTGATATTGTAATTGAGTCCTCGCAACCCCGCCTCCGCCGCCATTCTAACCGTCTCGCACATCCGCTCAATGGCCCGGTCACGTTCATCGCTTGGACCCAGGAAAATCGCGCCAGCTTCGTTTTGGAAAGCATTGCTGGAACCCAACGGAATGTGAATCATCTCGAGATTAATACCGTATTTATCATACCGATCGCGCATGGACTTAATCACATCGGCAGTCCACTCCGCCCAGGGTCCCTCCGGCGTCTGATCGACATTAAACACCCCGAGTTGCGCGAGAACCTCGATATCCGTGTCGTTCCGACAACCCACCTGTGTTCCGATATACATGTTAGCCTCCAATTTGTGAAGTTAGATACACTTGATAACCCATAGTGCGTTGAATGCCAAAATAAGTTGTGATTCTCTCAATGTCAATGTGTATGATTCGGCTTTTTATTTAAAAAGCCAAATAAAAAAAGCCCCAGAGCAATGCGCTATAGGGCTTTACCACGACCTCTTTTTCATCAATCCCAGGGCAGCGGCACCCCCAGGCGCGCGCCAACCTCGCGTGCGTTTTCCTGTTCCATTTCGCCATAGCGAATACCCTCGACCCGGTGGAGTGCCATGCGCTCTTCTTCAATCGCACCCGGCAGCAGTGCGCGGTCATGTCCCGGCATCGGCTCGTACGTCTCGCGCACCGTTCTCACCATGTGATCTGACTCAGCCCGGAAAACCTCCTCGGAAACCGCCTGATCAACGCGGATCGCAAGAACACAACCACCCGCACCTGACGAAGGCCATTTTTCCTTCATCTCATGAGAAGACGGCAGACTGGCACCCGCCAATCCACCCCCCATAATCGAAGCCACAGCCGTGTACCCAATACTCTTAAAAAACGCCGCCGGAATCATCTCGAACAAAGCCTCATACTCCGGACCCCGCTGGTAATCGGCCAAAATACAGGTCGCCGCATCCAGAACAATCGGAGGCTCATCCCCAGAGGGAATCGCAAAACATATTGGCGGATTGCCAAAATAGCCGAGCAGCGGTCCCCTCCCATCCCTCTTTGCATTGCCCTGCTGCCTGCCCTGCACGCAAAAACCAATACACCCCGCCTCGGAACACATCCTCGCATAATGACCCGCCGAACCAATATGCCCCACATGCCGCGCCAGCCCCATACCCATACCCACCTCTCCCGCTTTGCGAATCGCGTGCTCTGCCGCGCGCACCATCGGGAGATACCCCACCGTCCCATCCCCATCAATAACAGCACACGTCGGCGTCTCCCCGATCACCCGCACATTGGGACGCGGATTGAGACTCCCATTTTCAAAACTTTTGCAATAGCCATTAACCGTGCGCGTACCGTGGCTGCGAACACCTCGCAGATCGCTATTGACCAGCAGGCGGCTGATAACCCGCGCGTGATCGGTCTCAAGCCCGGCCTTTTCAAAACAAGCTGTGGCAAAATCCAGAAGGCGATCTTCCTGGACCTGAACAAATGATTCGGGAGGTTGATTCATAGGAATAATCCAAAAGTAAAAAGTGAAAGAACGACCTCTAAGACCACAAATAAACCTCGGGATCGTCCTCAGACATGCCGATAAACGACGCCAGCACAACGCGGGGTTGAGAGCCAACGACAAAAGGAACTTCGTGAATCGTCTCAGAATAAAAAAAGTAAAGATCCCCCGGCTCCAGACTGATCTGCACGCGCTCAATCCCCTCCTCCTCCGCGAATTCGCGAAACCGCCTCTCTTCAAGGGGGCGTTGAAACTCGGGCGACATAGGTGCCCTGTAAAGGATCCCCTCACCGCTATCGCCCCGATCCTCGCTATTCTGAAAACAAAGCACACCCGCAAACTGATGCCTGAACCGGGAAACCGTGAAATTATAGCGTTTGGACCGCTTGGACACGGAATCGTAATGCGGATAATGCCCCACGCCCTCGTGATAAGTTCTAAAAATAGAGGGACCATAAAGACGCCCATCAACGCTCCGAGCCGTCATAACCCGCTTATCCGGAAGCATTCTGGCAAGCGCGTCATAAATCGTCTTCACGGGATCCTCATACCCATCAAACAAATATGAAAAAAGATCGTGCGTCTGACGAGAATGTTCGTAAAAGGCATCTGGATCATTCCCGTGGTGACCCAGACTCGTACCGATATCAACCCGCCGAGGACTGCCATCACCCACCTTGCGCGGATCGTAGAGCAAACCGCGTTCATAGAACCGCTCAATAAGTTTCGCACAGTGATCCGATGGAAACGCGCAACGCACGATAACAGCGGGAATCTCGCTCGCCATCATCGCATCAAACGGCCGCGGAACCTGCGCGAGAATCTCATCAACCGTACCTTCAACAGGGGACCAGCTCGCTGTTTGAGACATCGTGATTTCTCCTCTCACAGCTACACAGAACTCAAAGGCTCTGAAATCGCGGCGACCTTCTCCTCATCCAGTTCCATCCCCAACCCCGGACCTTCAGGTACAATCACATAACCATTCTCGTATTGTATGCGCTCCTTAACCACATCGCTCTCGTACAGCAACCCACCTGTTGGATCGCCCGGATAATCGAGATTCTCCACCACAGAACCAAACGTCGCCTGAGCCGCCACGCCAATGGACAGTTCCTGCGTTGTACCCACCAGACACGACAGACCAGCCGCATCGGCCACCTGCGCGATATGCAGCGCATTTGTGAACCCACCCGCCCCCGACAAACTGATATTAAAAATATCGACATACCGGTGCCGGGCAAACTGATAGGCCTGATCCAGTGAACTGACGTGCTCGCTAATCGGCAAATCAATGCGCTTGCGCACCTCGTATTGACCCTCCAGATCTTTGCGATCAGAAACAGATTCCAGATGAAAAGGCCTGTAGTACCTCAGCAAAACATCCAGCGCCTGCACAACCCGTTTCCACTTGCGCGCGCCGCTAAAATCGAGAGACTTCAACACAAACTGATCGCCCCAGGACGACTTCACCCCATCCAAAAAAATCTCATCTGCCGCCACATTGCCGCCGTGATACAGCCGAAATAGATCCTGACCCTCTTTCATCCTGCGATTGACACGCGCGATATTCGCCTCGGCATCTTCCCTGGAATAATTCCTGAAAATCGGATAACACACGCGCCACTTATCCCTCAGCGCCCCGCCAAACACACCCGCAACCGACTGCCCCTGAATCTTGCCGATCAAATCGAAAAGACCGATCTCAAACCCCGCTCGAATCGCCCCACCCATTCGGAACCGAGACCTCGCTTCAATGGTGATCGTACGCCACGCCAGCGGATCCTTTCCCACGAGCAACGACTCGTAGGCACCCTTGACATCATTGAGATCGTACATAACACCCCAATCGCCCACATCGGACATCTCTCCCAGACCAATCAATCCCTCATCCGTATGCATGCGAATAATAACGTGACGAGACAAATGCCCAGTCTCACGCATCGATGCAACGGGAGTCAAATCAACACTCGTGATCTTCATAATAGTCTCCTCTGGTCAATACCAGCTAAGGGGTGTACAACTCCGCCAAAAATTCATTCACTTGTAGATAAATTCAAACCGCTCCAAATGACAGTTCAGTTTGCCGCGCGTTTGATGAAGATGGGGAAGGTATCTCATTCATACCTTTATCACCCACTGCGCTACAAACTTCTCCCCAGTCAATGAAATATTCGTCAAAATAGCGAATGGGATATTTGCTGAACTTAACAATATCCTCTCTGTCGGGCCTCCGTCCCAGTCTGACCGCAATTTCTTTTACCTCAAGCTGTAGTGTTTTCTTGGGAACCTCGTATTTCTGTTTTTGTAAGCGAGCGACTCTGCTATTTTTTGCCTTTGGCGTTGTACCATTTTTTGCAAATGGATCCTTACCCTTTCTCAGATCCTGATGTCTTTCATTGGCAATCGCGTGATATGTAGCCGAAAGTTCAATACCAATAAATTTCCTTCCAAGCATCTCTGAAGTCAAGGTTGTTGTACCTGCACCATTGAACGGATCCAAAACAAGGTCGCCTTCTCTGGTAAAAGTATGAATAAGCCGCTTCATCAACGCGGGCGGTAACTGACACGGATGATCAACCCTTTTTGAATTGTGTTTCAGTCTGTGAATATCCCACCACAAATTGCCAATAGGTTGTCGATCTGTAATTTTGATAGCATTCCTTTTCTTAATGCAAGCACTCCTAACACAATACCAGGGCTTAAGGCTCATACTCTCCTGAAAAATTTCCCAATCGGGTTCCTCTTCGTGATTGGCAATATCAATTGGTTTACCTTTGCTAAAGCAGATTATCCCGTAATGTGCAGGCATGATTTTTCTAAGAGGTAAGCTCAATCCTTCCCAGACTATCCAGTCTTGATAATCTAAAATCCTTTTCGCAAAAGAAAAATGTCTAACGACCCAAAGCGGGATATTTATCATTGCAAAAGTTCGACCGGGTTTCAATATCCTGGTCGATTCTGCGATCCATTGATCACACCAGGAAAAATAATCAGTAATATCCTGTGCATCATCCCAACTGTCGTATTTCTTTTTGATATTATATGGAGGGTCTGCAAAAATAAAATCTACGGAATTTTCGGGTATTGTTTTGAGAATATCAATACAATCTCCGTTGAGCAGACGGCTCTCACCGGGATCATTTAGAACGTCATCTGAAGAGTGAGGCAGTTTCACTTGAACTGCTGTCCCAGTTGTACATCGCTTCTCTTTAGTCGAGAACTCAAAAAAATCCCTGCCATCACAATAAACAAGCTGCTTGTGAGGCTCGAGTCCAAACAGATCCTTTAGCCTGTTCAGAATCGCCTTCGGTTCTCCATCATTCTCGTAAGATATATCGCGCCAAATATCTGACATCAGTGTTCCATAGGGGCTGTAAAGATGCTTCTTGCCACCATAGTCCTTTGTTGTTTTGTCACAGGCAGGACAATATGTATATGCGATTTGTGTTTTGTTATGTTGTAGAGAACCTTTGTAATTGGTAAAAATCAAAAGCGCGACATGATCATCAGGCAAAGCACCTTGTCTCAATATTGCTTGCTTGCGTTTAACAGCAATCCAGAGTTTGAAATTGATAATATTCTGAAGTTCTTCTATCACATAGCAAGCGATATGGGGATGGGTCAAAAAACAAACCACGCTTTCTTCTGGTAGCTTTTCTTGGAAACGAACAAAATCTTGCTCGAAAAATCCTGTAGGGATTTTATTGTCAAAATCGACTTCCGTCGGCAAATGAAAAAGCCATACATCCGGTTGTGATGATATTAATGACAATTTTGGAAAACCTTCAAATTTTCTCATTGAGATACTTAAAGGTTTGCAGTCTTCGCTTCTATGTGCCATTTGAAACATTCCCTTCCATAGTCTTTGCAAGATATTGGATATCGACTTCACTAAAATTGACAATACAATCACTATAGTCGATTAAATCTTGGACAAAAGAACGACGTTCAAAATTACCTGCGCCATCAACGACATACGCAACCTTATGGCCTTTGTCGTGAAGAAGTGTTTGTCTATCAGATGCGAGTTTGGCCTTTCTTTCTACAACGCTATTTGTCGTGAACTGAAAGCTCACTTCAATACCCCAGGAAGTACTACCATCAGGGCTTGTACCAACGATGTCAAATCTCGTATCTGTTCTGCCTTCATTTTGGCTGATGCCGGGAATAGTAGATTTAGAAAAATCCCAACGCGGAAGATATTGTGCCAAACGTTCTTTAACATAGTCCTGAGCAAGATAACCCATCCTATTGGATGTTGCGCCCCCCGTAATTCGACTCACCCAGATATATCGTTCTTTGATGTATTTTTTCAATTGTCTCTTGTCGCCAAGCATTGAGCCAATAACACATTTGCTTTCGATTTCTTCTGGTAAAGTATTGATTGACAAACTGCCAAAGAGGATCAGAATACTGACATCAAGAATGCCATCTGTAAGGCCAAACCGTTGCTGAAGACCATTTCCGTCAAGTCCCAAACTTGGATTGCTCCATTTCTTGCCCTGAAAAAGAGAATTCATTTCATGCTCATAAATTTTATCGCGAAAGATAAATTGAAAATTTTCGTTTTGGAATACCCTCGGAAGCTCTGTTGCAAAGCGCTTTAAGCTTTCTCCACCTATATCGGATAAAATACAAAGGTGTTTTAAAAAAAGATTAGGAGAGAGCGCGTCCGTGAGAGACAAAAGTTGAGTCCAAGCATAAGGATCTTTATCCGCAAGATGTAGTACACTGATAAAATGATCTTGCTTTGCGAGGAGCAATGGAATAATACTGGAATTTCTCTCTTTCTCAGCAATCTCAGAGGGCCAATAGATCACAGCATTTTCTTTGAGTTCCTCTACGGTTCTGGGATAAGGCATGACAAAACACTCCATTTGCAACCAAAATAACTATATAAAGTATTGAAAGATATGGATTTAAAGTTTATATTGAATTTCAATTCTACACTATTATACTTTCACCTGCCAAAATCATCAAGAGTATTTAAACAAGTTTTTTATTTGCAGCTATTGGGGGAGGAGGATCGCTGATTTGCGAAGGGGTGAGTATGGTATTGTCGCCTTAAACATCAAACTAACGCATATTTCGGGGAATATCAAGTACTACTCGGGACTGGAGGCTGAAGCAGGCTCAACACTGACCACTTCAATACTTTCGCGCCAGCGGATCTGCACCGAGAACATTGGGATGGGCAATTGCATCGCGGAGGGCTGTATAGAGGGGATGGAGACACTCGACATTTTCTGCGAGGGATCGTATCACAAAAAGATCGGGTCTGGGGGAAGCAAAGGAAAGCAAGAGCGAATCCCGCGAGGGTTTCAACAAAGGAGCGAGCGATTGGGAAAGACTTTCAACCAGACAGCTAAAACGCGCGGAATTACCCGCAACAAAAATATTAAAAACAACATAATAGGCCCCAAACGCACCCGTATATGCCGGCGACAACATCTCCGGCTCGGAATAATAGCGCTCCAATAGAACCGGGCGTTCGGCCGTATGCACAGCAATATCAGACCGGTAACTCGTGTACCCAAAATGCTCCCCAAAAGCCATGCGTCCAGCCGTATGACCATCGGCGAGCACCAGACACGAATCAGCCCCCAGATGCCACGACTGCTCCTGCTCAAAAACACTCTGCGCATAGGGAACAACGGGATCGGGCAAAACAACGGCAAGGCCCCCGGCCTCCACCTCACCATTAATTATTTGTTTACACGGAATACCATTGGGACTCTTATAAACTTTAGTAAACGCCTGAGTCCCCAGATAAAGAGCCGCCCCTTCACCACATCGCACACGCAGCGTCGTCGCATCCCCTTCCACCATACCGCCCCCATAACTCGAAAGCACAACAGCGCAATAATCGCCCTGTGCAGCGGGATTGAGCAACTTCAGAGGCGCGACTGAGCGACAGGCAGTAAGGACAGAACGGGAGCCATTACGGGTCACTTCAATTTGGGAAGGAAGCAATTCTTAATTCTCAATTTTTAATTTTTAATTCACAGAACAGACCTGCGTGCGTGGGGAATATGCATACGCCTTCATCCGCGTTCATCTGCGTTCATCTGCGGATACAACAGACCTGCGCGCTCGGAGAACATGCTCAATAATCTCATCGAGGCCAGACCCGTGTTTCAAACAGGCAAAAATCGTGGGACCATCTCCGCGCATCCTTTTCGCATCCCGCGCCATAACCCCCAGGTCTGCGCCAATGAGATCGGCGAGATCGGTCTTATTGATAACGAGCAAATCCGATTGGGTAATACCCGGACCCCCTTTTCGGGGAATCTTATCCCCAGCGGAAACATCAATCACATAAATCGCGTAATCGACAAGCTCCTTGCTAAAATGCGCCGCCAGATTATCGCCACCACTCTCCACAAAAAGCAAATCGATATCGCACGCAAACCGAATCATCAAATCTTCAAGCGCATTCAAATTCAGCGAAATATCTTCGCGAATAGCTGCATGCGGGCACCCGCCCGTCTCAACCCCAATAATGCGATCGGCCTCGAGCGCCTTGTGACGCAAAAGAAACTCGGCATCCTCCCGCGTAAAAATATCATTCGTAACCACACCGAGACTAAAGCGATCGCGCAGGGCTTCGCACAGCACGCGGACAAGCGCCGTCTTCCCCGTACCCACCGGACCACCAACCCCCACGGTAAACGCCCGCTGAGAAAAATCGCGATCGCCGAGAACCGACTCGCGCAGAGCAAAATCGCCCGGAGAATCAAAAGGCTCGTGAGAATGATCGTGGTCGTGATGATGATTGTGCATAGCAAATCCTTTAAGAATTGGAATCATGGCGCAATGATAAGCAAAACCTTCTGGATCGCGGCTCAGCATCCTGCCGCGATGACGGCTTTCATCTGCTCTGCTAATCGCTACCAGTTAGCTTTTACTCTGTGTTCATCGGTGTTCATCGGTGGTTGCTTTTGGTTCGCTTCTCTAACTCTGAAACAACCGCGAATACAGATACCCGTGCATACCCTGAGCAATATCCCATTGGGGTGCGCAGCGCGTCGCACGCGTATAATCTGCCTGCGCGACAGAAGTCATAGCTCTAATCGCCGTCTTGTGATGGCGTTTTTGCAACCGCGCAGCCTCGAGGGGACCGACCTGCCCCAGACGAACAGCCGCACTGATCTGATCGCGCAAAAACTGATACATAAAAATCCGACACGTATGCCTGTGCTCAAGACCTGCAACCCGAAAAGTCGTACCAAAAACAACCGTATAATGAGCCGGCACAGGTTGTGCAAGTAATATCTCGTGCAAATGCGCCATCACATCGGAAAAATACAAATCGCGCATCAAACGCAACAAATTGCGACCCTGCACCTCACTGCCGCGAACCATCGCCGGAGCCGTGAGCATCGCATCATACGCGAGCAGCACATCCGTCAAATCTGCGGGAATCGGATCACCCTTAAAACACGCATTAATAAACGGAATCTCACTATTTGCCGTCGCGTGAATCACCGTCTGAAGATACGCATCCAGATCATCAGAAGACCGCAACAACCCCATCTGTTTGGTCGCCTCCAGACCATTGGAAAATGCGTATCCCCCCGTAGGGAAATTGCTATCGGCAAGTGTGAGAAGATCAAAGAGCATAATCAAAACAAATTATAAAGCTGTGCCAGCGGCAACTTCTCTGCCGCCTCACAGGTAAGCAACTCGCCATTGACCGTAACGCTATAAGTCTCCGGATCAATGTGAATATCGGGAATAAAATCATTGAGCTTCATATCCTTCTTCCCAATATCCCGACAATTGGACACCGCAACAACGCCCTTAGACAGATCGTAAGACGCAACGGTCTCCAGCGAAGCCCGGGAAACAAAAGCGAGCGACGCAGAACCCACGGCATTGCCATAAGCACCGAACATGGGACGCGGATACACGGGTTGCGGCGTGGGAATCGAAGCATTTGGATCGCCCATCTGCGAATACGCGATCACACCGCCCTTAATCACCATCTCGGGTTTCGCACCAAAAAAAGATGGCTTCCAGAGCACGAGATCCGCGAGTTTGCCCACCTCAACCGAACCGATATAATCGCTCAAACCATGAGCCGTCGCGGGATTAATCGTATATTTGGCAATATACCGCTTCACGCGCCCATTATCATTCTCCCCATCACCGCGCAGTGTACCGCGCTGCTCCCGCATCTTATGGGCAGTCTGCCACGTACGACAAATAACCTCCCCCACGCGCCCCATCGCCTGACTATCCGATGCAATAATCGACAGCGCCCCCATATCGTGCAAAATATCTTCTGCCGCAATCGTCTCCTGCCGGATCCGACTCTCGGCAAAAGCGACATCCTCGGGTATATTCTTATCCAGATGATGACACACCATGAGCATATCGAGATGCTCGTCAATCGTATTCGCCGTAAAAGGCCGCGTGGGATTGGTAGAAGAAGGCAAAACATTCGCCTCGCCGCAAAGACGCATAATATCCGGCGCGTGTCCCCCTCCTGCACCCTCGGTGTGATACGTATGAATCGTGCGCCCCTTAAAAGCCGCACAACTCTGCTCGACAAAACCCGACTCATTGAGCGTATCCGTGTGAATCGCCACCTGAACATCGTATTCATCGGCAACCGAGAGACAGGAATCAATAGCAGCAGGCGTCGTACCCCAATCCTCGTGAAGTTTAAGACCACAAGCCCCACCTTCGATCTGCTCGACAAGCCCTTGCGGAAGCGAAGAATTGCCCTTGCCCAAAAACCCAAAATTGAGGGGAAAGGCATCACACGACGCCAGCATCATGCGAATGTGGTGCGCCCCCGGTGTACACGTCGTAGCATTCGTACCCGTCGCCGGACCCGTGCCGCCACCGAGCATCGTCGTAATACCCGAAGCAATCGCCTCTTCAACTTGCTGAGGACAAATAAAATGGACATGCACATCGAGCGCACCGGCAGTCAACATATGGCCTTCACCCGCAATAACCTCAGTCGTAACCCCCACGATGAGATCGGGATCAACACCCGACATAATATCGGGATTACCCGCTTTGCCAACACCGGCGATGCGCCCATTTTTAATCCCAATATCCGCCTTGTATATCCCCGTATAATCAACGACAAGCGCATTGGTAATCACGAGGTCCAGCGCCCTATCCTGCGACACGCCCGTGGCCTGGCCCATGCCATCTCGCAGCACCTTGCCCCCGCCAAATTTGCATTCATCGCCATAAATTGTATAATCGTTCTCCACCTCAACGACGAGATGGGTATCGCCCAACTGAACGCGGTCTCCCGTTGTGGGACCGTACATACTGGCATAAGCGGTTCGATCAATCTGAGACATCTGAAATCCCCTTAAATCCACCATCCCCCGCTCTTTGCAAAGCCTCTGCCTTATTCTCATCGAGCTGTCCCGAAATAAGACCATTCCCCCCATAAACCGTGCGGTTGCCGGCAATAGCGACGAGATTAACCGTTCTGCTTTCCCCCGGTTCAAAACGCACGGCAGTACCAGATGGAATATCGAGACGGAAGCCATAGGCTTTTTCGCGATCAAACGAAAGCGCGGGATTAACTTCAAAAAATGTATAATGCGACCCCACCTGTATCGGGCGGTCGCCGGTATTGGTCACGGAAAGAGAAAGGGTCTCTCGATCCGCATTGAGCGTAATCGGCTCCGCCGCCGTAGTCCCGGCACCCGGCGTATCGGAAACCGTATTATCCGGCGACCAGGGCGAGCGGACGCGCGTCAGCCCCGAACCGTACAACGCGAGATCAGAATCGCCTTCCACACGACAAATCGGATGGTGAACCGTCACGAGTTTCGTCCCATCGGGAAACGTACCCTCCACCTGCACCTCGTGAACCAGCTCCGGAACACCGGGCAAAACATCTTCCGTACCGAGCAACTGCTTGCCCTTATCCATAAGCGTGGCAACGGACTCGCCATCGCGGATAAACTCGAGAAGCTGTGCAGCGATAAGCGATACCGCTTCCGGGTAATTGAGACGCAAACCCCGGGCATACCGCTTCTGCGCGAGAAAACCCGCGTTATGGAGCATCAACTTGTCAATTTCTTTGGGCGATAAATACATGGAAAATCCCTGATCAAAACGTAAGATACTGCTTAATACTCGCATCCGACAATTCATCCGCAGAACCGCACAATGCAATGGTCCCGCGATCCATCAAATAAAAATAATCGGCAATCTGTCGGGCAAAATCAAAATACTGCTCCACCAGAATAATCGTGAGATTCCCTTTGTCCTTCAGATGAATCAACACATTTTCTATATCGAGAATAATCGAAGGCTGAATACCTTCTGTGGGTTCATCCAGAATGAGAATATCCGGATCGCCAACGAGCGCACGGGCAATGGCGAGTTGCTGTTGCTGCCCACCGCTGAGATTACCCCCCATTCGATCTTGCATATCGGCCAACACGGGAAAAAGATCGTAAATTAGATCCTCCGGCAGAGATGTAAGACCATCTGTACGCGCCTCTAAACCAATCTGCAAATTCTCATACACCGTCAGCCGGGGAAAAATCTCGCGCCCTTGCGGCACATAACTCAAACCCGCGCGCGCCCGCAAATCCGGTGCCTGTCCCGTTATATCCTCACCATTCAACAGAATACGCCCCCGCCGAGGATGCAGCAGACCCATTATCGTCTTGATCAGCGTCGTCTTCCCAACGCCATTGCGCCCCATAACCGCCACAATAGCACCACCGGAAATATCCATACCAATATCGCGCAAGATGAGACTCTCGCCGTAATAAACATCCAGATCTCGAACGGTGAGCGCGGTGTCTGTAATTGTCGTCATCTCTATCCCACCCATTCAATGCTGCGCACTACCCAGATAACATTCAATAACCTGGGGATCATTTTGCACCTGTTCCATCGGCCCCTCAACGAGTACTTTACCCTCGTGGAGAACCGTAACAGTACGGGCAATCTGTCTCACAAATTCCATATCGTGCTCAATAACAATAATCGCGTGATTCATCGTCAGACGTTCGAGAAGCTCCCCGGTCTTAACCGTCTCTTCATCCGTCATACCAGCGGCGGGTTCATCAATCAAAAAAAGCTCGGGATCTTGCAAAATAACCATCGCAATCTCCAGCCACTGTTTTTGCCCGTGAGAAAGCGCATCCGCAACCGTATGCAAGTGATCGGCCAGACCCGTCTGTTCTGCAACCGCCTGGATGCGATCGCGACTTTTATCCGACAAACGCGAAACAAGCGAAAAGAGAACCGTGCGATCAGTCTTGAGCGCCAGCATCAAATTTTCGTACACCGTAAGAGAAGTAAAAACAGACGGCGTTTGAAACTTGCGGCCAACACCCGCTTTGACAATCGCATCTTCACTCATCTGCGTGAGATCGAACTTTTCAAAACGCGCACTGCCGCAATCGGGTCTGGTCTTCCCACATAAAACATCGAGAAACGTGGTTTTACCCGCCCCATTTGGACCAATAACAACGCGCAATTCCCGGTCGTGCAGGACAAACTCATCTATATCGAGCGCGACAAAACCATCAAAAGACACGCGCAAATTTTGAACAGTTAGCAGAACCGGATCAAAAATCATATCAATCCTGACTTTCAGCGGCTACAGGCAAAGTCGTCCGCATACGTCTGGGCAAAAAACGCTTCAGACTATCTACCTTTATCTTAGAAGCTGTTTTAAAATTATCGGTAAGCCCTGAATCGGAGCAAAAAATTAGGCAAATAGGGTGGATATATCGGCGATATGGGGCGTTTTGGCTAGCATCAGGCGGTTGATTTGACAACTTTTCAAAGACTGTTCGGG
>JAJEDY010000061.1 GCA_022821275.1 Candidatus Latescibacterota bacterium | reverse complement strand
CTCGGGGAAGTGTTTTTCGTAAACACCGGCTCTGGCTTTCATGATCATCTGGTTAGAATGCGGTTCTACAAAATAGAGTGAGACGTGCTGGTAATTGAAACTCTGTTGCACTTCGTGTACAATGCGCCGGAAAATTTCATCCGGATCGAGGGTTGATAGGGCCATTTGCGCGATGCGATTGTTGGTGGTCAGGTGCGCGGCGCGCTGTTTTTCCACTGCGAGGAGGCGGGCGATTTCGACATTGCGCTGGCGCAGGTTTTGAGATTGATCGCGTGCCAGGTTTCGATAGCGCATTTCGTGGTAGTACGCCGATATGCGCAGCAAGATTTCGTCAAATATGGCTTCGGCATTGTGCGTAAAATTTTTCAGGCGTTTCAGAATGGTTTTCTTCAAGGCAATGAGCAATCGACATGCTGCATCGGGAGTAAAAGCATTGATTTCGCCCGAAAAGATGCGTTGGCGGAGCAGGCGATAATCCCGTTTGGTGGTGATCTGTGTGACGATCAGGTCAAAGAACTCTTCGAGTACGTCGTCGGGCGCGTGGCCGTCAAAATCTTCGCGCAGTTGCAAGACAGATGTGCTGCGGACGCGTTTTTGCCATTCAGATAGCAGGCTTGCGCGTTGGGTGGTGAGTACGTGATAGAGGTTTTGTTCTGTGTTTTTCATTAAAGAAAGGGGCTGGGGATTGGGGGCTGGGGACTGGGGGTTGGGGACTGGGGGTTGGCTAATAATATCACGCCAAATGTATAAGTGTCAAGATATTTGGGCTTGCGCTTTGGATAGAAATGTGGAAAATTAACGTTGAGGAGCGAAATATTAGTTTATCAATGTAGGGGCGGTGCCCCTGTGCCCGCCCGCTGATGAACTGGCCTGAGGATGGTGTACAACGAACTCCGTCTATTTGTTTTTGGAGAACGCGCATGGATATGGCTACGGATTATAGTGCTTCGATTCTGGAGGGGCTGGGGGAGGGCATTGTGGCTTTTGATCAAACACATCGGGCCGTGATGGCCAATGCACATCTGATTGCGTTGATGGGGTGGGACAAACGGGCTGTTTGTGGGGCATCGCCAGAGGTGCTATTTGCCCAGCGCCCTGAGTTGTTGCGGATTTTGAACGAGGGTATGAAAAATAAGGTGCTGGTGTCAGATATGGATCTGGTACACCACAATGCAGATGGTGGATTGCAACATCTGCGCGTGAGTACGTCATTTTTGAATACGCAGTGTGGGCTGGTGCTGGCGGTGCGCGATGTGTCTGAGATCAAGCGGATGGAATGGGAGATCTTTCAGGTTGAAAAGATGACGGCGTTGGGGCGTTTGGCCGCTTCTGTTGCCCATGAGGTGCGCAATCCCCTGGGGGCGATTGATATTCAGTTGCAGTTGTTGGAGGAAGATCTCGACGAGTTGTCAAGTGCGTTGAAAGAGCGCCTTGTGGGACGGCTCAATATCGCGCAGACAGAGATGAAACGGCTCGACCGCCTCGTGTATAATTTTTTGCGTTTTTCGCGTACGCCCAAACTTCATTTGCGGCAGGTGTCTCTCAACGATGTGGTTCGCCGCGTTTTTGAACTGGTCTCGCCCGAAGCACGCGAGCGCGAGGTTGTGTTGCGTCTGGAACTTTCCGACGGTCTGCCCGCGATTAATGGAGATGAGGATCAACTCGGTCAAGCCGTGCTCAATATTGTGGTGAATGCCTTTCAGTCCATGGCCGAAGGTGGCGATTTGATTGCCGGAACGCAAACCGAGTCGGGGCAGGTGTGTTTGATGCTTAAGGATACGGGGTGCGGGATTCCGGAAGAAGAAGTGGATCGCATTTTCGAGTTTTATTATACGACGAAGGATGAGGGTACCGGGTTGGGGCTGTCGATTGCCCAGCGCATTATTTATCAGCACGGAGGGCATATCGATGTCGAGAGCCGCCCCGAATGGGGTACGACTTTCCGGGTGTATTTACCCGAGCATGAGAGGTAACTTATGGAGGCGAGTGAGATTCGGATTTTGATTGCAGATGATGAGTACTATATCTGCGAGGGTCTGCGGGAGGCGATGACCAAAGATGGTTATGGGGTCGATGTGGCTTATGATGGGAATCGGGCAAAAGCGCTTATGGAAGCCCATGAGTACGATGCCGCAATTTTTGATCTCAAGATGCCTGGGCAGGATGGTCTGGCTCTTTTGAAGTGGGTGCGCGGGGCAAATCGCGAGATTGGCGTTATTGTGATTACGGCTTATGGAGAGGTGGAGACGGCTGTTGAGGCCATGCGACGGGGGGCGTATGATTATTTGACCAAGCCGGTAGATCTGAAGCGGTTGCGCCTGTCTTTAGAGCGTTTGCTGGATCACCAGGCTCTGGTCGCGGAGAATCGCGTATTGCGGGCGCGTCTGGATTCCAATGGCGAAAATGGAGATGTTGTGCATCGAAGTGCCGCGATGGAACAGGTTTGTGATACCATAGCGCAGGCGGCAATGACCGATGTGCCGGTTTTGATTACTGGAGAGACGGGGACGGGGAAAGAACTCGTGGCGCGTGCGATTCATCAGGCGAGTGCGCGGCGGAATGCGCCTCTGGTGGCGATGAATTGCGGGGCGTTTGCCGAGACGTTATTTGGCAGCGAGTTGTTCGGTTATGTAAAGGGCGCGTTTACGGGGGCGACGGCGGATAAGGCGGGGTTTTTTGCCGCGGCTGAAGGCGGGACGCTTTTTTTTGATGAGGTGGGCGAAATCCCTTTGCCCAATCAAGTCGATTTGCTTCGCGTCTTAGAAGAAAAAGTTTATCGCCCGGTGGGAAGCACCAGGGCGGTGGCCGCAGATGTGCGAACTATTTTTGTCACCAATCGCGATCTCGATCGGGAAGTGGCAGAAGGGCGGTTTAGAGAGGATCTGTATTACCGCATCAATGTGGTGCCCATTCGCCTGCCACCGCTTCGCGAACGCGTTGAAGATATTCCGCTTTTGGTCGATGTGTTTTTTGATAATCTGTGTGCGTTGCACCACAAAGCGTGCAAGGAATTAACTCCGGATGCGATGGATAGGGTTCTGGCTTATTTTTGGCCGGGCAATGTGCGCGAGTTGAAAAATACGATTGAGCGGGTTGTGGTAACCTGTGCAGATCAAAAGGTTGATGTCGATCATTTGCCTTCTCGGATACGCGATGCCCAGAATGAGATGGATACGATAACGGTTGAACTCGGTTCTTCGCTTGAAGATGTGGAGCGCGCGTTGATCGAAAAAACACTTGCACATGTGACGGCAAATCGCAAAGAGGCCGCGGCTCTGCTGGGGATTAGTGTGCGCGCGTTGCAATACAAGATCAAGGCGTATAATCTGCGCTAATTTCCAAAAGCGCAATTTTTGCATTTTAGTTATAAAATAGGGTGCAATTTTTGCATATCAAAAGAAAGAAAAAAGGGGTAAAAATAAAATTTTCTGAATGTTGTTCAATATAAACAATAAGTTATGTCTTTGAGTATGTTTTTGGCACGGATATTGCTGTAATATTAGGGCGCGTTTATCGCGGATTTTTGATATTGGGAGTAACTTTCTGTTTTTATTGATGTTAATGAGTTATTCTCCATTTTTAATAAATGTCTTACAGTTTGAAGGTGCAAATTCTGCATTTTGTTGCGTGTGGGGACCCGGTGACTCAAACGACAATTTTACCTGAAGGCGATGTTTTTCAGTTTGATGTTTCGCTTCTTGTACCCGAGCTGCAATCACAGGATCGCATGGGAGCGATCAAGGAACTGGTCGATCGGCTCTATGGGCGCAAGAAGGTGGTCGATAGTTTGAAGTTTTTGCAAACTATTCTGGATCGAGAAGATCAGATGAGTACTGTTTTGGGCCGGGGTGTTGCACTGCCTCATGCGCGGTGCCGATCAGTTGCTCAGCCCGGTGTGGCATTGGGTATTTCTCAGACGGGTATTGCTTTTCCCCCAGATGCAGAACCCGTTCACGTGATATGCATGGTTGCAGTACCCGATATGGCTCCTGTGCCTTATTTATCGGTTTTGAGCAATTTGGCTCTGTTGTTTAAAAATTCAGATGTGCGAGCGGGTTTGATGGCCTGCGACACGTCGATGAGTATGTATCAATTTATGACAGAACACCTGGCGCAAATTCGCAAGGTGTCGGCTCCCCATTCTGTTTTATAGTAGCTCTTCCCCATTTTTTACAGGAGGTTCCCCTTGCCTGGAATTATGATACAAGATAGTGAGTCTCTGGATTTGTATCTGCGAGACATTGCCTCGTCTGAACCCCTTTCGAGTGCAGAAGAAATTGAGCTGGCAAAGAAGATCCACAAAGGTTGCCAGAGATCCAGAGATAAACTGGTTGCGGCCAATCTCCGTTTTGTGGTGAGTGTGGCGCGCGAATATCAAAATCACGGGGTGCCTCTGGCCGATTTGATCAGCGCGGGCAATATGGGTCTGATGACGGCTGCCGAGCGCTTTGATGGCACGCGGGGCTTTAAGTTTATTTCCTATGCTGTCTGGTGGATCCGACAGGCGATTCACCAGAGTCTGGCACAGGATTCGCGGGTTGTGCGGTTGCCTATTAACCGCATTGATTTGTTGCACAATATTTCAAAGGTGTCGCGCGAGTTGAGGCAGTCGAGTGAGACCGAACCCGAACCCGAAACTGTGGCCAAAGAACTCGGCGTGTCGGTGGAGATGGTTCAGGATACGCTGATGCGTGCGCGCGATGTCTGGTCTCTGGATGCGTCTTTCCGCGAGGAGGATGACCACAGTTTGTTGCATGTGTTGCCCGATAAGACGCAAAAGGCTCCCGATGAGGAGGTTGTAGAAGATTCGGTGCGCGAGCAGGTAAAAGATGTGCTCACGTCTCTGGATGACCGCGAGACCGAGGTTTTGCGCCTGTATTTTGGTCTGGGTGGTGAAGAGCCGCTTACGCTCGAAGAGATCGGTGTTCGGTTCAATTTGACCCGAGAGCGCGTGCGGCAAATTAAGGAGAAAGCACTTCGCAGGTTGCGCCATCCGCGCCGTCGCTCGCGGCTCGAGCCGTTGCTGGAAGTGACCTGATTTTTTAAGAGCACCTTTTGGTGCTCTTTTTTTTGCATTTTTTTGGCTTGACAGCGCGCGAATCGAAAAATATACTGTAGTTGTTCATTTTTCGGATGATAACTTGCAGGGAGATTGAGATGAAACGCCTGATGATATGTCTTTTATCCGCATTCGCGTTGCAGGGTTGTAGTGATCGCCTGTCAGATATGCAAACACAACTATCAGGTACCTGGGTCTTGCAAACTCGCCAATTGCAAGATGGGACTGTGTTGCGCGCGCCACATGTAAAAGGGTCGCTTTTTTGGGAGCCAATCAGTTCTCGAAAAGCACATGTTACGCTCAGTCTTCTCGAAGACTTAAAAGACGGTACGCCCCGGCGATTTAATTACGCTGGCAGTACGTATGAAATTTCTACATCGGCGATTACGCGAGCCAGACATGTGCTGGTTCGCCAGGGGTATCGCTCTTCTGCCGAAGCACCGATGTCGATTTATCCCAAAGGCAAAAGTGTGAAGGGCAAAATTACGGTTGAGGGCGATAAAATTGAGATTGCACACGATGATCAGCAATGGGTTTTTGAAGGTAATACGATGACGGCATCTTATGAGGGGGCATGGGTTGATACATGGGCGCGGGTTCAGTAGAATACGCGAACGGTCCCGGTCTTCTAATCTGGAAAAAAAGCCCGTTGATCTATATGATCAGCGGGCTTTTGCTTTGTGCGTTCGGCACTACTTGAGGTAGAGCAGCCGTTGCGTCTGCATCCCGCCGGGATAGCTCAGGCGTGCGATATAGATCCCCGTCGATAGCGAGACGCCCCGCTGGTCGAGGACATCCCACCGAATCTGGTAGGAGCCAGCGGCCTGAGACTTATCCACCAGCGTGCGTACCGGCTGACCCAGCACATTGTAGATCACCAATTGCACCGGGCCGGGACTGGACAGGTGGTAGGTTATCAGGGTAGCGCTGTTGAAAGGGTTGGGAAAGTTGGGCGCCAGACCGCTGACCTCTGTCTCGGCTGCGAGCACGGGCTTGGATGCGGCCAATGGTCCAACGCGTACGACCTTCATATCGCCGCTCAGGGTCAGTTCCAGGACCTGGCGTTGATTGTGATTGAGGGGAATGGAGTGCCACTGGCCGACGATCTCACCATCGGCGTTGCTGGCGCGGGCTGTATAGTACCCACTCACCCCATCTGGGTTGGAGATGGTGAGGGACAAATAGCCATTGGCATCGGTGACGGCGTTATAGGCGTAGTTGGGCTGTTGGCCGGCGATGGATTGAGCAAATTCGACGGTCAATCCTTCGACGGCGTCGCCTGAGACCGTGGCCTCTACTTGTGTAAGGGGACCGTCCGGGACAACGTCGGGTGCGCGCCCATAAAAACCCGACCCAACGATGATGTTGAGTGGGACTACGCGTCCGTCAGCTATCTGGAACGAACCTTTGAACTCGCGTGCGTATCCCACCTTGGGGATGTCGGCTCTGTCGGTATCGTCAGCGGGATCGTCGTAGAAATACTCTACGAAGCCGCCTTCCGGACTACTCTTCGCTGCTTCGATGACCTGCGGCAGAATGAGCTCTCCGGTAACGCCGTCTCGGGCAATCCCTACGAGAGGTCGTAGCTCAAATCTGTTCGGGAACGCTGCGTGAACCCGGACGACGTTACTGATGCGATCCAGGATATAGATGTACACGTTACCGTGTCTCCAGGGTCCGTTCGGATCTCGCAAGGCGATTTTGGCTTTCGACAAAGCGGTTAAATCACCGGTCTTCTGGATTTCGAGAAACCACTCCCCTGCTTGCGTGACGAAGGACTTCAGGGTTTCTCGATCTACCACATCTCTGGCGGTAATGGTTGGGTCGCCGTAATCGATTTCTTCTTCAACTACGTGAGTTTCATTGAGATCGAATCCGGCAAGCATCACCATCGTCCCTAAATTGGCCGACAAATATACGGTGGCATATCCGGAGGCACCCGGTATGCCAGGTCGCAGGCCTGGTATAGGGGTGGTCGCATCGAATGCGGCATCCGGTTCTTGCGAAAGTGTCTGCAGGACAGCGGCGAAAGCCTAGGCGGCGACAGCAGGATCGGGAGAAGTTAGGTCGGCCAGAACGGTTAAGGGTACTCCCAGCGCAGAAAGGATCGCGCCATAAATCACTGGGTTGAGCAGTCTGCCCGATAATGCCATGTCCTTTGTGTGAATGAACACCCTGCCGTTGGGCGTCAGTTGTATGGTGTAGGTGGAACCGGAATGCCAATGGCTCCCATCTTGCCTGATGAGACATCCGAAGTAGAACAATTGTTCTGGCGTCGTTGCTCTCCGGTTGGATTGATCTCTCAGTGCCAGCGCGAAATCCTTCAAGCTGGCACTGCCGTCTTCTACCTGTTGCGCCGTTACACTCGGTTCCGCAGGAGGCGTCACGCCGGGAGGAAGTGGGCAGGGTTCATCCGTCTGCGCCAGGGGGGGAGGCGCATTAAAAAAGATGCTGGCCAGTACGATCAGTCCGACAACGGGAATCATGTATTCCGAATTGAGCAATGTTCGAGCTTTCATCACGATGGTCCTCCCTTAAGGAATGGGTGGTAAGGAATAATCGTAGGAATAATAATATGAAGATGTCCTGATAAGCAAATAAATTTTTTATACAAAATTCCATTGCTTTTAATATTGGCGAAATACTTATGAAACCTGCTGGAAATACAATAAGCGTACGTTTGGTTATTATTTCGGTGCTGTTTCACAGGTTAAAATACGGGTCATGACTATGAATGATGGAAGCCGCGAATACGTGCTGAATGCCGCGTCAGAACACGGGGTCAAATTTATCAGGCTCTGGTTTACGGATATTTTGGGTTTTCTAAAGAGTGTCGCCATTCCCGTTGAGCAACTCGATGGGGCTTTGACCGAGGGGATCGGTTTTGATGGGTCGTCCGTAGAGGGCTTTGCGCGCATTGACGAGAGCGATATGATCGCTATGCCCGATCCCAATACGTTTCAGGTGTTGCCTTTTCGCCCGCAAGAAGGCGGTACGGTTGCGCGTATGTTTTGCGATATTCTCCAGCCGGGGGGGAATCCATATCGGGGAGATCCGCGCTGGGTGCTGAAAAAGAATTTGAGACGCGCAGGCGATATGGGTTTTGCGTTTTACGTGAGTCCAGAGATGGAGTTTTTCTATTTTGAGAAACCCGAGGTTCCTCTCGAGGGTTTGGATGAGGGGGGGTATTTTGATCAGACGTCTCTGGATGTGGCGAGTGATTTGCGCCGGGATACGGTGTTGACGCTGGAGAAGATGGGGATTGAGGTGGCGTCCAGCCATCACGAGGATGCGCCGAGCCAGCACGAGATCGATTTGCTTTATACCGATGCGCTGACGATGGCGGATAATGCGATGACTTATCGTTTGGTCGTGAAGGAGATTGCCGTGAAACACGGCGTTTGGGCGACGTTTATGCCCAAGCCTCTTTTTGGCGTTAATGGCAATGGTATGCATACGAATATGTCGCTGTTTAAGGGGGAGAATAATGCGTTTTACGATGCTGAAGATGAATACCATCTGTCGGATACGGCGCGGTATTTTATTGCGGGTTTGCTCAAACATGCGTGTGAGATTACGCTGGTGACCAATCAGTGGGTCAATTCGTATAAGCGGTTGGTGCCGGGTTACGAGGCGCCTTTGTACACGACGTGGTCGGTGGTCAATCGATCGGATCTGGTGCGCGTGCCGGCCTATTCTCTGGATAAGGAGAGTACGACGCGTATCGAATACCGGTCGCCCGATCCAGCCTGCAATCCCTATCTGGCATTTGCAATTATGTTGGCTGCGGGATTGGAGGGCGTTGAAAAGCGCTATGAGGTGCCGCCGCCTATGGAAAAGAATGTGGCTGAGATGTCCCGTGTGGAACGAGAGGAAGCGGGTATTAAGACTTTGCCTCTGGATCTGTCGCAGGCTATTGATCTGGCCGAGGGTAGCGATTTGCTTCGCAATGCCCTGGGAGATCACATTTTTGAGAAGTTTATTGCGAATAAGAAGATCGAATGGGCCAATTATAGGGCGCAGGTGACGGGTTACGAATTGGATCAACATCTCAAGATTTTGTGAGGTACAGGGATGGGAAAAAAACGCAGACCATGCCCCCGAGGTTTATACGACGGGTGCCCGATTCCGCGGGAGTTGTGTAGCGAAGATTACGCGCGCACAGGTGAGTGGCATTGTCTGAAGTTTTTGCGCGAGTTTGAGTGGTTTGTGTTTGGTACTTCTGGGGAAGATGCCGCGCCACAATCTCTTGCCAGATCTGAGGAGGAGATCGTGTCGCTGGAGGATTTGATGCGGGTGCTGGAGGGAATGGATGATGAGTGATGGTTCAGATCGTTTTTTAAAGGCGTGTCGCCGCGAGTGTGTGGATGCGACACCTGTTTGGCTTATGCGTCAGGCCGGGCGGTATATGAAGGAGTACTGGACGTATCGCGATCACTATAATTTTCTCGATATGGTGAAGACGCCCGAGATCTCTACGGCGATTACGATGCAGCCCGTGAATGCTTATGATGTGGATGCTGCGATTATTTTTCAGGATTTGTTGCCGATTCTGGAAGCGATGGGTTTGGATCTGGATTATGTAAAGGGCGAGGGGCCGGTTATTCACAATCCGATTCGCACGGTGGCAGATATCGATGCGTTGATCGTGAGACCGGCCGAAGAGGCGATGCCTTATGCGGGTGATGCCATTCGGATGACGGTGGCAGAACTCGATGGTCGCATTCCGTTGATCGGTTTTGCGGGTGCGCCTTTTACGCTGGTTTGTTATGCGGTGGAGGGTGGTTCGTCGCGCAATTACGAGATTGCCAAGGGTTTGATGTACGGCGAGCCAGCGCAGTGGCATCGTTTGATGGATATGATGGCGACGGCGATTGGCGATTATCTCATCGCTCAGGCACGGGCAGGGGCGAGGGTGTTGCAGGTGTTTGATAGCTGGGTCGGTGCGTTGAGTCCGGCAGATTATCGCGAGTACGTGTTGCCGCATTCGCAAAAGGCGATTGCGATTGCGAAGGGAGAAGTCGATGTGCCGCTTATTCATTTTGGCACGGGTACGGCGGGTATTCTCGAGTTGTTGAAGGAGGCGGGGGGCGATGTTATTGGCGTTGATTGGCGCATTGATATAGATGTGGCGTGGCGTCGTTTGGGCGATGATGTGGGTGTGCAGGGCAATTTGGATCCCGTTGTGTTGTTCGCGCCTTTTGAGGAGATTGAGCGGCAGACGAGGCGGATATTGGATTCGGTGAGGGGAAAGCAGGGGCATATTTTTAATCTGGGTCATGGAATTTTACAGCGCACACCTGTGGAGAATGTGCGGAGATTGGTTGATTTTGTGCATGAATATACGGCGCGATGAGAAGACAATCGGCGTGCTTTTGATGGCTTATGGCAGCCCCGATTCGCTGGACGATATGGCGGCTTATTTGAGCGATATTCGGGGTGGAAGGCCGATGTCGCCAGAATTTGTGGCGGAGTTTCGCGATCGCTACGCGCAGATCGGCGGCAGGTCGCCGCTGAATGAACGCACATTTGAGCAGGCAGAGCATGTCGAGGCGGTTTTGAAGAAGCGCGGGCGGGATGTGAAGGCATATACGGGGATGCGTCATTGGAAGCCGCGGATTGTGGAGGCGGTGGCGAAGATGCAGGGGGATGGTGTCGAAAAGGCGGTGGGCATTGTGATGGCGCCGCATTATTCGCGGATGAGTATTGGACTTTATCAGCAGAAGGTTGAGGATGCACAAAGAGAAGTGGGGAGTGCTATTGATTTTGTCTATGTCAATTCGTGGTGCGATCAGCCCCGGTTGATTGAGGCGCAGGCGGCAAAGGTACGGGCGGGGTTGGAGAGGTTTCCAGAGGATGCGAGGCGGAAGGCAAAGGTGGTTTTTTCGGCGCATAGTTTGCCGGCCCGATTGCTGAAGATGGGCGATCCCTATGACGATGAATTAAAGCGCAATGCACAGGCGATTGTGGATCGATTGAGTCCGGTGGATTGGATGTTTTCATATCAGAGTGCCGCACATACGGGCGAGCCCTGGTTGGGTCCGCAGATTGAGGATGTGATTCCCGCATTGGCTTCTGGCAATTATCGCGATGTTCTGGTCTCGCCTATTGGTTTTGTGTGCGATCACGTCGAGGTGCTTTACGATATTGATATCGGTTGTCAGGAGATTGCACGACAACGCGGGATTCGCCTGGAGCGCACAGAGATGATGAATAGCGATCCCGTGTTTATCGAGGCGGTTGCCGATGCGGTGGAAGAGGTGATCCGCAGATGGACGCAGATGGACGCAGATGTGTAGGGGCGAACTCTTGTGGTCGTCCATTGTTGTGATTTTCAGAAATGTAGGGGCGAGGCATGCCTCGCCCAAAAGTTGATAGCGATATGCATATAACTATTATTGGCGGTGGCATAGCGGGTCTTGCGACCGCTTTTTATTTGGAAAAAAGAGCGAGAGAACTGGGGCGCGAAGTCCAGTATTCCTTGCTGGAGAGTAGTGACCGATGGGGTGGGATGATCGCGACGGAGTCGGTGGATGGTTTTTTGATTGAGGGCGGTCCGGATTTGCTGCTGACGCAAAAGCCTGCAGGGATTCAGTTGTGTAAGGATCTGGGGTTGGCGGATCGGCTGATTTCGACGAATAATGATCGGCAGCGCACTTTCCTGGTGCGGGATGGGGAACTGGTGGCTTTTCCGGAGGATTTTTCACTGGTGCCCGCGAGATTCTGGCCCCTGGTGACTTCGCCTTTGTATTCGTTTTGGGGAAAGGTGCGGATGGGGCTGGAGGTGTTTGTGCCGCGGCGGAGAGATGAGGCCGATGAGAGTCTGGCGGGTTTTATTCGGCGGCGTTTGGGCAGGGAGGCTGTGAATATTGGCGGGGCAATGCTGGCGGGTATCCACAGTGCAGATGCAGAGCGTTTGAGTATGCGGTGTGCGTTTCCGATGTATGTGGCGATGGAGCAGCGCTATGGGAGTTTGATTAAGGGGGTGCGGGCGATGAGGAAGGTGCGCGCATCTACGGGGACTGCGATGTTTCAAACGCCAATTGGGGGGATGGGTGAGTTGGTCGATACTTTGATTGCGGGTTTGGATGGGGATTTGCGTCGGGGTGTTGTGGTTGGGGATGTGCGAAAGGTGGGTGGGGGGTTTGAGGTGGTCGCAGGTACGGAGGTGATTGAGACAGACGCGGTGGTGATGGCGACGCCCGCTTATGTGACGGCTGATCTGGTGGCTGATTTTGCGCCTGATTTGAGTCTTTTGTTGCGCGATATTCGCTATGTTTCAACGGCGACGGTTTCACTGGCGTATCGCAAGAAGGATGTTGAGGGGCAGCACGATTTTGAGGGGTTTGGGTTTTTGTCGCCGAAACACGAGGGGCGGCGGATTACGGCGTGTACCTGGGTTTCGACAAAGCTGAATTTTCGCGCGCCGGACGATGGTGTTCTGGTGCGTACTTTTGTGGGAGGCGCAGGGCGTGAAGATCTGGTGGGTCTGGATGATGAGGCGCTGATTGCACAGTCGCGTGAGGAATTGGAGGATTTGATGGGGTTGACGGCTGATCCTCTGTTTGCACGCGTTTTTCGCTGGCAAAGAGGACGCCCTCAGTTCGATGTGGGGCATCTGGTGCGCGTGGCTGAAATGGAGCGTCTCGCCGCGCAGGTGGGCGGGTTGTTTTTGACGGGGAGTGCGTATCGCGGGTCGGCAATTCCCGATTGTGTTGTGCAGGCGGTGGATACAGTGGATCGGATTTTAAAAGCAGGTGAGAAGTGTGAAGTGTGAAGGGAGAACCATCGTCATCGCGGCATGCTTAAAGCATGTCCCGTAGGTTGTAATACGGGGCCGCGATCCAGTGTTTTTTCATTGTTGATGAATCCATGTTTATTACGTCCCACAAACATCTCAAGACGATTATCATGGTTGCCACCCGGTCCTTGGATGACAAGGGGTGGGTTCTCGTCGGTGGCTCTGTTTTGCGCCTGTTGCGCGTTGTGTTCCTGCTTTCTCTGTGGCGGATGTTGTTGCCCGAGTCCGGGGAGGTTTCTGGTATGACGCGCAATGCAGTGCTGACCTATACCCTGATTGCCGAGGTTTTTGCCGGGCAGATTTCCGTGCGTACAGGTCTGGATGGGGCGCTCTGGCGTGGGGATATCGCCAATCGCTTTTTGCGTCCGGTGGGTATTTACGGTCAGTTTATTTCGGAGATGTTTGGTTCGGGTTTGCCCAATCTCATTTTGTTTTCACTGCCGCTTTTTTGTTTGGCGCCCCTTTTGGGGGTCAATCCATTGCCGGAGAGCGCGGTTGCCGGCGTTTTGTTTTTGTGTAGTTTGATGCTGGGGATTGCTATCGGCGCGGCGTTTGATTTCATTTTTGCGAGTTTTATGGTTTTGCTGGAGCAACATGTCTATGCTTTGACGCAGATTCGAGATGCGGTTAGTGTTTTGCTGTCGGGCGCGATTATTCCGCTCGCGCTGATGCCATGGGGTATTGGGGATGTTCTGGTTTTTTTGCCTTTTGCTTCGCTGGCTTCCGCGCCGCTGCGCATTTATACGGGTACGGGTGATCCCGTTTTTCTCATTGGCCTTCAGGCTTTCTGGGCTGTTGTGCTCTGGCCCGTCGCTCACTGGCTCTGGAATGCCAATCGCGAACGTCTGGTTTCGCATGGGGGGTGAGAGAAGTGTGATATCAAGACAAAGCGCGTTTAGCCCTGCTGTTCCTGCATTGACATCAATAGAAATTCAACTTATTTTCAGATTTAATCCGGACTATTATTGATGTGAGATGCTGGAGCCTGTGAAGATAAGCGAGAGGAAAAATCAGGTCCATACAACAGATTGAGGGTAATATGACACGCATTCTCGAAAAATCTCGTTCTCCAAAATGGGTCTATGATGATTCGGGCGAGGTCATTGAGGTGATTCTTGGATATGACGATTTCAAGACGTTGCTTCAAAAAGTGGCTCGGGAAACAGATTGGGAGACGCTTCCTCTGCACTTGCAGGATGCTGTTGACACCATGTTAATGGATGAAGCGAATGAGGAGAATAGCGAAACGCGGCCTTTGCGCGATTTGATCCGTGAAACTGGAGACGTATCTTAGCAATGGCTTACGCTGTTCATATGCGTTCAGCGGCAGAACGAGAACGCCGTCGGTTGCAGGGCCATATTCGTCAACGCATTAACCGACATCTTCTCCAACTGGAAGCAGAGCCACGTCCTTCAGGCGTGGAAAAACTGGTTGGTCGCCTGAATTCGTGGCGTATTCGCGTGGGAGACTATCGCATTCTTTATGAAATTGACGATACGAATCAGCGCGTTATCATCCACCGTATCGCTCATCGGCGCGATGTATATCAGCGCTAAAAAATAAAGCACTCACTCAGTATGCGTGGGTGCTTTTGTGGTAAGAGGGAAATTCTTTGTGAAAACTTTGACAATGCTTATCTCCCGCTGGTGGGTGCAGGCTTATCTGGATTTTATGTGGATGACGCGGGATTTTCGGTTTTTTTTCATTAATATTGTTTCCGATATTATTCTCAATCTGGCGGGTGTTACTGCTGTTTTTCTTCTGGCGGAGCGGTTTGAGGGTATTGGCCTGTGGTCGCGGGATCAGATTGTGTTTATGCTGGGTTATGCCGCCCTTGTTCGCGGTTTTTTAGATATGGGGTTTAGCTATAATGTTCTCCATATTAGCCGCCGCATTGGGCGCGGTCAGATGGACCACACGCTCGTGCAACCCCAACCGGTGTGGATGGGGTTGTTGACCGAGGGTTTTATGCCGTTTTCCGGGTCTTGGTCTTTGTTTACGGGGATTGGTATTTGGACCTGGGCTATTTTTCAACTCGATGCGGTGTTTACCATGTACTGGTGGCTGATGTTTTTTAGCAATCTCGCGTCTTCCTGCGCGATTGTGCTATCTTTTTCTTTTGTGTGGGGGAGTCTGGCTTTTTGGGCGCCGGTTGCCGCGGAGGAGATCAGTAGCCGTGCGGTCAATTTTATGTTCCAGCTCAAGTCTTTTCCGCTGGATGGTTTGAGTGTTTATGTGCTTGCCAGTATGCTTACTGTTTTGCCCGTGGGTTTTGTCGCGTGGTATCCCTGTCGCCAGTTGCTCGGGATTGCGCCTGCAAACCTGTGGCATACGCCGCTTGTGGCGGTGGTTTTGTCTCTTATTGCCTGGATTTTATTTAAAAAGGGAATGCAGCACTATGAACAGACCGGGTCACAGCGCTACCTCGGTTTCGGACATCGCGGTTGAGTTGACCGAGGTCGATAAGATTTTTTACCAGCGCCAGCGTTCGGAGAAGGTTCGGGATGTTTTCAAGAATTTGTTTCGTCCCAATGTCCGGGAGATTCGCGCGTTGCAGAAGGTGAATCTCGAGATTGACTGCGGTGAGATCGTGGCTTATGCAGGTCCCAATGGTGCGGGAAAATCTACGACTGTTAAGCTGCTTTCCAGTGTGCTTGCGCCTACTTTGGGAACTGTTCGCTGTCTGGGCATGGATCCCATGAAGGATCGCGTCCATTATGTGAAGCGCATTGGCGTGGTTTTTGGTCAGCGGACAGAGTTGTGGTGGGATCAACCCGTTGCGGCGAGTTTTGAGTGGAAGCGCGTGGTGTGGGATATTCCCCGCGATCGGTATGACGCTATGCTCGATTTTGTTAAGGATCTTCTCGGGATTGATGCGTTTTTCAATAGTCTCGCGCGTCAGCTCAGTCTGGGGCAAAAGATGCGGGCGGATCTGGCACTTATGCTTATGCACGAGCCTGAGATTCTTTTTCTGGATGAACCCACTATTGGCGTTGATGTGCTTGCGAAACGCAATATGCTGGAGTTTATCAAGAATCTCAATCGGGAAAAGGGCGTTACGGTTATGATCACGAGTCACGATATGGATGAGCTGGAGCAACTCGCGGGGCGCATTGTGATGATCGATAAGGGCCATATCGCTTTTGACGGGGATTTTCAGGAGTTGCGCCGTCAATTTGGCGACCATCGGCACCTTATTATTGAGACTTCCGATACGTCTCCGCCGAAACTTTCAGGTGTTCAATTTGTCGAGAGCAAAGGCAATCGCCATCACTTTACGTTTGATGCGGCGCAAATATCGATACCCACATTGCTCGATCAGGCAGCCGGGCAAACGACTATTCGCGATGTGGAGACCCACCGCGCGCCGATTGATGATGTGATTGCAGATATGTATGAGTATTGGGATGGGAAGGGGGGGGAGGAATAGGAGGGAATAGACTTGCTAAAATGTCGATCTTCGTATCAGGCGACCTGCTCCTCCTGGAGGCCTTTTACTCTTTTGCCAAAACGTTCACAAAAAAAACGCACACATTCGGGAGCGAGATCAATGGCTTGTTCATCATATTCACCTGTTTCGGGATTGGGCCAAATCAAGGCATAGTCGCCAATCACCTGATGAAATCGCTCTTTATTGCGTAACAACTCAAAAACGCCTCCTGGATTTTCTTCAACAAAGAGTGGATAAAAATCCAGTTCATAAATGGAAACATCGAGGTCTTCTTCAAACCAAAGGCGCAAGACGTAAGTGGTCAGATATTCGGCTTTGAGTAGCCCTTTTTCTTTATTATCTATCCACAGAGTTTCATCGTCTGCTACAGTTTGCCATTCTTTCCATTTCATCATATTATCCTACTATAGAAATCGGTTGTCCTTGTCGGGCATTGTTCCACTGTCGGATTAACTCATCTTCGTGTGCTTCTACCCAGATTTCAACCAATCGTCGCAAAGAGGAGGGCAACATTCTTCCTGGGGTAAGCCAGATTCTGGATCGAATTTCGAGTCGATAACTGCGAATGTCTCCCTGATATTTAACATGGACATGTGGTGGTGCATGGTCGTTGTAATTCATGAGAATGACCATGCTTCCTTGTTTGAAAGGATGAGATACTGGTGGCATCAGTAAAAAATAGGGTTATTGGTTAATAAAAACAAGGGGCTAATCGACTGATTTGACAATTTCGATTTTAACGCGGGCAACGCCTTCAGCGACCATGTCGAGTTTTTTGGCCGCGCCGAGGGAGAGGTCGAGGATGCGTCCGTCAACGAAAGGCCCGCGGTCATTTACTTTGACGACGACGGTTTTGCCATTGCTTAGATGTGTGACGCGAATGATGGTGCCGAGGGGGAGTTCGCGGTGTGCGGCGGATAAGCCGTTCATGTCGTATATTTCACCGCTGGCTGTTGGTCGTCCGTGGAATTTGTGCGCGTAGTAAGATGTGTAGCCTATTTGAGATGATCGGTATTTGGGGGCGGCGGTTGTTTTGGAGGGTTTGTCTGTGATGGGTTTGGCGCGATAGCGGGGATGCGAGGCACATCCCATGATGGAGACGCAGAGGAGGATGCAGAGTAAGTGGGAAATTTTAATGCGCCGCAGGTGGTTGCATGCTGCCGACGAGGTTGGAGATGCGGTCAATTTGGTGTGTTTTGCAATAGTCTGCAATGCCATCGAGTATCTCCAGGGCTGCAAGAGGGCGGACAAAGGTTGTGGTTCCGACCTGTATGGCGGACGCGCCAATGATGAGAAATTCAATGGCGTCGCGCGCTGTGGCTATGCCGCCCATGCCGATGACCGGGACGGAGACTCGATCGACGACTTTCCAGAGGAGGGCGAGGGCGACGGGTTTGATCGCGGGTCCAGATAAACCGCCTGTGATGTTTCCCAGGATGGGGCGGCGCGTGTCTGTGTCGATTGCCATGCCCAGCAGGGTGTTGATGAGGGCGATGCCGTCCGCGCCGCCTTCTTCGACTGCGCCGGCTATGGCGGCGATGTCGGTTACGTTTGGGGTGAGTTTGACGATGATGGGTAATCGCGATACGGCTTTGACGGCTCGGGTTACGTTGTGGGCGGCGCGTTCGGAACAGCCAAAGAGCATGCCGCCGTCTTTCATGTTGGGCGATGAGATGTTGAGTTCGAGTGCGTCTATTCCGTCGAGGTCGTTGAACCGGGCGGCCATGTCGGCAAATTCCCGGTCCGATGTTCCCGCTATGCTGACGATGCGTCCGGTGTTGAGCGCGGCAAGGGGCGGGACTTTTTCGGCGATGAATGCGTCGATGCCCGGGTTGGTCAGGCCAATGGCGTTGAGCATGCCAGATGGCGTTTCGGCTGTGCGCGGCGGCGGGTTGCCCGCCCGGGGGTGGTAGGTGATGGTTTTTGTGACGATGCCACCGATTTTGCTCAGGTCAAAGAGCGATGCGTATTCGGCACCGTGTCCAAAAGTGCCCGATGCCATGATGACGGGGTTTTTGAGTGTGAGGCTTTTGGCGATTTTTGTCGAGAGATCTAATTGAGAGTTGGACATTTGACCGTGATCAGGGTATTCGTTTTGCAATGGCATGAGGTTAATATTATTTTCGGATTGATTCTTCGTCAAGGAAAATCACAAAAATCGGGGATTTGAACAATGATTATTGACGCGCACAATCACATTTATTATCACGGTTTGAATGCCGAGGGTGTGTTGGATGAAATGGATCAGTTTGGGTATGATGTGGCGTGGTTGCTTACGTGGTATTTGCCGCCGGGTGAGCATGTCGCGAGTAGCCATCGCGTGTTTAATCCGGTCAATGCTCGGCCCGATGGCACGCATGCGGGGACGACGTTGAGTGATCTTTCGCGCGCGTGTGAGAAGTATCCGGATCGGTTTGTGGCGGGGTATTGTCCCTGTCCGTCAGAGGGCGATGCGGCAGGGCTTTTTGAGGCGGCGTATTATTCGCACGGTGTTCGGGTGTGTGGGGAGTGGAGCTATCGGATGTTGTTGAATGATCCGCGTGCGATTCTGTTGTTTCGCAAGGCGGGTGAGTTGGGCGCGCCCGTGGTTTTGCATATTGATACGCCGTTTTTGAATGGGGTGTATCAGGAGGCATGGTATGGCGGGGAGATTGGCGCGTTGGAGCAGGCGTTGCAGGCGTGTCCCGATACGATATTTGTCGGTCATGCGCCCGGTTTCTGGCGGCATGTGAGTGGGGATGAGGCGACGGATCCGGAGACATATCCTTCGAGTCCGATTGTGCCGGGGGGGCGTTTGTTCGATTTGTTTACACAATATGCGAATCTGTGGGCGGATTTGTCGGCGGGTTCTGGTTTGAATGCGTTGCAGCGGATGGACGATGGAGGGCGGGATTTTTTGATCGAGTATCAGGATCGTTTGCTGTTTGGACGCGATGCTCCGGGGAATGCATTGCAGGTGCATCTGAAGGGGTTGGATTTGCCACAGGATGTCAGGCGAAAGATTTATTGCGAGAATGCACTGCGTTTGGTTCCTTTAGAGAGGTCATAATACAAGGGAGGTAAAATGAAGACACATGTATATACCAGTGGACAGGATGGGTATCACACGTATCGCATTCCGGCATTGCTGGTGACACAGGCGGGGACTTTGCTGGCGTTTTGCGAGGGGCGGCGTACGGGGCGCGGGGATCACGGGGATCTCGATTTGCTGGTGAAGCGGTCAGAGGACGGCGGCGAGACGTGGTCTGAACAGTTGTTGATTTACGGAGAGCCTGGAGAGGTGACGATTGGCAATCCGTGTCCCGTGGTGGATGGTGATACGGGTGTGATCTGGTTGCCGTTTTGTCGGGAGAATGACGATGTGTTTATTACGCATAGTGGGGATGATGGGAAGACGTGGGCCGATCCCACGGAGATTACTGCGGTTGTGAAGAAGCCTTCGTGGAATTGGTATGCGACGGGTCCGGGTGTTGGTATTCAATTGCAGCGGGGAGAGCACAGGGGGCGGCTGGTGATTCCATGTGATCATCGGGAGGATACGGCTTATGGCAATGGTTCGCATGCGATTTATAGCGATGACCATGGGGCGACGTGGCAACTGAGTGCGTTGATCGCGCCGGGTGCGAATGAATGTCAGGTTGTCGAGTTATCCGATGGGTCGTTGATGATGAATATTCGGATGCAGACGTATAGCGAAGGGGCGCGGGGGATTTCGGTGAGTGGGGATGGGGGACACAATTGGTCAGAGGTTGTACACGATGCGAATTTGCCGTGTCCGAAATGTCAGGCGAGTTTGATAGGTGATGGCGACCGATTGTTTTTTTCAAATCCGGTGTCGCTTACGCCGGTAGAAAGTCCCGCAGCCGGAGAGCGGTTTTATCCGGGCAAGGGACGAGGGGAGCGCGAGAATATGACTGTGCGTTTGAGCGAGGATGGCGGGCAGACGTGGTCCCGGGAAAAGTTGTTGCACGAGGGTCCGGCAGCGTATTCCTGTCTGGCTCTGTTACCCGATGGCGATGTTGGGTGTTTGTATGAAGCGGGGGAAGAACATTCGTATCAGTATCTGATTTTTGAGCGGTTTAGAATATGATCCCATTAAAGGGAGTTCGATATGCCCAGATTAATTTCTCAAATCGGCAGTGAACGCGCGACTTCTGGCGCGGGGAATAAGGTTGTTACACACGATGGCAGGACACATGTGGTCTGGCAGGATGTGACCGGTGAGGGCTATTTCAACAGGGTTTGTACTTTTGATCGCGATACTGGGGAATGTTCGGGACCGTTTACGCTTAATCAGGGGCGCGATAATCACGCGCGTCCGATTATAACGGTTGATCACGAGGGCTATTTGCAGGCTATTATGAGTGGTCACAATTCGCCGGTGACGTATCGGCGGTCGGTGCGGCCCAATGATGCGAGTGAGTGGACGGAGGGAGAGCCAGCTGGGTCGGGGACCTATCCGGTTGTTGTGTGCGGTTTGGACGATGCGCTTTTTTTAACGGTGCGTTCATCCAATCGCTGGGATGGTGTGGATTTTTATTCTAAAAATAGGGGTGAAGCCTGGCGAGAACGCGGGAAGTTGATTAAACGCCGTGAGGATTATACGGGTTACGGTGCGTTTCAAACGGGTATGGCTATCGATGCTGATGGCGTTATTCATCTTGTGGTGGATTTTTACGAGAGCATAGGTATCCGCGATCGGCGCGGGCTACATCAGGCTGTGTGTTATATGTGTAGCCGGGATGGTGGCGCGTCCTGGGAGAGGGCCGATGGTGCGCGTGTCGAGTTGCCAGCGCGGCCCGAACAGCTCGATATTCTCGTTCGTTCTGAGGAGGATGAGCGGCACGAGCCTATGCCCCGTCCCGAAGTTCTCTCACAGGGGTGTATTGTGGTTTCTTCTGAGGGACCACATATTCTCTATGTTTCGCATCTGGATGAGCCGGGCGAGATCGTTTATGCCCGGCCCGATGCACAGGGTGTGTGGCAGCGGGAATCTATTGATGCGGGTTTTCCAGGTCACCGTCCAACGGGGTGCCGGGGTGCGTTTAGCATAGATGAAGCGGGTACGCTTTATGCTTTGCTGGAGCTTCAACCGCTCGGCAAGGGGTGGAATGATGGGAAACCCACGCGTGGATTGAACTGGGAGACAGAGGATAAACGCCTGGTCTGGTTGACTTTGCAGGATGGAGATTGGAAGTCGCAACTCGCTTTGCCGCAGGATACGGTTTTTAACGAGGCGAATTTGGAACGGCCTACTGGCGCCAATACCATTCCTGCAGGGCAATTCCCGCCTTTTGTTTTTTTTGATGGGGAATCGCGTTATCCAGATAAAGAGACAGGCGAGGTGATCAATAATCGCGTGTTTTTTTGCGATTAAAAATAAAAAAGGAACACCCAATAGAGTGTCCCTTTTTATAGCGAAAGACTGACAACTTCTTAATACATCCCACCGCCCGGAGGTGCCGGAGGTGCTGGTGGCTCGGGTTCGGGTATATCGGCCACCAGTGCTTCGGTCGTCAATAACAGACTGGCTATCGAAGCGGCGTTTTCGAGTGCAGACCGCGTGACTTTGGTCGGGTCGGGCACGCCGGCTTGTATCATATCTTCATAGGCGTCTGTATCGGCATTATAGCCCAGATTACCTTCGCCAGAGGCGACCTTTTGCACGACCAGCGCACCTTCAACACCGGCGTTATCGGCGATCTGACGCAGTGGCTCTTCCAGTGCTCGGCGCACGATATCCACGCCGGTTTTTTCGTCACCGTCAACATTTTCGCGCGTTTCGTCCAGGCCTGCTGCTGCGCGAATCAATGCGACGCCACCGCCGGGGACTATGCCTTCTTCAACCGCGGCGCGCGTTGCGTGAAGCGCATCTTCGACGCGTGCCTTTTTTTCTTTCATTTCGGTCTCTGTGGCAGCGCCCACGTTGATTACGGCTACACCTCCGGCCAGTTTGGCCAGGCGTTCTTGCAATTTTTCCTGGTCGTAATCAGATGTGGTTTCGTCGATCTGCCGGCGAATTTGTCCAACGCGCCCCTGGATGTCAGCGCTATTACCGCCGCCTTCGACGATGGTTGTATTGTCTTTGTCAATGGTGATGCGTTTGGCTTCACCGAGGTCTGCGGTGGTGGCATTTTCCAGCTTGAAGCCCGCATCTTCGGACAATACGCGACCGCCCGTTAGGATGGCGATGTCTTCCAGCATTGCCGTGCGACGGTCGCCAAAGCCAGGCGCTTTTACTGCGGCGACTTTCAATGTGCCACGCACTTTGTTCACGACCAGTGTGGCGAGGGCTTCGCCTTCGATATCTTCGGCGATAATCATCAGCGGTTTGCCCGTTTGCGCAATTTTTTCCAGGACGGGAAGCAAGTCGCGCATTGCCGAGATTTTTTTGTCGTGAATTAAAATGTACGCCTCTTCCAGAATGGCTTCCATGTTGTCGGTATCGGTGACAAAATAAGGCGACACATATCCGCGGTCAAACTGCATGCCTTCGACCACGTCCAGTGTGGTCTCAATGCTGCGGGCTTCTTCGACTGTGATTACGCCGTCTTTGCCCACTTTTTCCATTGCATCGGCGATCAAGTCGCCAATGGCTTTGTCGTTGTTGGCAGAGGTGGTCGCAACCTGTGCGATGTCCGAACGCCCCGCCACTGGTTTGCTCATGTCATGTATCAGACTGATAGAGGCTGCCACGGCTTTGTCAATACCGCGCTTGAGGTCCATGGGGTTGGCACCGGCTGTTACATTGCGCAAGCCCTGGTGAAAGATCGATTGGGCGAGCACAGTTGCTGTGGTTGTGCCATCGCCGGCTACGTCAGAGGTCTTGGAAGCCACTTCTTTGACCATCTGAGCACCCATGTTTTCATAGGGGTCTTCTAATTCGATTTCTTTGGCTACTGTAACACCGTCTTTGGTGACAGTGGGTGAACCAAATTTTTTGTCCAGTACGACATTGCGGCCCTTGGGTCCCAGCGTGACTTTCACTGTATCGGACAACTGGTCCACGCCTTGTTTGAGGGCTTCTCGAGCGGCAACATCAAATTCGAGTTGCTTGGCCATTATATCCTCCTGATCAGAATTTTTAATACGGTATTAATCGATGATCGCTAAAATATCGCCTTCGGGCATGATCAGATAGTCTTCATCGTCCAGACGGACTTCTGTGCCTGAATACTTGCCATAAAGTACCGTGTCGCCAGCTGCGACCGACAGTGCAATCCGGTTACCCGAATCGTCGGGCTTGCCATCGCCTACAGCCACGATTTCGCCCCGCTGGGGTTTTTCTTTGGCTGTGTCGGGAATGATGATGCCGCCCTTGACCTGTTCGTCTTCTTCAACAGGTTTGACCAGCACGCGATCCCCGAGGGGTTTCACCTTCGCCATTGTGATAGCCTCCTTCTGCGAGGTGGAGTGAAAATGAACGGATGATGTGTTTTAGCACTCTCGCCTGCCGAGTGCTAAACGGGGCGGAGAATATATCAAAGACCTTTCAGTAGCGCAAGAAAAAACAAAAAATGGGACAATCTCGATGGAGATTGTCCCGTAAATTGGATCGCGGGCGGGCACGGGGGCACCGCCCCTACAGTAATGTTGTGTTCAAACGCAGAAGACCGTAGGGACGGCCCCTGTGCCGTCCCGGTCCTTTATTTAGCATTATAGAGAGCCTGAAAAGCGTTTATGTGGTCGCGCAAGGTTTGCGCGTTTTTCGGGTCTGTGGTTTGTTTGCACACCATTGCCGTGCGTATAATTTTGTGTAAGGCTATTAGCTTTTCAGTATAGGCTTTTGCAGCCGCGGTATCCCCTTCAGCGGGTTCTGTGATCCGCTGTGCCAGGAAATATTGGGCGACGATATCGCGAATCTGATCGGCATGGTGCTCTTTGTTGACGACCCACCGCACGATCTGGTTGTTGTTCTTCTCGCTTTCTCCCGATAATTTGTTGATTTCATTCATCGATTTTTCAATGGTGGTTACATTTTCCAATAGCAGGGCAAATCGCCCCTCATCGCCATAGATTCCACACGGTATCTCGCAGTGCGCCCCGACCAGAGCGGGTAAAAGGAATAGGCTCAGGAAAGAAGCAGTGAGATGTTTCATTTTGGTCTCCTTGTAAAAAGCGGTTAGAAAAAGCGGATTAACAATATAATACAATTCACCTGGATTCAAAACCCCCACATGCGCAATGCCGCGTCGGTTTTGATATTTACACCGATTTCGCGGAGCGGCTCGCGACTGTCCAATAAAAAGCGTTTGACGGCTTCAATGCTCACGACAAATCCCAGGCCGGGTTCTACCACTTCGCGCTCTTCAACCGAGATTTGATCGAGCAGGTCGGGCGATATTACCGTGCCTTCGTTTATTCTTTGGTGGGGCACCAATAAGCGGTATGTTTCTGTTGAGGCGCCGCGACAAAGGCCCACGAGTTCAAAATTGGGCAGTCCATCTCTCACGGCAACTACGGGTCCGCCACTGTAGCCCGCACGGATAGCGGCATCGACAAAGAACCGATCATCTTCCTCGTCTAAGCTCACTGTGCCCGCGGTGAGGCGCATCTTGTTTTTTGGATGGCCTACGATATAGACAAAATTGCCCCATTGCAGATCCGATGTTTTGCCCAGTCGCAGCAGAAAAGGCACCGGTTTTCTCATCGGATGGGGAATGGTGAGTTTGAGTAAGGCCAGGTCTGCTTCGGGATCGAGGCGCACGATTTGCGCAGAGATGCTTTCGCCGTCGCGATTGACCACGTGCAATGAGGTGCTGATTTTTATGGAGATTCGTTCGAGTACTGTTGTTTCCAGGCCCCGGGCGTCTCGCTTGAAATACCGAATCGTGTCCGGTGCCGTTACCACATGTGCATTTGTCAGTGCAACTGCCACGTTGTATTGATTGGCCACGGATTGTCGCGCAATTACAAGCGCGGTGCCCACTTTGGAATAAGAATCGACGGTTTCGCGGATGCCATCTCGCGCCAGCCGATAGCCCGTTGGGCTGTTTTCATCTCTTAGTGGTAGATGGAGCAAAAAACCCCTATCATCTCTCATATCATGTGTGTAAAACACGTTGGCATATTGGGGCGTCCAGACGACTTTTACGGTGGAAGCAAATAGGGTTTCAAATCCCGTACGGGCATCGCCTCGCCCGACGGGTACGCGATAGTCGTATTCTCCATCGGGTGCCAGAACATATTGTGCGGCACACCCCCCAAAGCACAAGAGAGCGATCAGGTAGTAGAGGTTTTGCATTGCTTTTTCGCGCCCTTTCCGTATATTTGCCCTCAGTTTTCCAGCAGTATAACACTTTCGTTCAAACACCGCCACCATATCTCCCGCCTGTTTGTCTGTTATTGGCTCCTGAAAAAAATATGTCTGTCTCTCGCGATCAAGTACTGAATTTTGTGCGTCAACAACACAGGCGTCCGCTCAAGATCAGGGAACTTGCTCGCGCTCTTCGCGTTTCCGATCGGGCTTATTCAGATTTTCGCCGCCTGATTCGTCGCATGGTGCGCGATGGGTCTCTCGTCAAGTTGCGCCATAGCCGTTACGGTATTCCCTCTGAACACAATCTCATCGTCGGTCGCATCAGCGTTCAGGCCAGTGGATATGGCTTGCTCGCGCCCGAAGATGGCGGTGCGGATATTTTTATTGGTGCGAGATACCTGAGGCGTGCGCGACACGGTGATCGCGCTCTGGTGCGCCTTACGCGCAGGGCACGGGGTAGCGATCGCGCAGAGGGCGAGTTGGTTCGCGTTGTGGAACGCGCCGAGCAAACAATGGTGGGTACGTATGACGGCGTTTCTCTCGTCGTTTCCGACGATCCGCGCATCCGCACGCGCGTTCATATCCCCGATGACCAGACCTGCGGCGCTCAGGCGGGACAAAAGGTGGTTGTGCGTCTCACATATTCCTCGCCCAATGCCCATCCCGATGGGCGGATTGTCGAGGTTCTGGGCAATACAGGCGATGTGGGTATTGAGACCCTTATTTTAATTAAAAAACTCGGCCTTCCTCTCGGTTTTCCCCAGCATGTGCTCGAAGCGACAGAAGCGATTCCAGAGGGTATTCCCACAGAGGAAATTGACCGTCGTCTCGATTTGCGCGATTTGATTTGTTTTACCATTGATCCGGTGGATGCGCGCGATCACGACGATGCCGTGTCGCTCCAGGTTCTCGATGATCAGACCTGTTGTCTGGGTATTCATATTGCCGATGTCAGCTACTATGTTCCCGAAGGCTCACCCCTTGATCACGAAGCCCTCGCGCGCGGTAGCAGTGTGTATTTTCCCGATCGCGTTATTCCCATGTTGCCGGAAAAGCTCTCTGCAGATATTTGTTCTCTGCAACCTTGTGAAGATCGTCTGGCGCTGAGTGTTCTGGCGCATATCACCTTCCAGGGCGAGCTTATTGATGCCCAAATTGCAGAGACGGTTATACGCAGCCGCGCGAGTCTGTCATACGAAGAGGTTCAGCGCGTGATCGATTGCGATAGGGGCGCGGACAATCCCGCCGAACCGTATGCCGATGTTCTCATGCATATGGAGGCTCTGAGAAGATGTCTGACAGAGAGACGCATGGCAAGGGGTACGATCGATTTAGAGATTCCCGAACCTCATATAGTCCTCGACGATCGGGGCCATCCCGTTCACATTGGTCCCCGTGATCGCCTGAATAGCCACCGTCTTATTGAAGAATTTATGCTTCTGGCCAATGAAATCGTTGCCAGGCGCATGGCCGATAGCGGTATCCCAATTCTCTATCGCGTCCACGAACCGCCCGATGGTGAAAAACTCGCCGCATTTTGCGATCTGGCCAAATCATTGGGGTATCGTCTTTCAAATCCCTCGCGGGCAGAAAGCATCCAGGCGTTTCTCGCAAATTTCAAGGATGAGCCTATCGGTCAAATTTTGAGTCATCGCCTGTTGCGCTCAATGAAGAAAGCGGTTTACACGCCTGTCAATGTCGGTCATTTTGGATTGGCCTGCGATACTTATACGCATTTCACATCGCCCATTCGGCGCTATCCCGATTTGATTCTTCACCGCATCTTGCGCGATGCGATCAACGATGCGAAGGGACATATGGCGCGCCGCGCACGTCGCCTGCCCGATATTGGGGATCTGGCGACGCAACGCGAGATCGCCGCGCAACAAGCCGAGTGGGATGCTATTCGGCTTATGCAGATTCTCTATCTGAAAGATAAGATGGGCGAGTGTTTTGATGCCGTTATCGTCGATGTGCGTTCTATTGGTTTTTTTGTTCAACTCAATGATGTGCTCATCGAGGGTCTGGTTCACGTGAAATATCTCTATGATGATTATTATATTTTCCACGAGTTACAAGGCGCACTTATTGGCGAATCCACGGGAACGATTTTCCGACTCGGCGATTCGGTTCAAGTACAACTCGCCCAACTCGACCGGCAACGCCTGCGGATAGACTTTCACCTTTTGTCGCATACGCAAAATGGACGCCCCAAAGGATCTCGGAGAAGACACAGGAGGAGATAAAAGCTATTTTGAACCTTTTGGGCATTCAAACATTAAAATAGGGAATTGGCTTTAGACATAAAATAGATACGGGATATATCATGTTTTTCCGAGCTAGTATCGCGGTTTTACTTTTTGCGCTCCAAACCGCCTGGGGTGCCAATACGAAGGATCTCCTTGAAGCGGACCGGTTGAGCAAACACCTCAAGGCGAAGGGCGATCAGAAAGAACATGTTGCCAAACACGTTTCCGCCCTTCGCGATATCGTGATCGAATATCAAACCGAACGCGCGCGCCGAACCAATGAGGCCCTTTTGTGGCAGGGCTATATTCCAAAGCTCAAGGATCTGAGAAGTCTGCGCCAGAGTGCTAATGACAGTGCCAGTGCCGTATTTGATGCGCTCAAAACGGCGCTTGATAGCAAGCAAATTGAACGTCTGGATAAGCTCATTGGCAAAGGCGATGTTTTTGCCATTCCCATTGCGCAATACCCCTATTACCACGTTCAGAACTCTCCGCTTTTTCCCGAGTTTTCAGGAAAAAAAGAGGTCTATAAACTCACCCTGCCTTCATATCCCGATCCGGGTAATACCTGGACATATCCCCAGTTGCTTAAGATCTGGACTGTGCGCGGCTTTATTCCCACGGTGCGTCCCATAGATGATTTGCCGCAGGCACCGAGTATTGCTGCGCATCCCGATTTGCAATTTCGAGAGTTGAACGTTTCTGAACGCTATCGCGTCGTGCGTTCCCCGTTGCTCATTTCGGCTACGCTGTACGTCCCAGATCTCGTGCGTTCAGAATTTGATATGTTGCAAACCCACTACGGGCCCGATAGCATTTCCGCGCACACATGGGAGGACTATGCCAGCCAGAACCGACTCGGTGACGATATTCAAATTCGCTTAAAATTCAATACCATTTACGGCGAGGCGTATCTCGATCTCAGTCGCTGGACGATTTATCTCGAAGACAGCGAAGAAATCGGATATGAACCCGACAAAATTGAAGAGCGGGCATTTTATCCGCTCGAAGCACTCCAGGTTTCTTTGCCGGGCAGAGAAATGGAGGTTACAGATGTATTTGGTACGTATATTTCTCCCACTTATACGCCCGGTGAAAAAGTGCGGTATTTTGCAGAGCCGCCCATGAATATTACTTATGTGGGCAATGAAAAATTACTTATACTCTATTTTTCCGCGCACACGGTTATGAAAACACCGGTTGTTTCAGATCAGACGAAGTACATCAAACTCATCGTGCAGTCACACGAAACCGATTTTGGCCGTAGCGAACTGATGTGGGAGTTCAAAAAACCCAAATCAAAAACGCGCCCACCCAGGGATTGAGATTATGCGTTACACATTCTTTTGTTTGTTTACACTGCTCATCGGCTGTGCAACAGCGCAGCAACCGCAAATTAGTTTGCGCTCTGTACCCAAAAAAGCACCCCCTCATCCTCAGGCTGTGACGCACTTTTTGCGGGCGCGATATGCAGAGTCTGCAGGCAAACGCGATCGGGCTATTGAAGAACTGCAAGCCGCTGTGCAATACGACTCAACTTCTGCAACGCTTTACGGTGCATTGGCTCGCAATCTCAATGCTGTTCTGCGGTTTCGACAAGCGGTTGAACCCGCGCAGCGAGCCGTTCAAATCGATCCGAAAAATGTGCAAATTCGCTGGCTCTATTACGAGGCCCTCAGCCGGGGTCTGCGCGATACTACCAGAGCGATTGACCAGTTGAATACTATTGCGCGCCTCGCACCGCGAGATCTGAGTGCTTATCAACATCTTTTCCAGATTTACAGGGCCAGGGGGCAGCGCGGCAAAGTGATAACATTGCTCGATAGCATTGTCACCGTGCCCGGGCTGATGGGCACGCGCGAAAAGCTCTTTGCCGCTGAGGTCTATAATCGGCAGCACGCATTTGACAAAGCAGCGCAAATTTATCGCGATGTCCTCAAAGAAGACCCCAATAACGATGATCTCCAGTTTAAGCTGGGTATAACACATCTCTCTCGGGGCGATACATTGGCTGCCGAACAAAATTTTCGGCGGATAATCGCGCGGCGAGATTATAGCGTTACCAGGGAGACTGTCCCGGTTTGGGTTCAATTAGTACACATTTACAGCCACGAATCCTATCTCAATCATCTCTTTGAAGAACCGGATATCCGTCTGGTTGATCAGTTGGGCCATGTGCTCCTCAGAATGGTGACAGGGCGTCGCGATCACGACGAGAAAATGCTATTTGTCGATATGGCCGAACGCGTTCTCGATCACCAGTTGCAAACCGATCCCGAAAACCAGACCCTGCTGAGTACAAAAGCCCGTTTGTTGCTCGATGCCAATCGCCCGGCAGATGCGCGCAAAACCTATCGCCACGCCAACTTACAGGGTGAAAAAACCGAGTATCATCTCGGCATAGCCCGTTCGTATAGGGCTGAAGAGAACTGGGCAAGCGCGCAACAGATTCTGGAAAAGCTCTATCGGGACACGCACTCTGAAAGCGAGTATTACGATCAAATTGCGTTTGACCTCGCCCGCGTTTATTTGCGTCAAGATGAAATTGCCAGTGCGCGCACCATCTATCAACAGGCTGTTGCCGCGAGGCCCAAAAATACGGGGTTTCGCTACGAACTGGCGCGTACATATCTTTTTGATCGCAATTGGGAAAAAGCCATTCCCCTGCTGGAGCCACTCGTCGCCGATACGGAAGATAATCCCGAATTTCTCGAGCATGTGCTCTTCGATCTGGGGCGCAGCCTTGAACGGGCGGGACAGTTCGATCGCGCGGTCGCTGTATTTCAGCGCCTTTTGGCACTGGATCAGGATCACGCAGATGCCAGCAATTATTTGGGGTATATGCTCGCCGAGCGCGGTGAACGTCTCACCGAGGCTAAAAAGTTAATTGAACGCGCCCTGAAAATTGATCCGGAGAACGGGGCTTATCTCGACAGTCTCGGCTGGGTCTATTATCAGCTGAAACAGTATGAAAACGCCGCGCGCTGGCTCGACCGCGCCCTTGCCGTAGAGGAAGAAACCCTTCGCCAAACCGATCCCAATTCCCCGATCGTAGATGGCTTGCGCGAAAATCTCGCGGTTATTCACGAGCACGCGGGCGACGCAGCGCAAAAAATGGGCGATCTCGACCGCGCGAGCCACCACTATGAACGCGCTATAGAATTTGATCCCGACAATCAAACTCTGCGGAAAAAATTCGAAAATCTTTCCGAAGACGATAGTTCTTCAAATGAATAGACGAACCCCGCCCTGCCATCCCAAATGCTCAATGCGCAATCATAAATTCCTATTTGTTTTTTTGTTTTTGACCGCTGGCTGCGTCGCCAATCGCCCCGCCCCTTTGCCGCCTGTTACTTCTTCAGACGAATTTTTCCATCTCATCGCCACCCGCTATGACAGCCTGCGAAATCAGGAGGTCCGCGCCAGTATTGATCTCACGATTGATGGGGTGCGCGAACGCAGGGCTTCTGCTCTTGTGCGACACCGATTTCCTTCGGATCTCAAACTCGTTGTCGGCGGTTTCGGTACCGTGGTCATGGCCGCGCGTGCCCAGGATGATACGCTGCATGTTCACCTGCCCCGTGAGAATCGCTATCTTGTAGGCCATCCCGAAGATGTGCTTTACGTGCTCACGGATGTCGATCTGTCTTATTATGCGTATGATCGCGCCATTCTCGGTTTGCCCAATCTTTCCCCTCTGGACGTCTCCCGCGTGGTGCGTTTTGAACCCGGAAAAGAAAATATTTTTCTCGAGTTGCAATACGATCTTTATTCGCGCCGTCTCTGGATTGAGGCGAGTACTGGCTCTTTGCGCGAAGAGAGAGTCTATCATGCCGATGGACAACTCGTATCGGCGCGCATTTTGTCCGATTATCGCTGGGAGAACGGCTTTGCTTTTCCCCGTCGCATCGAGATTCATCAGGGCGAGGATGTCATTCTCATTCAGGTCAAATCGCGCGCGATTAATACGGGTCTGTCCGACGAAGATTTTGCGTTGCCCATACCGAAAGATGCCACGCGCTATGATATTCGACGGTGAATGTGACGCGGAAAATAAAAAGAGCACTGATTCTCGCAAATCAGTGCTCTTTTTTTGACTGTTGGAACGCGTTTGTTATTCGCCTAATGTGTGAAGGCCGATGGTGGGACCGAAGAAGAGGGCGTTGGCAAAGAGTTTTTGGGTGCCGTACCAATAGGCGCGGAAGGTGGGGTTGTCGAGCATGAGTATGACGCGGCCATTGCCCTGTTTGGCGACGAGGGTGGATGCGGTTTCGGCGATGTAATTGTGGTTTTGTTCAGAGATATAACCCGCGAGCAAGGGTTGTTTGGCGTATTGCAAAGGGGTGGCGTAAGGGTTTACTGGTTTGATAAAAAGTGTGCCGCGCCGAAAGACTGGCAGGTTATCACTGCGATATCCATAGGCGAGGGGGTGGGTGCGGTCCAGGCGAACCTGAAAGATGGCACCGCCAATAATCTGCGCCCCCCGGTCGCTGGTTGCGTCGATATAAGCTCTGCGTTCACTGCGATTTTCTCGATCTCGCATGATGAATTGGGCGCTGGTGAGTTTGGAATTGATGGCCCAGCGAACAGCACTGTTGAGGGCAATGAGGGTATTGCCCCGGTGTAGCCACTGTTTTAAGGCGTTGACGCCTGTAGAGTCGAGGTCGCTATAAGATCCACCTGCTGCGATTACTGTGTTGTAGCGATTGAGGTCTATATCGCGCACACGGCTGGCGTCTATGAGGCTGATGGCCATTTTATAGCGCTGGTCTAACAAATGCCACACTTCACCGGCGTTATAGACATCGGCGCCTTTGCCTATTAAAAGGGCTATTTGAGGTGTTTCGAGTGAGATAAAACCCGGGCTGCCCAGATCAATGCCACTGTCGGTTTGCCCGGTGGAGACGGCAAATACTTCGAGGGCGTCTTCGCGTGCGATTGTTTGCATGAGGTTTCGGATTGTTTGCGGATCATTTTTTTGAATGCCCATGGGGATGAGTATGGTGCCGTAGTCAAATAAGCGCACATTCCCCGCATCTACCACAGAAGGGATGCGCATGCGAAACTGCCGCGAGGCCACTTTGGCTCTTATACCGGCTTTTTGCAGGCGGTAAAGTGCGCGTGGTGCGTAATGTCCATTCCATTCAAAGAGGTACGCATAAGCTCCCTGTTCGCCAATATAACCCGTCTGTGTGTTGACGGCTGAGTTGAATACAGATAGACGGCCACGGGGAAATTCAGACGGCGGCAACAGGTCACCGATAAATTCCTGAGATGACGATTTGATTTCTATCAGGGGCATGTTAAACGCCAGGGGCAAGGTCCAGGCTGAGACATCGTAAAATAGGCTGTCACGAAAGGTCGTGCGGCGTTCAAACAGGCTGGTGAGCAAGCGGTATTGCGGTTGTGCGGTGGGAATGATATAGGCCGAGCCGGGTGCGAAGGTCTGACCACCGACGCGCATGGGGCGCGCGAGGTCGTATATCTGTATGTGGTGCTGCTGGAGTATGTCGATAAAATGATGGGTGCGCGCCGGGTCATCCGGATCGCCAAAAACATAGGCTTTGATGGCGGCAGCCCCGGCTTCTCGGATTGCGGAGGTATAAAAATCGCGTTGATGCGATAGCAGTTCGGTGCGCAGTTCACGGGCTGCCTGGAGTGCTGATAGGGCAGTTCGCACCTGATTGCGTATGGCAAGGGGAAATGAGATGGGTCCGTGAATGCTTTCTTGTATATGCCCGCGTGCACTGGCTTGCTCAAAGAGAAGGCCCACGCCGCCGTTGAGGTCGGGATAGGTCGATCCTTTGCCGATGTAAAAGTCGTCGAATGACTCCCGCGTGTAATAGAGTGTGCCGATTTCATCGAGCGCGCTGACGTGGCGTTCGGCGATTGCAGCGGTGAGTTCATAGGTGCGTGCCGGGGTGAGGGGATTGTTGCGCGAGGGTATGCCCGGTTGAAAGAAGTAAGTGGAATTGGTGCCCATTTCATGGTGGTCGGTGAGCATGTTGGGTTTCCAGGCGTGAAATGTCTCAATCCGTCCCCGGCTTTCGGGATGCTGGATAAATACCCAGTCGCGGTTGAGGTCAAACCAGTAGTGGTTGGTGCGCCCATTCGGCCAGATTTCTCGATGTTCCCGGTGTTCGGGGTCGGCAACGAGTTGTTTGCTGCGGTACATGTTTGCCCAGTGTGCAAAGCGGCCGAAGCCGTCGGGATTGGATACGGGATCGAGCAAGATGACGGCGTTGGCGAGGAGGTTGTCTATGGCGGGACCTTGCGCCGCCGCCAGGTGATATGCAATTAATGGCGCAGCATTGCCTCCGCTGGGTTCATTGCCGTGGATGCTGTATCCCATGTACACGACTACGGGCATTGTGTCGATGTCGAGCGCGGACGACTGGTCCGGGTTGGTGAGTTGCCGGTGTTGTGTCTGGATGGCTTCGAGGTTCTGGTGGTTTTGCGGGGATGTGATGGTGAGCAACAATAAGGGGCGTTGCTGGTGTGTTTGGGCGTATTGTGTGAGGGCTATGCGGTCGGAGCGTTCGGCCAATGTGCGCATGTAGTTTACGATCAGGTCGTGCCGCAGGTGCCAGTCGCCAATCTGAAATCCGAAAAAGGCTTCGGGCGTGGGGATGCTGGGGTCGTAGGTCGTACCCTCGGGCAGGTAATAGCTGAGGTCAACGCGAGCATGAGCCGGTGTGTTCAGTCCGATCAATGCGATGAGGACGATTAATAGACGTGTCATCAGGGGGCCTCGTTGTGGGGTGAGAGGACATAACAAGGAAAGAAATTATTAGAAAAAGTCAAATGAGAAGGGTTTGGTCCTTCAAATGAGTTTATTGCCTTGATCCACGGGTGTCATTCCCGCGCACGCGAAGCACAACGTCAGTAAAGCGGGAATCCAGTTTATTTAAAAGACTAATTGTTAAAAAATAAATTGCATTCAAATATGAAATATTTTATATTTCTATGAAACTTTTTTTCTAAAATGATGTCTAAAATGAAAAAAAGGAGCAATATGCGTAAAATTATTGAAAAATGCCCTGCCTGCCAGAATGACGTGATTGTCACCCGCATTCGCTGCACGCGATGTGAATGTGAAGTGATTGGAGAGTTTCAGCCGACAATTTTTAACCGGCTGTCACCCGAAAATCTGACTTTTGTCGAGACATTTGTCCGATTGCGCGGCAATGTCAGAGAGGTGGCGCGCGAACTCCGCGTGCCCTATAGCACGATTCGCAACCATCTCGACGATGTGATTGCAGAACTCGGTTTTGCAACGGGAACACATCCCGAGGTGGAAGATTTGTCCGCTGCGTCTCAGCAAGAGGTTCTCGACCGTCTCGCGTCCGGTGAGATTTCAGTGGAGGATGCAGCGGAAGAACTTGGAAGAATGAATAAAAAATAAAGAAAGGAGTATATCGTGAAAGAAGAACGCATGAAAGTTCTGGAGATGATTCAAGATGGAAAGATAACGGCAGAAGATGCCATGAAATTGCTCGAAGCACTCGGGGATACCGCGGAAGAACCGCGAGGTGAAGATCGCCAACGCAGACGCAATGGAAGTCGTCAGCGCCAGCGCAGACGCCGGCGCGGCGGTGCAGATATTCAGGTTGAAGTACAAAAACGCATCCGCGAAGCCATGCCGAAAGCCAGACGCGCGGTGCGCGAAGCCACGCGCTCAATTCCCGATGTGGGCGAGATTGTTCAGGAAGCCCTGCAAACGGCATCTGAAGCCTTTTCACAATGGACGGAAGATAGACGACAGCATCCCGAAAAAGCTGTTCGACAATTTGTTGAGACAACACCGATCCAGGTATCTGATCGTCTATCTGTGCAGACGCCAAGAGGCCATGTTATTTCAAAAATTTGGGATCGCGATGAGGTTAAGATTGACGCGACGATCTCGGTTTGGGGAACTGATGAAGAAGCGGTGAACGCTTATGCCGAACAAATTGATGTTCAAATACGGCGGGAGTCCGGCGTTGTGAAAGTACGACCCAATGTGCCCAAACGCGAAAAAGGCGATCCCATTCGATCTGTGCGGATCGACTTTGAGTTGCATCATCCCGAAAAAGTTGATCTCGATGTGCGGGCAAGGCGCGGCAATATCACGCTTCCCAAAATTGATGGCACAGCCAATCTCAACAATAACCGCGGCAAAACGATTTTGGAAGGCGCGTCGGGCAATATAAGCATTAAACAGAACCGCGGCGATGTCGCGGTGCAACATGTTGGGGGTGATTTTACTGCACAAAACAACCGAGGCTCAATCAGAGCCGGTCGGGTAGGAGGACGTGCGGTTGTAAAAAATAATCGCGGTACAACGCGTCTTGAAAATATTGTCGGTGTGACTACTGTCCATACTAACCGGGGTGCTGTCGAAATTGAAAATCCCGAAGCGGGCGTCATTGTACAAAGTCGCAGCGGCAAGATTGCGGTGCGTCCACACAAACCCATTGGCGATGACTACGCGATTCAAAATAAAGATGGTGCAGTTGATCTCATTATTCCCGATGGTTCGGCAGTCGATGTACACGGTTATGTCGGGCGCGGGGGTATCCAGACCGACCTGCCTCTGTCGATTACCGGCGTGTCGCGTACCTCACAGGTCGTGACGGGGCAACTCAATGGTGGGGGTGCTAAGGTTGCGATTGAACTCGGTCGGGGCAGTCTGAGCTTGTCTTCAGGTGAAGAGATAGATGCGCCAGAAACGCCTACGCCGCCCGATCCGCCCGAACCACCTGAACCGAAAGAATAAGGCGGTTTATAACAAAGAAACCCGCTCCCTGAAGACGTAAATAGGGGGCGGGTTTCTTTTTAGAGGTGTCATCGCGGCCCCTGCTTAAACCATGCAGGGGCAGGCATGCTTAAAGCATGTCCCGTAGGGTGTAATACGGGACCGCGATCCAGGAGGTTTTTGCTGACTGCTGATCGCTAAATTTCCACATCGAATTTTTTTGCGGTTTCGCAAATTTGTTCCCACGTTGTTTCTTCTATGGGGACCCCATTTTCTTCGCGTTCACAACCCGTGCGGTAGGAGCGTTCGCCCGGTACGAGTATTTCGTCGAATCCCGGTGCGGTTTTTGCCGATTTTACGTAGTCGATAAATTGTCCGATTTCGGTCTTAAAATCGGAGATGGACTGGAACGCATCGATGCGAATGGCCTGTACGAATAGAGCATTGCCCGTTACAGGTGAGTTTTTGCGGGTGCATCCGGCGGGCGATAGGGCGCCGGATAAGATGTCGAAGATGAATGATAGACCATATCCTTTGTGGTCGCCAAAGGGCGTTAGCGCGGCGTTGCCATGTACGTAAGCCGCGGGATCTGTCGTGGGATTGCCTTCGGCGTCGATGAGCCAATTTTCGGGTACGCGCTCGCCCCGGGCCATGGCGACCCGCATTTTGCCACCTGCCGCAGTTGCGGCGGTCAGGTCCAGTGCAATGGGAAAGTCGCGGTCCGAAGGAAATGCAACGGCGAGGCAGTTCGCAGGCAGGATGCGTCCCAGTCCTCCCCACGGTGCCATCGAGAGGTCGGCGCCGTGGCCGTTGTTACTCATCAGTCCGGCCATGTTTTCAGCCGCGGCGAGTACGGGATATCCACCCAGTCGCCCGATGTGATTGCACTGGTGTACTGTTACGATGCCGACAGCACTTTTGCGGGCTTTTTGGATGGCGATGTGCATGGCTTCTGTTGCGGTTACATGCCCAAAGCCCCAGTGTCCGTTTACGACGGCTGTTGCATCGGTTTCCCGCTCGATTTCCACGGTTGTTCCGAGTTGTATTTGACCGCTCTGTACTCCGGATACGTATTGGGGTATGCGGACTACGCCGTGCGAGTCGTGGCCCGCGAGATTGGACGATACGAGCAGATCGGCTACGATTCGGGCTTCTTCGGGCGTTGCGCCGATGCGTTCGAAGACTTCGCGGCCTATGCGCCGCAGTTTATCGGGGTTGAAAATTGGCATAAAAAGTATCCGCAGATTACGCAGATGAACGCGGATAAAAGGCAAAAATCTCCTTCTATCTGTGTCTATCTGCGTTCATCTGTGGATCCATAAGATTTTGGGTTTATCCATCATAAGTTGCGGCGATTTCGTTTCCATATATTTCTTCTATTCTCTTGGGTACGACCTTTTTCAATCCCCGCGTGAGGGTTCCCGTTTCTTCGCTTAGCTGGTCCGGCAAGACCAGTATCTTTTGCGGACGTTCGTGCGCGGGAAGGCCAGATGCTGTGGCTTCTTTTAACAGTTGCTCGCGAATGCGTTCGGCTATTGCGGGGTGGGTACACAGTGCTACTTCGTCGTCTGTGGGTAGATCGGGGATATCTGTTTGCAATTGTGCCTCTTCTATATTTACGGTTATAACGGGGAGTGGAAATGTGCGGGTCTGGTCGCCGCAGATTAAGACGTGTTCGATGAGCGAAGCGCGCGCGAAGATGCGTTCGAGACGTTCTGGGTTGACAAATTCGCCGTTGCTCAATTTAAACTGCCGTCCGAGGCGCCCCTGGAAGGTCAAGAATCCCTCGTCGTCCATGCTGAATAAATCACCTGTGCGATACCACACTTTGCCCGCTTCATCGGTTACGAGTACTTCGGCGGTGCGTTCGGGGTCGTCGAGATATCCCGTCATGACGTGGTTGCCGTGTACCCACAATTCGCCAATGCCATCGCCGCTGCCGCTATAGGTTTTTGTCTGGGGGTCTCCGTGGGCAATTTCTTCGCCTGTTTCGGCGATGATTTTTACTTCTTGTAGTGGCTTTCCAACGGTGCCTGTTTTTTGTCCGTTCAGGACATTTGCCGCGATCAGGGGGCTGCATTCGGTGACGCCATAACCTTCGAGGGAGGTGATGTCAAGCACGTCCTGGAAAAAGTCGAGGGCTTCGGGGTCGGCTTTTGCCGAGCCGACGATTAACAATTCGAGACGGCTGCCCACGCGCTGCGAGAGTTTTTCTTTGATTTGTCCGACGACTTTTTTGCCCAGTGTGGCATTGACGAGGTGGTCAATGACCGATGCTTCACCGCGTGTAATGCGCTGTTTGGCGCGCAGTGACCGGGCGATTAATGCGCCTTTTGCACCGCCGGCATCAATTTCTTTTCGCACGTTGCCAAATACTTTGTCCAAGATCAGGGGGACAGTTAAAAAGCCATGGGGTTCGGAATATCGAATATCCACCAGTACGCGATCTGGCGACCGCGCCAGGTCTAATGTCCAGCCTTTTGATAGGGGGTAATAGATGTTCAATATGCCCATGGTGTGATAGTCGGGCGCGGATTTGAATAAGATGAGGGGGTCGCGGTTGCTGATTGTATCCCATACGGACAGGATATTGCCGACGAGATTGCGATGGGTTTGTACCACGCCTTTGGGCAATCCCGATGATCCCGATGTGTACACGATTTTCGATTCGTCATCGGGTTCTATTGCTATGTCTGGCGGTGGTGATTCTGCGCCTTTTTGAGTTAGTTCAAAAAATGAGCGTGCGCCATCGCCCTGTCCTTCTGTCAGGACGATCTGGGGGGGATTGATCAGTTGCTCGCGTACGCGTTCGACCTGTTCCAAACTTCTTTCATCTGTGAACAAATAGGAAACGCCCGAGTGGTTGATGCTGTGTACCAGCAGATCGTCGGGCAATTTGTTGCAGATGGGCACTGCGGATAATCCCAGCATATCGCAAGATAGAAAGACCAGGACAGATTCCAGACCGCCATCGGTCAATAGCCCGATGCGCTGCCCCTTTTCCAATCCCAGTTGCGCCAGGCCCGATGCCAATCGGTCTCGCTGTACCTTCAATTGCCGATATGTCAACGGCAGATATTGCAATCGCCTTTCGCCGGGTTCCTCTGGCTGGCGCAATACGCGAACCGCCGTGCGCTCCGCATGCCGGTCAAAACTGTCATTCAATAAGTCCTTGAGTGTCTGGCTCATTTTTGGTCCTCCCATTTTTTAGCCGGATAATCAAATTGGTGTTGTCAAATAGAGAGCCTTTCCAGATTTACTTTAACCCCTGTTGCGCCAGCCGAAACTTGATGGCCGTAATTGGGTCGGGCAGGTCAATTGGGTAGGCTGTATCTTCGTAATGCTCGATCAAAGTAACGAGTGATTCCAACTCTTCACCCTCTGATGTTCCCGGTTTTGCATCAAAAATCTCGTCTGCACGCGCGAGGGCGGCTTTGTAATCTGCTTCTGTTTTTATTGGCTTGTTCATTACTTCGTTCCTCTATTTCTTATCCTCAATATATCCCTCAGCGACCATTTCATCAACCAGTTCTTGCACGCGGTTCCACAGAATGGGCGCGCCGATTGAGATGTGGCTGTTGCTTTGCAAGACGCGGTCGGCGGTGATTCCGTGCTCTTGCCAGGCGCGTCCTTGAGTATTGCAATTGTGCAGAAAGGGTTGGAATCGGTCTATTGCGCCCGCGAATTTTGCCTCGGGCGTTTCTTTTTCTTCAAATTCCTCCCACAATGCGCGTATTTCGCGTCCCTGTTCTGCAGGCAAGAGCGCAAAGATGCGGTCGGCGGCTTTTGCTTCGCGCTCGGCTTTGTCGGCATTGCCCGATTCGTCGTAGAGAAAGGTGTCGCCCGCGTCGATTTCTACGAGGTCGTGTACCAGTGCCATTTTGATGACTTTCAGGATATCCACTGGTTCGGGTGCGTATTCCGCGAGGATGAGTGCGAACATGGCAAAATGCCACGAGTGTTCGGCGTCGTTTTCTTTGCGGGTTTCGTCGAGCAAATAGGTTTGCCGAAAAATTTGCTTGAGTTTATCGATTTCGAGGAGAAATGCGATTTGTTGTTGTAGTCGGTCGGTCATGCTTCACCAATAATTTTCATTATTCCAGTCAGCTTCTCGCCGGGTTGGAGGCGTATCAGGCCCGCGTCGATGCCCTGGTTTTGCAGATTGAAGGCGTTGGTGACACAGGTGTAGGGTTCAAAGCATACGATTGGACGGGTGTCGGGGGCGTAGAGTACGAGTTCGCGGAATGCGTCATTGGCTTCCATTGCGATGGTGACGCCTTCGGTTGGATCGGTGTACTCGCATCTGCTCCATCCGTCGGTTAGAGAGACGCCGGACCAGACGTTGTCGTAATACCGGTCTTTCAATGGCGTGTTTTTGCGTACGTCAAATATTGTGCTTTCAACGGGTAAGATTTCTCCTGTGGGAATGGGGTCGTCGCGCAAGGGCCAGTACGTGGATGCGGGCATGCGCACGGTGCATGTATCCCGGTTGCCTTTTTCAGTGAGGGGTAGGGGGAAATACGGGTGGATGCCCAGGCCGACGGGCATGTCGCTTTCGCCTACGTTGGTGCCTTCAAATTCGAGGGATAGTACGCCGTCCACGAGTCGATATGTTACCCGCGCTTCAAAGGGGAAGGGAAAGTGTGCGCCGATTTCCGGGAAGTCCGTCGATGTGAAGACGCTGGTTATCCACGCGCTTTCTGAGGTACCGGATGCGACTACGCGCCAGGGGCGTTCGTGGACGTAGCCGTGAGAGGCGTGTTCGTTCGGGGCAGGGGTTTGGAGCTGGTATTCCACGCCGTCAAATGAGAATTTGCCGCTGTCTATGCGGTTGGGCCAGGGGTATAATATGGGTGTGCCGTATCCGCTTGCGCGGCCTTTCAGGGTGTCGGGATCGGGCGGGGGATAGAGCAGTTCCAATAGTCCGTCATCTTTTGGGATTTTGTAGGAGATGCAGTTGTTGCCTACAGAGGGCAAAATACTGGCTTCACGATTGGATTCGAGATCGCGCAATACGTAGCGCGCGTGTCCGTGGAAGTCTTCTCGTTGTATGTCATATTGCGCCATTGTTTTCCCCTTACTCCGGCAAGGGCCAGGCTTCGCCGGCCATGAATCCGCCATCTACGTAGATGGATTGTCCGGTGACGTAGTCCGATGCAGGCGCGGCGAGGAATACGGCGGTGCCGACGAGGTCTTCGGGGGTTGCCAATCGCTTTATGGGCAGACGGGATTCACCCCATTCGCGCATTGTGGGGTCTGCCCAGAGCCGTTCGGTCAATGACGTGAGTATAAAGCCCGGGCATATTGTGTTGACCTGGATGTTGTGCTCGCCGAGTTCTAATGCCTGAGCTTTGGCGAGTTGCCCAACGGCGCCTTTGGTGGCGGTATAGACCGAGATTTGCGATAAGGACCAGTCCGTTGTCAATGAGCCGATGTGGATGATTTTGCCCTGTTTGCGCGAGATCATGTGTTTGACTACGGCCTGCGTTAAGAAGTAGAGGCCCTTCAAGTTGACGGCCATGATTTCGTCGTAGTGTTCTTCTGTTACGTCTTCAAATGGCTCGCGTATGTTCATGCCCGCGTTGTTGACGAGGATATCGATTTGTCCATATGTTTCAAGTGCTGTTTCGACGCCACCGCGCACGGAGTCCAGGTCTTTCATGTCCATTTCATATGCGATTGCGTCGCCTCCCGCCTCCCGTATTGCGGCTACGACTTCGTCTAATTGAGACCGCGTGCGCGCAGCACATACAATTTTCGCGCCCTGTGCAGCCAATCCCTCTGCAATACCACGTCCAATACCACGCCCCGCTCCAGTTACTATGGCGACGCGACCTTCGAGTAAAAACAATGACATTAAATCCTCCTGAGGATGCTGTAGGAATTAGGAATTAAAAATTAAGAATTGATGTTACGTAGTGGTTCGTCAAATAAGTATCTTACTTTAATCCACTGGACGCCTGCTTAAAACATGCAGGCGTGACGAACGGCGGTTGTCACTGCGGCAGGGTGTAAGCCGCAATCCAGTCTATCAGAAAAATATATTAGCAAATTTTTTTGACAGACCACTGATGTTACACAGTACTTCTACCAATTTAAATCTTTTTCATTTTTTTTCAAACTGCCGCTGCAGTATTTCCCACAATGGATTGGGTCCTCTCGGTTTGAGAGATTCGGGATCTTTGCCCTGTTCAATGGCCTGCCAATAACGCCAACCCATTTTTTGATCTGGCGCGATTTCGTAATCGAGTCCCGTCCAGGTGCCGCTGCCGCGATATGCGTAAAAAGCCCAGTGCCAGCCGCGCTGGTTATAGATTTCGATGAGGTCGGCCATATATGCTGCCGCGCCTTCAAGGCGACGGTCGTACCAGAATTCCGAGGCGATGATTCGATGTGCGGGTATGTTGTATTGTTCGGAGAATTTTTGTACCGCCTGCATTTCCCGCGCAAGGCGATCAATGGTCCAGGATTCCGTTGGTCCATTCCACGATTTGGGCACGCGGTCCGGATAGGCGTATCTGCCCTGATTGACGCGATAGGTTACCATTTGCCAGGGACCGGGGTTGTGAAAGGCGTATAAGACCTTGTCATCTTCAATGGGTCGATTATAATCGAATGCCTTGGGAGATGCATAGAACCAGCCGTCGAGGATGATGGGGGTGTGTGTATCTACGGAGCGGATTGCTTTGACCATTTCCCGGTTGAATTGGTTGAGGTCGGCTGGCGTGTTCTGGATGCGCTTGAACCACTGGGCGAAGTTTTCGTCTGGCGCGTCAAAGCCGAATGCCCTGTCCGGGTGTGGTTCGTTGAGGGGATTGTAGGCGACGATGGCGGGGTGTGTTTTCAGGCGCGCGGCGAGTTGACGCCAGAATTCGAAGGCTTGTAGATGATATTTTTTGTCTTTCCAGAGTCGCGCATCGTCCTGGTCATTGTTGAGTTGTTTCCAGCGTGCGCCGGGTAAGTTGAGCATTGTAAGGACGACTTTGATCCCGTTGCGTTCGGCTTCGTCGAGTGCTTTGATCAATAGGGATAGGTCGGTTTCGTTGATTGTCTCGAAGTTGTCCGCGTTGCCAATCAGGAAGTCCCTGCCATCGGCGGGCCATGAATCGGGTAGGAGGCGTACATAATCCAATCCCAATTCTCCTGCCGCAACGTACCATTCGGGACGGTGTTGTGCATTTTGTTGATTGGCGCCTTTGCGTTGTGTGTCCCAGAAGGCGATTTTAGAAGGGTCGGCTATGGTACTGCTGGTGAAGAGTAGTGCCGACAATGCGACGGATATCAATATGCGAAGGGTCATTTTAGAAGCGTGTGAATAGAAAAAGGAGCGGATCAATCCGCTCCCTTTTTGTTGGTTACGGTGTAGATTTGTCTATTATTGAATTACCTTTTCAACGAATTTAGTCAATAGCGTCGTAAATGTATGGATGATGGCTATAATGAATGCAAGGAGTCCTGCTAAAGCCCCTCCTATTATCCAAACTTTCAATTTTTCAATATCATTTTTTGTGGCGAGGTATTTCATATCTGTCTCTAACCGCACCAAACGAGATTCGGTATTCTTCTCAATCTCTACGGATCTCGCCGTAAGAATATCATCTGACCCCGGAGGATTGTGCCCTTCGTTCAAAATTTAACCCCCCGCGATTCGTGCTTCAGATCCATCCAATCCCACAAAGATTGATAACTGTAACCAGCATAACTACCATTCAACTTGAAAACAACACCACTGGTTTCTTCAATACGATCCGGCCCTTTAAGTTTAATGGTATTGGCGACCTCATCTGCAATCTGCGGACTGGATACCAGGAAACAATTATCAGATATTTGGTAATAATCAGGGTATGTCTCTTTAATCTCTTTTTCGAGTTTTTCTGAGTTCGGTGTATTTAATATAATAGCAAAAATATTGTGATCATCTACAGTTGGCGGTATGTTTCTTCCTAATCTAATACCCATTCTTATAGACCCCTTCCTTATATGTGTTTCCCCTCAGAAGATGATGCCTGATCCCCTTACCTGAAAAAAGATAGGGAACAAGATATATCAGGGCAAGGAGAAATAAGATCATCTGGGAGTCATAATAATATCTACTTCCCCAGGCTTCTTCGAAGTATCGCCGTATAGAGCGGTTTGTGTTTTTCTTTTTAAAGGACGAGGTTCTTCACGCAGGTTCTTGTTGGGAAAGGCTGTTCGTAATGCCTTGAGAGTAGCCGAGTGCGTAAATTCACGAGCATCTGTGCGAACTATGACAATAGCATTATCGCGCATGCGTGGGGCAGCCGGTTTTTCAGAAATGAATTTTTCCCACGCAGCGCATTATCGCGCATGCGTGGGGCAGCCCCTCCAAACACGTCCGCAAGTAGTTCGAGATAATCAGACCTCGACTGAAATTTTCTCTGCCAACGCCCCCCTCGCCATCGCGGAGTTGGACCATGTCCGAGCATCCTCAGTGAGAAAGGGAAGGGAGGCAACAATTCGAGCACCTGAAGAAGTTTTATAGAAAAACATCCGTCCAAAGTAAGTGGCCTCACCAAACGGTTTATCATTGATGGTACTGATGGCGATGTGGGTACGGATATATTCGTTTGTGAGGAGTACTGCTGTCTGTGGCTTGAATCGTGAGTTTCCGTTTGTTCCATGTGTAGGAGTATCTAATATCTCGTAGTGATCGACAAATGCCCCGCTTTTTACGATGCCGACGATCAGAATATCGCTATCTATCACTTTACGGACAGCCTCATTGATGCGTTTTAACTCTTGACGAATCGCTTGGCTAAGCCAGGCTGGTTGTCCAAATACCGCAAGCGGCCCATCGAGAATAATGACGAGGTTACGCAGCAGTCGGAAGCGTTGAGGATCGCGCTCAATCCAGCGAAGAAAGTTCACGACCCACACCCGCTCCCACACCTGCATTGCCTCTGTAAAAACTGCTCCATTTAGCCCTACTGGATTAAACCTCTCGTGAATGCGGAGGGCATCGGTCGAGTACCAATTCAGTTTCCGTTGGCATATACAATCCGTTATACTTGGGCGCGGGTCGTAATCAAACTCGCAATCCTCATAGGGACATCCCTGCAAACGTGCCGAAGGTTTGTACGCCAAAAGCGCCTCGTATGTCTCAAGTAGTGTCTCTCCGTCAGAGAACGGGCGTTTCTCCTGGATGGCCTCAAAGAATACGCGACGGAATGAAGCGTTTGGAGTCGGTTCATTATCCACAACTACGTTGCAACCGGGAAGCGCACAGTCGATGCTACCTGCTCCTTCAGTTGTACGCGCCACCAACGGAGCCACCGGGCGATTCCGGTCCAGTTCGCGTTGTTTCTTCACATCGATAATAACCGAGGCAACAGTGAGATAGGCCAGTTCTGCCCCAGGATACCCATTCTCGACAGGCACCGGATGAAGACTCCCATCTATAGCGAGAACAAGATCGGGTAGCCAGTCGCTCGGCTTTACATCGGCAATAAGTAGCTCTGCCTCTGCTGGCCCTTCATCGGGCACCTGTTTCTTACATCGACTTACAATATCCTGAACGCGCTCGCTATTAGCGATCCGTGCGAGTGGCTTATAACTTGCAAATTCGCCTTCAAACGGCATAGTCTATACCAAACTGAGTTTGTGATTCAGGAACCTCTGTCTGTGATTTAGAAGCCTCTGGTTTAACCAACTCTAACTTAAACTCTTGCACCTGTATGGGGACCACGAAAGGATTTGAAATGGTTTTGACGCGGAGAAAGCCTTTATCTTGGGCGCGGAGAATCGATCCCTCAAAGTCAGCGAAATCATAGAACTTTCGAAGTTCTCGCGTTTCATCCGTATTATTGAGGTGGCCGATAAACCAGTTCGCAGTATTTTTTAGAATATTCCTCTGAATACTCGATACTTCCTGTGTGACGTAGATCAAGCCGAGATTGTACTTTGCACCTTCCTTTGCTGTGCGAACCCATATATCTCGATAATCCGTATCGCGGTCCGACGGAAGCAGGTTGTGGGCTTCCTCAGCGTAGATGAGAATATCCGGTATTTCTTCCGTCGAGCGTCCCTCCCTGAATGACTCCTTATTGCCGTCAAAGATGCGCTGCACGATTCGGCGTGCCGAGGCGTCGTTTACTGCCTCATCCCCGCTGGACTGATCCACGATCACGAGTTTCCCAGCAACTAACGCATCATAAATATCATCAACATAGTCTGTAGTTGTACTCTCGGTATGCTGAGGCCGAGCCTGCCCAATGAGTTGAGCACCGTTCGGACGCGCAATCATCTCTAATATGGCTCTTAGGTCCCCGTCAGCCCATGCCTCGCCAGAAGAGGAGTTTTGGATGTATTGGTTCTCAAATGTTTTGTAATCGTTAGTCCCTATGAATCTATGGAGTGCTTGGAACGCCTGCGCCAGTTGATCCCAACTCGGTACTTCGGTTCTGAATGCCCGCGCCGCGGATGTAAATTCGGGGTCTCCGTTATCTTCCAGCGCTTGGATCAGGTCTTGACTGAAGAGGTTGTTGGGGAGGGTAGTGCGCGGCTGAATAGTATCGGGAGCGACAAAACCAGCCTTCTCAAGCAAGGTCCGATATGCCAACACCAGTCGATTGTAGCGCACTTGATCTCCGGCACCGACGCCCTCTTCAAGCGGTTGCAAACCGACTTGCTGGAAGTTTTGGATGTACTTTGAGTCTCGTGCCGGCAGCACCCCGTCAATGATTTCTTTTCCGATAGGTAGGTTCTCTTCGGCGTGGAAGTTTAGCAACATGAACTCTCGTTCGGGATCATTGGGATGATCAAGGATTCCATAAGTAACCACATCTTCGGAATTACCCTCTTGGCGTCCACGCCACACATTCTTGAGCGCATTTGGAGCCTCTCCACCCGAGTCTTGTGCATTAGCATTGGCATACTCTCCATTCGGATCAAAGATGATCTGCCCCACCTTCCGCGGCGAATTCGAATTATATCGAAGATTGAACACTGCCTCTGCTATGATCTTCGTCGTATTCGACTTTCCAGTTCGTGTCATCCCGAATAGTGCGCTCTTTTGCCCTAACAGATCTTCCGGTACAGTGGCTATGAGAAAGCAAAGACTTGGAATACCGCCAACCTCTCGGCGGTGGAAATCGTGAATTTGCACAAGAGCGGTCTCATACCCAAGCGAATAGACCTCCCCTACATACTGATCGGTCTGTACGAGAGAACCCAGCAATTGTTGGGCATGTCGCTGCTCTTCTCCTGTTTCATATTCTCTAATTACGCTCTCGGTGCCAGAGAGCGAGGGTACACCATCATGAGTTTTAAGAGTCATATTGTTTACCTTATTTATTTTTTTGTTCAATAGACTGGATTGCGGCTAAAACCATGCCACAATGACAACTCCCCAAGATAAGCTATTTCCTTCAAGAAATACAGCAATTTTCCGATTTTCGCCACTATTTGGTCTTTGATTGAGGGTGTGTGTAAATCAAAAATTATACCTCGCGCACAGCGCGTGAGTCCGTTTCGCAGCGGACACTTTGGTGGCATTTTAACTGTGTAGGCCGCTGCATGGAGTATTGTCACAAAAACGATTTGCGCTGTGCCAGCCCCTCGGCGTTTGAGAGCGGCATTTTTTGCCTACTTTTTGTTGCTGGTGACAAAAAGTAGGTCGCCGAAGGCATAAAAAAGAAAAACTGTATTTGCAGGAAGTAATTTTTTCTATTGCTTTACCCTGTTTCAATCCCTGCCAATACATCTTTCAAAAATCGTCCGGTGTGCGAGGCTGTGACAGATACCACGTCTTCAGGCGTTCCGCAAGCGATTAAATCGCCGCCGTCTTTTCCGCCTTCTGGTCCCAGGTCGATGACCCAGTCGGCGGTTTTGATTACGTCCAGGTTGTGCTCGATTACGATCGCGGTGTTGCCCGCGTTGACGAGCCGGTTGAGTACGTCGAGTAGTTTCTGGATGTCGGCAAAGTGCAGGCCGGTTGTCGGTTCGTCGAGAATATACACGGTTTTTCCCGTGCTCGGTCGCGCCAGCTCGCGCGCCAATTTCACGCGCTGGGCTTCGCCGCCCGAGAGCGTGGTCGATGCCTGTCCCATTTTGATATAGCCCAGGCCCACGTCAAATAGGGTTTGGAGCGAGCGCTGGATGCCGGGTACATGGGTAAAATGCGACAGGGCTTCGGCCACTGTCATTTCCAGAACGTCGGCAATGGATGCACCCTTATAGGTTATGTCGATGACGTCGCGGTTGTAGCGCTTTCCGCCACAGGTTTCACAGGTGACCCACACATCGGGCAAGAAGTGCATTTCTATACGGCGCGCGCCCAAACCCGCACAGGCATCGCACCGCCCGTGCTTGTGATTAAAACTGAAATGCCCGGTTTTAAATCCGCGCACCTGGGCATCCGGCAAACTGGCATATAGCGTGCGTATTTTGTCGAATACTTTGACATAAGTCGCGGGATTGCTGCGCGGCGAATATCCAATGGGTGTCTGGTCGATGTTGATCACTTTGTCGATGCGTTCCAATCCCAGTACATCGTCGTGTTCTCCCCAGGCTTTTTGTGCGCGATTCACGCGAGCGGCAAGCGCGCCGAAGAGTACGTCGTTGACGAGCGAGCTTTTGCCCGAGCCCGATACACCGGTCACGCAGGTCAAGGTGCCCAGCGGAAATGATACATCGACATTTTTTAAGTTGTTATGCCGCGCGCCTACCACGCAAAGCGATCCCCGTTCGGGGTTTCGCCGCACATCGGGGACCTCAATCTGTAAGTCGCCCGCGAGATAATGCGCGGTTATTGAGCCGTTGTTGGTTTTTAATTTGTGCGGATTACCCGCAGCCACGATGCGTCCGCCTTCGACACCTGCGCCCGGCCCAAAGTCCAGAATGTGATCTGCCCGGTTCAGGGTTTCGTGGTCGTGTTCGACAATGAGTAGAGAATTACCCAGGTCGCGCAGTCGCGCCAGTGCCGCCAATAACTGGTGATTGTCGCGCTGGTGCAGGCCAATTGTCGGTTCGTCGAGTACGTAGAGGACCCCGGTGAGACCGGAGCCGATCTGGCTCGCCAGGCGAATGCGCTGGGCTTCGCCGCCCGATAGCGTGGGTGCTCGCCGTCCCAGGTTCAAATAGCCCAGGCCCACTTCGTCGAGAAACCGCAGGCGGCTCTGGATTTCGTGCAATACCTCTGCGGCGGCTTCGCGCGCCTGTCCTTCCAATACCATTGTGTCAAAATAGGAGCGTACCTCGCGGATGGGCATTGATACCAGTTGGGGCATTGGTTTGCCGAATAGTTTTATGGCAGTACTTTCTGGCTTCAGGCGGGATCCCTTGCAGGACGGACACGGCACGTCCTGGATAAATTCACCCATTAGCCGACGGAATCGCGGCGCTTGTCGTACGAGGGTCTCGATTGTCGGAAACAGGCCCTTGAATTGGAATGAGAGATTTTTAGATGTTTTTAACCATCGCGTGCCCAGGCCGTATAAGATCGCGTGTCGTCCTTCCGTTGATATCTGCGCGAAAGGGGTATGCAGATCAAAGCCTGCGGCCTCGCCGACCACAGATAGCATGTCGCCTATTTGTGTGTGTGGTTCTACCTTTCCCCAGGCGAGTACTGCGCCTTCGGACAGTGATTTGTGAACATCGGGGATCAGTGTGTGGATGCCCATGCCGCGCTGCGTTCCCAGCCCTTCGCACGACAAACACCAGCCTTCAGAGCTGTTAAAAGAGAGATGCTGGGGGGTTATTGTCTCGAAACTGCGTCCGCAGGATGGACACGATAGGTGCTGGCTAAATCGCGTTTCTTCGCTATCGTCGGGCGATGCGACGATCAAAATGCCCCCTGAAATATCCAGGGCGATTTCGATGGAATCCGCGATGCGTTTGCGGTTCTTTTTTTGTGCGGTGACGCGATCTATTAGAATTTCGAGCCTGTGAGTCTGCCTGTAGTCGATCTCGGGTGGGTTTGAGAGGTTGAAAACTGCGCCGTTGAGTCTGCCGCGCAAATAGCCTTCGCGGCGAAAGCGGTTGATCAAACTGGTATAGTCTTCGCCCTTGCCGAGTTCTACGGGTGCGAGAAGGTAGAGGCGTCGTTCCATTTTCAGTACGCGTGCCACAATTTCTCGAACGGACTGGCTGCCCGCCAATACATCGCAATCTGGACAATAGGTATCGCCCAACAGCGCGTAGAGTGCCCGCAGATAATCGTACACCTCTGTTACGGTGCCTACGGTTGAGCGCGGGTTTTTGCTCGCGGCTTTTTGCTCTATGGCAATCGCGGGCGACAGACCCACCACGCGATCTACCTTTGGCTTGGGCATCTGTCCCAGAAACTGTCGCGCATAAGCGGACAGGGATTCGACATATCGCCGCTGTCCTTCGGCGTAAATCGTGTCGAGTGCCAGGGAGGATTTTCCCGAACCGGATACGCCGGAGATTACGGTCATTTTTTCGCGGGGAATGGATACATCTACATTTTGCAAGTTGTTCTCCCGCGCACCCACAATGTCGATGGTCCGCACATGGCCATTGGCGATTCGTTTGCCGTTTTTTCCGGATATAATCGGCGTGCGTGACAACACTTCGCCAAGCGCGCGGCCCGTGTGAGAGTTGGGAGATTGCGTCAGGTGTTCGGGTGTACCTTCCGCTATAATTTGTCCCCCGTCTTCGCCGCCTTCAGGTCCCAGGTCGATGACCCAGTCGGCGGTTTTGATTACGTCCAGATTGTGTTCGATAACGACCACTGTATTGCCCATGTCCGCGAGCCGATGCAATACATTTAAAAGATTCTGGATATCGGCAAAATGCAGGCCCGTCGTCGGCTCGTCCAGGATGTACAGGGTTTTGCCCGTGCTTCTGCGGCACAGTTCTTTTGATAGCTTGACCCGTTGTGCTTCGCCGCCGGAGAGCGTTGGCGCGGGCTGGCCCAATTTGACGTAGCCCATTCCCACATCGATTAGGGTTTGGAGAATGCGGTGAATGCCGGGGATTGCCTGAAAAAATAGATGCGCTTCTTCGACTTCCATCTCCAGCACATCGGCGATGGATTTGCCTTTGTATTTTACGTCCAGTGTCTCGCGATTAAAACGCCGTCCCTCACACACGGGACACGTTACCCATACGTCGGCGAGGAAGTCCATTTCGACGAGGTTTGCGCCATTGCCCTTACACGCCTCGCACCGCCCGCCCTTTACGTTAAAACTGAAGCGTCCGGGTTTATATCCTCGTACCTTTGATTCGGGCAGTTCGGCAAATAATTTTCGAATGGGATCAAATACGCCCGTATATGTCGCCGGATTGCTGCGCGGTGTGCGTCCGATGGGTTGCTGGTTGATTTCGATGACTTTGTCCAGGAGGTCTATGCCTTCGATACAGCGGTGTGCGCCTGTTTCCGTTTCTGCGCGGTTTAGTTTTTGTGCGAGAGCGGGGTAGAGGATATCGGCAATCAGCGATGATTTTCCCGATCCGGATACGCCGGTGACACAGGTAAATACGCCGACTGGTATTTTTGCGTCGATATTTTTGAGGTTATTTTGAGATGCCCCCCGAATCCATAAGCCGCGATGCGATACGGGTCGTCTTTGGGGGATGGCAATTTTCTCTTTTCCCGAAAGATAAGTTCCTGTCACCGAGCGGGTTCTTCTCGCGACCTGTTTCCACGATCCCTCGGCGACTATACGGCCACCGAGGTGCCCGGGACCAGGTCCAAAGTCTATCACCCGATCCGCACGGCGCATCGTGTCTTCATCGTGTTCGACGACGATTACGGTATTGCCCACGTCCCGCAGGCGACACAGGGCGTCGAGCAACCGCCGATTGTCGCGGTGGTGCAGGCCGATTGACGGTTCGTCCAGTACATAGGTCACACCGACCAATCCAGATCCAATCTGGCTGGCGAGACGAATGCGTTGCGCCTCGCCGCCCGATAGCGTCGGTGCCGTGCGATTGAGTGTGAGATAGTCGAGGCCCACATCTAAGAGAAATTTCAATCGGCCGCGAATTTCTTTTAAGGCGTCTTCGGCTATTCGCGCCTGAATCTCGGTCAATTTGAGGTGCTCAAAAAAGGCATACGCGCGATCGACGGTCATTGCCGTGACATCGGGTAGGGTCTGTCCTTCGATTTTGATGGAGAGGGCTTCGGGTTTTAAGCGCGTTCCCTCGCATGCGGGACATATGCCCACGCGCATGAAAGGTGCCAGTCGTTTGCGTACTATCGGGCTACGCCCTTCGGCAAACTGCCGTTCCATTGGTGGTAGAATGCCTTCAAATCCGTCGCGATGGCGTTTTATGCTGCCATTGCTGCGGCGCCATTCAAAGGTCATTTTGCCGTCTATGCCGTATAATAATGTCTGTTGCCCCTCCGGTGAGATGCGTTTCCATGGCGTTTGCAAGTCTGCGCCATGGCGCTTCAAGACGCCCGCGTAATAGTGAGATTTCCACCGATTTTTGGGCACGCCCAGTGGCGCAATAGCCCCTTCCTGTACGGATAATTCGGGATTGGATATGGCTTTTGCCAGATCCATCGCAAAGCGCGTGCCCAGTCCGCGACAGCCAGAGCACATGCCCTGTGGGCTGTTGAATGAGAATAATTGCGGTACGGGTTCCTGCGCGCTGCGCCCGCAGGTGGGACAGGAGAAATGCGTGCTCAGCAGCAGGTCGTCTTCGCCCTCTGCGCTGACAATTATTGCGCCATTGCCCATCAGGAGACCGGCATCGACGGCCTCGCCAATGCGTCCTCGCATTGTTTTTTTTGCGATGACCCGATCGATTACGACTTCGATATCGTGTCTTTTATAGCGTTCCAGTTTCGGGGTCTGGGTCAATGTCGCGATCCGTCCATCCACGCGTGCCCGGATATATCCCTCTTTTTGCAAGTTTTCAAACAGGTCGTGATATTCTCCTTTTCGCCCCTGTACGAGAGAAGATAGAATATGTATGCGCGTGCCCTCACCCAGCGCCATGATCCGATCTACAATGCCGTCGCGCGTTTGCGCCCCAATTGGCGTGTCGTCATGTACGCAATGGGGGGTGCCGATTCGCGCAAATAACACGCGCAAATAGTCGTAGATTTCGGTCATTGTGCCCACGGTTGAGCGGGGATTGCGCCCTGCGGTTTTTTGCTCGATGGAAATCGTTGGCGATAATCCCGTGATTTGATCGACTTCGGGTTTTTCCATCTGTCCCAAAAACTGACGCGCATACGCGGATAGGGATTCCACATAACGCCGCTGACCTTCGGCATAGATGGTATCAAAAGCCATTGAAGATTTGCCCGATCCAGAGACGCCGGTAAAACATATTAGCGCGTGTCGGGGCAATGTCAGGTCTATATTTTGTAAGTTGTGTACTCGCGCACCTTTTACGACGATGCTTTTTGTTTCCATAAAAATCCTCTGAAGGGTGAGACATAGAGCATGAGACGTGAGAGGGGATGGGCGATCAAAGGGGGAAGGTTCTTCAATATACTATACGCACGTTCACCCATCAAGAGAGAACTTGTCGGGTGATTGTAATGAGGGAAAATCCTTGTCATCGGACTTCTTTCGTTTTATACTTCCCACTGCCAATATTTTCCCTATTACGCACGGGGGATGTTATGACAAAAGTTCTGACTATTGACAGTGAAGAAGCCGTTGTGGACCGAATTGTCAAGATTCTCGAATCCAATGATTATCGGGCACAGGGCGCGACAACCTGGACCGAAGCGGTTGATGCGATCGCGCACGGACAACCCGATCTGGTGTTGCTCAATCTCGAGATGCCGGTTGTTCAAGGCGATGTGTTGATCGAATTTATTCGCGAAGAAGGCTTTGAAATTCCAGTGATTGTGGTATCGTTTCCCGTTGAGGAAGCGGAAGCCAAAGCCCTCCTCGAACAGGGTGTTTACAGTATTGTTGAAAAACCATTTGAAGACAAGACGCTCGTGGAAAAAATAGAGCATGTGCTCGATATAGCCGAATTAGAGGAAGATATAGAAGCGGATGCGCCTGCAGATGCAGAAGAGACCGGGGAGGGAGAGAAAGTATCGGAAGAAAGTGCTGAAGAAGTAGAAGACGAGGAAGCTCCGTCGGAAGCGTCCTCTGATGATGAAGATAAGTCGGAACCCTTTCTCAAGCAACCGAGCGATCTGAGAACTTCGTCGCGCGCCAAAATGAGCAAGCGCAAAAAGACGATTATGTTCATCGTAATCGGGGCCTATATTCTCATCGGGGGCGTTATCGTCGCTATGTATTTTTATCCGTCATTTGTAGATCGGATACTCAGTAACTGGTAGAAAGGAGTTTGTAATGGGATTAAATGTCGCCGTGGTCGGTTTGGGGGGGATTGGCAACCGACACGCCACCATTTACAATAGTCACGACCAGTGCAATCTTGTTGCGGTTTGCGATATAGACCGAAAACGCGCAGATGCCGCGGCGTCGCAATACGGTGCCAGGGCATTTTATACTGTGCAGGATATGCTCAACGCGGGGCTGGATATCGCAGTGGCAAGTGTTGCGACTGCCGGTCATGAAAATGGTGGCGATCACTATAAACCCACGATGGAACTCCTCGAAGCGGGTGTTCCTGTACTCGGGGAAAAACCGATTTCGAATAATATTGACGAGGCAAAAGAGATGGTTGCCAAAGCAAAAGATAAAAATCTGCGCTATGGTATTGACCTCAATCACCGCTTTACGCCTGCTGCTGCGCGTGCCAAAGAATGGGTTGATCAGGGTAGGCTGGGCGAGATCAATATTATCAATATGACGATGTGGATCAATAACCCCCGAGAAACGTCGCCGTGGTTCCACATTCGCGCCCTGCACCCGCACTCTATTGACGTTATGCGCTACTTTTGCGGTGATATTGAAAAAGTAAGTGCCTTTTTTAAGCGCGGCGTGGACAAAGACGGCAATCGCCGCGTGTGCTGGTCAAATATGCAACTCAATATGCGCTTTGCAGACGGTACGGTGGGCAATCTCACCGGAAGTTACGATGCCACGGGACCGGGGGGGTCTTATGGTCTTGAACGTCTCGAAGTCGCCGGATCAGATGCTCGCTTTGTGCTCGAAGAAGCCTGTGAGCGCCTGCATTTTCACCCCCGCCGCTCAATGGAACTCGAACGCTATGACTATATCGGCGGTATGATGGGGTTCAACGAAACATTTCAAAGCCGCATTGGGCGGTGGATAGAGCAAAACCTCGAAAACGCATCTCCCGAAGATATCGAGGGTTCGGGTGAAGAAGCACTCAAAGCACAGATGGTTATTGAAGCTGCGATAAGATCGTGGGAAACGGATGCGGTCGTCTCTGTTGAAGATATGTGAAATTTAGGGGCCAAATACTGTGAAACCAATTTCTACTTTTGTCGTCAAACCCTCATTGCCCAAAGCGCTTCAGGGTCTCGAAGCACTGGCTTATAATCTGCGCTGGGCGTGGGATCCCGATACGATGGATCTCTTTCGACGCATCGATCCCATTCTATGGGAAACAGTTTATCACAATCCGGTGCGTATGCTCAATGATATCAGCCAGGAGCGCCTCAATCAGCTTTCTGAAAATCCGGGATTCATGGCGCATTTTAAGCGGGTCTCTGAGTCTTTCCGCGCATTTATGGATGGGGAGACCTATTTTCATTCCACCCACGACAAAACAGCGTCCGATATTCAAATCGCCTATTTCTCAGCGGAGTTTGGTCTTACCGAGAGTCTGCCGATCTATTCGGGGGGTCTGGGGGTGTTGGCTGGGGATCATCTCAAGTCTGCGAGCACACTGGGGTTGCCATTTTCTGCCGTGGGTCTGCTGTATCAACACGGCTATTTCAGGCAGTATCTCACAAATGACGGTTGGCAACAAGAAGAATATATCGAAAATGACTATTACGCGTTGCCCGTCCAGATTGTTCGCGATGAACGCGGTCGGGATGTGATCGTTACTCTCGAATATCCCGAGGGGGAAGCCCGGGTGCGGATATGGAAGGTGCAGGTTGGGCGCATTCCCCTGTATTTGCTCGATACCAATTTGATGGAAAACCCGCCGTCTATCCGCGAAATTACGGCACAGCTCTACGGCGGGGATAGTGAAACGCGCATCCGACAGGAGATTCTGCTGGGTATTGGCGGCGTGCGTGCGCTCAACGCATGTGGCATACAGCCTACGGTATGCCACATGAATGAAGGGCATTCGGCTTTTCTGGGGCTGGAACGCATCCGGCAGGAGATGCACAATAAAGGTGCTACATTTGATCAGGCCGCAGAGTACACGTCAGCAGGTCATGTTTTTACGACCCATACGCCCGTTCCAGCCGGGCACGATGTTTTTCCGGTGTCTCTGATCGAAAAATATTTCAGTTCTTATGCGCATGAACTCGGCCTTTCCATGTCTGCGTTTCTCGCTTTGGGACAGGGAGGTTCCCAAAGAGCCAGCGACGGTTTTAATATGACTGTGCTGGCGTTCAATCTTTCGTCCTATCGCAATGGCGTGAGCAAGCTCCATGGCGAGGTCTCGCGCACGATGTGGCAATCGCTGTGGCCTGGGTTGCCGAAGAATGAAATTCCCATTGCGTCGATTACCAATGGCGTTCATATTGCCTCCCATATTTCGCAACAAATGCGCGCTCTTGAAGACAATTATATGGGACCTCGACGCCTGGAGGAACCACACGATCAGAGTGTGTGGGAGACGATAGACCACATTCCGCCCGAGGAACTCTGGCGCGTTCACGAGCGCAGAAGAGAACGCCTCGTTGCATTTGCGCGGCAACGTCTCAGAATGCAGTTGCAGCGAGAAACAGCGTCGTCAATCGATATGGCGCGCGCCGACGAAGTCCTGACGTCCGATGCGCTTACGATTGGTTTTGCCAGGCGGTTTGCTACGTACAAACGCGCAACCCTTTTGTTTCACGATCTCGAAAGGCTCACGCGCATCCTGTGCAATGAGGAGCGTCCTGTTCAGGTTATTTTTGCGGGTAAAGCACACCCTCAAGACCATGCGGGGAAGGAGTTTATTCAGGAAATTTTTGGTCTTACGCAGCGGGAGTATCTCCACCGCCGTCTGGTTTTTATCGAAAATTACGATATGTGTGTGGCGCGTTTTCTCGTGCAGGGGGTCGATATCTGGCTGAATACGCCGATGAGGCCCCAGGAGGCCAGTGGTACCAGTGGCATGAAAGCCGTTGCCAATGGCGCGCTAAATCTCAGTGTGCTCGATGGCTGGTGGGCAGAAGCGTATCAACCGGAATTGGGCTGGGAGATCGGACACGGCAAAGAATACGACGATCCGGCGTATCAAAATCAGATTGAGGCGCGGGCAATTTACAATATTCTCGAGAAAGAAGCGGTGCCGCTTTTTTATGATCGCGGTGTGGATGGGTTGCCCAGAGGATGGATCGCCCGCATGAAAAATGCCATGCGCGTGTTGTGTCCAAAATACAATACGCATCGCATGGTGCAGGAATATACCGAGCGGTTCTATTTGAAGGCGCATGCGCGATCGAGAGATCTTTCGGATAATGATGGCGCAAGAGCCCGTGCGCTGGCTGAATGGAAAAATAGAGTTCACCAGGCGTGGCGAGATGTTGCGATCCGTTCTGTGACGTCGAGCCAGACGCAAACATCACATGTGGGCGATAAGATCGAGATTCGCGCGGATATCGCGCTGGGCGACTTGACCGTAGAGGATGTGGTTGTCGAAATTTTTCATGGGCAGGTTGGCACAGAGGGGCAAATTGTTCAGGGCGAGTCGCTGTCGATGATGCTGGTGGATTCCCATACTTTTGTGGGGCGCTTGCCTTTGCAAAAAAGCGGCCGGTGGGGCTATACGGTTCGCATCCGCCCGCACCACCAGGACATCAATTCAATATCTGATACCGGGTTAATTACCTGGGCGTGATGATGCGGAGGTCGCTATGACCAAACCCTCCCCAAAATCCCTTGCAGATGATCCCACCTTTGACGCATTTCTCCAGCATGCGCTTCAAAGTCGTTCCGATCACAATGTAAAACTCTTGACCCGCGCCTTTTATTTTGCGAGGAAGGCACATCAGAATTATTTTCGCAAGTCGGGCCAGCCGTATATTGTACACGCGCTTGAGGTCGGGCGCATTCTGATAGATCTCAATCAGGATACTTCGACTCTGGTGGCTGGTATTTTGCACGATACCATAGCGCGGGGTACAGCAACCCACGCGCAAATCGCGCGTCATTTTGGTTCTCATATTGCCGATCTGGTTGCCGGTGTGACCAGGATCAAAGATCTGTCTTTTCAATCGCAAGAGGCCGATCAAGCTGAGAATTTCCGCAAGATGTTTCTGTCTTTGATCAATGACTTGCGCGTTGTTCTCATTAAGTTTTGCGAACGTCTGCACAATATGCGTACGCTGGATCCCCTGCCTCCTGAGACGCGCGAGCGCATGGCGCGCGAGAGTCTCGATATTTACGCGCCTCTGGCGCACCGTTTGGGGGTTGCGCGCATTCGGTGGGAGCTTGAAGACCTGGCTCTCAAGTGGCTCGAACCCGAGGCCTATCGCGCGATTAGCAAAAAGATCCGTCTTAAGAGACGAGAACGCGAGGCTTATATTGAAGAGATGCGCGTGCCGCTGCAAAAAATACTCAAGGAAGCAAATATTCGAGCGGAGATCACCGGGCGTCCCAAAAATTTTTTCAGTATTCACCGGAAGATGCAGACGCGGAGCAAAGCTTTTGAAGATATCTATGATTTGTTAGCCATTCGCATATTGGTCGATACGGTTCAGGAATGTTATCACGTTCTGGGTATGATTCATTCGCTTTATACACCGGTTATGCCCCGGTTTAAGGATTTTATTGCAACGCCCAAGAGCAATATGTACCAGTCTTTGCATACGACGGTGATAGGCCCGCGCGGGTTGATGATCGAGGTGCAGATACGCACCCACGAGATGCACCAGACAGCAGAGGAGGGTATTGCAGCACACTGGCTTTACAAAGAAGGGTCTCCAGAAAGGTCGGAGCTCGATCAACACATAGATGGGCTTCGCAATATGCTCGAGTGGCAGGGGGAGACATCAGATCCTCGAGAGATTATTGAAGAGCTTAAGGTCGATCTCTTTTCTAATGAGATTTATGTTTTTACGCCTCAGGGCGATTTGATTCAGCTTCCCGATGAGGCCACACCTGTGGATTTTGCTTTTGCAGTGCATACCGAGGTTGGCAACCGTTGCGTGGGTGCCCGCATTGATCGCCAGATGATGCCATTATCTACGCCGCTTGAAACAGGGCAGACGGTTGAGATTATTACGTCGCCGCGCCAGCGTCCGCACCGCGATTGGCTCGATTTTGTCAAGAGTGCGAAGGCGCGAAGTTGTATTCGACGGGTTCTGCGCGAAGAGGCTTTTAATCAGAGCGTTCGCCTGGGGCGCGATATGGTTGATCGCGATCAGACAGAGACTTTTACGGCGACCATAAAGGTCACTGGCAAGGATCGCACCAATTTGTTGTCCGATATGACACAGGTTATGTCCAATCTCGGTGTTCCCATTGTGGGTGCCAGTATCGAGACCAGGCGCGAGGAGATCGACGATCAGTTCCAGGTGGAGATCAAAGATGCCGACCACCTCGAAGAGCTTCTGCAAAATCTCCGCAAGATTCCCAATATCACTTCGGCCTATCGCCTTGAAGATTCTCCGGAGGGTTCATCATGAGTGGTGGAATAAAAAAATAAAAAGCCGACGTTTTTCGCGTCGGCTTTTTTGTTTCGATCCGCTTTGTAGATGGTCGTTTACTCTGGTTCAAAATGATAAACGCTTCCACAGTCAGTTCCTCATGTTAGTGGCTACGTCCTCTGCGGTGGCGGCACTGATTTTTCCAGAGTTGGTAAATCGCATCAGAAACAAGAGGGTGAGATTGAACAAATGCATTTTTTTCATCTGGAACTTGTATGGATCATTTTTTTACATTTTACATTTTTTTTCGCTCTATGTTCATCTCATCGTATAAGCCCTATTGTGTGGCCCAACCGTTAAGAAAACAATTGTTTTATCTTCTCTGCCCTCGCAAAGGCAATACTGACACGCTTGTATATACCGACATTCTTCACAGATAACAAAAATCAGTCTGAAGTTTCTATCTACCCGAGCACTGCGGCAACCCCGCAAATCTAATCCTCCAGAAACCTGCCCAAGACGTTCTGTGCGATCATAGGGGTTTTTGAGAATCTGCTCAACTCTTCGCTTGATGCGCTGGCGTATATTCGAGTAGCGAGAAAGGTTTCGGGCGAATCGGCCCTCATAAAACGCTTGATATTCATTCATCCCAAATTTCTGCATGCGTATAAAACTTCAATTGACCGGATTTTTTTCTTTTGAGAATATCCTCCATATCCTCATAAAGCGGAGTATTCTTATCGAGATTGAAAATTGCTGGTTTCTGTTTTACCAATTCGATGAGTTCTTCGCGAACCACCTTGCGGATAAGTCCTTCCAGTTGCTGAATGCTCAGCGTGACTGTCGTTTCTGTAGTTCTATCATTGCTCATTGTGATTGTCCTCCTTAAAAATGAGAGAGGCATCCCAGTAATGGTCACCCATAGAATATATCCAAACCCAGCCGCAAAGTAAACAACCGATACTCATGTCTACGGGTTTTCATCCCTGTTCATCTGTGGTTCCCCACACCAGTACGCGGTCTGGATCAATAGATGGGTATATCTCATCCCCGATGTGCCACGGTTGCTCGCCGGATGTCAAGATCTGGATGGGTTGTCCCGCCCAGTCGGCGAGCAAGATGGTCGATGCGCCGAGGTCTTCGACGACTTCGATGGTTGCGGGGATTTCACCTCCACGGGGGGAAATATTTTCCGCACGGATACCGAGGGTGGCGTTTGAAGGGGCGTTGTGGTCTGCGGTCATGATGGGGTGATTTGAGGCGGTGGACCATTGACCTCGCCGTTTGTGGACGTCTATGGTGTTGATGGGGGGATAGCCGAGTTGACGGGCGACGGTCGGAGAATTGGGTTGCTGGTAGATTTCTTCTGGGGAGCCGATTTGGAGGATTTTTCCTTCGGATAATACGGCGATTCGGTCGCCCATCGAGAGGGCTTCAATTCGGTCGTGGGTGACGTAAATCATGGGTGTGCCCAGGTCGCGCTGGAGGCGGATGAGTTCGACGCGCAGTACTTCGCGCAATTTTGCATCCAGGTTGGTGAGGGGTTCGTCTAAGAGAAAGAGTTGGGGTTGGCGCACAATGGCGCGTCCGATTGCAACGCGCTGCATTTCGCCGCCGGATAGGCGTGTGGCGGGCCGGTCTAATAGCGGGGTTATGCGGAGCAGGTCGGCGCTGTGAGCAATTCTGTTTGCTATGTCTTCTTTGGAGAGGTTGCGCCCGGGTGCCTGGAGTGGAAATTCGAGGTTCTGGCGCACGGTTTTGTTGGGGTAGAGCGAGAAGTTCTGAAAGACGAGGGCGATGTCGCGTTCTGCGGGTAGCTGATGGGTTATATCTGCGCCTTTGACGGCGATGCGTCCGGCATCCGCTGTTTCGAGGCCCGCGATGATGCGCAAGAGCGTTGTTTTTCCCGCGCCTGTTGGTCCCAGGATGACGAGGAGTTCTTCGGCGTGAAGAGAGAGCGAGATTTCCGAGAGTGCCTGCGTTTCGCCATAATTTTTGGACAGGTTGTCTATTTTGAGAAATGGGTCATTCATGTGAGAGATGTTCCCGTGTCTGGATCGAATAGGCGAATATGGGTTTCATTCAGGTGTAGATGGATTTTTTCTCCGATGGTAAGGCGGTCGGTTGAACGCATGATGAGTTCGCCTATTGGTGTATCTATATGTGCGTAACCGTGGCTGCCGAGGTATTCGCTGAGGATGACTTTGCCAGGTATGCCGCGGTTGGCGGGACGGATAAATTCCGGACGCATGCCGAGGATGACCCGCGCGGGCGCGGTGTTCGCGTGGATGGGGATGTGAATGTCTGTGTCGCGATGGGTAAAAGATAGTCCGTCCTCGCGTTGCACTATTTGTCCGGTTAATAGATTCATGCCCGGGCTGCCGACAAAGTTTGCGACAAAGAGATCTGCGGGATGGTTGTAGATTTCTGATGGGGATCCGATTTGTCTGATTTTGCCGCCGTCCATGACGACAATGCGATCTGCCAGACTCATGGCCTCTTCCTGATCGTGTGTGACGTAGATCGCCGTTATGGAGAGTGACAGTTGTTGGCGGCGTATAAATGCTCTGAGTTCCAATCGATGTTCTGCGTCGAGTGTGCCCAGGGGTTCGTCCATGAGATAGATATCCGGTGTGCGTACCATTGCACGGGCAAGAGAGACGCGCTGTTGGTCTCCACCTGAGAGTTGTCTGGGGTATTGGTTGAGTAATGTTTCAATACTCAGGGCGCGGGCAACGCGGTCTATCGCCGCTTCGATGTCGGTGGGGGATGTGCCGATGTTTTCGAGTGGAAAAGCGATGTTTTTTTGGACGGTCATGTGCGGGTAGAGCGCGTAAAACTGGAAGACAAATCCCACATCGCGTTGAGATGGCGGCAGGTGCGTGACGTTCTGGTTGTCGAGTGTGATCTGTCCGTCGGTTGGATCTTCCAGGCCAGCGATCATCCGCAATGTGGTTGTTTTTCCACATCCGGAGGGTCCGAGCAGGACGATAAATTCCCCCTGGTCAACTTGCAGGTCAATTCCCCTGACTGCCCGCGTGCCGTCGGGATAGGTTTTTTGGAGGTTTTGAAGTTCGAGAAATGGCATGGTTACTGTTTAATTGTTCCAAAGGTCACGCCCCGCAGCAGATGATTGCGGACGAGTACTGTGAAACTTACAATTGGCACGACAAAGATGAGGACGCCCGCGGCAATCTGCGGCCAGGGTATGCCCTGGATGTTGCCCTGAAGTCCGGCAAAATAGACGGGTACGGTGACGGCTTCGGCGTTGTTGAGCGCGAGCGCGAAGCCGTATTCATTCCAGGCGGATATGAGGCAGAAGACGGCGGTAACAGCCATGCCCGTTGCAGAGTGAGGTAAGATGATTTTGTAAAATGCTTGAAGTGGGCTGTATCCATCGACGAGCGCGGCTTCTTCATATGCCCGGGGAATTTCGTCTATGAAGCCTTTCATGAGCCAGACCGCGAGCGAGAGATTAAATGCCGTGTAGAGGAGGATGAGGCCCAGGTGTGTGTTGGGCAGATCAAAGGCGCGGTACATCATCAATACGGGGACGACAACGGCGAGTGGGGGCAGGAAGCGGGTCGAGAGGATGAAGAATAGCCAGTCCCGCGCGCCTGCGATGCGAAACCGGCTAAAGCCATACGCGCAGCCCGTTCCGAGGACGACCGATGCAAGGGTGCTGAGCAGGCCGATGATGACGCTGTTGAAGAGGTAGTGAAAAAATGCGTGTGCTTTGCCCGTATGCGGTGTTGCCAATTTGCGATAGGCGTCTAATGTGGCGGAGAAGCTCAGGCCTCCGGGTGCCGTGTTTTCAGCGGTGGTTGGAATGAGAGAGGCTGTGGGGCTGATCGCTGCTTCCTGCGTTTTCAGGGAGGTGAGGAAGAGCCAGCACAGGGGCAGTGTGGCGAGACAAAAATACGGGATGATGACGAGCCATCTCAAGTATTTCACGCGGTTTCCCTCCCCTGTTTTGCCTGGATGCTGGCGATGTATCGAATAAAAATAGTTGCGATTGCGATGACGATGAGGAGGATGACGATGCTATAAGAACTGCCCAGTCCGATTTTATATCCGCGGAACATGACTTGATACAGGAGGGCACTCAAGGTTTGGGTCGCGCGATCATTGGGTCCCGTGACAGCCATGACGAGGTCAAATTGCTTGAGGGCATCTGTGGTGCGCAGCAAGACTGCGAGAAAGAGGAGGGGTGAGCACAATGGCAGGGTGATGCGCCGAAAGATGGTCCATCTGGATGCCCGGTCAATGGCCGCGGCTTCGTAGAGGTGATTGGGGATGGCATTGAGACCGGCGAGCGCGATGAGCATCATAAACGGCGTCCACATCCAGATGTCGATGATCAGGATGGAGAAGAGTTTCAAATCGGGATCGGTCAGCCATTGCGGTTGGAAGAGGCCAAAGGCGGATAGTGCCTGGTTGACGACGCCGTAGTGGCCGTTGAGGATAAAGTTCCAGTACAGGCCCATAACCGCGGGGGATAGCATCATGGGTACCAGGAGTATGGTGGTGAGGGCGGGTTTGCCCCAGAAGGGTTTTTGAAGGGCGAGGGCAAGCGCAAAGCCGAGAAGGAGTTCGATTGCGACTGCCAGGATTACGAATAGTCCGGTGGTGCGGAGAGCCGTGCCATAGCGCGTGTCGTCAAAGATGACGCCGTAGTTGCGCCCACCTATGAGCCGTGCGATGCCGCCACTGAGTTCGGCATCGGTAAAGCTGAGGTAGATGTTGTAAAAGAGGGGAAAGATGTTGAATGCGATCAGAAAGATCAGGGCTGGACCCACGAAGCCGTATTTCAAAACGCCGTCTTTCACGCGCATTTCTCGAAAGGGGTGAAGGTGGAAACAGCGATGGGCGTCGCCTACTGTTCCCGTTTTCTGCGAAGTGCCAATACTTGCTTAAATATTTCTGAAATATTGCCACCATTGCGGGCGTGCAATAGCATCTGCTCTTTTGACAGGACCATCATGGTGCCTTCTTTTTCGTCGGGATAACGACAAAAGCTCGATTTTACCGCTTCGCCCGTGACGCAGCAATATTTTTCTGCCGGGATTTCTTGTTCGGTATCCAGCCTGGTGGTGGTGGGTTCCAGGTCTTTGTTCGCTTCTTCGTATTCGGTGAATATTTCCGAGATTTTGGCGGCCATCATGCGATCTCCTGTTGGGGGAACGGATATTTTTAGAACGTAAAATGATATGTAAAAAGGGTCTGTGTGTAAAGCAAATAACGGATAAAGGGCCAATCTCAGACCTTAAATAAGAAGTGTATTACATCGCCATCGAAGATCTCTGCGTCTTTTCCTTTGACCATGAGCTTACCGGCTGCTTTGACCTTTTGTTCGTCTCCCAGTGCGATTAAGTCTTCGTAGCGCATGACTTCGGCCCGGATGAATCCCCGCTCAATGTCTCCGTGAACCGCGCCGCCCGCCTGCGGTGCCAGAGAACCTCTCGGGATCGCCCAGGCGTGTACTTCGTCGTTAACGACTGTGAAGAATGAGATCAAGCCCAGGGTTTTGTAACACAATAAGGTGAGCCGATCCAGTGCGGGTTGTTCGATGCCGAGGTCGGCGAGAAATTCCTCGCGTGTTTCGTCGTCGAGTAGGGAGATTTCTTCTTCGATCTGTGCGGATATGGCGATCCATTCAAAATCGCAGTCGGCAAATTCAGCGGCTATTTCCCGTATGATCGCATCGTCGCCGATTTGATCTTCGTCTGTGTTCAGGACTACGATTACGGCTTTGGTGGTTAAGAAGGGATAGCTGGATGTGAGTTTTACTTCGTCCGAGGTTAGCCCAAATTGGCGCAGAGGGTTTCCGGCTTCCAGGTGCGCCTGCATGCGCGTCATTAAATCTTTTTCTTGCTCTATTCGCAGCCTGTCTTTTGTGTGTCGGTCTTGTGCTATTCGCTCCAGTCGCTTTTCTACAAAGATCAGGTCGGCGAGTAATAGTTCTTCCCAAAAAGTCCGTATGTCGCGTTTGGCATCTACGTCGCCCGCGATGTGAAATACGGTGTCGTTTTCAAATACCCGGGCGAGGAAGCAGATTACATCTACCCGCTCCAGGTCTTGAAATACAGGTATGTTGCGTTCGGTCTGTGTGTCCAGGTCGGGTAATAGCACAAATGCCATTTCCGCAGGTACTTCGCGTTTGGGTTTGTACATTTCTACCAGCCGGTCAAACCGCTCATCCCGCACTTTTGCCTGCCCCATGTCACCTGTGTGCCCGGTTAGTAAGCGAAATAGCGTCTTTTTGCCGACCTGCGGCAATCCAATAAGCCCGAGTCTCATGGCGGTAATATTCCTTCCTCAGAGGAGAGGGGACCAAAATCCATTGACGGATGCAAAACTGTGCTTTAATATACAAAAAATATTATAACAAAAAACACAGAAGACTGGAAAGGAGTTTACCGTGAAAACCGTCGAACTCGGCACGACCGGTATATGGGTCTCTCAACTCAGTTTTGGCACTGGTACCAATGGCTGGGGCGGGCGTTCCAACCAGACGGATCTGGGGACGCAGGCGCTCACTGATTTGCTCGTCTATGGCTTTGAACGAGGTATCACTTTTTGGGATAGTGCCGATCAATACGGCAGTCATGCCCATCTCGCAGGGGCATTGGAGCATATCGATCGCGAGCAGGTTGTTATTACATCCAAAATTCGCGCGACAACGGCGCAGGAGGCAGAGCGCGATATGGATCGCATTTTGGGCGAGTTAGATACTGATTATATCGATATTGTGCTTATGCATTGTCTGACAGATGAAAACTGGCCCAGTTCCTATCGAGGGGTTATGGATGTTCTCGCCGATAAAAAGGAAAAAGGCATCATTCGCGCACACGGTGTTTCATGTCACGATATCGATGCCTTCCAGCAAGCGGCTCTCACCCCCTGGGTCGATGTTGTTTTGGCGCGGATTAACTACGCTGGGAAGAATATGGATGGGCCACCCGAACGCGTTGTCCCCATTCTGGAAGAGATGGATGACAACGATATCGGCGTTTACGGGATGAAAGTCGTGGGTCGCGGCGATTTGCCCGCACGCGATGCAATTCACTATGTTCTCGATATTCCAGCCGTTGACGCGATTACCGTTGGGATGATGAATCGCAGCGAGATCGATGAGAACATCGGCCATGTCGAGGCGCATAGCACTGTGTTTGAAGTAGGAAGTGTGAAGTAGGAAGTGTGAAGTAGGAAGTGTGAAAGGCAGGTGAAACGTAAAATGTGAGACGAAAGGGGTTGGATGGACTTCTCACTTCACCCTTCTCACTTCTCACTTTTCTCCTCTATCCGCTCAATCTCGTCTCGAATTATTCCCGCGTCTTCGTATCGCTCTTCCTTAACAGCTTTGTTCATTTGCTCTTTCAAAACTTCCAGCAATTCATCATTCGGTGGGCCGGACTTTGAATCCCACTTGTTGAATGATTTTGGCATCCATATAGATGGGTGCGCCAAATTTGAGTGCCAGTACGATACTATCGCTGGGGCGGGCGTCTAAATGCACTTGCTCACCTCGAGCAAAGAGGATGAGTTCGGCATAAAAGATCTGATTTTGCAATTCTACTATTTGCACTTTTTCAACTTCGGCATCAAAATGTGCCAACATCGCATACATCAAATCATACGCAAGAGGTCGCGGCATGGATTTACCTGCGAGTTCTGAACGGATAGACCGATATTCGACATGACCAATTTCAATGGGTACCATCACACTGCCTTCAACACTTTGTAGCCACACTACGTTCTGCTCGTCTTGTCGTAAATCTACAACCCGCATTTCTATCATGGCTCTACCTTCCGTCGCAGTGGGGAAAAATATATGATAGCCGTAAGATTAGTTAAAATTTCGCCTGATGCAAGTTGAAATTTTTTCCTCGTTTGGAGATTGCAATGCAACTTTCTCTCTCTGTCCGCGTGGCTGAAAGTTTTCGCAATAAGCGCAATTTGACTATCGCTCTGCCCGATCTCGCGGCGATTGCCCAAAGTGCAGGTTATGAAGCACTTTGCATGCGCGCTTCGGGCGTGGGTGTGCATAGTCCGGCCGAACGCGTTGTGGAAGTGCAACATATTTTGAAGAAATACGATCTCGCGGTTTCAATGGCGACCGGCGATTTTGCTATACCTGAAAATGGTGCGGATGGACCAGATAGCTTGCGCAATATTACCCCGCATCTCGATCTGGCAGACGCGCTTGGCTGCGATTTACTGCGCGTTTGTATCAAGGCCGATGCAGATATCGCGCATGCCCGGCGCGCAGCCGACGAGGCAGCCGAGCGAGATATACGTCTGGCTCATCAATCGCATACTCAGAGTCTTTTTGAGACGGTGACGGGATCGATTGAGACACTTCAGAGTATTGACCGACCAAATTTTGGCATTATTTACGAGCCTGCAAATTTGGCTTTGTGCGGTGAGGACTACGGTCCCGAGACCCTCAAATGCTTTGCACCCTATCTCTTTAACGTTTATCTGCAAAATCACGTTCCAGATCCCGATGGCGATATGCCGATGACCACCTATGTGCGCGGTACGGTTTCTTCCACTTTGCGACCGCTGGATGAATCTGGTGGAATAGATTTTCAGAGGGTTTTTGATGGGCTGCACGGCGTCAATTACCGCGGGTACGTGACGCTGCATCACGCCTTTGGCGGCGATTTGCCACCCGATGAAGCCGCGATCCGATCGGCGAATTTTCTGAGGTCTTTTTTGTAATTGATGTTACGTAAAAAGCAACCACAGATAAACACGGATGAACACAGATGGTTGCGGTGTTGCCCATCTCGAAATACAGGCAGGGGATGTACCGCTTTAACAGGTCAATGAGACAAATTCAAGATGCCAGGCCTAAAATGCCTTTTATCTGTGTGTATCTGTGTTCATCGGTGGTTGCTTATCTTCACAAATATCTGTTCGTGAAATATCGGCCGACTCCAGCCCAGAAAGGCGTTGTCGGCCACATTTTCATAGGGGATATTGCCCAGGCGACTGCTGGCTCCCCAGACGTGGTACGCGGAACCGATGGTGATGATGGGGACATTTTCCGTGTGGAGGTCGCGCACGCGGGTCATGTATGTGCGGAGTTTTGCAGTATCGACAGTGGTCATCGCCAATCGGACGTATTTGGTGGCTTCGCGCAGCCAGGGGGGACCTTCGTCATAGGCTTTCTGATGCCAGTAGGGTACGTTTTTAGCCAGGATAGCCCAGCCAATGGGGTATGTTAAGGGGGCGTTGGGTCCTTCGAGGCCCCAGTAGTGTACGTCGTATTCGCAGTTGTAGCGGCGAGGGACGATGATGTCGCGCAGGCCGCCGTTGAGGTTGACTTTGATCCCTACGGCTCGCCAGTGGTCGGCGACCAGTTCGGAGACCGGTTGGCCGTTGAACATGCCGCCGGGATGTACGAAGTCGATGGTGAGTTCAAAGCGGGAGCCGTCTCGCAGTTCGCGGATGCCGTCGCCATCGGTGTCGATGTAGCCTTCGCTGTCGAGGAGGCGTCTGGCTTTGTCGGGGTCGTATTCGGCGTATTTTTTGTAGGCTTCTGGCGAGAAATAAGGGCTTATAGGTCCAAAGGAATAGCCCGAGGGATCGAGGAGGCCGTGGAAGACGATTTCGTCAATTTCTTCGCGGTTTATAGCGTGTGAGAGCGCGATGCGGACGTTTTTGTTGCGAAAGGCTTCTCGCAATGCGGGGTTGGGCGCGTCCCAGTTGAGGTGGTAGGCAGGACCTCTGTTGGGTCCGGTGATTCGGAGATTGAATTTCCCGTTTTTCTCTTTTACTTTGAGGGTGGGGAACATGTCGATGCGGGTATAACGTCCGATTAAGTCGAGTTCGCTGTTGATGAATTTTAGCAGAATGACCTGGGGGTCCTGGATGATGTTGAAGATGATGCGGTCGGCATAGGGAAGCTGATTGCCCGCTGTATCTACTTTCCAGTAGTAGGGGTTGCGCTCATAGACGATGCGCTGACCCCGGATCCATTCGACGGGTATCCAGGCAGAGATGCGGGGGATGCCGGGCTGAAGGAGTAGCTGCGCGCTGGTGGTGGCTTCGCGAAAGGCGTTGTAATCGGTTTTGGGATTGTATTTGGGGTGCAGGGGCGACAGGATGTGTTTTGGTGCGGCGATCAGGGCGCGGCTGAGTTCGTGAAGTACGCGGCCCAGGGGTTTGGGTGAGGAGATTTCAAGGGTGTGTGGGTCGATTTTTTTTAATCGCATGGGTTTGCCATCTACCATCCATCCCGCTGGCGGGAAGGGGTTTTGACGGGCGTTGTCGTCAAAGGTCATGTCGTAATACCAGAAGAGGATGTCGTCAACGGTGAATGGGTGCCCGTCGGACCATTTGACGCCTTTGCGGATTTTGAAGATTGCGATTTTGCCACTGTCCTGATAAGTGAAGTGTTCGGCCAGGTTGAACTGGATGCTATTTGGAAAGGGACGTTTATAGCCCATCAGGTTTTCGTTGAGGGTTTTATTGGGTCCCGGGGTTTGCACGATGTCGCCTGTGAGGGCGCGTCTCAGCGTGCCGCCGTAGGTGCCGATTTCTTCGATGGGTACGATGACGAGCGGATTTTCGGGCAGTCGCTCAGAGACGGGGGGAAGTTTGCCCTGTTTGACCTGTTCGGTGAACATGGGGGCTTCGTTAAAGGTGCGGTTCTGCAGTATGGCGGGGTCAATTTTGAGGGGGGCACGGGTCTGAGGTGCTTGTTTTTGGACACTGAATGTGGTTTGGGTGGGCGTGTTCCGCCCGGGGTCGGGCGAAAGGCATCCGAGTAAGAGGAGAAATAGACAGAGGCAAGGTAAATGATGGTTCATGTTAAACGCTAAGAGGCTCACTATGAGTATCCTCAACCGGGGCGAACGCGCTCCCGACTTTGTTCTTCCGATAATGGATGGTTCTCAAACGCGCTTTTATTCCCGCGCAGGCGGTCGCCCAACGCTTTTGATTTTTGCAAAAGAAGAACGGGTTTTAGAGGGTTTGGAGGTTTCGGAAGCGGTAGATGTTTTTGTTGTTAGCCCATTGGTACTCGCGAAGGCCAATGCCACTGTATTTATTGATCGTGAGAATGCGGTTGGCAAAGCTTATGGTCTCGATGGCGTTTTTGCCGCGTTCGCGCTGGATATCAATTTGCGGGTTCTGTCGGGGATTCAGGATCCGAATGCGTTTGATCAGATTTATCGCGCGTTTAAGAGCCAGTCTTCTCCCCAGGCCAGGGATATCGATGTCCAGGCTCCGGTTCTCCTTATTCCCAATGTTTTGACTCCGGATATCTGCCGGACACTTATCAATGTGTGGGCGACAAAGGGCCATACGGAAACCGGTGTTGAAAGTTCCAATTCTGGCGTTCGGCGCGATGTTATTGATTACCAGAATAAAAAGCGCCGGGATCACGAGGTTACCGATGCCCAACTTCTGCGTTTGCTTACTTCTACGGTGGGGCGACGGGTTATGCCAGAGGTGCAGCGCGCTTTCCATTACAGGGCGACGCGTTTCGAGGGGTTCAAGATCGCGTGTTATGACGCGGAGAGTGGCGGTTTTTTTCGCGCCCACCGCGATAATCTCAGTCCTTCAACTGCCCACCGCCGCTTTGCGCTTACGCTCAATCTCAATGACGATTACACAGGTGGACATCTGATTTTCCCCGAGTTTGGTCCCCACCGCTATCGCCCTCTCGCGGGTGATGCAATTGTGTTTTCCAGTTCTTTTCTTCACGAAGTTCAGCCGGTGACCAGGGGGCGTCGGTTCACGCTGCTTTCGTTTTTGTTCCATGAAGAACAGAGGCGGTGATCTATCACACCATGTCCCAATCCGTGCGATGGCCTTCTTCGAGAAAGGCTGCCAACAGTTGGACCGTGGCTTCAATGTCGTCTTTGTCGGCCAGTTCGATGGATGTATGTACGTAGCGCGTGGGGATGGACAGGGTGATTACGGGTACTCCGGCTCGTATCCGCTGTATTCCACCTGCGTCTGTGCCGCCCCGGGGCAGTATTTCCATCTGGTGTTTGATGTCGCGCTCTTTTGCGAGGGTTTTCATGCGCGCGACCAGTCCAGGATGTGAGATTGAGCTCGAGTCCTGAATTTTTATCGCAGCACCTTCTCCCAGGCGCGTGACCTGTTCGTGTTCGGGGATGCCCGGTATGTCGGCTGCCAGTGTGATGTCCAGTGCTACGCCCACGTCTGGATTGACGCCAAAGGCACTCGCGGTTGCACCTCGCAGGCCAATTTCTTCCTGTACTGTGGCTACGGGATATGTTTCAAAGGCGAAGGTTTCGGCCCGTTTTACGGCTTCGATCATGACATATACGGCGATCCGGTTGTCCATGGCTTTACAACTTACGCCGTTGCCTATTTCGGCAAAGTCGCGTTGTAGTGTTACCATGGCGCCGATTTCGATTTCTTCTTTGACGTCGTCGGCTGACATGTAGAGATCTACGACAAAATCGCTGACGTCCAGTTTTTTGTTGCGGTCGGCTTCTGTCTGTATGTGCGGCGGTTTTACGCCGGGGTAGAGCAGGCCCGTGTGATCTTTTTCAGTGCCGGCGACGGTTACGCGTTGCGCGACCATGTTGCGCGGATCATGCCCGCCCAGAGGGACGAGGCGCAAGAGGCCCTGTTTGTCGATGTGAGATACGACAAAGCCTATTTCGTCCATGTGCGCGGCCAGCATTAGTTTTTTGGGATTTTCTTCCGCGCTTGCGTTCTTTTTAATAATTAAGTTGCCCATTCCATCTACGCGAAGTTCATCGGCGATAGGTTCCAGTTCTCGCCGGACGATTTCGCGCAGTCGCTCTTCGCGCCCGGGTACTCCCGAACATTCACACAATTCTTTTAATAGCTCCATGTTAATCTCCTGTTGTTGGTTTGTTGTGCGTTTGGTGATAACCCCTTGTCTTCCCCGCTGTGATTGTCTTGGTTTTTTTGTATATTGCGTGCCAACTTTTACCAGAATATTTTTAAGGAGGAGGATGAGATGGCCAAGGCCAATATATTTGTCAGTTCAGTTCTCGACGCTTCAGTAGATGCTGTGTGGGACAAAATTCGCGATTTTAATGCGCTGCCCGAATGGCATCCCGCGGTTGCAGATAGCCATATTGAAGGTGGTGAACCCAGCGATAGCGTGGGCTGTATTCGCAATTTTAATTTGAATGATGGCGGCAATATTCGCGAACAATTGCTGACGTTGAGCGATGTTACTTTTACGTGTACGTATTCTATTCTCGAGTCGCCGATGCCGGTTGAAGACTATGTGGCAACGCTGAGTTTGACGCCTGTTACAGATGGCGATCGGACGTATATTCAGTGGACCGCAGAATTTGGCTGTCCGGCTGATGAAGAAGAGGAACTGGTCGATTTTATCGGCAATGGCGTTTTTCTAGGCGGTTTTGATTCGCTGAAGAATATTCTCGCCGGGTAAGATTCACATTGATCCTTTGAGGGCCATCATATCTACGGGGTCGGGACTTTCAAATACCGAAGCGGGTAATGTATCAAAGACGGCAATGTCCGTATGCTTGCGTTCGCCTCTGCGCGTTGTTCCGCGTCCGTCGGAGATCAGGATGTTGCCGTGTTTTGTCCAGTTTGTCCACGGGTTGCGGAATCGCGGTTCTGCGTCCGATGCGTTGCGATAAAATGCCCATTCTGTGACCAGGTTGTGCTCTTTATCTACCCATACATCGTATTTGTTTTGTGGCGTGACGCCTGTATCTTGAAAGGTGAGGGTCAGTTTGTGCGCGGGGCGGTCTTCTATGGTTTTGTCTTCGCCGCTGTATTTTAAGGTGACGCCCGTGTCTTTCAATTTATAGGGCATGACGAGCCAGTAGGAGTCGTTGATCCATCGCCTGTATCCCTGGTTTACATATTTTCTGACAGAGTCGGGGTTTGTTTGCTCTGTTCCGCCAAACCAGACGCGGCCTTTTTTTGTGTTTATGTTCATCGTGATGAGCATGTCCCCGTCTTCATGCCTCAGGTTGCCCGTCCATTTGTCCCATACGTGCAGGCGCCGTCCAAAGAAACGCCATGTGATGTATCGAGTTTGATTCCAATTTTCCCATCCCCCCATTTTTTCCATGACTGCATCGGCAATTTCTATTGCTTTTGTATCTGATTCTGCCTGGTTGAATCCTTCGGCTGCGGGATTGGTTTCCGCCTGGGCCATTGTGCTCAGCAATACCGCGAGAATCGTTAGTCGAGTAATCATATATTCTCCTTTGTAAATGCGTGTGGCGATTATTTCCGCTTGCTTGCGGTTTGGATAACGTCCTATATTGCAAACTAATGTACACAACGAGGTACAATTGCGCCAGAAGTTCTATTAGAAAGGATAAAAAAATATGACAGATTCGGCAAGGCATCCCAATATTGTCGTTATGTATGCGGATGATCTCGGTTTTGGAGATGTGAGCTGTTACGGTGCCACGGCACTCGATACGCCCAATATTGATCGTTTGGCTTCTGAAGGTTTGATGTTTTACCAGGGGTATGCCACGGCGGCGACGTGTACCCCTTCGCGCTATAGTTTGCTTACGGGTTCTTATTCCTGGCGCAATGAACGCGCGCATATTTTGCCCGGCGATGCGCCGCTTATTATAGATCCGGGTACCGCTACGTTGCCTTCCGTGCTCAAGGAGGCGGGTTATACAACGGGCGTTGTTGGCAAATGGCATCTGGGTATTGGCGAGGGGAATCAGAATTGGAATGAGCCGCTTCCGCTGACGCCTCTGGATATTGGGTTTGACGATTCTTATATCATGGCTGCGACCAATGATCGCGTGCCGTGTGTGTATCTGGATGGCAGAGATGTGGTGGGTCTCGATCCGTCCGATCCGATTGAGGTGGAGTACGATAGGAATAAGCCGTTTCCCGGCTTGCCGACTGGGAAGGACAATCCCGAGTTGCTGAAGATGATGTTCCACCACGGACACGATATGAGTATTGTCAATGGCGTGAGTCGAATTGGGTATATGAGAGGGGGCGATGCAGCGCTTTGGGTGGATGAAGATATGGCCGATGTGTTTTTGGAAAAGGCCGTTTCATTTGTCGAGAAAAATAAAGATGGTCCGTTTTTCCTGTATTACGCTTTCCACCAGCCCCATGTTCCGCGGTTGCCGCATCCCCGATTTGTGGGGAGTACTGGATTGGGTCCGCGCGGCGATGCGATTGCCGAGATGGATTGGTGTGTTGGCGAGATGCTCGATGCGCTTGAGCGTTGTGGGTTGAAAGAAGATACGATTGTGGTTTTTTCCAGTGATAACGGTCCGGTGCTGAATGATGGGTATTACGATGAGGCGGTTGAGTTGTGCGGTGATCACCGGCCGGCAGGTCCGTTGCGCGGGGGAAAATACAGTATGTACGATGGGGGTACTCGCGTGCCTTTTATCGTTTCCTGGCCCGGTGCTGTGGAAACCGGGGAGTCTGATGCGCTGGTCAGTCAAGTCGATTTTTTTGCGTCTTTTGCTGCGCTTGCGGGTGTGTCGCCGGATGCGGGTCCCGATAGCGTGGATGTGCTCGATGCCCTGCTGGGGCAAAGCGATACGGGCCGCGCCGAGATTGTTCTGGAGGGTGTTCAGGCAAAGACGGTTTTGCGGCAGGGAGATTGGGTGTTTATTCCGCCGCATCAGGGTCCGCCTGTGAATACGAATGTGAATATTGAGACTGGCAATTCTCCTGTTCCGCAACTCTATAATCTTTCGGGCGATATTGGGCAGATTGAGAATGTGGCGTCAATCTATCCCGATGTTGCCGAGCGGATGGCGGATCGGTTGCGAGAGATCAGGTCGGGGTAATATGAATAATTTGAGCAGTGAATACGATCAAAATGGCTATGCTATCGCGCGTAAGGCGATTGATGCCGTGCTCGCAGAGGAGACGGTGCAACACGTCCACTGGCTTATCGAGAGGAATCCGGGCGTGCGTCCCGAGCGTTTGCATCACCATTTGCTCGCTCGCGATCCTTTTATGCATCGGCTCGTGGGCGATGAACGTCTTGTGGATATTGCGGAGCAGTTTCTCGGGCCCGATGTCGCGATGTTTGCCGCGCATTATATCGCCAAACCCCCGGGAGATGGTCAGGCTGTGCAGTGGCATCAAGACGGGTCTTATTGGCCCCTCGAGCCGATGGAAGTGACGACTTTGTGGGTGGCGGGGACACCTTCGACGGTCGAGAATGGCTGTATGCGGGTGTTGCCAGGAACGCATAATAAGCATTTGCTCAAGCGCCGCGATCTCATCGATCTGGATCAGGAGAAGTACGTGCTCGGCGTGGGGATTCATCCCGATCAGATCGACGATTCGGATGCGGTTGATCTGGAGCTCAACGCGGGCGATGTTTCGATCCACAATCCGAATATTATCCACGGTTCTAATGCCAATACTTCGGACGAGTGGCGCGTTGGTCTCACGCTGCGGTATATTCCGACGAGTACATGGGTGAATAGAGAGGATCACGAGAATATTCTCGTGCGCGGCAAAGCCTCCCCAGATGTTGCGAATGTGTATGCGGCGCGCCCGCGATATGTTCCGGGTGAGACGATGCCATTTAAAGGGTGTGAGGAATGGAATCGATAGGAGATAAATCATGGGCGGTTTGACGGATGCGCAGATTGCTTTTTATAAAGATGAAGGGTATTTGTTGCTGGACGAGTGTTTGCACCCGGAGGCGTATCAGCCGCTTGTGGATGAGTTTAATGCGGTAATTGGACAAAAGGCGAGAGACGCTTATGCTCTGGGTCAATTGGAGGATCTTTTTGAGGATGCGCCTTTTGATCGGAGATTGTCGTATTTGTGCGAGGCGCTGGGGACGGATAAGCGTTTTGTAGCTGAGATTTTGGGCAAGGCTCACAAGACTGCGGGTTTGTTTTTTTTCCTGACACATCCGGCTATTCTGGATGTGGTAGAGTCGATTATTGGGCCGGAGATTCTGGTGCATCCGCAGTTTAATATCCGCGCAAAGATGCCCGGCGAGGCAGAGGTGTTGTGGCACCAGGATATCGCGTTTTTAGATCCGGATGTGGAGAAGACGTTTATGGTCAATTTCTGGGTGCCGCTGGTGGATACGGATGTGGAGAATGGCTGTTTGGAGATTTTGGCGGGGAGTCACAAGTACGGTATTATTCCACACGATCCGGCGGATTCAGAGAAGGAAATTCCCGAGGATCGGCTGCCGTCGGGCGATCGCGTTTTGTCCGTGCTGCCAGCCGGGGGTGCCGCGCTGATTCAGCACAAGACAATTCATCGCTCGTTTCCCAATGAGTCCGATCATATTCGCTGGAGCCTGGATATTCGATATAGCGATTACAGGTTGCCTACCGGGCGCGAGGAGGTGCCGGGTTTTGTTGCGAGGAGCGAGATAGATCCAGATCGGGTAGCAAGCGGTCATGAGGATTGGCTGCAGTTGATGGAGGAGGCTGAGCGTTTAAATTTTTAATTGTGGAAGATAAGATATGAGATGGATACGTTGTGTCGCGGTGCTGCTCATCTGGTCTCATACGGGTGGGATAGAAGCGCAGGATTTGCCTTTGTCGAGTACGGGTAACCTGCGTTTTTTTGTGGATTTGTCGGCTTTTCGAGGTCCCGAGGGATATACCCGACAGGAAGTGGCTTTGTTGCTGGATGCGAGTCAGCTCGCGTTGCGGGAGCAGAAGGGTGAGTCTGTTGGGAAGATTTCTCTGGTCGCTGTGGTGCTGGATACGCTGGATAATCGGGTGGTTCATCGGACATGGGTTCAGCAGGTTGCCGTTCCAGAGCTGGATGTGGGGATCGGGGCGCCGTTTAAGGATGCAGTTTATTTTGATTTGAAGCCGGGTGCTTATCGGCTGATTGTGCAGATTAAGGATATTCATGCGGAGGAGAGCGGGCGTTGTTCTGCACCGCTTCAGATACCGGATTACGAGCGTCGTGCGGGGCTGGTGTTTAGCGATTTGCAATTGGCTTCTCATGTGGCGCGAAGCGGGGAGGTGCATCGGTTTGTCAAACAGGGCTGGAAGGTCGTGCCGAATATTACCCGAAATTATGCTATCGGAGAGCCGCTGCAGATTTATTTTGAGGTGTATAATCTGTCGTCGTCGGGAGAGAGTTTTATTATGGGGTACCGCCTGATCGATGCGGAGGGGGTGGTTGTGCGTACTTATCCGGCGAAGCGGTTTTTAAAGCCGGGGGAGAGTTGTGTGAGGGCAGAGGTTCTGGATACAGAGGGTTTGCGGGAGGGGACTTATGATCTTCAGGTGGAGGCGTTTGATGGGAGCAGTCGGCAGTATTTTCAGACGAGGCGTCCCATTTTTCTGGTGTCAAAAGATTTGCCCGAGGGGCTTACGCAGGTGCAGAGGGATTTGATCGGGTATTATGCAGATATTCGGTATGTCGCCGATGAGAAGACGCGGCGGGCTTATGACGCGCTGGAGAGCTGGCCAGCCAGGCTGGCGTTTTTGAAGGTTTTCTGGAAGCAGTTGGACGATGCACCCGATACGCCGACTAATGGGCGTTTGCTTCAGCATTTGATGCGTGTGCATTATGTGGAGACGCATTTTGGGGCTGGCGTAAGGGGATCGGATACGGATCGGGGACGGGTTTATATTCAGTATGGGCCGCCCGATGATATTGATTATCGGACTTCTGCGGCGGGTCAGAAGCCTTCGGAGGTCTGGTTTTACGAGACCGCGCGGCGCTACGAATTTGTGTTTAGAGATCGGCGAGGTACGGGGGTTTACGAATTGGTGCATTCCTCTTATCCGGGGGAGATGTCCAATCCGTACTGGTGGCGAGAGTTTTAGTTTACATTCGCGATGGCAAGTCGGGTGGGGATTCACCAACTGTGGATTTGCCATTGCGGAGGAAGGGTTCGGCGTTGCCCCAGAGTTTGCTGCCGTCAGATGATAGGATGGGTTCGCAGGAGTATTGCCCCAGGTACGCGCGGCGCAGTTTTGGGGTGGTGTTGGTGCTGCTGCTGTGGAAGACGATGCTGGAGAAGGCGACAATGCTGCCTGCGGGTACTTCTGCAATGAGGCCGGGGTCGCTGCCAAAGTAGCCGACTTTGTCGTTGCTGCCTTCTTCGACGATGTGGTGTACCCACGAGCGGATACCGCTGCGCGAATAGGGCAGGAGATGGACGGTGCCGTTTTCTTCGCTCATGTCGTCGAGCGCACACCAGCAGGTGAGATACGGTTTGTGGTCGGGATAACCGACATAGCCCGAGTCCTGATGCCATGAGAATTTCATGCCGGTTTCCGCGCCTTTGACGACGTATTGTTCCCAGAAGAGGTACGCGTTGTCGCCGAGGGTGGCCCGGCATATTTCGGCCATGAGGTCGCTGAAGAGGAAGGCGCGGAGTTTGGGTTGCTGGCGAAAGCAGTTGGAGACAAAGTAGCGTTTGTTGCGATGATTGATGCCGATGGTGTCCGTGCCCTGTTCATCCATGCGCGCGTGCATGGTGTCGATAAAGGTCTGGCATTCGTCGCGCAGGAGTTCGAGGTGGTGTTCGGGGATGACGGCTTCGAGGATGAAATAGCCGTCGTCTCTGTATTGTTGTTTTTGCGCTTCGGTGATGGTCATGGTGAACTTTATGATAGGATGTCGCGGATACCGGGCCACTCGCGCCAGATGTCTGTGTACGCGCCTTTGCCGATTTCGTCGGTATTTTTGTGTTTGAGACGGGTGATGGTGGCGAGGCGCACGTTGGGCGATGCGTTGAGACAGGCTCCGTGGACGACTTGATGATGCGCGAGAATGAGGTCGCCCGCGTTACCAGTGATCATGATGGGGTCTTTGGGCAGGTCGGGCCGGGGCATGCCGTTGGCGAGTACTTCGTGGCCGTGTTCTGTGAAGTAGTCGGCAAAGAAGCGATGGGATTGGGGCCAGACGGTGAAGTTGCCGCTGTAGGGTTCGGGTACATCGACGAGATAGACGACGGCGAAGGCGGTGAATGAGCGTTTGTAATCGCCTTTGGCCGTGCCGTTGGTGCCGCTGCCAATGCCGTCGATGTGTCCCCGCGGTGGCGATGGTTCTTGTCCGAGGGGGAGAGGGAAGCGCGGATAGGTTTTGGCGCGTTCAACGGGGAGGACGTTGCCTTTGCCCATGAGCGATTCGGCAATTTGCATGACCGGGGTTTTGTTGTACATGTCGAGAATGAAGGGCGCGTCCAAAAGCTCGGCGCAAAAGAAGCCGGAGCGGTGTCTGGAGAGGTCTTCGCCGCCAATGCCCACGTTGCCGATGGAATGGTTGACGGCGCGAAGTGACGTTTCGATCATGTTTTTGGGTACAGCCCCCGGGATTTTGAGGTAGCCTTCTTTTGCGAATTGGCGTTTTTGCGCGTCAGTAATGGTCATAGACATGGTAAACCTCTGTCAGTTGTTAGTTGTCAGTCTCCCCAACCCGCCAGACCCTATTCCTTCTCGCCTCTCGCCTTTTATCTGTATCTATCTGTGTAAAAGCTCAAATTACTCGCGTTTTTTCTGTGGATGCCTTTACGCCGCGATGGCTTCGCGCACGCAGGGAAATTCGCGCCAGATGTCCTGGAAGCAGTCGTTGCCATTTTTGTTGCAGTCGATGTGGCGCAGGCGTGCGATGGCGGCGTAGCGTATGTTGGGTGAGGCATTGGGACCGCCGGTGTGGATCATCTGATGGTGTGCGATGATGAGGTCGCCGGCGTTTCCGGTGACCATGTCCGGTCCTTCGGGCAGGTCAACGCGCGGGGTGCCGCTGGAGAGTATTTCGAGGCCCTCGCGTTTGAGGTAGTTTTCAAAGAAGCGATGAGAGCCTGGCCAGACGGTGAAGTTGCCGCTGTAGGGTTCGGGTACGTCGGCGAGATAGATGACGGCGAAGGCCGTAAATCCGCGTCGGTACACGCCTTTTGGCATGCCGTTTGTGCCGGTGCCCATGCCGTCGAGATGACCGCGCGGTTCGGGTGGGATTTCGCCGATTACTGTGGGAAATCGCGGGGCGACTTGCGCGCCTCCGATGGGTTTTTGCAAGTTGCCCTCTCCCATGAGGGATTCGGCGAGGGAGATGACCGGGCTGTTGTTGAAGAGGTCCATTATTACGGGGGCGCCATTCAAGTCGCGGCAGAATTGCGCTGCGCGGTGTTTGGACATGTCTTCGCCGTTTGGGCCCAGGGTGCCGATGGAGTGGTTGACGGCCTGGCGCGCGGTATCGACCATGGCTTTTGATATGGCGCCGGGTATTTTGACGTAACCGCGGTCGTAAAATTCGCGTATTTGTTCGGGTGTGAGTTGCATAGCGTGGCTCCTGAAAGTATGGAATTTGTATAATTATTGCTAAATTTACGAATAGTAAAATTTAGAGACAATAGTTATGTGCAGGGCGTCGAAAGTGTTCAGGTTGCAGATGCAAGGCGTTTGATGGCTGTTTCTTTTCTTTCAATGCGTTCGTCAATGTGTTGGGAATATTCAGGCGTGCCGCAGAAGTCGTGGATGGTGGCGCGTTTGCGGTAGGGGACATAATTGCCGAGATGCCAGGCGCTTGAACGATAGAGGGCGAAGTCGCCCGCGTTGAGGCGCAGTTGTACAGCGCCGGGCATGTTGCGCGCGTAGTCGAGGCAGTCGCGTTCTTGTTGTTCGTTGGAGACGGGTCTCTGGTTGCGGAATTTGTCGCGGTCATAGGCGTTTTTGGCGGCGATTTCACCGGGGAGGTTGCGCTGGCGATAGTGACTGCCGGGTACGATCCAGGTGGATGGGTCTTCGTACAGGGCGCAGTTGATCTGGTTCTGGTAGTCGATGTGGTATGATTGCCATTGCCATTCTTCGCGAAATTCGGATTCGAATACTTCCCGGGGCATGTGATCGCGCCAGTCGCGGTGCCAGTCCGTACACCAGGGGTATTCGGCGGGTTCGAGCAGGATGCCGGTGCGGTCGAGGTCGGCGTGGTAGTGGTGTGGGGTGAGGACGCGATGGATGGCGTCGTTGAGTTCTGGCAATTCACCGTAGTTTTTGAAGGGGCGCTGGTCGAGGTCGTATTTGGCGATGGGCTGGAGGCGCTGCGCCTGTGGACCGGTGACTTTGCGCGCTATTTCTCTTGCTTTATCAGCGACGCGGCGCAGGTCTGTGAGTAGGGTTGTGGGTATGATGTCCTGGAATATGGTGTAGCCGAGGGTGTGGTAATCGGCGATGTGTTTTTCTGTGAATTGGAAGGACATGATAGCACCTGCTTGTGGGAAGTGGGATGTGAGAGAGCCTCACACAAAGACACAAAGATACAAGATGTGAGAAACAAGTAATACGTTAAAGGCAATCGTCATCGCGGCAGGATGTTAGCCGCGATCCAGAAGGTTTTGCTGTATTTTACCATAATACGTTCAAAAAGAACATGCCAGAAAATCTTGAACCGCCCGGAGAATGGAAATATGCAAGTGAGGTGGGTTTTGTGAGGATAAAATTAAGGAGGATCGTCGTGGTGAGAATAATTTTCTATATTTTTATGGGGTGCGCGATTACTTCAAATGCGTTTGGAGAAGATCCCATACAACAACGACTCGATCAGCTTTATGCGGAATACGAAGCAATAGTTGCAAATCCTACGGTAAAAAAATATGTCGAGTTAGATGGGAAACTGAGAGCGTTCATATCAGAGGAGTTGAGGAAGTTTGACGATCTCTTCAAAATTGAAAAGCATGAAGATTACTATAAATACGATAATGATCGCACGCGGGCGTTGGGAATAGAAACATCCAAATATGCTGGGGGAACATACAGTCAGGCTCTGGTATATTCTGAAAAATTTCTCGTTCAAGCTCATAAAATGGATCCCGATTCTAAATATCGGGAATATACCCTTTTTTCACAAATTCTGGGCGTTCGTTCGTATCATGGACTTGGAGAAATGCCAAATATAAAGGTCGCCTACCAATATGCAAAGGCGTTTCCCAATGGGCCTTTTATTGCAGATGTTTATCGGATTATTGCGAGTTTTCACATGGACCTTTTCGGTGTTGTGAGACGTCTGAGCGAAGGAAAAGAGAAAGATTTTTTGTATGATTGCTATAAACCCTATGTGGAACGTCGTCCTTATGAAGAACAGATGGCACAGAATAAGAGGATCGCGCTTAGATACTATGCCAAATTCAAAGAAGCATTGGGACCAGGAGCGCAACTCCCATGGTGGTATAATATGACCTTAGATGATCTAAAGACAGGAAATGTTAATACCATGAATTTTTGCGCCGATTAAAAATCAAAAATCGCTGGTCACCAGACAGCATACTTTACAGATGTGATCAAATGAGGTGTAAACATGCTTGATTTTCGAACTGAATTCGAGAGAATTTTTGAGGAGCACAATATCAGCTACGATGTCAGAGGTATTATAACAGCGGATGAGAAAATTTACTCTCTTGGTACTGATTCCAAAGTTTTGAGTACTGTTTTTGAGTTGCTCGTCAGACCAGTAATTTATCAGGTCGCGCAGCAAAATGGAATGATTGTTCGGGAAGCAAAAGCTCAGAATTACTATCCTGATTTCACGTTAATGGAGAGTGCCGCAGACGATCAAAAAATTGCGGTAGATGTCAAAACCACCTACCGCAGTCGAGAAAGGACAAAAGTCAGTTTTACACTTGGGGGTTACACGAGTTTTCTCAGAAATGAAACCAAAAATATCGAGTTTCCATATAGTCAGTACGCAGAAGAATGGGTGGTCGGCTTTATATATACAAGAAAATCTTCTGAAGATGACCCGAATCACATTTACGATTTGGAAAGACTCTATGAAATCCCGTTACCATTCGAAGATGTGTCCTGGTTTGTGGCCCGAAAATGGAAGATAGCTGGTGAGAGTGCAGGCAGTGGAAATACGGCAAATATTGGAAGTATATCGGGGGATTTGTATGATTTCCGCAATGAATCGGGACCTTTCCAGTCGAAGGAAGAGTTTTTAGAATATTGGCGAAATTACGGAAGATCAGCGTCTGAGCGTGAAGGGAAATACAAAAATTTGGCAGAGTTCAGGATATGGAGACAATATCGCTAAAAAGAAATAGCGAATTGTTCCTGAAAGTCCGGTAACATACTGTCTTTCTCATTTTTCGCGACACAATCTGGTGACATGACGAGAGCCTCTTCCATCGCGTTGCGGAGCGATTCTTTTGAGCCGATATGATAGAAATGCGCCTTTGTCGCCGTGGGAAAATCAGAGAAGTGCTTTGTCAGGTGGTCATTTGTACGGTATTTATTTTGCTTCCAGGTCGAGTAGGCAAAAGGAGCCTTTAACTTTTTGACTGCTCGCGCCAACCCATCTGCATCACTGTCGCGCCACTGGTTGTAATAATCTGTATGTCTATCATTATAAGGCGGATCGAGATAAACGAAATCTGAATCTTCAACCTGGCTTAAGGTATCGTGCCAGTCCTGAACTGTGAAGTGCCAATCTTTTCCCTTTATTCTTTCAAGTGCCCAGGCGACTTGATTGCATATTTTGGTGATATAAGCCTGAGCGAATCTTTCGGGTTTTCTGCAAAAAGGCACGTTAAATTTGCCCTTTGAGTTGAATCTCATCATGCCGTTAAAACACGCGCGATTCAAAAAGAGAAAGTCAAAGGGCGAATGATGTGTATTAAAGCGTTCACGCAGTTCATAGTAGTGGTCCTGGCCTTTTTCTTTTAGCACACGGCCTTCTCGCTCTAAAAAGCATCGCAAATCATAGGGATTCATTTCGCCAGTTTGTATTGCGCGATAGAAGTGAATGATGTGTTCATTTGTATCTGCGAGCAAGGCTTTCTCTGGGTTGACATTCAGTACCACAACTCCTGACCCCAAGAATGGTTCAACCCATCGCCCCTGTCCATCCCATTTCACATTGTGCATAATAAATGAAACGAGTTTTGTTTTGATGCCCTGAATTTTGAGGGGCGGTGCTTTTACATTGTTTATTTTTTTATTCATCTGTATCCCCTCGGTTCACTCGTCGGAATTGTCTGATGCACCACCCATCTTGTATTCGACAACAGATTCACGCACGACCAGCCAATCTCTGCCAAATTTTGTGGCCTCAATTTCTCCACGACGTATCAACAGGCGTGTGTGCTGAATTGTATATCCAAGATTTTCTGCAGCTTCTCGAGTTGTAATTAGTTCTTGCGAAATACCTTTCTTGCTCATGGAATTTTCTCCTGGAGAGATCAACAAGCTATATTCCCCAGGGAATATAGTTAGATATTTGAGTATGTCAAGGGTTATTGGTCTTGAACCGAAGGATGGGTTTTCGCGCGGCGGTTGCTTCGTCCAGTCTTCGCACGGGTGTTGCGTGGGGGGCTTCGGTGAGGAGGTCGGGGTTTTCTTCGGCTTCTTTTGCTATTTGGATCATGGCTTCGATAAAGTCGTCAACCTGTTCGAGACTTTCGGTCTCGGTCGGTTCGATGAGCATGGTTTCGGGCGCGACATTGGGCAGGGGAAAGTAGATCGTGGGCGGATGGACGCCGTAGTCGATCAGCCGTTTGGCAATATCGGTTGCGGTGATCCCGTTCGCCCTTTTTTGTCGCGATGCCGAGAATACCATTTCGTGCATGGGTTGTGCATTTTTGGGGCGGTCGTAGTGGGGGTCGAGTTTTGCCGCGATGTAATTGGCGTTCAAGACGGCCATTTCACTAGTGCGGCGCATGCCTTCTGCGCCGAGCATTTTGGCATAGACCAATGCGCGTATGACCATGCCAAAATTGCCGTAGAATGAACTCACTTTGCCGATGGATTCCGGGCGGTCAAAGTCGAGCTTGAATGTATCACCTTCTTTCAGGACTACGGGCAGGGGTAAGAATGGCAAGAGTGCCTTTGTTACGCCTACGGGACCAGAGCCTGGTCCGCCACCTCCGTGGGGTGTTGTAAATGTTTTGTGCAGGTTGATGTGTACGACGTCAAAGCCCATGTCGCCGGGGCGACATTGACCCAGAAAGGCGTTTAAGTTCGCGCCGTCGTAATACAAGAGGCCACCTACGTCGTGTACTAATGCGGCGATGTCTTCAATTTCGTCTTCAAATACGCCAAATGTGTTGGGGTTGGTCAACATCAATCCGGCTACGTCTTCGGTCAAGTGCGTCTTGAGGTCTTCCACATCGACTGTGCCGCGTTCTGTTGATTTTATTGCCTGTACTGCATACCCGCAGATTGCCGCGGTTGCCGGATTTGTGCCGTGGGCAGAGTCGGGGATGAGTACTACTTTTTTGGCGTTGCCCTGTGCCTTGTGATAGGCGGCGATCAGTGATATGCCCACGAATTCGCCTTGCGCCCCGGCTGTGGGTTGAAAGGTGAATCCGTCCATTCCGCTGACGGCTTTGAGCACTTGTTCCATTTCCCAGATGACTTGCAGGGCGGGTTGGGCATTTTCCGATAGGGGATGCAATCCCGCGATCTGCGGGATACGCGCCGCTTTTTCATGTACTCTGGGATTGTATTTCATGGTACAGGATCCCAGGGGATAAAAATGGGTGTCGATGCTGAAGTTCATCTGTGAAAGCGCGGTGTAGTGGCGCACGAGTTCCAGTTCGCTGACTTCGGGGAGACCGGGTGGCACATCGCGGCGCATGGTTTCGGGAATTTCTGTTCCGGAATCCACCGCAGCGGGAAATGCGACACAGCGTCTGTCTGGCGCGCCGCGTTCAAAAATTAACTTATCGCGGTTCATTACAATGTCCTCCACGCATCGATGAGGCGATCAATGTCGGCGTCTGTGCGTTTTTCTGTGACACATGTGAGAATACAATTTTCGAGTTCGGGATAAAATCGGCCCAGGTCAATGCCAGCTTCAATGCCCCGATGTTGCAAGGCGGTTAGAACATCGGATGCTTTGCGGTCTGTTTCCAGAACGAATTCGTTGAATACTGCGCCGGAGAATTTCTGGCGCACGCCGTCTAAGGCGGTCAATGCCTGCAAAGCGCGATGGCTTTGATGCCAGTTCAATTCGCCAACTTCGCGGAAGCCCTGCGGTCCGACAGAGGATAGGTACACGGTTGCTGCGGTTGCACAAAGGGTCTGGTTGGTGCAGATGTTCGATGTGGCGCGTTCGCGTCGAATGTGTTGCTCGCGCGTTTGCAATGTCAGTACAAAGCCGCGTTTGCCATCTACATCGGTGGTCTGCCCACAGATGCGACCGGGCATTTTTCGCACGTGTGCGTCTCGCGATGCAAAAAAGCCGACGTAAGGTCCCCCATAAGACAGGGGCAGGCCCAGTGGCTGTCCGTCGCCTACGACCATATCGGCGCCGAAGTCGCCCGGTGGGCGAATCGCGCTCAGGGATATGGGGTTGACGCAGGCCACAAAAGCTGTTCTGGTATTGTTGATCAGGTCGCCAATTTCGTCTAAGTGTTCGAGTACGCCCAAAAAATTTGGATTTTGTACGACCACGGCGGCGGTATTGTCGTTTAATTCGCGCTTTAAAGCATGGATATCCAGTGTGCCGGAGTCAGACCAGGGAATATCCACGAGTTCGAGATCGATCCCCCGCACATAAGTCGCTATCACCTGGCGGTAAAACGGGTGCAGGCTGCGCGGCAATAAGACGCGCGTACGGTTGTTCAGGCGGACCGACATAAGCACGGCTTCGGCCAGTGAGGAAGCGCCATCGTACATGGAGGCATTGGCGACTTCCATGTTGGTCAGTTCACAAATCATGGATTGAAATTCAAAAATAGCCCGAAGGGTTCCCTGGCTCACCTCGGGCTGATAGGGCGTGTAGGCTGTAAAAAATTCGCCTCGTGAAATGATGGCATCGACCACGCTGGGCGAAAAGTGATCGTAAGCACCTCCGCCCAGGAATGATAGGGGTGTCTCGCTTTGATCGGTCAGCGATTGCACAAATGCCATCGCTTCCATTTCACTGATTCCCGGAGGCAAATTGAGCGCGTTCAGGCGTAGCGATTCGGGAACGGGTGCAAATAGATCATCAGTGGATGCTATTCCGATCACGTTGAGCATGTGCTGGATATCGCGTTCTGTATGTGGCGTGTAGTTCATCGCTCCTCACATTGCAATTTGTTCCAAATAGCCCGCGCGCGCTGCCGACACACGGCGGGGGTTTTATCATTGATTACGACAAAGTCCGCGACCGCGACTTTGTCTTCTTCGGGCAATTGTGCGGATAGTCGGGCCATAACTTCGGTTTTGGAGATGCCCAATCGCGCCATTGTCCGCTGGATCCGCAATGCTTCGGGGGCTGTCACCACGACGAGTACATCGACGATTTTTTTTGGATCGCCGCGCTCGACCAGCAGGGCCGCATCCACGACTACGGGACGCGCGGGTTCTCGATCCAGAGCCGCGTGAATTTTGTCCAGTAATAACTGCCGAAGCGGTTGCCACACGAGGGCGTTGAGTTTTTCGCGGTTTTTGTCAGACGCAAAGGCCCGTTTGCCCAGTTCCCGGCGTGCGATTTGCCCGTTGGCATCCAGGATCTCCCGCCCAAACACATCGGATAGGTTGCGAATTACAATTGGGTCGCGGAGTGCTTCGTGACCCACTGCATCGGCGTCGATTATGTGCGCGCCAGCTTTTTCAAATACGGCGCATACGGTGCTTTTGCCCGCGCCAATGCCTCCTGTTACGCCTATGATCACTGCTCGTCCTCTCGGCGATATACGCGCAATTGTAAGGTCAATTCTTCGGCTGCGTCTTCGGCTTCCCACCGCCGCAAGGTCGCGCGATTCCTCAGTCTCACGCATATATAGGCGAGTAGCAAGAGCAAGGTGAGATACAGCCAGATCAAATCGGGCGAAAAGAGCAATGTCATCAGACTGAATCGCGCCTGTACATCATCGCGCCATCGCCGTTCAAATTCGCGAGGTGTTTCGCCAGTTACGCGAAATAATGCGACTTCAAAGGGCGCATCTGCTTCCAGTTCGGAAAGCATGACGACCACGGCATTGGGGCCGCCCAGACGGATTAAAAACGAGACTGCCAGCAAACTTTCCGTGTAGGCCAGGTCGGCTTTTGCCGAGGGAAAAGATAAGACCTCGTCAATTTCGGACAGCGGGATTAAGCTTTCTGAAAAGACTGCGTAAAATACGGCCGCGCTTTGGCGCAAGCGCCACTCGTGTGACGCCCACATCGCCACGCCTTCGTGAAACCAGACGGGGACGCGAGTGGGCGCAATGGCGTGCAATAATATGTGGGCAAATTCGTGCCGTGCAACCTGTAGCAAATTGTCGGCGCTGGCTTGCAGAACTATGGTGCGCGATTCGAGAAATGCAACCCCCGCGCTCCAGTGCGGCAAGCGCCCGTGTGTCAATTCTCGAAAAACAGCTTCGTTCGGTGCGAGATAAACCTCTATGGGAATTTCGGGGGCACCGCCCAGTTTGCGCCGAATTTCGTTGCGCCCAATAAGGAGCGCGTTTAACAAATCCCCTGCCCGAACCGCATCGTTATGCGCGAGGTGTAAGGCGAGGCCATCGCGTTCAAATTTGTGCCATTCTGTCGCGTTTGCTGCGGATAAGGAGAAGAGGAGGAGAAAGCAGAGATACGAGATTTGGGTTGAACGGGCAGACATGGGAGTTGCCTCGTTGAGGCGTAGGTGCGGGTTTTCAAACCCGCACCTACGGTCCATTTCTACCGCGGACGCTTTTTGGTCAGGTACTTGAAGAAGTCGCTGGTGGGTGGCATCACGACGGTGGTTCCTTCGCCCAGGGTTTTTTCATACGCTTCGAGGGTGCGCCAGAATTGAAAAAAACGGGGGTCTTGTTCAAAGGCATCGGCATAGATACGCAATGCTTCGGCATCGCCTTCGCCGCGAATTAACTGCGATTTTTGCAGGGCTTCGGATTTGAGGCGCGCGACTTCGAGGTCGGCTTCCGCGCGAATTTTCAGAGCCTCTTCTTCACCTTCGGCGCGGTATTCTTTGGCCTGCCGTTCGCGTTCGGCGCGCATGCGTTCAAACACGTTGTTTTTGTTTTCGCGCGGCAGGTCTGCGCGCTTAATCCGCACATCGAGGATATCAATGCCCAGTCCGAGTGCTGCCTCGTGGGAGCGCTCTGTCACTTTTTTCATGATATCCTCGCGGTGCGTAACTACGATCTCGACCAGCGTGCGTTGCCCGAGTTCTTCGCGCACTGCTGAAAAAATGATGTCGTCCAGGCGCGATTGTGCATAGGAGACGTTTTGCACAGATACCAGAAACTTGAGTGGATCTGTGATGCGCCAGCGGGCAAAATTATCGACGATGAGGTTTTTCTTGTCCTGTGTGTAAATTTGTCTGGGATCGGCATCGCTGTATAGCAGGCGATCTTCGAAGGTGTGCAATTGCTGGATAAACGGAATTTTAAAATGCAGGCCCGGGGATTGCACGGTGCGTACGGGTTGCCCAAATTCTGTGACGACGACCTGTTCGCGTTCATCCACGATATAACACGATGATTGAATTAAGATAATCGCTGCTATCAAAATGACCACCAGAGTTACGAGGTTGCGCATATCAATTTCCTCCTCCTAATGGCTTTTGCAGGTTGAGAACGTTGAGAATACCGCCTCTGGCGTCGGATTCGACGACGAATTTTTGTATGCTGGGCAGGATTTTTTCCATTGTTTCGAGGTACATTCGCGTTTCGGTCACGTCTTTTGCGGTGCGGTATTCTTTGAGTACCTCGACGAAGCGGTCTGCATCGCCCTGCGAGCGCTTGACGCGCTCGACTTTATAGGCTTCGGCTTCTCGGATCATTTTTTCGGCTTCACCGCGCGTTTTTGGGATAATATCATTGCGATAGGCTTCGGCTTCGTTGCGGAGACGTTCTTTGTCTTCTCGCGCATTGGCGACGTCCTTAAATGCGTGATCGACTTCCTGGGGTACAGATACGGTCTGCAATTTGGCCTGATCGACGCGCACGCCAATTTTGTAGAGATCCAGGACTTCTTGAACCTGTTTCAGAATCTCTTCTTGAATTTCCAGCTTGCCCTCTGTGAGAGCCTCGTCGATGGTGCGCTGCCCAACGACCTGACGCAATGCGGCCTCGGTCACGTCTTTGATGGCTTTTCGCTGGTCGTTGACCTGGAACAAATAGTTCTCCAAATCGCGGATGCGATACTGAACGATTAGTTCTACATCCACGATATTCTCGTCGCCGGTCAACATCGCGGATTCGGCTGAGACCTTCTGGTATCTCGGCGTGGGGCTCACGCTGATGGTGCGAAAACCGACTTCGAGGCGTTTTACTTCTGATACGCGCTCTTTTTCAACGCGCTCGATGGGTGTGGGCCAGTGGTATTGGATGCCAGGATCTTTCAGGCCCACCGCTTGTCCGAATCGAAATACGACTGCTTGCTCATCTTGCCGCACCGTGTAGATGCCGCTGGCCAACCAGAGCAAGGCCAGTACAATTAACCCGTAATAGATGAACTTGGGGTTGAATTGCAAATCGAAATTTGGACGGTTTGGAAATTGATATTCTTGCATCAGGCCCTCCTTTCAGGACCGGGGAGAATGCCGTTTAATACGGCAGATTGACCTGTCTGAGTGTCCCTCATAGGCAGGTCGTCGGGGGTTAAGAATTGGCTTATTTTTGCAATGCCTTCAATGCCTCGCAAACATACGTTGATACCCGCCACCCGATTGGCAAAACGACTGGCAAAGGCGCGGTTGTCCGTTTGCAAGAAGGACCAGGTATATCCCATTAAAAAGGTGTCGCCACATCCGGTTTCGTCACAGGGTTCAGCTATGGGCGCGGGATCGAATTTGTCGATCACAATGTCTGAATGGTCATTTTTAAAAATTGTCTCAGAACCGCGGTTGCTGCGCGTGATCATCAATACTGAAGGTCCCGCGCACAATACTTGTTTTGCAAAACGGCGTGTTGCATCTTTGCTATCCAGTGTTTCGCCAGCGAGCAAAGTGCCTTCTTGCTCGTTCATTTGTACGACATCTACGCACCCCATCCATTTTTTCCACTGCGGGGGCACGCGCCAGAATCGGCGGCGTTTTTCATCCATGCCCAGAGTCAAACTGTGGACATCCATCAATAGCAAACCAGTGGCGAAACGACGCACGCGCTGTGCGGTTTCGAGGGCGAGTTCCATTCCGGTGATGAAATTAAAGCATATCGCGTCGCAGTCTAAAAACGGTTCAATTTGTGAAAAAGAGATTTGCGGGACATCGTTGTGCAGGGTTTCGCGTTTGCGCCCGTTTGCATCGTAATCCAAAAAGCAATGGGGATTTTTGCCCGATACAAATTGGATGCCGTCGTATTTGACGTGTGGATATGGCGCGAGTTTTTCTCGCACTATGGCTTCCATGTCTGCGCCTACATTGCAGATGGGATAAATCACCACATCAGAAGACGCGATTTCGGCCAATGCCAGGATGCTGTACAACAAACCGCCGTAGCTTTCGGTTGTCACGCCATCGGCGGTGTAAATCGTGTCGCGGTTAATCGTGCCAAGCAACGCAATGCGCAGCTTATGATTCATCAGTCAGTTTCCGGGGAAAGATGAAAAAATCAAAAGCAACCACCGATGAACACGGATGAACACGGATGGATGCATAAGAAAGCCGAATCAATCTACCATAATACAATATGGGTGTCAACTATTAGCGGTCAGTGATTACCCCGCTTCCACAATTTGTATGTCGTGAAGTGCGGTTGCGTCTAATTCTCGTTTCAAGACGGCGTGCGCGGTCAAGTCCGGGTCTCGGGATAGGAGTGCCTGTGTTTCTCGGCGTGCGGTGGCGATTAAGGTGCCGTCGCGTGCGAGGTCGGCAAAGTGAAATTGAGGGAAGCCAGCTTGTTGTGTGCCAAAAATATGTCCGGGTCCCCGGATGCACAAGTCGGCTTCTGAGATTTCGAATCCGTCCGTTGTCCGCGCCATGGCGTCGAGGCGTTCACGTGCATCATCCGATAGCCCTTCCTGGGGGTCTGCGATTAAAATACAGTAGGATTGATGTTGTCCGCGACCTACGCGCCCGCGCAATTGGTGCAATTGCGATAGTCCAAAACGCTCGGCGTGTTCGACCATCATGACTGTGGCGTTGGGTACATCGACGCCGACTTCTATGACGGTTGTCGTGACCAGTACATCCAGGTCGCCGCGCCTGAATGCAGACATTGTGGTTTCTTTTTCGTCGCGTTTTAGCCGACCGTGAAGTAAGCCCAGTTGGAAGTCTGAGAGTGCGCCCTGTTGCAGGTCTTCAAAGGCGGCAGTGGCGGCTTGCAGGTCGCTTTTTTCGGATTCGGATACGAGTGGATAGACGATATAGGCCTGATGTCCTCGTTGCAGTTCGCTGCGGAGAAATTGCAGTGCGCGGGCGCGGTCCTGTGCATAACGCCATCCCGTGCGTACGGGGATGCGACCGGGCGGCAGGGCGTCGATGATGGTGACGTCCAGATCGCCATACAGGGTCAGCGATAGGGATCTGGGTATGGGGGTGGCGGTCATGACCAGCAGATGGGGTGTATTGCCTTTTTCGCGCAACATGGCGCGCTGGACCACGCCAAAGCGGTGTTGTTCATCGACCACGATGAGTGCGAGGTCGGCAAATGCGATGTCGTTTTGCAACAGGGCATGTGTGCCGACTGCTATTTTTATTTTTCCAGATCCCAATCCGGCCAGTATTTTGGTGCGTTGTGCCTTTGGCATGCGCCCTGTCACCAGTGCTATGTCTAAGCCCAATGGTGCGACGAGTTCCCGTATGGTGTGGGCGTGTTGTTCGGCTAAGATCTCTGTGGGTGCCATTAAGGCGGCTTGCGTGCCGCTGTCTGCTGCACATAACATGGCGTGGAGGGCGACGAGGGTTTTGCCGGATCCCACGTCGCCCTGTAACAGGCGGTGCATGGCTACGGGTTTCTGTAAGTCGTGACCGATTTCTTTATTGGCGCGCGTTTGCGCCTGTGTGAGTTCAAAGGGCAGATGCGCCACGAGTTGTCGCGTCAGGGGGCCACTGGATGTCAGTACGCGTCCGGGGGTGCTTTGGCGCAGTTTTTTTGCGTGTCCGAGGTGAAGCTGGATATAGAAGATTTCGTCAAAAGCCAACCGTTGCCGCGCAGTGTCTATGTCCGTTGTTGTGTCTGGAAAGTGAATTTTTTCTATTGCGTCTCGCAGGCGCATCAGGCTACAGCGTTTGCGTATGTTTTCGTCTAATGGGTCTTCGATCTGATCCCCAACAGCTTGCAGCGCGGCGAATAATAAGCGGCGGAGCGCGCGAGCTGTGAGGCGGTCTGATTTCATTTTTGATGTGGTCGAGTACAGGGGGATGATGCGTCCGGTATGCAACCGTTGATTGTCGTCGTCTTCGTTTGCGAGAACTTCTATTTCGGGGTGTACTATTTGCAGGGTGCGCCCGAATCGCGTCAATTTTCCGCCGAGTGCCACGATGTCGCCTGCGCGATATGCGTTTTTGAGGTATTGTATGCCTCCGAACCACGTACAGGCGACCGATCCGGTCTGGTCTTCGACTGTCATGACGAAGCGCCGACGCTTGCCGGGGATTGTTTGCATGCTCACGATTTCGCCTACTGCAGTGACTTCCCGGTCGAGTGGCAGGTGTGCGATTCCGACTTCGGTGGATCGATCTATGTACCGATAGGGCAAATACAATAGCAGGTCGCCCACGGTGGCGATGCCTGCGTTTTCCAATACTTTTTCGCGTTTCAGCCCAATGCCCGGCAGGGTTCTCAGGGGTTGGTTTAAGTTTGAGAGCATATCGGTTTATTGTTTTTCTTCTTCGCTGTCGCCTTCCTCACCGTCTTTCTGTTTTTTGCGTTTGTCTTTAATTGCTTTGATTTTTTCTATTACATCGGGCGCGTATTTTAGCAAGTCGGCGATGGACATGCTTTTGTCTTCTATGGGTAGAAGCTGTGCTTTGCCTTTTTGTATGACGATGAATGCCACGGGTTGCACAGAGCCGCCTCCGCCCGTGCCACTGCTTCCGTCGTCTTTTTCGCCCTGTCCACCACCTGCGCCAAATCCAAAGGATATTTTGGATACGGGTATGATGGTGACGTCGCCCAGGACAAGGGGTTCGCCTACTACGGTTTCGGTTTTTACGATTTCACGCAGTTCATTTAACATCGTTCGCACCATGTCTTCAATGGCCATGTTTCCTCCCGAAAAAGTATAGTCATAATAATCAGTAGTTAGCCCTATCCCCCAGCAGTTAGAGGAATTTTGCGCCTGTTTTTGCGTTTTGTCCACCAGATTTTTGCGCGCCAGAGTCCGCCGCGCACAGCAAGGGCGAGTGCGGCGAATATCAAACGGTGAAGATATATGGAGAGTCTCAAGTATCCCGATCCGGCAAAGCGCGGTTGGAGAAAATCAGGGGTGATTGAGATGTGGATGCGTTTGCCAAAGATGCGTTTGAATGCTTCGATATATCCAAATAGACGCCCGGTGAGGGCAGGATCATCTGTCCCTAATTCCAGATTCAATTTCAGGTGCTGAAATGCTATTGTTTTTGATAACCGTTTCACGAATCGCGTCAGGATGGGGCGCGCATCTTTAAGATATTGTTCCACTTTTGCGTGCAAGGCCTGCAGCCGCGACCAATAGGAGGGTTTTGCTGTCGGATGTGATTTTTTTTCAGGTCTGTCCCGTTTTGGTTCGGGGGAGGTATCTTTTTCGGGGGGTGCTGTTGCTGATGGCGGTTTTTCCCCGGGGCGCCACGCGGTCCAGCGTCCGATAACGACGCGCAGTTGCAATCCCTTTTTGTCAATGTCGCAGATAATACCACATAGCCCGGCACAGCCACGCGCAAAACCGGATATGCTGTAGTCATTTTCGCGGTAGTATCCCGTTGCGCCTGCGCGGATTGGCAAGAATATGAAGAGTGCCAGTATTGCGAGGGGGATACCCAGTACAAGGCCAATGGCGATGAGGATTGATGTGAGCATTTTCAAAATAGGGCAAAAATGAGTGCTAAAGTCAAGTAGTTTTGGTTCTGGGCTTGACACGGTGGTCTGTAGATGGCAATATATGGCGTACAAATGTAAATAGGAGCATTTATGACGATACATCAGCAGATCAAAGACTGGGTGACAGAGAACAGGCTTTCTGCCGAGGCATTTCGAGCGCTTTCGCAATGGCTTACTGATTCAGTATTTGCCGATTTTGTACCGGAAATTCAATTGCTCGTTGAGAATGAAGATATAGACGAGCTTGAAGATGCTTTTCGCATCCATATCGAGTTTGGTACGGGCGGTATTCGAGGCAAGATGGGACCGGGTCCCAATCGGATCAATTTGAGGACGATTGGAGAGGCGGCGCAGGGTTTGGCGCAGTATATACTCAAGTCGGGTATTGAAGATGCCAGGGGTAAGGGTGTGGTGATCGCTTACGATACGCGGAACAATTCGGATGTTTTTGCGCGGGAGACGGCTGCGATTATTGCGGGTAATGGTATTGTTGCGCGTCTGTTTGATGGTCCCCGCGCAACGCCGCATCTTTCTTTTGCGCTGCGCCAGACGGGTGCTGTTGCTGGTGTGGTGATTAGCGCGAGTCACAATCCGCCTTCTGATAATGGTTTTAAGGCGTGCTGGATCGATGGTGGGCAGGTTGTTCCACCACACGATAAGAATATTATTGCCGAGGTTGGTGCTGTTAAGCGTCTCAATAGAATTGACTATGCGGAGGGGGTTGAAAGGGGGTTGATTGAGGTGCTCGAAGAGAAGCTCGACGCGCAATATGTTGAGAAGCTGGTCGATCTCTCTCTTTGCGATGCCCGCGATATACGTGTCGTTTATACGCCGCTGCACGGCGTTGGTTCAACGAGTGTTGTGCCCGCGCTTCAGAGGCTGGGGTATTCCCATTTGCGCGTTGTTGAGGCGCAAGATGTTCCAGATGGCAATTTTCCGACGGTGGCAGGCGGCGTGGCAAATCCCGAAGATCCGGGCGCGCTTTCTCTGGCTATTGAAGATGCGAGACAGGTTCGGGCTGATATTGTTCTGGCGAGCGATCCAGATGCCGATCGTCTGGGTTGTGCGCTGCCCCATCCGCAGAAGGGCTGGGATGCCGCTCCCGAAGAGCTTGCGATTAATGGCAATCAGATTGGCGCTGTTTTGTGTTATTATATTTTGGCCGCGCTTGAGAATCGGGGGAGATTGCCCGATAGGGGGGTTGTGTGCAAGACGATTGTTACGACGGACCTGATCAGTCTTATTGCGAGGGATTTTGGTCTGATATCTGTTGACAATCTTCTCGTTGGGTTCAAATATATTGGCGATGTGATCAATAATTTGTCAGATGATGAGACCTTTGTGTTTGGTACGGAAGAGAGTCACGGTTATTTGTTTACGGATTTTGTACGCGATAAGGATGCGGCTGTTGCTGCGGTTTTGCTCGCGGAGTGCGCGGCTAAACTCAAGAGGCAAGGTCGCACGCTGCGGGATTATCTGGATGATATTTATCGCGCGTTTGGATATTTTTGCGAGGTGCAGAAATCGACGTATCGGGAAGGCGCGCAGGGCAATGAGGAGATCGCCCAGATTATGACTGGTCTGCGCCAAAATCCCCCTGCTGAAATTGGGGGATGCAAGGTGGTTGAGGTCGTTGATCGCCAGACCAATACTGTGCGCAATGTTCAGACGGGTACTACGCGTGCGATTCAGGGTGCTACGGGCAATGTTCTCGCTTTTACTTTTACGGAAGAAGGGCATACGCGGGTTACGGCCCGGCCTTCTGGTACAGAACCCAAGATCAAGTATTATGTTTCGGCGTCTTCGGCTGATCGCGCAGATCTGGCTGGGGAAGATCTGGCTCAGACACGGCAAAATGTCGATCAGTTCGCCTATGAGATTGTCAATGGCATGTTCGATTCAGCAGAGCAAGCGCTGAAAGCGGTGGCGTTATGACCCAATCGGCAGATACAGGTATCAACCGGAATTTGACCAGCTACGGCGATCCGGAATTTAGCAAGTATATTCGCAGGGCTTTTCTCGCTGCTGCGGGATATGATGGCGAGGATGTGGATCGTCCCATTATTGGGATTGCTTCGACGGTTTCTGATTACAACCCCTGCCACGGGCATATGCCGGATTTGATCGAGGCGGTTAAACGCGGGGTTCTCGAAGGCGGTGGCCTGCCTTTTGTGTTTCCCACGATTTCGCTGAATGAGATTTTCTTTTCGCCTACGACGATGCTTTTTCGGAATCTGCTGTCTATGGAGACCGAAGAGTTGATTACGGCGCAACCTATGGATGCGGTGGTGCTGATGGGAGGCTGCGATAAGACTGTGCCAGCGCAGTTGATGGCGGCTGCTTCGGCTAATATTCCCGCTGTTCAGGTGGTATCTGGCGCGATGCGAACCGGTTCGTGGCATGGTGAAAGATTGGGTGCGTGTACGGATTGTCGCCGCTATTGGGCGCAATTTCGCGCTGGTGAATTGAGCGAGCAGCAGATCGAAGGTGTGACCCAGTCGCTTTGCAGTACGCCGGGGACGTGTATGGTTATGGGGACTGCTTCGACGATGGCCAGTGTGGTGGAGACGCTGGGTTTGATGGTTTCTGGTGGGGCGACACCGCTTTCGGGTACGGGGGATCGCCTGCGCGTGGGTGTGCGGTCGGGACGCATGGCGGTTGCAATAGCTCGCGCAGAACGCCTTCCTGAACAGTTGCTCACGCGGGCGTCTTTTCTCAATGCGCTCGCGGTGCTTCATGCGCTGGGTGGTTCGACCAATGCGATTGTTCATCTTCTGGCGATTGCGCGGCGGGCGGGGACTCGGCTCACTCTGGAGGATATGCACGATGTGTCGCAACGGGTGCCTTTGCTCGTGGATTGCAAGCCCGCAGGTGTGGGTTATATGGAGGATTTTCACGAGGCGGGTGGTGTTCCCGCGTTGCTCAAGGCGCTGGCGTCTCTGCTGGATTGTTCTGTGCCGACGATTACGGGACAAACACTGGGCGATTTTTTGAAGACGGTTCAACCCCCTCAGTCCTGGCAAACGACGATTCGCACGCTGGACGATCCTCTCGGGGAGACGGGCGCGCTGATTGTGGTTCGCGGGAATCTGGCGCCAGATGGGGCTGTGATGAAGGTTGCAGCGGCGTCTCCGGAATTGCTCGCGCACCGGGGTCCTGCGGTTGTTTTTGATTCTGCTGAGGATGCATCCGCGCGGATTGATGATCCCGCTCTTAATATTACGCCGGATCATGTGATGATTTTGCGGAATGCCGGTCCCGTGGGCGATGGGTTCCCGGAGGCGGGATCTCTGCCCATTCCCAAGTATCTGGCGCAAAAAGGGGTTAAAGATATGGTGCGGATTTCCGATGCGCGTATGAGTGGGACGTCTTATGGTACGGTGGTGTTGCACTGTTCTCCCGAGGCGGCGACAGGGGGTCCTCTTGCTTTTGTGCGCGATGGCGATATGGTTGAGTTGAATGCAGGAGAACGCCGTATTGATTTGCTGGTCAATGAGGCGGAGCTTGCGCGTCGCCGCGAGGCTTTTGTTCCTTCGCCAATTCCAGAGCGCGGATGGCGACACCTGTATGCCAAATGCGTTTTGCCCGCTCATCTCGGCGCAGATCTGGATTTTTTGTGAGGTCAGCAGTTATTTTATTGTTTGCGGGCAATATATACACTCTATAAAATGTAAGCGTGCACACCTTCAGACCCTATCACCGAGTCTCTCAATAGAAAGGATACCTGTCATGGCAGACTATCAACCTCTCGATTTGTCGGCGTTGTGCAATGCGGGGCTTGAAGTTTTGGGCGCAAATGCGAATGCCCCCATAGGCAAACAATTATTCCGCGGTTTGCCATTTTTGGTACATGACGATGGTTCGAATTGTTTTATCGCGTTGGATGAGGCTTCTGGTAGCGTGACCATTCCAATCAACGAGTCGGCACGCCGCGTGATTATTGCCCATCGCTTGCTGGATTCCGATCTGATGGAGGGTGGTCCGTTGGGGGAGAACGTGGCGGATTATTTGTTCCGGATGGCGGATGGCGAAGCATTCCGCATTCCCATCCGCGAGCGGTTTGAAATTGCACATTTATCCAGCGGCGGCGCGCCCTTTGTCGCGCTCCCGGACCAGAACGACCGGTTGTTGCCGCGTTACGAAGGAAGATGGCAGGATATGGGGCGACGTCAGACCGAGGTGTCGCGCGGTACGTCCCGCGGTTATTTTTTGTGGGTCTGGGAGAATCCTTTGCTGGATCACGTGGTCGAGTCGCTGGAGATTATCCCGGGTGGTCCGCGTTTTATTATCGCGGGTGTTACGCTTTCGCATCTCGAAGAGCATCCTTTTGTGCGACACGGGAAGCGGGAAGCGCGTCTGATTCTGACCCATCCCGAAGATGCGGAAAAACCGTTTGATCTCAGCGTGGAGGTGGATCGGGGGACGGCTACTTATGTGCATCCACTGCCCGAAGCGTCAGCCGATGATTTTGTCAATGATGATTTTGCCGGTTGGGGAGAAGCGCAGAATTCCAAATCAAGCCCGGCTTATGTCGAGGTCGCTGCCACGCCTTCGGCTACGATGACGGTGAAGCAGGGCGAGGAAAAGGTGGGCGAGGTCAAGTGGGGTGATGTCGAAGAGAAGAAGGTGGTGGAGACCCCGCGAATGCGCGTGGAACTCCTGGACCGGGGGCGGAACTGGGTTCACGTTACGGTTCTCGACGACGATACGGACAAGCCCATTCCATGCCGCGTCCACTTCCGCTCGCCGGAGGGGATTCCCTACCAGCCTTACGGGCATCACAATCAGGTCAATTCCAATCTCGATAGCTGGCATATTGATATCGGCGGGGATCTTCGACTTGGGCAAATTACCTACGCGTACATTGACGGTCGTTGCCAGGGGTGGCTGCCGCGCGGTGAGGTCATTGTGGATGTCGCCCGGGGATTTGAGTATGAGCCGATGCGGACGCGGGTGAAGATCGAACCGGGACAACGTGAACTGACTTTGCGTCTCAAGCGGTGGATTCATATGAATGGAGAGGGATGGTATAGCGGGGATTCGCACGTTCATTTTCTCTCGACACAGGGCAGTCATACGGAGTCCCAGGGGGAGGATCTCAATATCGTTAATTTGCTTCCGTCGCAGTGGGGCAATCTTTTTACCAATACGGAGGATTTTACGGGACGACCGAGTATCTCGCAAGATGGGAATAATATCGTCTATGTGGGCCAGGAGAATAGGCAGCACTTTTTAGGGCATCTCATTCTGTGGGGTCTCAAGGAGCCGGTGATGCCGTGGTGTAGTGACGGTCCGGGTGAGTCCGAGTTGGGTGGTACGCTGGAGATCACGATGAGCGATTGGGCAGATCAGTGTCATGCGCAGGGCGGTTCGGTTATTGTCCCGCATCTCCCGAATCCGAATGGGGAGCCTGCGGCGCTGATTGCCACGGGTCGCGTGGATGGCGTGGAGATGCTGCGTCATGCGCCGTTCAATCATCTGGAATACTACCGCTATCTCAACTGCGGTTACCGCTTGCCGCTGGTTGGCGGAACGGATAAGATGAGTAGCGATGTGCCCGTTGGTATTTACCGCACGTATGCCTATTTGCCCGATGGGGAATTTACGTACGATAATTGGTGCAAGAGTGTGTCGCAGGGGCGAACATTTCACAGCGGAGGTCCCATTATTCACCTTACCGCAGATGGGCACCAGGTTGGCGATACGATGCAGTTGTCAGGGGCAGGTACGGTGGAGGTCGAAGCGTGGGCAGAGAGTATTTTCCCGATTCATACGCTCGAGATCGTGCAGGCGGGGCGCGTCGTTGCTTCGACGGAAGACAACAAGGGTGCGCGGCGATTGGAACTGAAGGCGAAGGTGAAGGTGGATGGGCATACCTGGATTGCCGCCCGATGTGCCGGTCCCAATTATACGAGTGTTCCCCATCACGATGGCTGGGGACGAGGGATATTCGCCCATACGTCGCCGATTTATATCGCCTGCGGTGGCGAGTGGTGGATGTTCGATCTGGAAGCCGCCCAGTATATGCTGACGCTTATCGATGGCGATCTGGCGTATATCCGCCAAACCGCTGCCCGACACGATCCCGGCACGGCGACGCACCATCACGGCGAGTTGGACCATCTCGCATACCTGGAACGTCCCTTTGTCGAAGCCCGTGCAGCGATTCATCGGCGGATGCATCAGTTGGGGATACCGCATTGATGCGAATTAAAAAATAGACGCCATCCATCCGCCATCCACGGGCAGGGCTGTGCCGGTGATCCAGGCGGCGGCGTCTGATGCGAAGAATACCGCGGCGTTGCCGATGTCCGATGGCAATCCCAGGCGGGGTAGTGGGGTTTTTACTTTGCAGTCTTCAATTTCCTGCGGTGTGAGATAATCCTGTATGGGCGTTTCGATGTAGCCCGGGCATATTGCGTTGACGGTTGCGCCAAAAGGGGCCAGTTCCAGGGCGGTGTCTCGCGTGAGGTTGACGACGCCCGCTTTTGATGCGGCATACGCGGGTCCGCCGCCACCGCCAAATGACTGTACAGATGCGATGTGGATGATTCTGCCGGATGGCTTTTTCAGGTGTGGCATGGCGAGTTTGCTGGCTACATATAGTGCCCGAAGGTTTACGCCCATTACGGTGTCGTAGTCGGCTATGGTTGTTTCTTCAATGCCGCCGGGTATTGTGATGCCGGCGTTGTTTATTAGGATATCCAATGTGCCAAATTCAGAGACGGTCCGATCAATTAGCGTTTTCACTGCTTCGTCATTCGATACGTCGGTTTGCACGAAGATCCCTTTCCCGCCGCGTTTTTCTATTTCCTCTACTGTAGAAGTGGTCAGGTCAGTGTCGTGATAGATGCCCTTTTTGGGCGTTTTCCGAATATCGGCTACTGCTACATGTGCGCCTTCTCCTGCGAGTGCCAATGCAATGCCCCGCCCAATGCCAGAGCTTGCGCCAGTGACGATTGCTACGCGGTCTTTGAGTGTCATGATTTCTCCTTGGAAGGGCTTCATGCGCTATAGAGCCGTCATCGCGGTGTGTTTTTGAGCCGCGATCCAGAGGTGTTGCCTTTTGCCTTTCATCTGTGTTTATCCGTGTTCATCTGTGGTTGCTTTTTATTTATCCCCCAATACTTCTGCTATCGCTTCACACAACGGTCCGATGTTGTCCTTTGTCATGCCCGCCACGTTGATCCGTCCCGAACTGACGATGTATATCGAATATCGTTCGCGCAATGCTTCTACTTGCTCGGGGGTTAGTCCGGAGAATGAGAACATTCCTCTCTGGTGCGCGATAAACGAAAAGTCGCGCCGTACGCCTTTTGTTTCGAGGGTATCTACAAATAGAGTGCGCATGTTGTTGATGCGGTCGCGCATGGCTTTTACTTCGCCGTCCCATTGTGCCCTCAGGTCGGGGTCGTTGAGTACTGTTGCGACTGCCTGTGCGCCGTGCGATGGCGGGTTGGAGTAATTTGTGCGGATGCAGATTTTGATGTGGCTCATCGCTTTTTCAACGGTGGTGGCGTTTTTGCTCACGATGGTTAACGCGCCCGTGCGTTCGCGGTACAGGCCAAAGTTTTTGGAGAAGGAACTGGCAACGAGGAGTTCGCAGCCGGGGCGGCTGAGTGATTGGAGTCCGATGGCGTCTTCTACAAGGCCATTGCCCAGGCCCTGATAGGCAAAGTCAACGAGTGGGATGATGCCGCGGTCTGCAACGACATCGGCTATTTGCGTCCATTGTTCGGCGGAGGGATCGACGCCGGTCGGGTTGTGACAACATCCGTGTAGTAATACGACATCGCCAGCGGGGATTTGTCCGAGGTCCTGGATAAATGCGTCAAAGTCCAGGCCGAAAGACGCGGGGTTGTAATAGCGATAGGTCGCTGTGGGTACGCCGGCAGATTCAAATATTTTGGGGTGGTTTGCCCAGGTGGGGTCGCTTAACCATATGCGGGCATTGGGGAAGTGCTGATGAATAAAGTCACCGGCAATGCGCAATGCGCCCGTGCCGCCCGGTGCCTGAGCTGTTCCCGCGCGTCCACTGGTGAGTATTTCGTGATCTGTTCCCCAGAGGAGTTCCTGGACGGCTTTGTTATACGCTTCGTCGCCTTCTATGCCCAGATAATTTTTGGTGTCTTCGTGTGTTAAAAGGCGTTCTTCTGCCGTTTTCACAGAGGCGAATATTGGCGTGTTGCCGTCACCGTCTTTGTACACGCCAACGCCGAGGTTTATTTTGTTGGGATTTGGGTCATTTTTGAATGCTTCGGTCAATCCTATAATGGGATCTGCAGGCGCCATTGTCAGCGTTTCAAACATTATTTTTTCCTTTGGTTGTAGTTGTCATTGCGGTATGGTGTTGTAGGGGACGGCCCCTGTGCCGTCCCGCCTGTGTCATCGCGGCAGGGTTTCGAGCCGCGATCCAGTGGTTTTTCTCGCGGGCAAAGATACATATACACCCCATAAAACGCAAGTCCACGCGAGGTGTATCCTGCCCATCCATCCATCCCAATTTGATTTTCTCACCCCCCTGTCGTATCTTCATCTTATGTCACAGACTGCATACAAGACCCGCGGGATTGCGATTGCAGAGGCTTATGCCCATTGCGAGGCGCTTACCCGCGCGCATTATGAGAATTTTCCGGTTGGTTCGGTGCTGATTCCAAAACGGGTGCGGCCCCATGTGTATAGTATCTATGCGTTTGCGCGTACGGCGGATGATTTTGCCGATGAGCCGGGTTTGACGGCGCAGGAGCGGCTCGATCATTTGGCTGAGTGGGAAGCGCGGCTCGATGCGTGTCTTTCAGATCCGGTTGGTCCGATATTTACGGCGCTTGCAGAAACGATTCGCGTGCATGACCTGCCCGTGCAGTTGCTCAGGGATTTGCTCGCGGCTTTTCGCATGGATGTGACGACGCAACGGCATCAGACGTACGAGGACTTGCTGGCGTATTGCGCTTTTTCCGCCAATCCCGTGGGGCGGCTTATTCTCCATTTGTTTGGGTATCGCGGCGAGCGCTATGCGCGGCATTCCGACGCGATATGTAGCGCGCTGCAACTCGCCAATTTCTGGCAGGATATTGCGATTGATTTTTCGCGCGGTCGCATGTATCTCCCACAGGAGGATCTCAAACGGTTTGGCGTGGGGATTTCTGATTTGCGCGATCAGCGCGTTACGCCGGAATTTTGTGAGCTTCTGGATCATCTTATCAATCGTACACAGGCTCTTTTTGCAGAGGGTTATCCCTTGCTGGATATGGTGAAGGGGCGATTGCGTTTTGAACTGCGATTGACCTGTCTGGGTGGCATGCATATTCTAAAGAAGATTCGCGATAATGATTGCGATGTTTTTCATCGACGGCCCACGGTTACAAAACGCGATTTGCCCGCGCTTTTGTTCAAGACTTTTTTTTCCTTCCGACCATGAACCTCAAAAGACACGTTGCCAAAATTGTGCGGGGCGCTCGAACGAATTTTTTTTACGCGTTTGTTTTTTTGCCGCGCAAAAAACGCGAGGCCATTTTTTCGGCGTATGCGTTTAGCCGGCATACCGATGATATAGTGGATGACGCGGCTTCGCCAGAAGAGGCACGGTGCCATCTCGATGCCTGGCGCGAGCAACTCCACGCTTGTTATGAGGGCAGTGCTACACATCCAATCGCGCAGAATTTGCAGGCTGTTTTGCGGGATTTTCCCATTCCCAAAGCGCATTTTCTATCGCTTATTGAGGGTGTTGAGATGGATTTGACAAAGAACCGGTATGATACGTTTGACGAGTTGCGCGAGTACTGCTACCGGGTCGCATCGATTGTGGGGTTAATTTGTATTGAAATTTTTGGGTACCGCAATCCGCAGACCCGCGAGTACGCCGTCAATCTGGGTCTCGCACTTCAACTGACCAATATTCTGAGAGATGTGCATACGGATTGGCAACAAGATCGCATTTATCTTCCACGGGAAGAGATGGCGCGATTTGGTTATACGGAACAGGCTCTCGCACGGGGTGATTACAATGCGGTGTTTATCGATTTGATGGCGTTTCAAACGCAACGCGCGTGGACCTATTATCAAACAGCCGAAGAATTGCTTCCCGCCGAGGACCGGTCCGCCATGTTTTCGGCGCAGATTATGGGTAAAATTTATGCCCGGTTGCTCGTGGAGATCCAGCACGCCAACTACGATGTTTTTGGCGCATCTATTCGCATCAACAATTTGCACAAACTGGGCATTGCGCTTCGCTATTGGTTGGGTAGTCGTTTCGTCCGGGGGTAATTGTGAATCGCGTGACCATAATCGGGGGAGGGTTTGCAGGCCTTGCAGCAGCTGTCCGCCTTTGCGATGCTGGGTATCCCGTTACGCTTTTGGAGCGGCGGCAGCAACTGGGGGGGCGCACCTTTTCGTTTACAGATCCGGTTACGGGCGATACGGTTGACAATGGGCAGCATCTGTTGATGAAGTGCTATCGGGAGACGCTCGATTTTCTCGATCGGATTGGTGCGCGCGACGATGTGGTGTTTCAACCTCAGTTTAGAATAGATTTTCGCCACGCCGTTGATGGCGCGTACACTTTGAGGTTCCCATCCTTTTTGCCCGTGCCGCTGAATCTGCTATTGGGCTTTTTGCGATTTGGCGCGGTTCGCTGGACAGATATTCCACCGTTGAGAAAAATTGAGGCGGAGTTGTCCAAAGATCTCGATACCGGTCTTACGGTGGATGCCTGGCTCGACCATTGCGGCCAGAAACCGCGCATGCGGAGGGCTTTCTGGGATCCGCTTTGTATTGCCGCTCTTAACCAGCGATCACAAAATGCCAGTGCGCGATACCTTCAGGCTGTGTTGCGAGAGGCTTTTTGGGGCGAATCGGATGGCATGTGTTTGGGATATGCGCGGACGGGTTTGAGTGGTTTGTTTGAGAATCGCGCACGGGAATACATCTCAAAACGGGGTGGCGAAGTTCTGTGTGGAAAAGCTGTGACGTCTATTGTGCCCGTTTCTTCAGGCGTTCGCATCCATACCCGCTCGGGAGATGTGATAGACACAGATGTGTGTATTGCAGCGGTTCCTCCCTTGCAGCTCGCCAGGATGATTTGTGTACATACTTTCGCCGAACTCCATCACACGCTTTGTCAATACGAGCCGTCGCCGATTTTTTCTGTAAACTTGTGGTTTGATCGGTCCATTATGCGTGAACCTATGTGCGGTTTGCTCGGTACGACAATGGAATGGGTTTTTAACAAGCCCGCGCTCTATGGCGACTACGACCGCGCTTCTGAGGGCTATATCACCCTGGTTGCATCTGCGGCGCATCATCTTTTACATATGTCAAATGATGAACTCATTGACCTATCTTGCAAAGAGCTTCATCAGGTCTTTCCCGAAAGTAGGCGTGCCGAGGTATTACACGCCAGAGTGATATGCGAACACGCGGCGACTTGTGCATTGCCGCTTTCTCGTTCGATACCTGAAAACCGGACGTCACATCCCGGTTTGTTTCTCGCGGGCGATTGGACAGATACTGGATTGCCGCCGACCATCGAAGGTGCTGTCAGGAGCGGGTACGCAGCGGCAGATGCTGTCTTACTCAAATAGTTCGATGTATTTTAAGCCCGTTCCCGTGTTGAATAATACGACGCGGTCGCGCTCGCTGACCAGGTTTTGTGCTATGAGTTTTTCGAGGGCGGAGAGGGTGGCTGCGCCTTCGGGCGCGGGAAATGAACCTATGGCGGCAGCCATTTTTGATGCGGATGCCATCAGTTCTTCATCTGTGACGGAAAGCGCGCATCCACCGCTGTCGCGAATGGCTTTTAGCATCAAAAAATCGCCGACAGCAGCGGGGACGCGCAGACCTGCCGCAATTGTTTCTGCATCGATCCACGGTTCGGCGTGTTCATCTCCCGTGTGATAAGCCCGAACAATGGGCGCGCATCCCGCCGCCTGTACGGAAATCATGCGGGGGCGTTCTGAGCCAATCCATCCCATTTGTTCCATTTCGTCAAATGCCTTCCACATGCCAATTAATCCCGTGCCACCCCCGGTTGGATAGATGACGACTTCTGGCAATTCCCAATCAAATTGTTCGGCCAATTCATAGCCCATCGTTTTTTTGCCTTCCACGCGGTATGGCTCTTTCAATGTAGAGATGTCAAACCAGCCCTCGGTTTCTTTGCGCGATGCGACAATTTTTCCGCAATCTGAAATCAGACCATCGATCAATTCAACATGTGCGCCCAGGACCTTGCATTCGATGTAATTGGCCTGTGGCACGTCTTTGGGCATAAAAATATGCGCTGGCAAGCCCGCTCGCGCAGCATATGCGGCTGTTGCGCCACCTGCATTGCCGGCCGAGGGTATGGCAATGGCCTGAGCACCCAATTCCGCAGCTCTTGAAATTGCCGCCGACATGCCGCGCGCTTTAAATGACCCTGTCGGATTTAACCCTTCGTCTTTTATGTACAACGCCGGTACGCCAATTTTTTGTCCCAATGTTGTTGCCTGTAACAGTGGGGTGAACCCTTCGCCGAGACTCACCTGAAATTGATCGTTTTCGACCGGCAAAACTTCGGTATAACGCCACATTGTTGGCACGCGTTCTGTGAGTTTTTCTCGGCGCATGGTTTTTGCAACCGCATCGAGATCATATCGGGCAAATAACGGCGCATCTGCTTCTGAGCTCAGATTCCAGAGCTGATCTTTTGAATACGATTTTCCCGTTTTTGTGCAGACCAGATCAATGAGAAATCCCATAATTACCTCTCTATGAAAAAAGTTGAAAGCGCATCATAGTATGGGTCGTACTTTTTTTTTAGTCAAGGTCTAACACATCTGTTCGTCTTTCATTCTTTCAACCGCGTATCGGCGTATTTTTCGTCTCAATGTTGGTCTCGATATCCCGAGCAACTCACAGGCTCTTCCCTGATTGCCACCAGTGGCGAGCATTACCCGCTCAATATGCGCCTGCTCGATTTCATACAGGGTTTCAATTTTGTCTGGCGCACTGGACTGTGTGGGTTTGAGCACATCCAGATGTTCGGGGCGAATGACTCCTTTCTGACAGGCCAGGGCTGCGCGATAAATGGCGTGTTGCAATTCTCTTAAATTACCCGGCCATTCACATCCTGCCAGATACGCAACCGCCGCTTCAGAAACCCCTTGAACCTCCACACCTGTATCGGCTTTCATTCGCGTCAGCATTGCTTGAACAATGTGTGGAATATCTTCGCTGCGCTCTCGCAGTGGGGGGAGGGATATGGTCACGGCGCTGAGCCTGTAAAACAAGTCCAGGCGGAATTCGCCTTGTTCAATCATGGCATTGAGGTCGCGGTTGGTGGCAGCAATGATCCGAACCTGCGTTTGTATGGGGGATTGCCCACCAACTCTGACAAATTCACCGCGGTCTAAGACTCGCAACAGCTTGGCTTGAAATGCAGGCGAAGCCTCACCAATTTCGTCGAGAAAAAGCGTGCCGCCATCGGCCTGTTCAAAACATCCTGCCCGACGGGTTATGGCACCGGTAAAAGCGCCTCGCTCATGCCCAAAGAGTTCACTTTCGGCAATGCCTTCTGCTATTGCCGCACAATTGAGTGCTATAAATGCCCCCGACCGCCCCGAAGCCCGATGTATTTCCCGCGCCATCAGTTCTTTTCCCGTTCCACTTTCGCCATAAATCAGGACCGAAGCCGATGTTCGCGCTGATAGGCCCGCGCGCTTGAGTGCGAGTAACATGTCTGGACACGACCCAATCACCATCCCCGTGGGTGACTCGCCCCAGGGATTGTGAGACAGATGGTGTAGCACGCCTTTACCCTCGACCTGCAATTTGGAAATTAGAATATCCAGAGTCTGCCGTTCAATGGGGTGTACGAGAAAATCGCGCGCTCCCGACGACAAAGCTTCGAGTATTCTATCAGATGCCATATATTCTCCCACGATCACGACGGGACATAGATCATTAAAGATGGGCAGTAGTTTTAATCCCCGTCCATCGGGGAGCATTTCTGCGACAAGGGCGAGATCGGGAATTTTTTCTTCAATGCGTTTCAAGCAGTGATAAAAAGAACCCGCTATGCGCGCGTTTGCGCCCAGTTTTTCTGTCAGTTGCGCCAATTGTATTGCGCGTTGCGGGTTTCCATCAACAACTAATATGTCTCCCATAAAACCTCCAATGTGTAAGTTTTACGAGATACATCATGCATATTTTGTGCCAGAGGCAGAAAATTTTATAACATGTTGATAAATAATTATTTAAAGAGATTGCGGAGATTTTCGACTCGTACATCTGACGCATAAAATGCGACAGTTGGCTCCTATTTATAAAAAAAATGGCGTCCTTCAAAAGAGAAGGACGCCATTTTTTCCTTTCTTGCTGGCTCTCTATGGGGAAAAATCAAAATCAGTCTCTGAAGGAGCGCTGATCCGTCCAGAAAGAGATGTGCGGATCCGGTAAACATAGGTGAAACCACTTTTAATATCTCTATCGCTATAAGAAGTGGTCGTGATCGGATCCTCAGTTTCCAAAGTCGTATAATCTCCGTCTGTTAAATTTCGAATAGCAGCACCGGAAGCAGCTCCGGCGATTGCTGCCCGTTGGACGATGAAATGGTCATACTTATCAGGGGGTGTCCAGGCCAGATTAATTTCGGGAACACTGGGATTATAAGTAACCGTCAGGTCCGTTGGAGGCACGGGGACTATATCAGTTGTGGTCACTGTACTGAGGGGTGATCGCGCGCTCTCATTACCTTCGTTGTCAATGGCAGAAATCTGATACCTGTAAGTCGTGCGGTTTAGCAGGTCGGTATCGCGATATTCTCGAGCTGACGCATCTACAGTGTCTAGAGCGGTCGGCACATTATTCGGGAATTCCGCGCGATAAATTACAAAGCTGGCAAGTCCGGTCAGGTCGCCGCCATTTGCATCCCTTGTGGGGGCGTCCCAGCTCAACTCGATCGCTACGCCACTACTTTCCAAAGCAGCGATAAAATTGTCGGGGGTAGCAGGTGGAATATCATCGATCAGTACCGTTGCAGAGGCAAATAGCGATGGTTCGCTTTCTGTGTTATTTACACCAACCGCCTGCACGCGATATACATAGGTCTGCTCCGCTACCAGCGGCGAATCGACATAAGTCGTCTGCACAGTTGTGAAGGTCGCTTCGGCCACTGTCTGTGCCGGATCTGTATAGCGCATGACGCGATACCCGGTCAGTTCTGGTTCTGTGTTGGCAGACCATGTGATGGCGATATACTCAATCCCACCAGTGGCTCGCACATTGCGCGGTGCTGCCAGAACCGGAGGCGGCTCGACGGCCTGTGCAGAGACAAAGACCGATAGTTCGCTCTTCTCATTGGCGGCACCAACTGCCCGCACCCGATAGACAAAGGTCTGTCCGGCTGTGACAGGGGTATCCACATAAGTCGTCAACACAGAAGAGAAGATCCTGTCAGGTGTTTCATCTGTGGGGTCTGTAAAGCGGAGTATCTCGTATCCGGTCAATTCAGGCTCGGTGTTTGCCGCCCAGGTCAAGGTGATTTTCAACTCACCACCAGTCGCCTGCACGTTGCGCGGGATGGCAAATCCTTTGGTGGTCACAGATACTGGCTGAGATCGGGGTCCGGCATTGCCGGCTTGATCCAATGCTCTGATTGCATAAAAGTATCGCGTCAACAATTCAACAGATGTGTCTTCATAACTCACCTGATCGCTGGATACTGTGGCGATCAGTGCAAATGATGTGTTGTTGTCGCGTGACCGGTATATCTCAAAGGAGGTCAATCCGGTCAATTCATTGTTGTTGCTGTCCCTTGTGGGAGCCGTCCAACTCAGCATCACGCGCTGGAAATTATCATCGTCCAGGTTGGCGATGATATCCGAGGGCGCGCCGGGAGGGCTCTGATCGGCTGAGACGGTTGCGGAGGCATAGAGCGATGGTTCGCTTTCTTCGTTATTGGTACCAACCGCCTGTACGCGATAGACATAGGTCTGTCCCGATACCAGTGGCGAATCGACATAAGTCGTCTGCACGGTCGTGAAGGTCGCTTCGGCCTGGGTTTGTGCCGGGTCCGTATAGCGCATGACGCGATACCCGGTTAGTTCTATTTCTGTATTGGCAGACCAGGTAATGGTAATGTGACCAATCCCACCACTTGCGCTCACGTTACGCGGTGCTGCCAGAACTGGCGCGGGCGCAGTGGCTTGTGCAGAGACGGGGGGCGACAATTCGCTCTTCACATTGGCGGTGCCAACCGCACGCACCCGATAGACAAAGGGTTGATCTGCTGTGACAGGGGTATCCACATAGGTCGTTAACAAAGAAGAGAAGGTTTTGTCAGGTGTTTCGTGTGTGGGATCTGCAAAGCGCAAGATTTCATATCCGGTCAATTCAGGCTCGGTATTTGCCGTCCACGTCAGGGTGATTTTCTGCTCGCCAGCAATCGCCCGCACGTTGCGTGGAATGGCAAAGCCTTTGGTCGTGACAGATACCGACTGAGATCGGGGTCCGGCATTGCTGGCTTGATCCAATGCCCTGACCGCATAGAAATACGTGGTGAGCAATTCGACAGAAGTATCCACAAAACTCACCTGATCGCTGGATACTGTGGCGATAAGCGCAAAGGATGTATTGTTATCGCGTGACCGGTATATCTCGAAGGAGGCCAATCCGGTCAATTCATTGCCATTTCTGTCTGTGACAGGTGCAGTCCAGCTCAGCATCACGCGCTGGAAATTCTCATCGTCCAGGCTGACGATGAGATCTGAGGGCGCGGCAGGAGCACTCTGATCGGCAAGTGCCTGTCCGTCAATGAAAGTGGAAGTATCACTGTGCAATAACCCAAGCTGGGGGTCTTGTACAACGGTTTGAACTTTGTAGTAGTACACTTGATCGGTCGCGACAAGCGAATCGACATAGGTCGTCTGCCCCGTGGTAAAGAGGGTGTCGCTTGTTACGGGTGTGAAGGGACCTTGTGTCGATTGTGACCGCGAGACCAGATAGCCCAGCAAATTGGGATCGTTTACGGGATTCCAGGATATGACAATGCGCGACTGTTCATTTTTTGTCGCGCGCAAGCCAGCAGGCACTGGTACGTTCGCGCCTGGTGCGCTTATGGTTACTAAAGCAAGTGCTGGAGGCCCTGTGTTGCCATCTGGATCGACGGCGATGACCACATAAACGTGAAGCACACCAGCTTCGAGTCCATCGGTATCGAGAAAATAAGTTTGGCCGGCTGGCACGGTTCCAAGTTCAACAAAAATATCCTTCAAATCGTCGGATATTTCTCCCAGATTATCGAGGTCAATGCCCAGTTCTGTCGCGAGTTGGACCAGAGCTGCCTGCGAACCCTGTATCTGGAGTTTGCCCTGCGAATCTTTGATTCTGAAAACTCTGTACCCGGACAAGCCGGTCAATTCCTGATTGCCCACATCCGTTTCTGGCGCTGACCAGCCCAGTGTCACCTGTTTGCCATCGGCATCGGTGATGGCGACGAGATTTGTCGGCATAGCTGGCGCGCGCGTGTCATCGAGGACTTCTGCACTTACAAATGTAGATAATTCGCTCGATTGTCCCTCTACATCTACGGTGCTGAGTTTGTAAAAGTATATTTTTGATACGCTGACATCTATTGTCGAATCCACAAATGTCGTGCGTGCTGTCGTCACGTCGGGAACGGATGATTCGCCGCGCAATAGATCAAAGTTTCCCGTAGCCGATGTTGACCGCCATATCCCATATCCCGCGAGGTTGGTGCTGCTCACGGGATTCCAGTTCAAAGTGATCTGTCCTATACCGCCCTGTGCGCGAATATTGCCCGGCGGATTCAAAGCTGTCGTGGTTCCTTCAAATTGTGAGTCAACCGGATTTACGCGCTCGCGTCCGCATCCCCACATAGCTATTAAAATTATCGCAATCCCCAAAAGGCCGAGTTGTAGTCGGCGCGTCCACCAGTGCTTCATAATAATCTCCTCATTGCCCATTACTGTTGATTAAAATTTTTTCTTCAACACAATTCCAACAGATTTTTTGCGAATATCACTGTTGAGATCTATTTTGATTCGTCGATCAATTTTGGGCATTTTATCATCCACGCCGCTGTGCATGAGCAAACGCAAACCACTGATCAACAAAATTGCGGAAAATCCGACACTCATCATGCTCTTGGTATCTCGATCGCTTGTGCGGTTAAAAAGCTGTTCGGCTTCTCGGGTGTCTTTAGCCGCTTTGTAGGCTTCGTAAATGTCGTTTGCATCGCGCTTATAGTCAATGGCGCGCTTGGCCATATAAGCACTACCACCGAGAAACAAGACACCAAATGTGCGCCGTGCAGTAAAAAACGACCGCGCTTCGGCAACGGGAGCCAAACATCCCCAAAAAAATGCGGTTGCCAGCACGACACAACATATTTTATACATCCGTCTGTGCATACTTACTCACTCCTTCCCTGATATTTCGAGGATTTAGACGAGAGTACATGATTAAAAGTTTCGGATAACTGAATATTCTATTCAAATCTTCTCTCAGTTTCTGTCTTTTCCCAGGTACGCACCATGCGAACGAGCTTTGTGCCGAGAATTCTATCGTGAAGTGCTCGGCTGTCGGGATCCCACAGCATCCAGAATCCACTGAGTCCCAGTGTTGCGATAAAAAGCAGAGGCTGTAGAACAAATCTGCCTATCGCCTGCGACCAGGTTGGAATACCTCCCCCAACGCGTTCGACGCGAATGCCCAATTCGCGCATTCCCGGGGTAAATCCAGAACGCGCCCATCCCGATAAAGTCATGAAAATTCGAAGAACGAGCAGAATGATCAGGATGATTCCAAAATCATTCCAGATAATCGTCGCTCTGCTCTGCGCTGCGGGGTCTCCCTCAATCAATCCAACGGCGATATCCTTCGCACCCCCTACGAAACCCGAGATGTCTGACCAGAGATCATCGGATTGATTGCCGCCACCGCCACCTCGTCCGCCGCCTCGTCCGCCGCCTCGTCCGCCGCCACCTCGTCCGCCGCCAGCACTTGCGGTTGGGGCGGTTGGAAAAAGAACGCTTTTGAGGAGAAAAAAAATTAAAAAAGGAACGAGTACTTGCATGGAGAAATCAATCGCACTCGACGCAAGGCGCCGCAAGATCCCGGGTGGATCCGTCAGCGTACTTGTGTCCATAGATTTTGGATCAAAGTCTTTTAAGCGCGCTTCGATTTCCGTCCTGACCTGGTCGTATCGCTCTGGAAACAGGTCGCGGTCCAGATGTGCATAAATATCTTCGAGTTCTGAAAGCGAATAGTTCTGAAGCGATTCGACAAATGCTTCATTACGGCTTTGCTCCATGCTACTCCTTGCGGTCGGTTAGCGAATACAGCGTTGGGATCAGTACCAGGGTTACCAGTGTTGATACGACCAGGCCGCCAATGACGGTAATGGCCATAGGCGCGCGTATCTCGGCGCCCTGTCCCACCGGGAATATCATACCCACTACAGTCATGACCACGGTGAATACCTGCCCGGATAATATGCCGTCCAACGCGCCTTCGATGCTTTTGACAAGGGGCTGAAAGTTGAAAATGCCCAGTGCCATGGGCAACAAACCGAGTACGGTTGTCGAGGTGGTCATCAAAATGGGCCGCAGGCGCACTCTACCCCCTTGTGCAATTGCTTCCATTTTGGGCATGCCTTCATCTCTTCGGAGCGTGTTGATATAATCGATGAGCACGATGGCATTGTTGACGACGATGCCAGCCAGCATAATCAAACCTATGAGCACGACCACACTGATGGTCTGTCCGGTTATGAGGAGTAAGGCAAAAACGCCTACCAGCGCAAAAGGTATGGCAAACATGATCACAAAAGGATGAACGAGCGATTCAAACTGAGATGCCATCACCAGATAAACGAGAAAAATTGCCAATCCAATCGCCAATTGCATACTTTCAAACGACCGCTGTTGCTCTTCATTCTGTCCACCCACTTTGATCGAAAAGTCGGCGGGCAATTCCATCCGATCAATTTCGCGTTCGAGGTCTGCGACGACAGCACTCAGACTCCGACCCACCAGGTTGGCCGAAATCAATGCCACGCGCTCCTGGTCAATTCTGCGAATTTCAGCAGGCCCCATTTCCACCTGTAAATCGGCGACCACACTCAAAGGCACCGGCGATGGGGCATTGTTGGGGCTGACGATTAATCGCCTCAGATCATCTACAGTGCTTCGGTGTTCCTCTTCGGCGCGGACGCGAATATCGACCCGCCGATCTCCTCGGGTAAATTGTGTGGCAACCTCTCCTTGAACCTGATTGCGAATAATCTCGCCAATGGCGTTAATCGTCGTGCCCAGTTGCGCCACGCGCTTGCGGTCAAACCGTATTTGCACTTCAGGTGTGCCGCCCTCGCTCGTTGTTTTAATATCTGTCAGTCCCGGAATGGTTTGCATGCGCGCCATCATTTCTCCGGCGATCATCTGTAGCGACAGCAGATTATAACCGGCGACTTCCACTTCGATTGGCGTGCGGGACGAAAATAGAGATGGGCGGGCAAATTTTGTATCCACGGCGGGAATTTCCAAAATCATCTGGCGCAAGCGATCCATCACGGCAATTTCGCGATCTCGAATAATGCCCTCGTGGAGTACGACATTGACCTCACCTACATTTTCTCTTTCTTCTCCACCGCTGCCCCCAGATGCGGATTGCGTACCGACGATGCTGTAAACCAGGCGCACTTCGGGTTGACTGCGAACAATTCTCTCAATGGCTTGAATGGTTTGTGTGGTGGCGGCAAGAGGTGTGCCCAGCGGCATTTCGACTGCAATTGAGAATGCTCCCTGGCTCATTTCAGGGATCAGTTCACTGCCCAATCTGTTGCCAAGTGTCATAGTGCCGCCCAGGAGGGCTATTGCCAACCCAATTACATACAGGCGATGCCTGAGCGCCCACCTGATAATGTGCGGATAGACGAGATAAGCGCGTCCAATCACTCTGTCAAAAATCCAGAATAAAGGAGTCAGGCAGGTCAGAATACCGCGTCCCAGAAATCCTACAACCGTGCCCAATACCCCCATAGCACGGGCTGGCGCTTCTACACCACCCCTGTGTCCGCTTTCCTTTTTTCGTTTCTCTACGGCGGCAAATTCGCCAATCCATGAAAATTCCAGCGAAGCCAGCATAGGTATGACCGTGAGTGCGACAAGGAGGGAGGCGACGAGCGAATAGGTCACGGTGAGTGCCTGATCGCGGAAGAGTTGCCCGGCAATGCCTTCTACAAAAACTATGGGGACAAAGACGCAAATTGTCGTCATTGTAGAAGCCACTACGGCTTGCCCCACTTCAGACCCCCCTTTATTGGTCGCTTCACGCGGACTCAGGCCGCTGTCCTGGTAGCGCTGTACGCTTTCGAGTACGACAATTGAGTTGTCAACCAGCATGCCAATTCCCAGGGCGAGTCCACCCAGTGACATGATATTGAGGCTTACATCAGATGCGTACATGAGGAAAAATGTCGCAACAACTGAAATGGGAATAGATACGCTGATGATGCCCGTGCTTTTGGGGCTTTGCAAAAACAAATAGAGAACGATAATGGCCAAAAAACCGCCCAAAATAGCGGTGTTGAGGACCTCGGAGACCGAGTCTCGAATGAATGTCGATTGATCCGAGACGACCTCCATACGCGAATTGCCCAGCAAATCGCCGGATGTGCGGCGAAATTGCTCCAGGGCTTCTTTAACGGCTTGTGCAACTGTTACGGTATTGGCGTCGCCCTCTTTGTATATGGCCAGTTCGACGCTTTCTTGCCCGTCAATACGCGTGATTACCGTGCGTTCGCGATGTCCTCGGGTTACCAGTCCTACATCGGCTAATGTGATAATTGTGCCCTGCCGCTGGCCCACCACAATATCCTGAATTTCTTCTATTGTTTTGAATTCGTTGAATGTGCGAACCAGGTATTCCGCCTCGCCATCTTTGAGTTCTCCGCCCGTTAAGTTCACATTTTCCTGGGCTAAGCGGTTGACGACTTGAGCCAGTGGAATGCGCAGTGCAGCCAGTTTGGGCTGGTCGATCTCAACTTGAATTTCTTCTTCCAGCCCGCCATTGACGCGCACCGATGCGACTCCTTCGAGGCTTTCCATCTCTGGCTTAATTTCTTCTTCGGCCAGGAGGCGCAGCGAAATCAGGCTTTCTTCGCCGTAGAGTCCGATACGCATGATCGGATCCAGCGAAGGGTCAAATCTCAGCAGTACGGGTTTTCTCACGTCCTGCGGCAGGCGCACTTGATCGAGCTTTTCTCGTATATCGAGTGAAGCAAAATCCATGTCCGTGCCCCAGGCGAATTCCACTACCACATCCGATATGCCAGGGCGCGAGGCCGAGGTTACCCGAATAACTCCGTTTACCACACCCACAGACCCCTCAATAGGTTCGGTGATTAAGCGTTCCATCTCCGAGGGTGCTGTGCCTTCGTATTCTGTGCGTACCGTCAGGGTGGGATAGGTGATGTCGGGGAGCAGGTTGATCGATAGGCGCTGAAAAGCAACCATGCCAAATAGCACTGCCGCAGCCACAAACATCGTTACTGTTACCCGTCGTCGGGTCGAAAATTCAATGAGTTTCATAAGTTTTAGTTACCTCGTCCGCCTCGTGCTGGTATCAATCCTTTTTCTCGCATTTCATTTACAAACGCGCGGAGTTTTTCCATATTTGTTGCGAGTTCGGGGTCGTCTTTTACGCGTTTTTCGTATTCGGCTTTGACTTCGGGAAAGCGCTCGATCATGCGTTTCATGCGGTCTGTGAGATCACCGCCACCGCGACCTTGCCCTCCGGCAAAACCGCCACCTCGTTGTCCACCCTGTCCCATTTGTCCACGTCCCTGTTGCCCTCCACCGCGTTGTCCTCTCTGACCCATTTGACCGGTATTGGCTTCATCACCTGCCATAGTACCACCGCGTCCACGTTGTCCCCCTTGACCCATCTGATCACTTCCACCGCGTCCACGTCGTCCGCCTTCACCCATTTGACCACTTGCTCCACGACCTCGTTGTCCGCCTTCACCCATCTGCCCGCGTCCCTGTCTTCCCTGTCCTCCCTGTCCCATTTGCCCACGTCCAGCGCGACCCTGTCCACCGCGTCCGGCAAATGCGGGAGGTGTGGCTTCTCCTACGAGGCGCACGGGAGAACCTGGCCTCAATCCTTCCTGTCCTACGGTAATGACTTGCTCTCCCTGAGAAAGGCCATTGAGAATTTCTAAGCGATCGCTATCTGTAAAGCCGATCTCGATGCGTTTGCGTTGCGCCTGCCCGCGCCCTGTTTCGGGATCGGTTTCAAAGGTAAATACCTGGTTGCCTTCTCCTTCGAGTACGAGGGCTTTTTTGGGGATGACCATGGTGTTTCTTCGGGTTTCCGTGATAATGTAAACCGAGGCAAACATTCCGGGACGCAACAGACTTGTATCTGTTCGAGGTACTTCAACGGTTACTTTGACCGTGCCGCTTTCGGGATCTACCACGGGGCTGATCATTTTGACTGTGCCCGTAAATTCTCTTTCAGGTGCGGCTTCAACCGTAATGCGCGCAGTCTGTCCTACGGTGATTTTGCCAAAGTCCTTTTCCGTTACCTGGATGCGTGCGAGCAGGGGATCAAATTTGGCTACAGAGGCCACAACCTGATTGTTGGTGACCATATTGCCCACCTCGATATTTCTCAGCGTCATGATGCCTTCAATGGGTGATCTAATCGCCGTATAACTCAAATCGAGTTTGGCCTGTTCGAGTTGTGCTTTGGACGATTCGAATTGGGTCTTGGCATTTTCATAAGATTGTTTGCTACCCAGATTGCGCTGAAATAAGGCATCTTCGCGTTCATATCGCTGTTTGGCCTCTTGATGGGCAACTTCTCGCTGCGCGACGCTGATTTGGGCAGCGTCGGCGTCGAGCCGCGCCATGACTGTACCCGCGCGTACGGGGTCGCCTTCTTCTTTTAGTAATGCGATGACCTGTCCGGCTCTGCGCGCTCGAACGTCAACCCATCTTTCGGCTTCGAGTGTCGTGTTTTTGAGAATATATGCGGAAATATCCCCTCGTTTTACAGCCTCGACCTTGACGGGCGCAGCAGCCGCACCACCGCGTCCACCGCGTCCAGCACGTCCGCCCTGTGTCTGTTGTGCTTCTTCTTCGCCACAGGCAAAGAGTGCGAGAAAAAGCAGTACGAACCATCGGCAATTAGCTATTTTTTGCATCATCCCTCCGTCTTCTCAAAACTTAAAGATTAAAAGAAAGTAAATAATTACTCACTTATTTTTGCATAACATTTTTATTCGGTCTGATTGCTGTGGGTCTTGTTTCTGCGCAGGTGACGCCGCCGAGCATCTTGTTCGACCATCATCTCATCAAATTCTTTTTGTTGGTCAGGCGTCAAAATTTCCCGAATTTGAGTGCGGGTTGTGTTTCTCACTTTTCCAAACTCTGAGCGATAGGCTGTGTTGATATCGACCATGCATTTGCGCCCTTGTTCGAGGATTGTGTCCAGTTGCGCTTTCTGACCATCTGACAGGTCGAGTTTTGTCATCATTTCAGACATGCGTACCCGTCTTTTTCCAGAATCACCAGATGCGAGACTTTCGTAAACAGTCCCTATCACTGCGCCGAGTAAGAGACACAAAACGAGTAGGCATATAAAGCGGAAACGCGAAATAAACATGATAAAAACCTTCTAACGCGCGTTGTCGGATAAGACGAGGTCGAGTACGCGATCTTTGGAGAAATCATCTTCGGTCAAACTCGCAACTTCTCGAACTTCGCTGTCGAGCGAACCCTGTAAAAAAGCATCCAGCGTGACAGGTTCAACATGTCTGTCCAGGCGCTGGGTCAAAAATGCCAGAGAGCCAATGGAGATCAGCAACATTGCGGCAGTAGCGAATTTTTGAAATCCCCATCGGTTCTTCATTCGCGCCATTTCTGCCTGGACTTTTATATCTATACGCCGCACAAAAAATCGGTCGGGCGCAGGTGGAGACCAGGCGGCAAATAGTTGGCGCACCCGCACCATCTCGGCCAGTTCGCGCCTGAGACTGTCAGACACGCGCAATAGCATCTCAACTCTATCTCGCTCTTCTTCTGTCAGCGCATCGTCGAGATAAGCCGACAATAATTCGCGGTTGATGTCAACGGTGTTGTCTGCGTCCATATTCACGCCTCAATCCAGTTGTCGTATTGCACCTGCAAAATTTCGCGGAGTTTTGTTCGTCCTCGAAACAGACGAGACTTAACGGTTCCTATTGAGCATTTGAGCAATTCGGCAATTTCTTCATAAGTCAGACCTTCAATTTCTCTCAAAACGAAGGTCACGCGGTATTCTTCCGATAGATCGCTTAGGGCGCGTTCGAGGATTTCTTGAAGTTCCCGCCGTTCAACGCGCATATCTGCATTTTGGGGCTGACCCGTCCAGATGCGCGGTGCGTCCCATGTTTCTCGATGTTCATCCAGAGAAACAAAGCTACGCCGATGTCTGGATTTGAGATGGTCTAAGCAGCAGTTGACAGCGATGCGGTGCAACCATGTTGAAAATAGCGATTGTCCTCGAAATCGCTTCAGGGCACGAAATGCCTTGAGAAATGCTTCTTGCGCCAGGTCATCGGCTTCGTCGAGATCGCCAATAAGGCTGTAAACCGCATTGTACACGCGTTCATGGTGTCGCTGAACCAACACGGAAAAAGCCTCTGTGTTGCCTTCTAAAACCCGGGCAACGATTTGGATATCTTCTATATGTGAAAAATTGGACGATTTGGAATCGCGCATTGTTCCGACTCTTGCTATTTATTGGGTTCCGCTGTGGCATTGGTAATCCGTCTGATTCCCACACCTCTGACGAGGTCCAGAATCGACATCACATCGCCATAAGGCAATTGGCGGTCTGCTCGCAAAATCAGGCCTCCACTCTCATCGATTTCCACCGCGTGCTGTTTTAATAATTCCCGCAATGTCGGTTGATCGACGATCTGATCATCTAATGCCATTTGACCATCTGCCGATATGTTGAGTATATAACGCCTCGCGTGTTGCGTTTTTTCCGCGTGTTCCATGGCGGGCAGTTCGACTTTGAGCGCGGATTGATCGATAAATTGCGTGGTTACGAGAAAAAATGTAAGTAATAAAAACAGGACGTCGATTAAAGAGGTTACGTTGATGGCTGGGCGACGCTTGAGGGGCATTTGCAATCGCATAACTATTCACCTTCAGTGTCTTGAAACCCCCGGAGCTTTTTCAGAAGGGTATTTGCGTATTTCTCAATTTCCAGGATGAGGCTTTCTGCCCGACTGCTGTATAAATTGTAAAATACGAGTGATGGGATCGCAATAAAAAGTCCAGCAGCAGTCGTTAGAATAGCTTCGGAAATACCCCCTGCCAGAAGATTGGCCTGTCCTACGCCCACTTCTGAGACCTGTTGAAAAACTTTAATCATGCCCAGAACAGTGCCCAAAAGTCCCAAAAGTGGCGAAACCCCCGCTACGGTCTCCAGTACTACCAGTCCCTTTTGCAGTACGCCCGTCTCCTGACGACCTTGATCCAGAATGCTTTCCCGGACCTCTTCTAAGGACAAATGGCGGTTGTCTAACCCCGCGCGCATTACCGCGGAGAAAGGTCCTTTGTGCTGTCGGCAGACATTCAGCGCCAACCCTATGTCATCCGGTCCTTGAATATTGTCGATTACACTGACAATTTCGGGCCGGATGATGGCGCGACGGCGCAGTGCAAACCCGCGCTCAATTGCAATGCCCAAAGCCAGTACTGAGCACAAGGTCAGAGGATACATCATGAGACCACCCTGTTCAAATAGTGCCCAGCCCATGTTATTGTCGCCTTTGTCCTTTTCCAAAAATTAAATATTCAAAAGTACCCGTAATGTCGAGGTACTCATCCGGGAAATCTGGGGGTAATGGCTTGAATGGTGCTGAGAGTTTTACGGCCTCCAGGCTCGTATCGCGCAACAAGTCACTGCCCTCATAGTCGATCAACTCGGGTCCTTCGAGCCGACCGTCGCGCCAGATTCTGAATTTCACTCTGGTCATGCCGTCGATCATACCCAACTCGAATGCGCGGGGCGGGTATATATGACGGTCAATATGTCGCTTGAGATATTGCATATAGGGCGCGAAATTCCAGGCATAGGTGCTCAGTTGCAATCCCCCGCGTTCGAGTGCGCGGGTTTTGCTATTGTCCATATCTATGCGCGGTTGGGGCAATTCTCCGCCCAGCACTGCGCGTTCTCGCTCTTTTCGCGCTTCCTCGGGATTTTTTTGCAATACATCTACAAAGCTAAAGGGATTGTCGGTGGTTTCCCGCGTGCGGTCTGCGCTTTGTGTCTCACGCTTGCCCGGCGCAGGTGTCTCTATATTTTTTGCTCGCGATATGCCATCGGAAAATGGCAAGTGGCTTTCGGGCAAGGGGGCCGTTTGTCGATCGCGAGAGATGTTATCGCGCTCTGCGAGCAACGGGGTTTCTTCGGGCGGTGCGTCGTCTCGATTTTGAGGCACATCGACAAATTCAAATGTCAGGGGCGGTGATGTGGGTATTTTTTCTGTCTGCGGCACGATAATCGCAGCCCGCCACAGCGGGTTCTCCATGAGCAGGAACAGAATGTGTAGCAGAATGGCTGCGGTATAAGCCCACAGGTATGGATTGTTGAGTCGCGTTGCCATATACCCATTCCGCCTTTGTTTTAGTTTGCTTCGGCGATTTCAATTGCTTGCGAATGCACCTTTGCCCAAATGCCCTGGAATAGAGACATTCCTCCTATGTAAAAAAAACCAGAAGCAAATAAAATCAGGAATGGCACGGGGAAATACAGTCCTTTCGCAATCGAATACGCCATGGCGATGAGTAAATAAAGACCGAGTCCAATTTCCAAAAATGCAGTTATATTTTTTTTCAGGGCGTAATTTTTGCGATACCAATTTCCATTCCGTCCGATAACGCGATATTTAGGGGTGCGGTTAAATGCGGTCTCATGCCCTCGCAGAGCCTGAATTACTCCGCGCGCGTTGTTCAATGAAATCCCCATGCCCAGGGCGAGTACAAATGGCAAATACAGGATGCGGGATTTCCAGTCCGAATATATTTCTCGCTGCGAGTGGATGTAGTACCTCGATATTACGCCTGTTGCCCCTACGAAGAGGGGAAAATCGATTATCAGTACTCTAACCCATCCCAGGTCTTCTCGCAGAACAATTGCGGGAAAAATGAGAATGGCGATCATTGCCATCAAACAATATGCAAAATTGGTTACCAGATGAAAAGCGGCTTCGCCCTTCACGCGCCAGGGGAGATGGCTTTGCAACAGGGTCTTTAGCGTTTTTTTTGCGGTTTGAACGGAGCCTTTTGCCCACCGAAATTGCTGTGACTTCCAGGCATTTACTTCCACGGGGATTTCCGCCGGTGTTACGGTATCCGCGAGATAGACAAATCGCCAGCCCGCCAATTGCGCGCGGTAGCTCAAATCGAGGTCTTCGGTCAAGGTGTCGTGCTGCCAACCGCCGGCTTCCTCGATACAGGCGCGACGCCAGACGCCCGCTGTGCCGTTGAAATTGAAGAACAAACCCGAGCGGCTACGCGCACCGTGTTCCATGACAAAATGGCCGTCGAGATAGATGGCCTGTACGCGTGTCAAAATGGAGTAGTCCCGATTCAGATGTCCCCAGCGCGTCTGAACCATGCCGACCTGCGGTTCGACGAAATGCGGGATGGTTTTGTTCAAAAAGTCTGGTGGCGGGAGAAAATCGGCGTCAAATATTGCGATCAATTCACCCCGTGCAACCCGCAATCCCTCTGCGAGAGCACCAGCTTTATATCCGGTGCGCGTTTTGCGGTGTATCAGCGCGATATCTATTCCCGAATGTCGAAGTTCATCAACGCACTGTCTGGCAATGGCGGTGGTTTCATCGGTCGAGTCGTCTAAAACCTGAATTTCGAGGCGGTCGGTTGGATAGTCCATTTCGGCGACCGCGCGAATCAGTCGTTCGACCACATAGCGTTCGTTAAATACGGGCAATTGCACTGTCACAACGGGTAATTCATCAAAGGTGTCGCGGGGAATGGGTTGTTTGCGACGGTGCTTGTAATAGAGGTGTACCATCAGGTGTCGATGCAGGCTTACGAGCATCAACAATGCGAACACCAGGCTGTAAGTGGCCAGCAAAACGGATTGCCACCAGGCCATACAGATCTCCAAAATGAAAGTCAAAACAGATGTATCATCAGCACAGTGCAGCAAAATATAGGGTTTGGATACGTTCCGTCAAAGTATTTTGTGCCAATGTCTCTGTGTTGTATAAAACATCGGGAAACCCTCAGGTCGCTTTGCCGATTACTTGACACAGACCGTTTGAGATAACTATATTGAATTGCGATAAAAAATAGCGTTAAACCACTATTCCGATAGGTTTATAAAATCTATGGTCGGACTTAAAATAAAGGATTAAGGCCGTGTACGATAAATATTGGGATCTGACAGAATTGCCGTTTGAAAATGTGCCGGATCCGCGTTTTTTTTATTCTTCGAGAGATCACCAGAGAGCACTGTTGCAAATGTTTTACGCGATCAATACGCGCAGGGGAGCTGCCGTGCTCACGGGCGATGTGGGCTGTGGCAAAACCACTGTGAGTCGCATGCTCATCCATGAACTGTCATCTGATAGATATGAAATCGCGCTTATGAATAGGCCCGGTCTTTCGCCGGAAGACTTTCTGCGGGATATGCTCGGGCAATTGGGCATTGAGGACCAATCGAACGGAAAATTGCAACGCGCACTTGAGGTTCAGGCTGTCAAGAGTGCCAATGCGGGCAAATATACGATTGTCATTGTCGATGATGCCCACGCAATAGAAGATGACAATACGTTTGAAGCGTTGCAATCTCTGTTTAGCTTTCAACGCAATGGGCGTTTTTTTCTTACCCTTCTCCTCGTTGGACATGCAGAACTAAAGGAACGGATCGCGGGCGTTGAGGTATTGGGGCAACAGGTCGCGCGGCAATATCATCTCGCGCCGCTCAAGCGCGAAGAAATCCTATCTTATGTGCAAACGCGTTTGGAAAAAGCGGGGGCCGATCGATTCCTGTTCGACGAGGACGCGCTCGACGCGCTCTGTCAAGCGTCCAATGGTGTTCCACGAGATATAAATAATATTTGCGATATTGCTCTGTTGCTCGGTTTTGATGCTAAGGTCAAAACCGTCGGAGAAGAACAGATAGAGAAAGCTGTTTATGCAGTTAATAATATGTAATGAAAACGGAGGGGGTTATGACACCGGAAGAGAAGTTTCGATTTGATTTGCAGGGGTTTTTGGTTGTCAAAAATGTATTGAGCGCAGATGAGGTGGATGCGCTGAATAAGTTGGCCGATGAGGTATGGGCCGCTCCTGCCGACGAAAACGATGGGCACCGCCGCACGAGTCGCGTTTCAATGTGGGGTCCCGAGACGCAGGCGTTATTCGATCACCCCAAGGCGTTGCCGTATATGGTTGAGTTGTTGGGGCCAACATTTCGCGTGGATCACGATTATTGCATTTTTATGAAGAAGGGCGCGAGGCGCGGGCGATTGCACGGTGGGCCATCATTGCAGGCGGGTGTGCCGGGCGATCATTGGTACAAATACCACGATGGCGTGATGCGCAATGGGTTGACGGTGTTTACGTATAATCTTGCGCCCGCGCGCAAAGGGGATGGCGGCTTTGCATGTGTTCCCGGATCGCATAAGAGCAATTTTGTCAATATTCCCAGCGATGTGCGCAATTTTGAGCGACCGGCGCACTATGTAAATCAGCCCGAAGCAGAAGCCGGGGATATGATCATTTTTACGGAGGCACTGGTGCACGGAACAATGCCCTGGGAAGGCGAGCATGAGCGCCGCGCATTGCTGTATAAGTTCAGTCCGGGGCATTCGGCGTGGTCGCAGAATTATTACGATCCCGACGATTATCCCAATGTGACAGATCAGCAGCGACGGATTATGGAGCCGCCATCGATTGGCGGGCGGGAAAAAGTCGTGATGTGATCGGAAAGGACATGTTATGGGGCTTACAGAAAAGGAAGTTCTGCAGTTCAAAGAGTTGGGTTATGTCGTTAAGGAATCCATTTATTCTGCGGACGATTTGCAACTTTTGAAAGATGGGTTGACGGGCGCGGTTCAGGAGAAGTGCGATGCGTTGATTGTCGAGGGTGAGTTGGATCGCGATTTTTCTGAGGAGCCATTTGAGACGCGGCTGACCAGGCTCCACCGATACAATCCGGAGGCCGCTCACAAGGTGTTGATGTCGATCTGGTCGGGCAGGTTTCACGGGCCGGGGATTTTGAAGGCGTTGCGACATCGTCCTTTGATTGCATGTATTGAGGATATTATTGGTCCCGATATTATGGGTACGTCGATTTATCGCATACGCCCCAAGGTGCCGGGCTATTCGCGGGGGGAAGTGCCCTGGCATCAGGATGCGGGCTATTCAATGGCGCATTGTTATGAGTATTTGATGGTGACGTGCTGGGTACCGCTGGTGGATGCGACGCTGGATAATGGGTGTTTGTGGGTGATTCCAAAGGTGCAGGATAAGGGGATTATCCGACATTATACAGGGGGTCATGCGGGCTTTTTGGAAATTGCACCTGAAAATGTTCCCGAGGGCGCGATACCAGTGGAGATGTCGGCGGGGTCGGTTTTGTTTTTGACGAATTTGACGCCGCATGCTTCGTTTGAAAATAAGACGGATGTTGTGCGGTGGAGTATGGATTTGCGATATCAGGATTTTAGCGTGCCGAGCAATTTTGGTGAGGTGCCCGAAGATTATACGCCAGAGCGCGAGCCAGTGACGATGGCGTGCCATCCGGGCGAGGCGTATTTCGTGATTCAGGATACGCAGAATCCCGGGCGGGAGATGCGAGATCCCGGGGAATTTGCTGCGTTGCGAAGAGCATGGGATAGAAAGAAGGTTCACGCCCCCGGGCGCGGTTGGACGCCGTTGAATGAACGCCATTAAACACGGAGAATTATATGAGTGAAGTAACTTATCGGGTTGAAAAATTGCACGGCAGGCCGATTGTCGATGGAAGTGATGTGCGGCGGCTCAGGATTGGGGCGGATCCCAATCGGTCGAGGTTGCGCGGCGATGCGATGTTTCCCGCGGTGGTTCGGATACCCGACTGGGTGCCTGCGGAAGATCGGGCACATCCGAGTGCGAATTATTATCTCTATTGTGCGTCGCATCACGGGACGAGTATTCACATGGCGTGGTCAGATCGGGTGGATTCGGCGGATTGGACGCTTTTTAATGCTGGCAGGTTGGATGATCCGCGTTTTCCAGGGCGCGGGGTGTTTGATTTGCGGCTGGGCAATGAGACTGAGACGATTGATGTGGTGGATGGGATTGTGTTAAAGGGGCATGTGTCGTCTCCCGAGGTGATTGTAGATGAGGATAATCGGCATTTTATTATGGTGGTTCACGGGAGCAGCAATGATGGTCAGCGTTCATTTGTGGCGACGTCGAAGTCCGGGTTGAATTTTAACCGTCCCGAGGTGGGGGGTGAAGAGGGCCATGGATTGAAGCGGTTGAAATTTGCAGATCGAAATTATTTGCGGGTGTTTACCTATAAGGGTGGTTGGTACGGTTTTGCACAGCGCGGATTTTTTTTAGAGCCAGCTAATCCCGAATTTCTGTGGGATGCGCCAGAGGGTTGGAATTCGAGCGATCCCCTGTGGGTGTCTGCTGAGTCGTCGCCTATTGAAGATGATCTCGTCGCCGATGGGCTGGCTGGCGATCATCTTCCCAATGGGGGCTTGGGGTTGCGCCACGGATGTGTGCGGGTGATGGAAGATGGCGAGACGCTGGAGGTGTTTTACAGTCGGAAATGGGAGGAGCCAGAATATATTATGCGTTCGACTGTGGATTTGAGCGCGGGCGATTGGCAGGCGTGGCAGACGAGTTATCCCCCCGAAGATATGATTCGCGCCGAGGAGGATTGGGAGGGGGATGTGGTACACGATTCTTATGCGTTTAAAGAAGATGGTCAGTTGTATTTGTTTTATACCTGCTGGGAAGAGGATGCGATTGCTGTGGCGAAGCTATACCGTGAGTGATGCGATGGTGCGATTTAGGAATCTTTGCAGCAGTACAATTGCCCCCAGTGGTTTCGATTGGGATATGAGCACACTGGGGGTTTTTAGTGTTTTATGTGGGTTTGTGTGGCGCAAAATGAATAAGGAGAAAAGATATGGTACCTTCACCTACTGCATGGGATGATTACCGTTTTGATCTTCAGGGATTTCTCGTTTTGGAGAATGTTGTTTCTCCAGAGTTGATTGCGGAGATTAATGAGACGGTCGATGAGTGGGTTAGTCTGCATGAAGCCGGACACAAATGGATCGGTTATGTTCGCTGTAGCGATCCCGAACCCGTAAAGGGGCCCGATATTAAGTTTGCGAATATTATCGAGGGTGGACCAGCTTTTGAGGCGTTGATCGATAATCCCAACTGGCTTGAGTACGTGAAGCGCTATGTCGATAATGATGGGTTGTACATCTGGGCTAACCATTTGTCTGTGAGTCGGAAAGGTAGTTATGTGCCCGTTCATTCTGGCGGGCACAACAGGGGGTATCGCACGAGCTTTCGATATCATAACGATAATTTCTATTGTGGCAATTTCAATGTTTTGCTTGCGCTGAACGATATTGGTCCAGGGGATGGCGGTACTATGATTGTGCCTGGATCGCATAAATGCAATGTGGTTAATCCTCTGGTTTTTGAAGAGGAGAATGGGCGACATAAGACTGCGGTTGAGGAGACGAAACTGAGGCCCTATTTAAAGGAGATGCATCTCAATGCAGGCGACGCTGTTATTTTTACAGATGCCTGTACACACGGTGCCAGTGTGCGGACCAATGACGGCGAGCGGAGGATACTGATCTATCGATACACCGCATTTTGGATGAAAAATGCTACCGGTTTTGAGCCGTCAGAAGAATTGCTCGCCAGACTCACACCTGAGCGCAGAAAAATTATCCGTCCTATTGTGCCGATAAGACCTCCTGTTCGATCCGTGACTGCATGATTTTTAGAGGATATGACTATGACACCTATGCCTGATAAATGGGATGATTATTGTTTTGATCTTGAGGGCTTTCTCATTCTGGAGAATGCTGTTTCTCCAGAACTCATTGGTGAGATTAATGAGACGGTCGATGAATGGCTTGCGTTGAGTGATGCGGGAGAGGAATGGCTGGGCAATGTTCATGTTGTGAAGAATGAAAGTACCAGTGGTCACAGTGTGAGTTTTAGAAATGTTATCGAAGGTGGTTCGTGTTTTGAGGCGTTGATCGACAATCCCAACTGGATCGAGTTTGTCAGGTGCTATGTGGATAACCACGGTTTGCATATTTGGATGAATTTTCTTCCGATTATCCATCAGGGGAACCATGTGAGGTTGCATTCTGGTGGTCATAATAAGATGTATCGCACCAGTTTTTGGTATCACAATAATAAATTTTTCTGTGGCAATTTGAATATTTTTCTCGCGCTGAATGATATTGGTTCCGGGGATGGTGGTACGCTGGTCGTTCCGGGGTCCCATAAGTCCAATTTTTCAAATCCGCTGGTACACCAGAAGGGACAGGGTAGGAGGAATTATGTTCTCGAGCCTGGTGATATGGCACCGTATCTCAAGGAGGTGCATCTCAAGGCGGGCGATGCGGTTCTGTTTACAGATGCGCTTATTCACGGTGCCAGCGTGCGGACCAATGAAGGGGAGCGCCGCGCATTGATTTATCGGTATTCTTCTTTTTGGACTCGAGATCGTTTTGGGTATGAATACTCCGATGAGTTGGTTGCAAGGTTAACGCCTGCACGCAGAAAGATTATTCGACCTATTGAGCCATCAAGACCAGTTTGATCAAAGAGATTAAGGAGCCTTATGTGAAAAAGCCCAATATTTTAATTGTTATGACTGATCATCAGCGCGCCGACACGGTACTGCCGGATAATCCCTGTATCATGCCAAATGTGAAGAAGCTGGCGACGGAGGGCCTCTCTTTTACCGAGGTCTATCCGCCGATGGCTCATTGCAGTCCTGCCAGAGCCAGTTTTATGACGGGGCTGTATCCCACGCGTACAGGTGTTTGGAACAATGTGAGCAACGAGTACGCGATTAATCACGGTATGTATCAGGGTGTGAAAACGTGGAGCCAGGATTTGCGCGAAGCGGGTTACGAACTTGCTTACTGTGGTAAATGGCATGTGAGTGCCCGGGATGATCAGACGCCGAAGAACTACGGATGGCGAGAGTTGTCGCCCTACAAAGGGACGCTTAAACGTGGGGGATCCAGTTGGGAAAGGATCAGAGCGACTGCGGATGATCCCGACCCGGATGGCGAGGATATGATCAATGTGCCCGGTTATGATTCACATTCGCTCTACGGTGAGGCAGAAGTAGGTTTTGCCAGTGATGAACAGACTACCCGTCTGGCGCTTGAAGAAATACCCAAATTGGCGGTAGGTGAAAAGTCCTGGGTGTTGTTCGTGGGATGGAATGCGCCGCATACCCCATACCGTGCAGAGAAGGAGTACCTCGATATGTATGATCCCACGGATACGGAGTTACCGCCAAGTTATTACGATGATATGAGCGATAAACCCGATTACTACCGCAAACTGCGGCAGAATGTGTTCGACAGACTGGGCGAAAATGGTGCAAAAGAGGCGATCCGTCATTTCCGGGCTGTATGCACAAAGATCGATGACAACTTTGGCCTGATTATGTCGGCGCTCGACGATACTGGACAGGTGGATGACACACTGGTCCTGTTCTGTTCGGACCACGGAGACTATGTTGGTGAGCACGGGCTGTTCCATAAGCAAGTTCCAGCGTTTTTGGGTGCTTACAGGGTGCCCGCTATTATCCGCTGGCCAAATGGCCTGAAGAATCCCGGTCGAACGGAAGATCGCTTCGTGAGCTTGGCCGATTTTGCGCCGACCTTCCTCGATCTTGCTGGCGTTGAGACCGACCGCTACTTCACTGGAAACAGCCTCGTGCCTTTTCTCAACGATGCGACGCCTGAGGATTGGCGTGAGGAGATGTGTACGCAATGTGAAGGTACCGAACAGATGTTTACCCAGCGCATGGTGGTTACCAGAGAATATAAGTATGTGTACAACGGCTTTGGTCGCGATGAATTGTACGATCTGGTCAACGATCCGCACGAGATGAAAAATCTCGATGAGGATTCCGCCTATAACGACATTAAACGAGACCTGGTAAGGCGCATGTGGCGATTTGCCTATCAGGAGCAGGATAGGCTTGGCTCCACCCAGTACATCATGGTGAATACGGCGCCCTGGGGTCCAAAAGAAGCCTTTCGCGACGATGCAGGCAAAAATCTGCCCGCTGCCCATCCCAAGGAATTTCAAAGGGCGTAGTGTCCTGATTCATAAAACTGGAGGAGAATGTCATGAAGCTCACTACCGAACAAATCCGTGAATTTTACCATCGGGGTTATGTCAAAATTCCCGGTGTGATTTCAAATGAGATGATTGACACGGCTCGTCAAGCGATCAACTATTCCATCGGAACACTCAGCCCGAAGGGTCTGAATCTGGCAAAGCACCACGGTGGCGGTGAGGTGATGAGTAACCTCAATAGCAGTCCGATGATCAAGGATCTGTACCACAAAAGCCCTGTCGTGTCTCTGACAGAATCTCTACTGGGCGAAGGGAATCTCAAAGTTCCCATTGGCAGGACAACGCCCGCTTCTCGTTTTCCCAACGTCCTGGACAAAGCCCCGCCCGAACCGACCGGTCACATCGATAATATGGGCAATGGGAGAAACGGCAAACCAAAAGGGACCTATCATCGGGGCTTCACCTGCTTTGGCATCATTTATCTCGCCGATGTATCCGAGCCTTATAGTGGAAATTTCACGGTCTGGCCCGGGTCTCATCATGTATATGAGGACTATTTAAAAGGAGAAGGCATTGAGATTCTCTCCAAAGGACAGCCACACATCGACCAGCCGGGGCCACCGGATATGATCACCGGTCAGGCAGGGGATCTCATTCTCGCTCATTTTTTGGTGTATCACTGCGCCAGCCCCAACGCTTCGGCCAATATTCGCTATGCCACAATTGCCCGCATGAGCCATGTTGATTGTGCAAGCAACGGCAACGACTGCTTCACTGATATCTGGCGAGAATTTTCCGGTGTCCGCGAAGTGATGGATCTCGACGGAGTGTCGTGAAGAAAAATTTTGTGACCTGAATATGGGTCAAAGACAGGAGGTGGAATATGAGCCATACATACCGGGTCGGTGTGATCGGTTTTGCACATATGCACGTCAACAATGTTGCCGCGTTGTTCGCACAACACGCGCAGGTTGATCTGGTGGCGTGTGCGGATACCGTGCCGACGATTCCCGAACTGCGCGATGCGCCGTACACGCGTGGGTGGAACATAAAAAATGCGCTGAACCAGATAGGGATTCCGAAAGCGTACGAAGATTATCGGGAGATGCTGGCGAAGGAAGCACTCGATATCGCGATCTGTACGACCGAAAATGCGCGCCACCCTGAAGTGGTGGCCGCCTGCGCGCAGGCGAATGCCCATGTATGTGTGGAGAAACCGATGGCAATGTCGATGTCTGACGCATTGCAGATGGCCCGCGCTTGCGAAGCTGCAGGGGTGACAATGGCGGTGAATTGGCCGATTACGTGGCGTCCTCCTGCGAGAAAGGCCAAAGAGTTGATTGATCAGGGCATGATCGGCCGCGTGCTCGAAGTCCGTTGGCGAGGTGGTCATCGCGGACCGCTCGGGGCGGGTGTCAGTCACGCAGGCGTGAGCGGAGGTGCGGAAGCGATGACCGAGCGGGAACTGGGCACTACGTGGTGGCATCGCGCGTCGGATGGCGGGGGTGCGATGCTGGATTTTTGCTCTTACGGAGCCTTGGCCGCGTGCTGGTATATCGGTGAACCCGGCGTGTCGGCAATCGGAATGCGAGCGAACTTGAATAGCCCGTGGGGTGATGCAGACGACAACGGCGCGATGATCGTCCGGTTCTCGCGTGCAATGGGCGTGTTTGAGGGGACGTGGACTACCAGGCATCAGGGAGTACCGAACGGTCCGATCGTATATGGGACGGAAGGCACGTTGGTGGTAGGGGGAGGTAGGGGCAAGCCGGCTGTTGTCCAGGTAGAGACCGGTGAGAGTACCACCTATTCGAGCGAGAGACTGCCCCAGGGACGTCGCCAGATATCCGAGGAGTTGATTCACCATCTGGACACAGGCGAGCCTCTGCATGAAACGCTGCAGGTGGGCATGAATCTCGACGTGACGGCCATTGTAGATGCTGGAGTCCGTTCTGCTGACAGCGGGAAGCTGGAGCCTGTGAACGATCCGAATTGGGCAATCGGATAGTCGGATGTTTGATTCAGGGATGAACAAAATAATAGAAGGAGAACGACATGAATAGGCCGAATCTGCTGATTATTCACACCGATGAACACAATTTTCGCACATTGGGTTGCTATCGCGATTTGATGGAGGAGGATCAGGCTTTTGTCTGGGGACCGGGTGTTAAAGTAGATACGCCTCATATTGATTCGCTCGCCCGGGACGGCGCTATTTGCGACAGTTATTATTCGTCGTCGCCTGTTTGTTCGCCTTCGCGTGCCTCTTTTGTTTCCGGTCTTTATCCGATTGCTACCGATGTGTATAAAAACGATATCCCCCTGAAAGAGGGATTGGTTACTTTTGCCGAGGTGCTCAAAAATCAGGGCTATGCCACCTCATATCTGGGCAAGTGGCATCTGGGTGGAGAAGCCAAGCCCGGCTTTGCGCCAGAGCACAAATTCGGTTTTGAGGACAATCGGTATATGTGGAACCGCGGTCACTGGAAGAAACTCGGGTTGAGAGAGGATGGCACGCCCTACGTTGCGGCGAGGAAAAACAGGGGTGGGCCTGCCAGCAGGGTAGATGGTGCCGACGAAAAATCGTTTACAACTGATTGGTTGACGACCCGCACTCTGGAAATTATCGAGCGCGATCAGAATCAACCCTTTTGCATTATGGTTTCTATACCGGATCCGCACGGACCAAATACGGTTCGCGCGCCTTATGATACGATGTATGAAGACATGGTTTTTCAAAACCCGCGCACGATGGATTTTCCCGTGGAGAAAATGCCGAAATGGCACCGGTTTGGAGATAGGAATACGGCCCGTGAACTGAAGCAGGGTCAGATGCAGAGGTATTTTGGGATGGTCAAGTGTATCGACGATAATGTGGGGCGCATTCTGGCAGATCTGGAAGCCGGGGGACTGGATCAGAATACGATCGTGATTTTTACTGCCGATCATGGCGACCTGATGGGCGAACATAGACGCCACAACAAAGGGATGCCCTACGAAGGCAGTGCCAAGATTCCGTTTGTGATTCGTTGGCCCGGGAAGATCGCTCCGGGGAAAGTTGTGAATACCGCCTATACGACGGTTGATTTCGGTCCGACGATTCTGGGTATGATGGGGATTGAGGAGGAGATTCCGAATGCCCACGGGTTCAATGATGCTGCGGCGTTTCTCAGTGATGAAAAGGTGGTAGATGACGATCGCATTGTCTATATGACGACTTCAACATCGCAGACCGTTATGGCTGTTAACCGACGTTATAAACTGGTTCTCTCACAGGCTGACGATCCCTGGTTGTATGATCTGCATAAGGACCCGGATGAGTTGGTCAACGTATATTCCGATCCCGAATACAAAGAGGTTGCAGAGAAATTTAAGGCTGAGTTGATTGCCCAGATGGCGCGCTACAATGAGCCTGCATTACGCAAAGGCCGGCTCATTTATTAACGTCGTTTACTCAGCATTTGAACAAAATGGAGATACCTGTGAACGATGGAAAGGACAAGGGCGCGGCGTTTTTTCCGTACGTCATGCCAAGAGAAAGACCGGATATGCCTTTGAGCCGTGCTATGGACCGGCTCTTTGCGAACTACAGTGAGCCTTCTACCTGGTGGAATGAGCTGTATTCCCAGTTTCGATATACGGAGCTTGAAGGGCTGGATTACCGGGGAGGAGATGGCAGGCTTACGAGGCGCGATCCGAGCAAGGTGATCAAAGCCGATGGCAAGTATTACGTATGGTACACGCGGCGCAGTACGGATGCGCCTCCGCAGGGTCCGGGAAGAGGCGCGGAATCGATTCCTTCGACCGACTGGGATCTGTCAGAAATCTGGTATGCTACGAGTGAAGATGGTTTTGTATGGGAAGAACAGGGCGTTGCGGTGCCACGACCTGCCAAACCGCACCCCGGATGGCGGTCTGTTTCCACCCCCGACATTCTCGTTTGGAAGGACAGATACTATCTCTACTATCAGAGTTTTCTGGAGATGTCGGGTACGCGCGGTGATGATTGCCCGGTGTCGGTCTCCTGTGCGGATTCGCCGAATGGGCCCTGGACACCGACACACGAGGTCGTGATTCCGAATGGTCCAGAAGGGTCCTGGGACCAGTTCTCTATTCATGACCCCTATCCACTGGTGTACAAAGATCAAATCTACATGTACTATAAATCGGATATGAACGCAGCACGGAAGCAAAACATCCGATTACAGGGATTGGCCATTGCCGACGATCCGCTGGGGCCTTTTGAGAAATGCCCACTCAATCCCGTGTTGAATTCGGGACATGAAACGGGTCTGTTTCCCTTCAAGAACGGGATTGCCGCGCTTGCGATTCGACATGGGAATGAGCACAATACGATTCAGTTCGCCCCAGACGGTATCAATTTCGAGATCGCTTCTACCGTCAGTCTGATGCCCATCGCCCCGGGCCCCTACGTGCCGGATGCGTTTACCAATACCGATAACGGACAGGGGATTACGTGGGGGCTTTGTCACTTTACAGGTGTTGGAAAGCACAGTATTCTGGCTCGATTCGACTGCGACTTGAGTCAGGACGAGGATGCCCCAAATATGCGACAGACAGAGCACTGGTGGCCGCCGGAATACTATTACAAAAGTGGATTGGGTGAGGCGATGCGTCGAGAGAGGGAGCAAATGGCCAGGGAAGATCTGAAAGAGATCTGATTATGTTCATTGAAAGGTGAAATTGTTTTGAAAGAACGCGAATCATTGCGCCTGTACACCGAATCACATTCCCACCCCAATGTGTTGTTCATTATGACCGATCAGCATCGCAAGGCTGCGCTTGGTTGTTACGGTGATCCGGTTATTCAAACGCCGAATATCGACCGTCTGGCGGAGGAAGGCGTGTTGTGTGAGCAGTGCTGGACCCAGCATCCGATCTGTATGCCAGCCCGAGCGTCGATCTTTACGGGCCGGTATCCACAGGCACATGGGGTGCGCCATTGCGGTGTGGATCTGCCGCTGGATGAAATCACTATGGCGCAGACGTTTATGGAGCAGGGCTATCGGACGGGAGGCGCAGGGAAATTCCATTTTCAGTGTCACTTTGACCGGCCGCCTTTTGTGCATACGATACCCCGTATGGACACGCGGTCTGAGCCTTATTATGGATTTCAGGAGTTCCATATTGGAGATGACGGTCGCCGTGGCGAACAAGCGTATTGGATTGAGGAGAATTATCCAGAACATGCTGGCAAGCCGGATCATGAAATTCCGTTGAAATTGCACAACAGCACCTGGTCGGCAGACCATACCATCCGATTTATTCAGGACTGCCACCAGAGCGGTGATCCATTCTTTGCGTTTTGCTCTTTTGTCGATCCGCATCACAGTTACAATCCACCTTCACCTTATAGGGAGATGTACAATGAGGCTGACATGCCCGCGCCCATCTGTCGAGAAGGTGAATTGGATGACAAACCAGAACCTGTTCGCAAACGAGCGCTGGCCCGTAGTGAGCAGAATGAGAACGTGGCTGCCGCTCGGACCCAGTACTACGGTGAGGTGACATTGATTGATGACTCGGTGGGGCGTATTCTCGAAGTGCTCGATGATCTGGGAATCCGGGAAAATACGATTATCGCCTTTACTGCAGATCACGGCGATCTGCTCGGTGATCATTTCGATTGGTACAAAGGCTTTGTGCATTATGAGCAAAGTGCCAGTGTGCCGATGATTTACAACTGGGGTTCTCGTTTGCAGCAAGGTAAGCGGTTGGGCAATATTGTGCAGTCCATAGATATCTTCCCCACACTATCTGACCTGGCCGGTATAATACTCCCGCCTGGTGTGCAGGGACGGTCCCAGGTGCCCGCGCTGACTACTGATAGCACCGCTACCGGGTACGACGCGGTTTTTATCGATTCGTATGTCGATGGGATAGAGAATCCGGACATTGCCCAGACCGGCAACCCGCAAGAACCCAGTGTATGTACACTTCGATCGCTGAAATGGTGCTACAGCTACTACGTTGGGCAGGAATACGGCGAATTGTACGACCTCGAATCTGACCCTAACGAATTCGTCAATCTGTGGGATGATGCTGGCACGGAGCGGGTCAAGCGCCAGTTGAAAGACGAACTGATGGAACGCATCATCAAAGCGCGCGATCCTCTGCCAGTGCGGACGCATCCGTATTGAGGGTGTGGAATATTGTTTTACTAACGCCAGGATGATAATTTTTATGAAAAAGCGAAATGGCATCGTCAATAATGCGGAAAGCCCACACGTTGTGTTCAAGAGTATCAACATTGGCGACTGCCAGTGGACGGATGGATTTTGGGCGGACAAATATCGGTTGTGTGAAGAGGTGATGGTGCCCTATATGGGCACACTGCTCAAAGGCGATATCGGGCATGGCTATAACAATTTTAAAATTGCTGCTGGTCTCAAGGAGGGCGAGCATAAGGGCCACTGGTGGCATGATGGCGATTTTTACAAGTGGATGGAATCCGCCATGTATGTCTATGGGGTCAATAAGGATGAGAAGATTGTTGAGGAACTGGATGAGATTATCGAGATCATCGGAAAGGCTCAGGAAGACGATGGATATCTATCGACCCACGTTACCATCAATGGGTTTGATCGGTTTTCCAACCGCCAGTACCACGAACTTTACAACAGTGGTCATTTGCTGACCAGTGCATGTATTCATCGTCGAGTAACTGGAAAAACCAATTTTCTGGATATCGCTGTTAAACACGCAGACTATCTGTATGGGATTTTTCAACCTCGTCCAAAGGAACTGGCGCGTTTTGGTTTTAATCCCTCTCAGATTATGGGGTTGGTAGAGCTTTATCGAACGACCAGAGACGCGCGTTATCTCGAGTTGGCCGAGATATTTGTCAACATGAGAGGAGATGGTCCCGTACAGGCTCCGACTGTCAACCCGAAGTTCGAAGGGGATATGTGTCAGGATCGGGTTCCCATTCGCGAGGAGACAGAGGCCGTTGGTCACGCAGTCCTGGCCATGTACCTCTATGCCGGTGTTGCGGATGTGTATGCAGAAACCGGAGAAAAGGCCCTGCTGGACGCTCTTGAGCGGCTTTGGGCAAATGTGGTCGATAAGAAGATGTATGTAACAGGTGCTGTCGGACAGGCGCATCACGGTGCATCTTCCCGGGTGGATTTTGTCCATGAGGCATTTATTGACGAATATATGATGCCCAATTCGACGGCTTATAATGAAACCTGTGCGAATGTCGGCAATGCCATGTTCAACTGGCGTATGCTGAGTTTGAAGGGCGAAAGCAAATATGCCGATGTTATGGAGTTGGTTTTGTATAACAGTGCGCTTTCTGGCATCAGCAGTGATGGCAAGCATTATTTCTACGCCAACCCGCTTCGTATGAATCACGAAGGACGTGATTATTCCAGGACGCCTACAGAGACGGCTGTTCGGTTGCCCTATATCAAGTGTTTTTGCTGTCCGCCCAACCTTGTCCGAACCATTGCCAAGTCGTCTGGATGGGCATACAGCCTGACGGAGAACGGCATTGCGGTAAATTTATACGGGGGGAACAAGCTGGATACCCAAATGCTGGACGGATCGAAGATCAGGCTGAAACAGGATTCCCAGTATCCGTGGGATGGCGCAGTGAAAATTGCGATAGAGGAATGCAAGGACAAGCCCTTTGAGATGTTGCTGCGCATTCCCCAATGGGCGGTAGGCACCAAAATTACGGTAAACGGAAGAGATGCTGGTGTTGATGTCGCACCTGGAACTTTTGCCAGAATTGAACTTGCCTGGAAAGCGGGTGATGTTGTTGCACTGGAAATGCCGATGGATATTGCGCTAATTGAAGGTCATCCGCGTATTGAAGAAATCCGCAATCAGGTAGCGATTAAACGCGGCCCTGTGGTGTACTGCATTGAATCGCCTGACCTTCCGGAACACACGGGTATTCTGGACGTGTATTTGCCGGTCCCTTCCGACTTAAAAGCAGAATATCAGCCAAAATTGCTGGGCGGTCTGACGACGATAAGCGGTAATGTTGTCTTGCGCGAAAATAAAACAGAAGGCATGTATCGGACGCTGGTCAAACCAGAGTGGGAAACCATTCAAGCCCAATTCGTTCCCTATTATTCATGGTGCAATCGGGGGCAAAGTGAAATGACAGTTTGGATACCCATTGTGTGGAAGTAGAACTGGTGTCCGATTTTGGATTCAAGCTGTTTGGTGAAACCCGATTAATAAAGAAAGAGGCAGGCACATGAAACCCTCACAACCCAATGTAATTTTGATCATTACCGACGACCAGGGGTATGGCGATCTGGGCTGTCATGGCAATCCCGTTGCCCGGACGCCGAACCTGGACAGCTTGCACGGGGAAAGTATTCGGCTGATGGATTTTCACGTCGCTCCCATGTGTACGCCTACTCGCGGCCAATTGCTGAGCGGACTTGATGCGGCACGCAATGGCGCTGTAAACGTGAGCAGCGGACGCTCGCTTCTGCGATCAGATTTGCCGACTATGGCCGATATTTTCCGGTCGAATGGTTACCGAACGGGTGTGTTTGGCAAATGGCATCTGGGCGATAACTATCCGTACCGTCCTCAGGACCGCGGTTTTGAGGAAAGTCTCTGGTTTCCATCCTCTCACATTAGTTCGGTGCCCGACTATTGGGAGAACGATTACTTCGACGATATATATTGTCACAATGGCACTCGCGTACGACAGGAAGGATACTGTACCGAGGTCTTTTTCGAAGCGGCAAAAGCGTGGATGCAAGCACGAATCGCGGCTTCAGAACCCTTTTTTACTTTCCTGCCGACCAATGCCCCTCACGCCCCACTTTTTGTGCCAACCGAAGACCGCGAGGCCATTGAGGCGGCATTTGCAGAGGATGAACACCAGTTGCCTGCACTTCCCGAAAATTTGCGAGAGAATATCATTCGCTTTCTCGCTATGATTCGAAATTTGGATACTCAGGTCGGTTCGCTTCGACGCTTTCTGCAAGAACATGGCGTAGATAGGGATACAATTTTGATCTTTATGACTGATAATGGCAGTACTTTTGGTTCTGTCTATTACAATGCCGGGATGCGGGGTAAAAAGTGTGAGCTATGGGAAGGAGGACACCGGGTACCGTTTTTCTTGCATTGGCCAAATGGTGATCTGGGCGAACCCCGGGAGATTGAGGGACTGACTCAGGTGCAGGACATTTTGCCGACTTTGATTGAGTTTTGTGGGCTGGAACCGCCGGCCGAATTGCGTTTGGATGGGATTAGCCTATCTCCGGTTTTGCGGGGTGCGGAGCAGGTGCCGGAAGATCGCATGTTGACGGTGAATTACAGCCGTATGCCTGGGCAGCTGGACTACCCGACGCCTGATAGTCCTTCGTTCATAAGACGCGAGGGTGCTGCTGTGCTCTGGAAACGGTGGCGCTTGCTTGAAGGAACGGCACTGTATGATCTGGACAGCGATCCCGAACAGAATCTCGATGTTGCCGATCAGCACCCTGACATTGTCCGGCAGATGCAGGATCACCTGGATGCATGGTGGCGAGAAGTGGAACCGGTCGCCAATCAAGTGCAGCGGATTACCATCGGCAGTGAGGCCGAGAATCCGATGACGCTATCGGCCTGCGAGTGGAGGGATGTCTTTGTGGATCAGCAGCGGCAGGTGAGGACGGCTGCGCGGAAGAACAGTTACTGGCACTTGCTGGTTGAAGCCGCTGGCAAGTACACCTTTGAACTGCAGCGCTGGCCGAGAGAGAGCGGCCTCAAGCTGAGAGAGGCTTGCCAGGCGGTTCAATTGACCGATGGCGAACTGGAAGCGGGAATTGCGCTTCCGATTGCCCGAGCGCGTGTGCTGATCGGTGGACGCTTCTATGCCAGGCCCGTTGAGCCAGACGACCAGGGTGTTGTGTTTACCGTGGATCTGGAGCCGGGTCCCACGCTTTTGCATACCTGGTTCGACGACGAGCGCAATCAGCCCATCTGCGGTGCCTACTACGTTTATGTTGCACGTAAATGAGGGGAGAAAACCATGAAGACCGTATTGTTGGTGATGACTGCGTTTGTAATGACCGCGGTAGTGGAGGCGGCATACGAGGAGACCATGGATCCAAATGGGTTGACAATGAACCTGAGGACGGATTTCGGACTGGTGGATGATGGGGCTGAAAGCAATCAGAGTGAGCGATTGCAAAAAGCGATAGATGAGGTCTCGGCAAAAGGCGGCGGACGCCTGATCGTTCCGAAAGGGGTCTATCGTTTTGCGGGTATCAACTTGAGATCCAATGTGCACCTGCTGATCGAGAAAGATACGGTTATCAAACCCTATTGGCCCAAAGGTACGAAGACCATTGTTTTTGGATTGGGTACAGGGAGGAATGCCGAATCTATAGAGAATGTCAGCATTCGCGGGCTGGGCGGTAAGTTTATTGTCGATTATTCAGATCGCAGAAGTGTGGCGGGGGAGGGCATACGGACGATTAACTGCAGAAAGGTCAAAAATTTTATGCTCTCCGATATTGACGTTAAGGATAGTTTTACTACCTATTCTGCATTTATCTTTACGCCGTCCAGGGATAAGGATGTCGAAAGTGGGGGTGTCTTCAGGCCCACCGATGGTCTGGTGAGAAATCTCAGGAGTACGAATTCCAGTCCGGGTTATGGATTGGTTCAGATGCATGCAGGGGAGACCATCCATTTTGAGAATCTCGAAGCCATTGGTGGTGGGGTGACTTTTAGACTGGAGACGGGGGCTGGAGGGCATAATGGCGGGGTGCATGATATTACGGCAAAGAATCTGTATTGCGAGAATGGCAGTACTGCTGTGTTGCTCGGGCCACATAAAGCTCAAAATGGCGTTGTCAAGATCGACGGTGTGACTGTGAAGAGCTGTGCTTTCGCGGTGACGATGGGACCTGGTTACGTGGAGAAACGGAATCAGAGTGACGAGCGTTATAAACCCGGTGTGTTTTCAGATGGGACTACGGTAAAGAATATCCATGCGATATTTGGGACAAACGCGGCCATTGCACTCAAAGGACTTGCGAATGTTCCGGAAGAATACCTGAAAGCGCTCAGGTTTGATGAGAATGACAGGAAGATCAAACGGGTCAGAGGTCCCTCAATCGGGGTTGTGAGAGACCGCACGGGGGATAGTTGGCATCCGATTATTGAGAATGTGACCAGCGAGGGTTTCAAATACAATAAAGGTATTATGAGTCTTGCCGAAAAACAGCCTCGAAACTGGAAAGCGCGGCTCAAAGGACTGCCGCTTCTTGAAGAGATTTTGCGAAATCAACAAAAGCAGCAAGAATGAGATAGGAGACCAGCCCATGCGACCCGTCCATCCCCTTAGCGACAGCGAATTGGAGGGGCATCTCGCCAATCTCGACTGCGATGGCTATACCATTATAAGGAACCAGATCGCACCTGAGTACCTCGATCCTTTGCGCGATATCGCCCAGCGTGCCGCCGATGACTATATTGCCGCCTGGCGTGGCGGGATGAAGCTGTCCGACGTGCATATCGGCGATAAGTACGGGAACCGCAAATTCGACCTGAATCCCAACGCCCGTGCCTGTTTCTTATGGGGTGATGCGGCGATCGAATTGCTCGACCACGACACTGTTCACGCGATCTGCGAGCCTGCCCTGGGTACCTACCACTTCTCTGACCTTGTCGCCAATACCCAACGCTACAACCCCGGAGAGCAGTCTGAAGGCATCCATCGCGATTTTCGCCCCGGCCTCACCGCGAATGGCAAGCACAGGGGCTTGTGGTTCTTTTTTTTGATTGACGGGTACACCGCTGAAAACGGCGCGACTTCGGTGATACCAGGTACCCATCGCTTTAAGGCTGACGAAGACCCCGGGGTGCCGGATTCCAACCCAAATCACTACGGCAACAGGGTCCAGGTTATCGGCGATCCCGGTGATCTGTTGGTGGTCAACGCGGCTTGTCTGCACTGTGCCGGTATGAACCAGACCCAGAAGCCTCGCCGTACGTTGAATGTCCGCGTGATGCAACCCGAAGGCAAATTTCACTACAACGCCTGGGAAATGGCTGGACCCAGGTTTCAGGCCAAAGCGAGTGTCCGGGTTAAGCGTTTTATGCAACCACCGGCCGAATGCGCTGCTGAACTGCGTACCGATTGGGCAGTGATGCCGAGCGAGAGCGAAGCGGTTTAGACGCCGCGCATGGGATCATTTTTTATTTTTCTGCACGCCATTTCAAACAGGTATTCGAACGGGGGGGCAAGGAATTGGGCATTGGGATCGACGCCGCTTGCTTCGAATATTTTTTTACTGTTTTTATCGAAGAAGAGCGTTCGCCGTCTGACCAGCCATCCGATGTTGTACACAACTGCGATCATGTGGCGGTTGTGATCAGAGGGATTTGGTACGCCGCGATGCCAGAGGCGTGAATCGCGAATCAAGATGTCACCTTTTTGCAGGGTGGCCTGAATGGGTGGAGAAAAGGAGCGGCGATCCGCTTCTGTTTCGTCTGTTACTGGGCGCATGTCGAGGTGTGAACCTGGCCAGATCTGTGTCGATCCGTTTTTGTCAGATGTATCCTGGGGAAAGATGTTGATAATGAGCTGGGTTGCTGGATGGGGACGGTTCTGTTCGCCCCAGAGGTGAACGCCGTCGGCATGAAGGGGTTGGAAGGTGCTGTTCGGCGTGTTTGTGTTGCCGTTGTAAAAGCAGCAGTAAAATCCCGCACCCAGCATTTCTCGTGAGATCTGAACGGCATAAGGGTTGACGAGGATGTCGGGGGATAGAAATGGGTCAAATGGTGGGGGTCCTTGCTGTAAATGACCCTGGACGCCACCTGCGCCACCCCATTTTTGTGCCTCAGTCAGCTTTGCAGAGTCTTCATCCATGCGCGTTTTGAGGGCGTCGAGTATCGCGTGATTCACCACCTGCTCAATGATGACATAGCCGTCTTGTCGAATTGCCTCTATCGCATTTGCCAATTTGTCTTTTGCCAGTTCACCAGCGCTTTGTTCTGTTGATGTGAGCGAGATGTTCATTTTTCGTCCTTCCCTTTGTTCTGTATCATAGATCTGTTTTCTATATTGTATCATTTGTGGCATTGGTGTGTCAACCAGATTCATAGTGGTGCCAGAAGACAGTTGATATAGAGATGTGGTCGCATTAAATTGGCTCAGGTTTATTTACTGGAGAAGCGTATGTCAAGACCGAATATTGTGTTGATTATGGCAGATGACATGGGTTTTGAGTGTTTGAGTTGTTATGGGAGTACGACGTATGAGACGCCGGTGTTGGATGATCTGGCATCGCGGGGGATTCGCTTTTCCCATTGTTATTCGACACCGCTGTGTACGCCTTCTCGCGTGGAGATTATGACGGGGCAGTACAATTTTCGGAATTACGACAGGTTCGCCTATTTGAATCCAAAAGAAAAGACGTTTGGCAATTTGTTACAGGATGCGGGGTATGCGACATGTGTTGCGGGCAAGTGGCAGTTGAGTGAGGATAATAAGATGCCGGCGCATTTTGGGTTTGATGAGCATTGTTTGTGGAATATGACGCCGCCGCCAGAAGATGGTGTGCGCGCGGGTAAGAGACGATATGCACATCCGCAAATTGAATGCAATGGCGAGTGGTTACCCGACGAGTATGTCGAAGATCGGTATGGTCCCGATATTTGTTGTGATTATTTGCTGGATTTTATTGAGCGGCATCAAAATGTGCCTTTTTTTGCCTATTATCCGATGATTCTGGTTCACGCGCCTTTTGTTCCTACGCCCGATAGCCCGGAATGGCGGGATAGAGATCGCAGGGATGAGCAGGATACGCGCTATTTTGCCGATATGGTGGCGTATGCCGATAAGCTGGTGGGTCGGATTGTAGAGAAGCTCGAGGCGCTCGATTTGCTCGATAATACGCTGGTGATGTTTACGAGTGATAATGGTACGCATCGCACGATTACGTCCCAGCTTGAGGGCGGTGTCGAGATTGTGGGTGGTAAGGGTACGATGCCCGATGCGGGGACGCATGTGCCTTTTATTGCTTTTTGGCAGGGTGTGGCGCCAGAAGGTGTGGTGTTGGATGATCTGGTGGATTTTAGCGATTTTTTGCCGACGCTGATGGATTTGGCCGATGCGCCCATTCCAGAGGGGATGCCGTGTGATGGGCGCAGTTTTTTGCCTCAGTTGCGGGGTGAGCGAGGCAATCCGAGGGATTGGATTTTTTGTCATTACAATCCGCGTTTTGGTTTTGGTCAAGATCACGCGGGACAGTTTGCGCGGGAGCATCGGTTTAAAATTTACCACGATGGGCGGTTTTACGATGTGCCTGCAGATCGGATGGAAGAGTACGATATTGTTTTGGGGCAGGGCGATGTCGATGCTGAAGAGGCGCATGAACGCTTGCAGAAGGTGTTAGATATGATGCCGGAATTTGTCGATGATTATGTTCCAGAACGGTAAAAAAGAAACCATTTAGGGGAGAAATTGACGATGTTGACAAAAGAAAAAATCGCAGATATTCTCTCGGAAAACGACTCGTATCTGGCGTCTGAGTACGGGGTTAAGAGAATTGGTTTGTTTGGGTCTTATGCGAAAGGGACGGCCACTGAATCGAGTGACATTGACCTTGTTGTGGAATTTGAACATCCAATAGGTCTTCGGTTCATTGAGTTTAGCGAATATCTCGAGGCTATCCTGGGCAAACGGGTAGATGTTCTGACAGATGCTGGTATTCAAGGGATTCGGATTCCACGCGTTGCTGAGAATATTAAAGAAAGTATCGTGTATGTCTAATCGAACAAATATAGACTTTCTGAGCGATATTCGAGAAGCCGCACGCCGGATAAAAGTCTATACGGCTGGCATGACGTATGAAACATTTTTGACGGATACGAGGACGCAGGATGCCGTGATACGCAATCTGGAAATTATTGGGGAAGCGACTAAAAATCTATCTACAGAACTCCGCACTAAATATCCAAATGTCCCTTGGAAAAGTATGGCGGGCGTCAGGGACAGGCTTATTCATCATTATTTTGGGGTTAATTTTGATATTGTGTGGAATATTGTTATTGTCGAGTTGCCCGACGTTGTCTTACAAATTGAGGAAATCATACGCAATGAATCGGGAGTGTTTCACTTAACCATTGGAGGAATTTTAATGTCTGATCCACGTCCGAATATTCTATACATTATGTCTGATGATCACACAGTGAATGCCATTAGTTGTTATAACGGATGGCTGAATGAGGTGGTGGATACACCGAATATTGACCGCATTGCCAATGAGGGCATGCGGTTTAATAATTGTATTTGCAATAATGCGCTGTGTTCGCCGAGCAGGGCGAGTATTATTACGGGGCAATATAGCCATAAAAATGGGGTGTTGCGGTTGAATCAACCGCTGAGAGATGATCACCCCAATTTCGTGCGGCAGTTGCAGGCTTCCGGATATCAAACGGGTATTGCGGGTAAGTGGCATCTGGGATCTGAGCCGGATGGGTTTGATTATTGGGAGGTGTTGCCGGGGCAGGGGGCTTATTTTGATCCGTCGTTTACGCGCAATGGCGAGCCGACGCAGTACGAGGGGTATGCGACGGATATTATTACTGATTTGTCGCTCAACTGGTTGAAGGCGCGCGATCCGGATAAGCCTTTTTTGATGCTGTGCCATCACAAAGCACCCCATGGGTTGTGGGAGTTCGCGCCTCGTCATGCGGATTTGTTCACGGATGGAGATTTGCCCGAGCCGTCGAATTTGTATAAGCCGTTTGACAAGGTGTCCTGCGCGTTGGAGGATCACCACCGCACGATACTTATGCAGGCAGAGCGGATGGATGAGGGCGTCCGGGGAAGAGAGTGGCCCACCGGACGGCTGGATACGACGGGGATGAATACGACGGAGAAGATTCACGCGGCTTATCAGAAGTATGTGAAGGATTATTTGCGGTGTATTACGGCGATTGACGAGGGTGTGGGGCGGTTGCTGGATTTTCTGGATGAGGAGGGGTTGACGGAGAATACGATTGTGGTATATACATCTGATCAGGGTATGTTTTTGGGCGAGCATTCGTATTTTGATAAGCGTTTGATTTTGGAGGAGTCGCTTCTGATGCCTTATGTGATGCGGTATCCGAGGGCGATTGCGCCGGGTTCGGTGAATGAGGATATTGTGGTGAATGTGGATTTTGGTGCGACGTATCTCGATTTTGCCGGGTTGCAACCCGATGCAGAGGTGCAGGGCAGAAGTTTTCGCGCGCTGTGCGAGGGGGAGACACCCGAAGATTGGCGGCAGTCGGCGTTTTATGCGTATTGGGATGGGCCGACGAAGCACTATGGCGTGCGTACGCAAAATTATACGCTTGCAGTACATCGGACCGGTGAGCGCGATTTGTTCGATTTGGAGAAGGATCCCTGGGAGATGACGAGTGTGTACGGCGATCCAGCGTATGCCGGTGTGCAGGCAGAGGTGGAAGCAGACCTGGCGCGGTTGATCGAGGAGATCGATATCAGTGCCGAGGAATTGCCGCAGGAGTGAGCGATGTCAAAGTCAGATGTGTTGAGGTTTATCACAAAATCCGATGTGCAGGTGGAGGAGTTGCCGTGGGGTCCGCACGAGTGGATCAGTCGGGAGGGGTTGACCGAGGCGGATCATTTGTTGCTGGTGCGGGTGACGATGCCGCCGGGTAAGGCGCACGCGTTTCATCGCCATCCGTGTATGGAAGAGATTATTTATGTGGTTGCGGGAACGGCAGAGCAGTGGGTGGATAGGGATTCGCAAATTCTGGGTCCGGGTGATGCGGCGCATATTCCGATGGATATGGTGCATGGGACTTATAATGCCGGGGATGAGGATCTGGTTTTTCTGGCGATTTTGTCTCCCGCTAAATTCGATGGTGAGGTACTGGTCGATGTGTCGGGGGATGAACCGTGGATCAATATGAGAGGTTAGAGATGCCAAATACACGTCCGAATATTGTTTATATTCTGGCTGATGATATGGGCTATGGCGATGTGGGGTGTTATAATCCGCAGTCGAAGATCCCCACGCCGTATATGGATCGGCTGGCGCGCGAGGGGATGCGGTTTACAGATGCGCATTCGCCTTCGGCGGTGTGTACGCCCACGCGATATGGGATTTTGACCGGGCGTTATTGCTGGCGCACCGAATTGAAGAGCCATGTGTTGTTCAATTACGAATGGCCGTTGATTGAACCCGAGCGCCTGACGGTGGCTTCTTTGTTGAAAAGGTGTGGATATCACACGGGGTGTTTTGGCAAGTGGCATTTGGGTTTGGGTTGGGGTGTGAAGGATGGCGAGGTGTTTAACTTTGATCAGCCCCTGCCCTGGCCGGGTGGATCACCCGATCCGGTGGAGGAAGATAAGATCGATTTTTCAAAGCCGATTGCGGGGGGACCGATTGAGCTGGGGTTTGACAGGTTTTACGGGACGTCGGGCTGTTCGACGGCGCAACCGCCTTATTGTTTTATCGATCAGGATCAGACGGTGGGTATTCCGAGTGTGCAAAAGCCGGTCGAGATGGCGGGTGGTCGGCGCGGGTTGATGGTTCCGGATTGGGACCACAAGGAAGCGGATCCGGCTTTTACGGAGAAGGCTGTGGCGTATATTGAGGAGCGGGCAAGGGATGAAGATACGCCCTTTTTTCTTTATCTGGCGGCTTCTGCGCCGCATGAACCGTGTACGGTCGAATGTGTGCCGGAGTTTTTGCGCGGTGCGAGTGAGGCGGGTCCCCGGGGGGATATGGTCGCGCTGTTTGACTGGATGGTGGGGCAGGTGATGGATGCGCTGGATCGCTGTGGGCTGGCGGATAATACGCTGATTATTGTGACGAGTGATAATGGTGCGTTGCCCGGTTGTAATGGGCGCACGTATGGTCACAAGTCTTGCGGTGATTGGCGCGGTTTTAAGGGGTTTATCTGGGAGGGGGGACACAGAGAGCCGTTTATCGCGCGCTGGCCGGGTGTTGTTGCGCCCAATTCGGTTTGCGATGCGCTGGTTGGATTGCAGGATTTTATGGCGACTGTGGCGGATATTGTGGGGGAGACGCTTCCAGAGGATGCGGGTGAAGATAGTGCGAGTTTTTTGCCTGTGTTGATGGGTGAGAATAAGCTTGTTCGGGATGATTTGATACACCATTCCTGCATGGGGGTGTTTTCGATTCGGCGAGGGGATTGGAAGTTGATTGTCGATTGCGATAATTCCGGAGATATGGGGCGCGGTGTGGATGGGTGTGTGGGCACAGGTCCTGTGCCGGGGTCAAGGGGTCAGTTGTATCATATGGGAGATGATCCGTTTGAGTCGTATAATCAGTTTAATCGGAAACCGGATATTGTGCGCGAGTTCAGGGAGATGGTCGAGCGGTATATAGCAGATGGAAGGAGTGTATGATGGCGTTTTTGACTGTTGATGATAAAGCGGTGTTTCGGGAGCAGGGCTATGTGATTAAACGCGATGTGGTGACGCCCGAACAAATGGAGGCCGCGCGAGATGTGATCTGGGATCATCTGCCTGTGGATCGCAATGATCCTTCTTCGTGGGTTGGGAAAGAGGGGTCTCAAGGGATGGATGGGCACGCGGCGTTTCACGCGTTGATTTACGATTCGCCGCTGTACAGTATGGTTGAAGAGTTGGCTGGTAAGGGGCGTCTGGCGCCTTTGCATCCACCCATTACGTCGGCGAATTTGCGGTTTCCACAGGGTGGCGAGTGGAAAGGTCCCAAAGGCAGTCATATGGATGGTCACGGGCTTGGCAGCGGTGTTGTGAATAATTGGACGGTGGGGATTACGCTGTATCTCAATGATGTGAAGCCCCAGGGCGGGGGTACCTGCGTGTGGCCGGGGACGCATAAACATATGGCGGAGTATTTTAGAACGCATTCGCGGGTGAGTCTGGGTAAGACGTTTTACGATTTGCCGATTTATGAGGGGGAGCCGCGTTCGACGAGGCCGCTGGAGATTCTCGATTGGGATGATGCGGATTACGAGGAGATTTCTGGGCCGGCGGGATCCGCCATGATCTGGCACAGTCATTTGGTTCACAGTGCGAGTATGAATTGTAGCGATGAGATTCGCATGGCGATTATTACGCGTTTTCGGTGGACGAATTGGGATGATTTGAAGTTTGAGGATCCGGATGATATGTGGGCGTATTGGGAGGGGATGTAGAAGTGTAAAGTGAGACGGAAGATGTCATTGCGGCATGCTTAAAGCCGCAATCCAGGAGGTTTTTAGCTGATCGCTAAGAAGTGAGGAGGCTTATTTTGCGTTTGTGTTTTGATCCTGTTATGTGTCCAAAAGCCGTGTTGCCCGCTGCCTTGAAGATTGCGAAGGCAGCGGGTTTTGATGCTATGGTGTTGCATTGTGCGTTTACGGCGAGTTCGCCTTTTCATCCCGATGCTTCGGTGCGGATGATTCGCGATTATTTCGATGATGCAGGTGTGGCGTTGATGGGGTTACATGTGCGCGATTTGACGGGGGTGAATAGCAGGGGCGCGTTTGATCCAGGTTCTAATTTGCGGCAGGTTGAGTGGGATGTTCATCTGGCGCGGGCACTTCGCCTGCGGTGTGCGAGTTTTCTCAGTGGTGCGCGTTCTCAGGAGACGCGAGAGGCTCTGGTGAGCGGTGTGCAGGCGTTGCTCGAGAATATTCCCGATGTGACGCTGAATGTGGGTAATGGGGTGGATACGTGTTTGGAGAGTGCAGCGGATTTTGACGCTTTGATGCCCGAGTTGCCCGAGCGTGCGCATGTCTGGCTCAATGCGATGGATGTTGATAATGCTGTGGGGATTGTGGATAAGTATGTGGGACGCATGGGTCTGGTGACGATTGGGAAGGATGATGTGGATGTGGTCCGCGCGCTCAAGGCGAATGGTTATGATGGTCCTGTGGTGCTCAATGCCGCGGGTGGTTCTGTGGCGGATCTGCGGGTGAGCGTTGAAGAGGTTTTAACATGAGGAGTTTTTTATGAATGTTATTCTGATTGTGCTGGATACCTGGCGTCGAGATCACGTGGGGTGTTATGACAATTCCCGGATTCATACGCCGAATATAGATCGTTTTGCCGAGCGGGGAGCGGTTTTTGAGAATGCGTATTTGGCTTCGTATCCCACGTTGCCGTGTCGCCGGGATATTGCGACGGGGCGATACGAGTTTCCGTGGCGGGGATGGGGTGGTATAGAGCCTGATGATGTGACGCTGGGTGGCACGGTGCACGAGGCGGGTAAGGTGTCCTATTTTTTTACGGATGTGTATCACCACTGGACGAGCAATCCGGGCAGTGGGTACTGGCGTCCGTTTTCGGGGTTTGATTTTGTGCGCGGGCAGGAGCGGGACCGGTATGTGACGGATTCGGATATTGTTTTTGAGAATCGGACGCTGGATTATCCACCGCATAACAGGCCCGAGCAACCGCATTTTCGCAATGCGCAATATATCCGCAAGGAAGAACGCGACTGGTTTTCGCCGCAGTTGTTTTCACGGGCGGCGCGGTGGCTTCAGCACAATGCGGATCGGGAATTTTTTTTGATGATCGATTCTTTTGATCCGCACGAGCCATGGGATCCGCCACGCCACTATGTGAAGTTGTACGATGATTCGGAGGACGATGTGATGGAGTATCCGGTCGCGCCGTACGATTGGGTGGATGGCAATTTGACGGAGGCGGAGTTGAAGCGGGTGCAGGCGATTTATGCGGGTGAGGTGACGATGGTGGATCGCTGGGTGGGGCATTTTCTCGATCAGGTTGAGAATATGGGGTTGATGGATGATACGATGATTATTCTCGCGTCGGATCACGGGACGCACAATGGCGATCACGGGCGTACGGGTAAAAACTGGGTGCTCTGGAATGAGATTACGCGGATTCCGATGATTGTCTGGCATCCCGAGTTTGGTCACGGTGCGCATCCCGTGCAGTTTGTGCAGCCGGTTGATTATTTTCCGACTGTGGTGGAGGCTATGGGGTTGGCGGTGCCCGATGGGGTGAATTTGCACGGGCAGAGTTTGATTCCGTTTCTGCGAGATGGGGATGCGCCCGGGCGCGATGCGATTTTGTACGGTCAGTTTTCTGGGACGTGCAATATTACCGATGGGGAGTACGTGCTGTTGCAGGGGGTGGATGAGGCCAATCCTCCGGTGTATGCTTATTCGAGTATTATTGCGAATCGCAATCAGTTTGATTGGGGTGCCGATGTGCTTCGGAGCAAGCAGACGCCTGCGCGACATCCCGAGAAGCACAAGACGCGGTTGTATCACATGCCTTCGGATCCCGATCAGGAGAATGATCTCGCCGATAGTGAACCGGATGCGCTGGTCCGTATGCAGAGTTTGATGGTTGAGAAATTGCGCGCTATTGATGCGCCGCCAGAGTTGCTGGTGCGATTGGGGCTACAAAAGGAGGGGTTATGGAACCGAATATTTTGATTATGATTGCAGATGATGCGACGTATCTCGATTTGTCGCTTTACGGTGGGCAGAATGTGGATACGCCGAATATCGACGGGTTGGCGCGAGATGGTCTGGTTTTTAATCGGGCGTATTTGCCTATGGCGATGTGCAATCCGTGCCGTACGGCACTTTATACGGGGTTGTACCCGGCGCGCAATGGGTCGTGCTGGAATCATTCTGCTGCGCGTCCAGGGACGCGGAGTCTTCCGCATTTTCTGGGGTATCTGGGGTATCGCGTGGGGCTGTGTGGCAAGAAGCACGTGGGTCCCAATAAGAGTTTTCCTTTTGAATATGTGCCGGGTATTGAGGGGGGATGCACACATCCCGATCCCGAGTTTGGCGTTGAGGGTATTCGCGCGTTTGTGGCGCAAGATAGGGATGCGCCTTTTTGTCTTGTGGCCGGGCTTTTTGAGCCGCACGCGCCGTGGACGCTGGGCAATCCCGAGCATTTTGATCTGGATGCGTTGAAGTTGCCTCCGTATCTGGCGGATACGGAGGAGACGCGGAGTGATTATGCCAAGTATTTGGCGGAGATTGAGGTGCTGGATCAGGAGGTGGGTGAGATTCTGGCGGTGCTGGACGAGACCGGGCAGGCGGATAATACGCTGGTGATTTTTACGTCTGAACAGGGGTCGCAGTTTCCCGGGTGCAAGTGGACGAATTGGAATACGGGTGTTCATACGGGTTTTATTGTGCGCTGGCCCGGCGTGGTGAAGCCGGGATATACCGATGCGGTTATTCAGTATGAGGATGTCGCGCCTACGCTGGTTGAGGCTGCGGGCGGTGATTCCGATGCGATTGATTTCGATGGGTCGAGTTTTATGTCTGTGCTTTTGGGCGAGGCAGAGGATCATCGGGCGTTCGCGTATTTTATGCATAATAATATTCCCGAGGGTCCGCCCTATCCGATCCGCGCGGTGACGGATGGTACGTATCACTATATTCGCAATCTGACGCCCGAGGCGATCTATATTGAGAAGCATCTGATGGGGCAGTTTCGATGGCACCAGTACTGGCCGACGTGGGTTTTTGATACGACGTTTAATGAGCATACGCGGTTTTTGGTGGATCGATACATGCGCCGTTCCCCCGAGCAGTTGTATCGCATGGATGAGGATCCCTGCGAGTTGAATAATCTGGCCGATGATCCCGCACACGCAGAGGCGAAGAAACGCCTGTCTGCCGAACTCGATTGCTGGATGAAACAACAGGGCGACCCCGGCGCGAAGATCGATACAGAAGACCAATGGCAAGCAGCGAAGCAAGGGAGACACTTTGAGTAGCTGATATTGGTATGCGGGAATTTGGCACTGATGCCGTATATTATTGGGGTGTGGAGCTAACCGGAGTTTCGCGTTGTCAAAATGCAAGATTTTGGAGAGAGGATTGATCATGAGCAGTCAGGATTCACTTTTTACCGATAGCTGGCTCCCGCCGCAATTGGTCGCTGACTTGCGCCGGTTTAATCCCTGGTGGGAAGGTGATTCCATGCCTCTGCAACCTCAAACGCGCCGCCATCTGGTCGCGCAGATACGTCGTCGTCTGGATGCAGAGATAGCTCCGATCATCGTGGTACGAGGCCCGCGCCAGGTAGGAAAGACGACGGCACAGTTTCAAATTATTGCGGATTTGCTCGACGAAGGCGTGCCTCCCACAAGCATACTGCGGGTCCAGTTTGATGAATTGGAATTGCTGCAAGGGATAGAGGAGCCGATACTTCGCATTTCCGATTGGTTTGAACGAGAGATAACAGGGGCGCGTTTCAATGCGTTAGCGCGAGATGGGCAGAAGGCATATCTCTTTTTTGATGAGATTCAGAATCTGGATGGCTGGCATGCACAACTGAAGTCCCTTGTAGATCATGCATCGGTAAAAGTTGTCGTTACTGGAAGTTCGGCACTGAGGATTGAAAGGGGACGGGATAGTCTGGCAGGACGCATTAACACCATTGAGGCGGGGGTGCTTTCGCTTACCGAAATCGGGGCGTTGCGCGAGTTGGAAACGCCGAAGCCATTCCTGCAGGACAATGGCCTGCGGTTTCTGATTGACAAGAATTTCTGGCGGGAACTGCGTGCTCATGGTGAGGATAACACGGGATTTCGAAATGAGGCGTTTCGGCATTTTTCAGAGCGCGGAGGCTATCCCATCGTCCACAAACAGAAGGATGTTGAATGGGCCGTGCTTGCAGATCAGTTGAACGAAACCGTGATCCAGCGCGTGATCCAACACGATCTTCGGGTTGGCGATCGCGGGCGAAAGAGAGATCCTCAATTGCTTGAAGAACTTTTTCGACTGGCTTGTCGCTACGCTGGGCAGACGCCCACGGTTTCAATGCTTGCGGACGAGGCGCGCCTGTCGCTCGGCGCAAATATCGGTAGCCAGCGCGTGACGCACTATTTGAGATTTCTCGGCGAGACACTTCTGCTTCGATTGATTCCTCCGCTTGAAATACGTCTTAAAAGAAAGCGAGGGAGTTCCAAACTTTGTCTGGTTGATCACGGCTTGCGAGCCAGTTGGCTCCAAGAACAGATTCCATTGACGTCGGAAGCCCTATCAGAGCGTCCCGAACTCACCCCATTAGCCGGGCATCTCGCCGAGAGTATTTTCGGCGCAACTGCCTCTACGATTCACGGATTGGACATCGCCCATTTTCCCGAACGAGGTATAGACCGTGAAGTGGATTTCGTTTTGACCGTCGGTGCTCAACGCGTGCCGGTAGAAATCAAATATCAACGCAGGATAGATCCCTTACGGGATACGCTGGGCATTCGGTCATTTTTGGAAAAATCAGTGAACAATGCCGCTTTTGGCCTGCTGATCACACAGGACGATTCCGAAGAAGTTGACGACCCCCGAATTGTTAGCATGCCCCTGTCAACTTTCATGCTCCTCAGATGACGGGTAAGAAACTGTCTGAATCAGGATAGGCAGGATGATATGAAAATAGAAGATTGCTGCTTGACACTGGTATGTTTGTTCGTTATAACTTACAATTGATACTTGGTTGAATTGCTGCTGTAGTTTTCGGTGCGTTCGGTTACGTCGTCGAGCCGTTGTACACTGCTTGCAAAGAGGTGGATTAAAATGGTTTCCGATCAAGTTAGAAACGAAGTTTGGCTACGTCTATTGGATATTGCGCGACTTGTCCGATACTACGCGGTGCTTTCGGATCGTTATCGTCGCAATTATACCATTATCCGCTTTTTGCTTTATGCCGCCGCAGCAAGTGGTATCGCCGCATTCTTAGATGTGCTTCCGCCAATTGCACAACTCATATCGGGCGGGGTGATTGCCCTTATTATTACCTGGGATTTTGTCTCTGATTATGGGAGAAAAGCCGCGGTTCTGCATGCAATTAGTCTTCAATGTGGTGAATTGGAAAATGAATGGCAAGAATTATGGATGGATGTCGATAATGGGACGATGACAAATGAAGAGGTTATAGACAGAAATAGACAATTGATTCAGAGAATGACAAGCGTGACGGGTGGCGTGGGCTATGCTGATATTCCAGAAGATCAAAAGTTGAATGAGAAATGTGCTGCTCAGGCATATCAAGTTGCAGAGGATCGATATGCAGCAGTATGAAAAAAAGATTTTTAATTCCAGACCAGCACGCCCGCCAAGACCAAAACCACCGCCACCACCCCCAAGACCAAAACCGCAAAAGGAATCGTCTGAAAATAATAAACAAGAAAAATAGATTATGAGGACAAGTTGAACTGCTACCGCAGACCTGTTCGGATCTGCGTAGGGCAAAGTATTACAATTGAGCGAAATCCTTCAAAGAGGACTTGTGGGCAAGTCCTCTTTTTAGTTGAAGTAATCTTCAAAACAATACTTCGGACATATTTTTTAAAAAGGATAGACAAAAAAGTGCCGTTCACGCAAATTGGGAGTCAAAGATGTCCAAATCAACGACAACCCAAACGAGTGAGACGGCACAATGGGACTGGCAAAAAAGATACTCAATCGGATAAACATTTGCAAAC
>JAJEDY010000094.1 GCA_022821275.1 Candidatus Latescibacterota bacterium | reverse complement strand
CTATAAACTTTCGTGTTTGCTCGGCACCATCCAGGGATAGATGGTGTTCGGGCACAGAACTTTCGAGCATTTCGGCTATGGCTTTTGTCATCTTTGCCACACCGAGTTGATCGGGATGTATCACCTGTGCAATGCCCAACCCCATCAATTGCTGCGCGCGAAATTCCTGATCATCCATCGCAATACTCGGCACCAGAATCGATGGCACTCGTGCCTCAAGCACATTCATACAGGTGTTGTAACCTGCACGACTAATCGACAAATCCGCATGTTTCATCCACGCCAAAAAATTGGACGCAAAGCGCTCAATGCGAAACGGACCATCATCGCACAACCCGCGCAAAGCGTCAAAATGCTCTTCATTGATAAACGCACCGGCAAAAATCACCATCTCGCGCCCATCGTGTGCATCCTCCTGTGCCAATTGTTTCCACGCTTCAATACACGGCGCGACAAGCGCAAGCCCCTCAGCCCCACCGCCAGCACTGACCAACACATACCGATCTGGCGCCCCATCAGGCCGAGATGCGTCCTCGATTTTCTCAGATACAAACCCCGTATAAACCACGGGAATACCAATATCAGTCACCCAGGGAAAGTGGTCTTCCAATCGGGATAGTTGGGAATCGCCATGTACCATCACCGCATCGAAATACTCATTCAACACGGGCACGACCTCCTCGTAATACCGCCGGTTAAAAGACAAATACGCGTGATGTATCCCACCAAAAGGCACGGAATAAAACCGCATCGCGTCCCCATCGCGTCTCGGGGCAAGTGCGAAAGTCGGTTGCAGCGCATCGCTCTTTGCCCGCGTGGGAACATCGCGCAGCGAACACAGCACCTTCGCACCGGGATTGACCTCATTGAGCCTGACAATGGTATTGAGGATTTCGCTCTTGAGCGACCATCTGGAAAATGGGAAAAACTCAATACAAAACACATCGGGGCGAATCTGCTCCATAGCTTCAGCAAGCTGTATCTGACGCTCTTGCATCACAGTCTGTAAATCTTGCTCCGTATCAACAGGCTCAATGCCATGTGTGCCCGTGCGAAGAGGTGGTAAGGGAAGACACGTCACCCGTTCATCGAGATCGGCTTCGGGAATAGGGCGTCCGCCATCGAGAAAAAACACATCGCATGTCTTCACCAGCGCATTGACAATCTGGCGATTGCGAAAATGGTGCCCAACACCAACGAGATGCTGGCTATAAAATGCAACTGTAGTATTTTTCATAACTTTATCCCTCTATCATCGCGGACATCCCCGCAGCATTAACACGAGTGCGATTTGCACACGACATATCCTGCAAATACCGTGCCCATTTTCGAAAAAGCACAAAAAAAAGTGCCTCAGAATATTCTAAGGCACTAAAAAAACAATGAGATAAAGTTTATGCCAGCAGCTCTACGCTTGCTAATCAGGCGAGTCGCTATTTAAGAAAATGTGTACATTTTGTTCTATTTCAATTCAAAAAAGTGAAAAAAACAACCCTATCGAGTGCAAAATCACAACCTCGTTCTGTCCATTTATTTATCTCTCCATTGCGATTGAACGGGAACGCCTTTTTCTGACAGCACGGACAAGACCGTGATAGGCTATATTTTTTCCATTTTTGTCTTTCACTCCCATTCCACAGTCCCCGGTGGTTTGTGTGTTATATCGTACCCCACGGCAGCGACACCGGGCAGATTCAGTATCTCGTCTGCCATATCGCGCACCAGATCGTGGGGCAACTCGGCAAATCGCGCAGTCATAAAATCCGGGGTCGTAATCGGGCGCAAAATCACAACTTCATCTTGTCCATCTGTCGTCAACGGCACCAGAACAGTCGGCATCTGAGACACAGCGGGCATAAGACCCGCGCGATCGAGTATTCGCATGGCAATGGCATCTGCCTCCCGCAAAACCTCGAGCCTCTGATAGGTCAAAAATGCGCGTTTGGGACGCAACCCGGGCAACACATCTGGCGCGATAAGACAAACCACGCGATTAACACCCGGCACGCTATTGGTAATCCGCGTTGACATATCTTCGAGCACGCGCCAATCGCTGTCGGGCGTATCCAGATCGAACCCCGAAACAATCGCGGGATGCGAATACGTGCGAAAATCGCCCTGAACTCCCACACTCTTAACCGGCAAAACCTGCAACTGCAAACCCGCCTCAGAAGCGATCTCAGCAGCAGCCCTCTCAGATGATGCAATATCCCTCCCATCCGTCTCGCCATCGGAACACAAACAGCGCACAGCCAGACCGGGACCGGGAAACGGATGTCGCCACACCAGATGATCGGGCAACCCCAACGCGCTCCCCAACTCGCGCACCTCATCCTTGTACAACTGCGCCAAAGGCTCGACAACCTTGCCCTGGGCAATCAACTCATCGATCAAATCAATGCGATTGTGGTGCGTCTTAATCAACGCTGCGTGCTCTGTCCCCCCCGATTCTATGGTATCGGGATAAAGCGTTCCCTGTCCCAACACCCATTGATCTGCATCCAGATGCAAGTGCGACATCACCTCGTCCTTCACCTCTAAAAATGTGTGTCCAATCGCCTCGCGCTTTGCTTCTGGATCGACCAGACCCTCCACACCCAACAAAAAATCGTCACTGGCATCCTTGACCATCAGATTGTCAAACCCCTCTTCTTTCAGAAAAACCTCCACCGCAGCCGTCTCGCCCTTTCGCATAAAACCATTGTCAATATGCAACCCCAACACCCGGTCTGCGCCCAGCGCCCTGTTAAACAACACAAAAGCCACCGAAGAATCGACTCCACCCGACACCAGCAAAAACACATTGCGATCCCCCACCTTCTCCCGCATCTCCTCCATAACCACTTCGGCATAATTGCCCATTGTCCAGGTTCGCGGCGCATCGCATATCGTCAGAAAATTATCGAGAATATCCAATCCACGCGGCGTATGTGCCACCTCGGGATGAAATTGCAAGCCGTAGATTCGGCGTTGGGCATCGCCAACCGCTGCCGAAGGACAATCCTCGGTCGCCCCCAAAATTTCAAAACCCTCTGGCAGCGTTGCGACCACATCGCCGTGGCTCATCCACACCACCTGGGAATCTCCAAGCCCGGCAAACAAATCTGTCCCACCCGCAATATTCAATCTGGCAGAACCGTATTCTCGCACCTCACCAGCAACAACCTCACCCCCCAAATGCATGCACAACAACTGATGTCCATAACACAGCCCGAGCACGGGCAAATCAGTACCGAGCAATCCGGGATTAAACGCCGGTGGATCGGGATCATACACACTGGACGGACCACCCGAAAAGATCATACCCGACACACCCTGCAATGCCGCAGGATCAACATCCGGCGGGAAAATTTCGGAATAAACCCGCAACCTGCGAATCCGATTGGCAATCAAATGGGCATATTGCCCCCCAAAATCAATCACGGCAATGCCGTTGCGCATAAAAACTCCTGAAAAGTTGTCAGTAGTCAGCGGTCAGCCCGCCCAACCCACCAGCCCTCTTCTTCATCTGCGTTCATCTGCGTCATCTGCGGATCACACTTCAATAACGGGCAGCCCCGCACCCCACGTCTCCCAGGCAGACACCACCGTATCTCCTGGAGATTTGAACGGCGCAGGACAATCGAGCGTATAATGCAACCCCCGGCTTTCGCGGCGGGACAATGCACAGCGCACAGTCAGCGCGGCAACAGTCGTCATATTGCGCAACTCCAGCAACGCCTCGGTAACTTGCGTACGCTTGTAAAACTCTTCGACCTCCTGCACAATCACGCCAATGCGACGGGCTGCGCGCTTCAATCGAAAATCCGACCGCACAATTCCCACATAATCCCACATCAAACGCTGCACCTCTTGCCGGTCGTGTGATAGCAACACCCACTCTTCTGTATTAAACACATCATCGTCTTGCCAGGCTGGCACATCGGGAAAATCAAGCCGCGCATCTATGTGCTGCTGGATATCGGAAAACGCGCGATCAGAAAAAACCAGAGCTTCTAACAGCGAATTACTCGCCAGGCGATTTGCCCCGTGCAACCCCGTACAGGCGACCTCACCCGAAGCGTAAAGCCGCTCGATATCCGTGCGCCCCTGCGTATCTGTGAACACCCCACCACACATATAGTGCGCCGCGGGCACAACCGGAATGGGCTGCTGCGTAATATCAATACCAAATTGCAAACACCGGTCATAAATCGTTGGAAAACGCGCTTGAAGCTCTGCACCTGGACAATGCGTAATATCGAGAAACACACAGGGATCACCGCTCTTTTTCAACTCGCTATCAATCGCCCGCGCGACCACATCCCGAGGAGCAAGCGGTCCCATCTTGTGATAATCGTCCATAAACGCCCGTCCTGCCCGATCCACCAGAATGCCACCATGCCCGCGCACCGCTTCAGAAATCAAAAATGAATCTGCATCCCGGTGATAAAGCGTCGTGGGGTGAAACTGCATAAACTCCAAATTGCCCACACTTGCGCCCGCGCGATACGCCATGGCAATACCATCGCCCGTTGCAATGGCCGGATTGGTCGAATGCAAATAAATCTGACCACACCCGCCGCTACACAACAGCGTAAATTTTGCCAAAAAAGTCTTCACCTGTCCATGCACGGCATCCAATGCATAAACACCCCAACACTGAATCTTCCCCGGCGTTGAAATTTTCGAACCATATACATGGTGTTCCGTGATCAAATCAATCGCCATGTGATGCTCGTACAACGCGATATTGGGATGGGCTATCGCCGCTTCGGACAACGCCCGCTCAATCTCTCGACCGGTCAGATCCGCGGCATACACAATGCGATTTTTCGAATGCCCGCCCTCGCGCCCAAGCGCGAGATTTTGAACGACTGACTCAGTTGTACGCTGCTCGCTCCCTCGCGTAAACTCTGCCCCCCAGGCAATGAGTGCCTTAACCATATCGGGACCTGCTCTCACCACCATATCCACCACATCTTCGCGACACAACCCCGCGCCTGCCTGAATCGTATCTTCCCGATGAAGCGCAAACGAATCGTCGGGATGTAAAACAGAGGCAATACCGCCCTGTGCGTAATTGGTATTGGATTCCTGAAACTCTTTTTTGGTAATCAGAGTGACAGACCCGGTCTCTGCCGCTTTAAGCGCAAATGAGAGGCCCGCAATACCACTGCCTATAACCAGATAATCAGATCGAGAAACCTCAGACATAGCGTACCCTACAGGTCAAAAAATATCGAGCCGCGTATTGACGATGCGATACGCGGCAAACATACTAAAATCAGACTGTGAGCGCTTTGACTCACTTCACAATTTCACGCAAAAAATCTTCCGCCGAATATTCATTGCAACCCACAGCTTCCATCACCAGATCCAATATCTCACGTCGCGTCCGGCGCCCATAGAGCAAATCTTCCTGTACTTCTCTCGCTTTTCGGCTACTCAACCGATCCGCGATCTCCTTGGGCGTCAACCACGCATTTCCCGCCTCTGCCATTTTCAAACCTCGCGTCAGTAATCTAAACCCTCGAAAAATTGAACGCAAAAGATAAGAAAAAAAAACATAAAGTCAATTGATAGCTCATACAGCCGATATACAACACTTGAAAATATTAAAACAATTGGGTAATTTTGCGTAGCGAAGATACCTATAATAAATAGAAAGGAGATATGACCGTGAATACTCAACGCCTATTAATCGCACTCGCACTCGTCTTTGGAATCGCATTCTCCGTTCAAGCGCAGGAAAAACAACCTGCGGATTCGACAAAAGTCGCCAAACAAAATGCCGCAAAAACCCCAAAAAAGGGAACGCAAAAAAAGGACACACCAAAGAAAACCATTGCCGAACTCACCAAATCCAGCCGCAAGTACCCCGGTCTCTTCACCGTCTATGAAGACACGACCACAGGCGCGTTGCAATTGCAAATCCGCGAATCGCAAATCGGCAAAGAATACATCTACTTCACCCACACCGTTAACGCCCCCGTATCAGCGGGAACATACAGAGGCAACTATCGCGGCAGCCGCGTGCTTTCCATTCAAAAACACTTTGACAAAATCGAAATCGTCTCTGAAAACACCGCGTATTATTTTGACCCCAAAAACGCCCTGAGCCGTGCAGCACAAGCCAACATCAGCCCATCTATACTCGTATCCGAAAAAATCGCGGCACGCAACGACTCCACGGGCAACATCCTCATCAAAGCCGACGGTATTTTCCTCACAGAAGCACTCCATCGCGTCAACCGAACGCAAAATCGCAAAAACTTCTCACTGGGCAGACTCAGCAAAACCAAAACCAAATGTCTATCCATAAAAAATTATCCAAAAAACACCGACTTCATTATCGCTTACACCTATGAAAACCCCAACCCCAAAGGCGGCGGCGACGGCATAACCGATGCCCGCAATGTGACGATTACCCTGCAACACACCCTGATCGAAATGCCCAAAAATGATTATCAACCGCGATTTGACGACCCGCGCGTCGGTTACTTCAGCACACAAGTGACCGATTTAACCTCCAGGAGCGCGACGCCCTATCGCGATTTAATTCATCGCTGGAACCTGAAAAAAAGGGATCTCAAAGCCAAACGCTCTGAACCAGTCGTGCCAATCACCTATTGGATCGAAAACACGACCCCAAAAGAATTGCGTTCAACCATCAAAAAAGCGGCTCTCGCCTGGAATATCGCCTTTGAAGCCGCTGGATTCAAAAATGCCGTACACGTCAAAGAACAGCCCGATGATGCCGATTGGGAAGCCGGAGATATTCGATACAATGTCCTGCGCTGGACCTCGTCGCCCAATCCGCCATTTGGCGGATATGGACCGAGCTTTGTCAACCCGCGAACCGGGCAAATACTGGGCGCCGACATCATGCTCGAATTTGCATTTCTCAGGAGCAGCCTGCGCTATGACAAGCTCTTTGACGATGCGACATCCGACACCGAGTTAAACATGCCACAATACTGTTCCCTGGGCCACGAACTACACGCATCCAACCTCTTTGGCACCCAGGTCCTGCGCGTTTCTGGCGCATCCAAAATTGAAGTTGACGCGCTGCTCAAAGATAGCATCTACTATCTCATCCTCCACGAAATCGGTCACACGCTCGGCCTCAACCACAACATGAAATCCAGTCAACTACACACCCCAGCACAACTGCACGACAAAAGCCGGACCGGCAAAATGGGCCTCACGGGTTCGGTCATGGACTATCCAGGCGTCAACCTCGCCGTGCCCGGTCAAAAACAGGGGCATTACTACACCACACGCCCTGGTCCCTATGATATCTGGGCCATTGAATTTGGGTATTCGCCAGGACGGGACAATATCAAGGACGAACAAAAACGCCTCGAAAAAATACTCGCGCGCTCCACAGAACCAGAACTCATGTTTGGCAATGACGCCGACGACATGCGCTCGTCGAATCGCGGCATTGACCCGCGCGTGATGATCTACGACCTCAGCAGCGATGCCATTGCCCACGCCACAGGCCGAATCGAACTGGTAAACGACGTCAAAAACAAAATCCTCGCAAAATACAACACCCCGGGCAACACCTATCACGAACTGAAAACGGCTTACCTCATTCTCACTGCGCAGCATCGCAATGCCGCAACTGTCTTCTCCCGTTATATCGGCGGCATTTACGTTGACCGCGCAGTCATCGGCCAACCCGGCGCAACCCGGCCATTCACGCCAGTTGCTCTCGCCGATCAGAAACGCGCGATGGACGCACTTGCCAAATACGTCCTCTCGCCCGATGCATTTGATATGCCCCCCGGACTCTATAACCATTTACAGGAACAAAGACGCGGCTTCGGCTTCTCCAGCGCGCCAGAAGACCCCAAAATTCACGATCGCGTAATCGGCATTCAACAACGCATCTTCAGCCACCTCTTACACCCCACAGTCCAGGCTCGCCTGCTCGACACCTCGCTCTACGGAAACGAATACGCACTATCCGATATGATGGCCGACCTGACCGATGCCGTCTTTGCAGCAGACGCCGAAGGCACGGTCAATTCTTTCCGCCAAAACTTACAAGCTGAATACGTCAACCGCCTCATCAATATTACCGACCCCGAAAGCAAGCGGATCCATGCATCTCGCGCCATCGCCCTGCACAACCTCAAAGCCATTCAAAACATGCTCAAAACCAAAAAAACGACCGATGCGAGCACCGAAGCTCACACCGGCTACATTCTCCACTTAATTGAACAGGCACTGGATAAACGTTAAAATATGTCCATCACAGACTTGCCCGCGACAAACGCCTTTCTCAACGGACTTTGCACCATCTTCCTCCTGTTGGGATTCATCTATATCAAACGCGGCAACATCAAAACGCACCAGAAATGCATGGTCACAGCGTTGATCTTATCGGTACTCTTTCTAACCTCGTACCTCATCTATCACAGTCAGGTCGGCTCTGTGCCCTATCCACACCGCGATTGGACGCGCCCGATCTACTTTGCCATACTCATCCCGCACATCATCCTCGCCGCCGTCAATGTGCCCTTTATCATCGCGCTCGTCTGGCGAGCCTACAAAGGCGAATTTGATCGCCACCGCCGTCTGGCCCGATGGGTTTGGCCCAGCTGGATATTTGTCTCAATTACCGGCGTCATCATCTATCTGATGCTCTATAAACAATAGTCAGCGGGCGACCACAGGGGGTCGCCCCTACAAACCACAATATCATCGTAGGGGACGGCCCCTGTGCCGTCCCGAAAGACAACCGTCATGAAAATCCTGATATCCGGTGCCTCTGGCCTCATCGGCTCGGCACTTAAAACCGCACTAAACGCGCGCGGCGATCGCGGCGTGTCCCTCACCCGACGCAATGCCCGCAACGACGATGAAATCACCTGGGATCCATCTTCTAATACCCTCGACCCCTCGCACCTGACCAACATAGATGGCGTCATACACCTCGCCGGAGAAAACATCGCCTCTCGACGCTGGACCGCAACGCAAAAGGCACGCATCCGCGACAGCCGCGTACAGGGCACCACATTGCTCGCCCAAACGCTCGCGTCTATATCTCCGCCGCCAAAAGTCTTCATCTCCGCTTCTGCCATCGGTTATTACGGCAATCGCCAGGATGAAATCCTCACCGAAGACAGCCAGCCCGGAGAAGGCTTTCTCCCAGACGTATCCATCGCCTGGGAAAACGCAGCCAAACCCGCCACAGAAGCCGGCATACGAACCGTTCATCCGCGCATCGGCATTGTCCTATCCCCCACAGGCGGCGCGCTTGGCAAAATGCTCTTCCCATTCAAATTGGGATTGGGCGGCATCATCGGATCGGGCAATCAGTACATGAGCTGGATCACCCTTGACGACCTGATCTCTCTACTCCTCTTTGCAATAGACAACGAATCCATCAGCGGGGCAATCAACGCCGTATCCCCAACACCTGTCACCAATCGCGAATTTACCAAAACCCTCGGTCGCGTCTTATCTCGCCCGACAATTTTTCCACTACCCGCATTTGCCGCCAAACTCGCACTGGGCGAAATGGCCGATGCCCTCCTCCTCGCAAGCACCCGTGTGATCCCCTCACGCCTCGAAAACGCCAACTTCTCCTTTGCCCATCCCGACCTTGAACCAGCCTTGCGTCACCTGTTAAAAGTGTGATAAGAGCACTTCACACCATTGCCGGAGAAACACTTATGTCCTCACAGGAACCCAGCTTCAAAGAAAGCGTTGATCTCATGTTTGACCGCGCAGTAGCAACGCTCGATTTGCCCCCGGGACTGGCCGACCAGATCAAAATCAACAACAACATTTACCTCGTGCGCTTTTTTGTCAAACTCCGCGATAGCTACCGCATCTTCACGGGATGGCGCTCTGTACACAGTGAGCATCGCTTACCCGTCAAAGGAGGCATCCGCTTTGCACCTACAGTCAGCCAGGACGACGTGGAAGCACTCGCCGCACTCATGACGTACAAATGCGCGATCGTCGATGTGCCCTTTGGCGGTGCCAAAGGCGGGCTATGCATCGATCCCCGAGAATTCAACGGGCATGAACTCGAACTCATCACCCGACGTTTTGCACAGGAATTGATCAAAAAGGGATATATCAACCCAGCCCTCAACGTCCCGGCACCCGACATGGGAACTGGAGAACGAGAAATGGCCTGGATAGCAGACACATATCGCAGCCTGCACCCGGAAGACATCAACGCCATTGCCTGCACAACGGGCAAACCCTTTTCTCAAGGCGGAATTCAGGGGCGTGTCGAAGCAACGGGGCGAGGGGTATTTTACGGCATCAAAGAATTTTTTAACAACTCAGAAGACGTCAAAAACGCGGGTTTGGAAGGCAACTTGGAAGGCAAACGCATTATCGTGCAGGGATTGGGCAATGTTGGCTCTCACGCGACCAAATTTCTCGAAGAAGAAAGTGGCGCGCACATCATCGGCATTATTGAACGCGAAGGGGCAATCCTGTCAGAAAAGGGATTTTCAGTTGAAGAAGTTGCAGCTTACCGCGCGGAATGCGGCTCATTAAAACACTTTCCGGGAGCTACGTATATTGTAAATGGCAAAAGCCTGCTCGAAGCAGAATGCGATGTACTCATACCAGCCGCTCTCGAAGGCCAGATCACACTTGAAAATGCCAGACGCATCAAAGCGCCTGTAATTGCAGAAGCGGCCAACGGTCCCGTCACTTACATGGCAGACAACGTATTGCGCAAGGCTGGAAAAACCATCATACCCGACGCCTATCTCAATGCGGGCGGCGTCACAGTTTCTTATTTTGAATGGATCAAGAACCTCTCGCACATCCGGTTCGGACGTCTCGACAGACGCCACGAAGCACATCGCGGCGCACAAATCATCACCGCCCTGGAAGAAATGATTGGCAAACCCGTTCCCGACCATCTCAAAGCAAGACTCTCTTACGGCTCAGATGAACTGGACCTCGTGCGCTCTGGCCTCGAAGACACCATGAGCACCGCCTATCAAACCATGAGTGAAATCCACAAATCGCGCGACAACGTGCCGGATTTACGCACCGCGGCATTTGTCATCGCCATAGAAAAAATCGCACGGGCGTATATCGAAATGGGACTTTAAGAAGTGTGAAGTAGGAAGTGTGAAGTAGGAAGTAGGATGAGGCAACAGTCTTTGGGTGGCGGGATGGGGTTTTCTCACTTCACCCTTCCCACTTCTTACTTTTATAACACCTTCTGTGCAGCACAAACAATCGCATCTACGGCGCCATCAACGCCCAGAAAGCCGGTATTCACTATGATAGAGTACAGATGTGGATTATCCCAATTCACCTTGTAATGGCGTTTGATATACGTCCTGCGGCGATCATCTACGCCACTCATTCGCCTTATTGCATCCTCGTCGTTTGTCAATTGATCGCGCTCTTTCACCACATTCAGCTTAAAATTTTGCGTCGCGACCACGCGCACATGCAACGTATCGTCACGGCCCTTCAACACAGCCTGCCCTCCCCTCCCCAATATAACCACATCGCCCTGATCGGCTAACTGCATCTCGACCTCCGCGGTCAACTTCGCATACACCTCTTCATCCATTGTCGTCAGAGCCTGCTCTTTGTGCTCCGACAACTCGGGCACGGTCGCCGCAGCCCACCACTCGTATTCCGACAACCCGGTCAAAGTATCTGCATATCCGGGCGTGAGAAATTTTCGCAAAACCCTCAGTGCGGGATGTTCGGGTAGTTCGTCATAGCGTTCGACTTCTGATACGGGCACTTTGGCTTTTTGCGCCACCTCAACGAGCAAATCCTTGTCTATATTGTGATATGACAGTGCCTCGGCAACCCTCCGAGCAACAGTGCGTCCATCACTGCCATATTCCCTTGAAATAGTGATAACACCCACGGCACGCCTCCTTTATAAAAAAAGGCCAACGAGTAGGAGCGGGTTTGAAACCCGCTCCTACCGAGCGATTAACACTTTTAACCGATCGGCAATCGGTTTAATCATATCTTCTGACAAACACATGGGATTAAAAATCAACTCGCCATCGTAAACGCCTGATGTACCAACATGAATGCTCGGATCACCTTCCATCAACTGCCGCGCCACCTCAACGCCTCTTTCCGTCGGAGAAAGCGCGAGCCGCAAAATGGGTATTGTGCGGTAGGCATCCATGCGCATATCGCACCCCGGCAAACCACTTATCTCACCTGCCAAATTCTGAAGGCACTGCGACCAGCGGGCCTGCCGCACCTCGTCGCTTTCTGCGACGAACTTTTGCAACGCAACCATCAGCCCCGCAATTTGCTCTTTTCCCACCTTGCACGGTCGCCCAATCCCGTGCTGCGGCGCACCCGGCAGTGCGGACTTATCGATCAACGCAGGAGGTGGGTCCCACAAATCATAATACACATCCAGATCCAGATGCTGCAATGCCGCCGAGGAAACCAGATCCCGACGTCCGCACAAAATGCCCGAACCTTGAGGCCCACCAATGGTTTTCCCACCGCTAAAACAAACCGCATCGGCACCTTCGCCGATAAAACGCTTCAAATTTTCCGCTGGCGGCAACTGCCCGGCAGCATCGACAATGACGGGCACATCGCGTTTGTGCGCCACAGCCGTCACCTGTGGCAAAGGCGGCTGCGCGAAAGACTGCGCCACATAAACAATCGCCGCAGTCTGATCGGTTATTGCATCGGCAATTTCCCAGGCCTCTGTATCGCGCACCCCCGCGCCGCTAAACCGGTCGGGAATGCCCACCTCAATGAGCGTCACCCCCACTGAACGCACCGCGTGGTCGTAAAAATTGCGATGCGACCGGGGCATAATCACCTCATTTTTCATCCCCGACGTATCGGGCAATCGGTTCATCTTTCCCGGATCCATACCCGTAACACACGCCGCTGTTGCGAGCACCAGCCCCGCCGCAGCACCCGATGTCACATATCCGGCTTCGGCACCAGTCACCTCGGCAATCAACTGCCCCGCCCCCGCCTGTAGCTCTGCAATATCCACACATACCTGCGCTGCTTCGCGCATAGCATCGATCACATCCTCATCCATACGCGCCCCGCTCAAGCGCGTAACTGGCCCCGCAGCATTGATAATCGTGCGTACACCCAACTGTTCAAAAATAGACACCATATTACCCCTCTCTCAATTTAACGCCTCCAACCCATCAACTGTTTCAACCACTTCACTTAATTCAATATGATTGTCCCCATAACCGCTGTCAAGTAGAACTGCCCACCGCAAACCCCTTGCCCCATTTTCTGATGTTCCTTACCATGTGCCGGTTCACAACTATCCAATGAACGAGGTAATCTATGCAAATACTCGAAGCCACACCAAACCGTTTTCAGGGCATTGAACTCGATCCAGCAGCACTGCCGCACGATCCCGAAGAATTTCGCACGCGCCTCTCAGCATCTCTCCAGGAGTGGAAACACGAGGCATTTAAGGTCGTCTGGATCACCATCCCCATTGAACGGGCAGCACTCATTCCGGTAGCAACACAGGCGGGATTTTCATTCCACCACTCGGGAACCGACTACCTCTTGCTCACCAAACGCCTCGAACCCAATGCCCTTATCCCCGAATACGCCACGCATTACATCGGCGCGGGCGGAGTCGTCATCAACGAGCGCGAAGAACTCCTGGTCGTCAGCGAATTGCACCGCCGCTCTGAATCGCCCTATTACAAACTACCCGGAGGTGCCCTGCACCCGGGCGAACACATTGCCACCTGCGTCCAGCGCGAAGTCTTTGAAGAAACCGGCGTGCGTACAAAATTTGAAAAACTGGTCTGCTTCCGGCACTGGCACGGCTACCGCTACGACAAATCGGACATCTACTTTGTCTGTCGCCTTTCGCCCTTGAGCGAAAATATTTCCATACAAGCCGAAGAAATCGAAGAATGCCTCTGGTTGCCCGTCACGGAGTATCTCTCCAGCAAAATTGTCAGCACATTTAACAAACACATTGTCAAAGCCGCGATCGAAAGCCCCGGCGTCACCCACATGGAAATCGAAGGCTACTCCGACCCCGAGCGCCACGAAATTTTCATGCCCAATGGCATGGCAAAAATATCTAAATCAGGATCAATCAGGATAATCAGGATTGAAGGATAGGCAGAGTCTGCTCTGGAGAGTGATAAAAACCCGCAGGGCGGAGGAATTGAGCGGGGACTGACCGCTGAAAGCTAAAAAATGATCACACTGGATAAATGGCGACGCGGATTTTCATTCACGCCCGATGGGCGAAATAACTTAACCATGTACCTCTGGTTCTACGAGTGGAACATGTTTGAAGCCGTACACCCAGGCCAGCACACGGGCGGGGATCATGTACCGCAAAAAACACTAAATGACAATGCGGGAGTCCTCGAACATCCCGACCTCGGCCTGCGTCTCAACGTCACAGGCAGTGAAAATGGCGCTGATCTGCGGCTCTCTATCACCAACAAAACCGACCGCACCTGGCCCGAAATTGCCGCGATCATCCCCTGCTTTAACCCCGGCAAACAGCCCGAAGTCTCCGAAACCCGGGCATTTTTTGACGACGACCACGAGCGCACATGGTTCCTCGCCGAAGAAGGTCTGGTCCCCCTCATCCACCGCGACATTCACTACAACCACACCTATCGCAACGCAATAGATACCGAAACCGTCTGGTCCGACAAATGGCCCACATCGCCCACCAATGCCACGGGTGGCATTCTGATGCGCGAATCCACAGATCGCACATGGATTGCGGGCATAGCCTGGGCAGACTATCTCTCTGTTCAGGGTCACAACCCCTGGCACTGCATGCACCAATCGATTCGCGCAGGTGCTCTCGCGCCCGGAGAAACCGCGACGATACACGGCAAAATCTACCTCTTTGAAGGCACGCGCCACGACTGCATCGAACAATTTAAATCGGACTTCATATATTAAAAAAATACCGGGACACAAAACCATCCCGGTATTTCTCTTGTCGGATGCTCATGTACGGGCGGGTTTTAAACCCGCCCCTGCTTATACTTTTGCCACGGGAAACTGTATCTCAGTCACATAATCCTTCGGTTCGCCATCGGGTCTAAATTGCAAATACACTTCCCGGCTCGGTCCGGTGATCTCATAGCCATTTGCCTCAATCCATTGGACGCCCGCTTGATAGGCCTGAGGAAAACCTTCAAAGCCTCCGTGATGCACCAGACACGCCATGTGATCACCCGGCAACTCGTGGACCGTGACGTCATCACCTTCTGATATGGCTTTTTTGATCGGCAGACTTGCCTCGGCTTTGAGATTCTCATGCCACACCGTAATGCCCGGCCCGGCGAACTGTCCCTTGTGTTTCACAATATGAGCGACAACCCTATTGTACAGACGCCCCATCACAGGTCCAATGGTTTCATAGTCGGGAATGGCATCCTGGCTGGAAGCGACCAGAACCGGCTCAACTGTTTTGATAACAACTTCATAATCTGACATTTTATCCTCCATTTCGATAAGACTCAGTCGAGCTTCCACGCGGGCAATGCGTTCCCTGATATCTCTGGCAAGATCTTCGAGTTCGGCCTGTTTAACCAAAAACATATCGCGAAGTTGATCAGCCGAAAGGTCTTCTTTCAACATTTGATCAATCTGGCTCAGCGACAGACCCAGATCTTTGAGAGCCAGCAGGCGATTGAGCCGCGGAAGTTGCTCAAATGAGTAAAAGCGGTAGCCGGTTTGCTCATCGATGTAATCGGATTTGAACAAACCGATCTCATCGTAGTAGCGCAACGTCTTGACCGGCACGCCGACAATTCTGGAAAATTCTCCAATTTTGAGCATGGATTTTCTCCATGTGATACGGGTGTTTGAAGGCCTTCAACGGACAATATACACCTTCCAGTAACTGGAGAGTCAAGGGCCAAAATAAAAAAAATTAAAAAATGTACTCCGAACTCCTCAATCGCCGTTTCATCGCCCTGCTCATTGTCTCTTTTTTTAGCAGCTTTGTCTCTGCCCCGCTCAATACACTCCTCCCCGTATATGTCGAAGCAGACCTGCTCGGCACACCCTTCTTTTCCGGGGGATTGCGCGCAGCATTTCTCATTTTAGGCGGTGTCTTTGCCGTGCCTGCGGGTCGCCTTGCCGATGCCTGGGGCGTCAAACCCGTTTACGTCCTCGGCACTTTGGGACCCATTCTCGCCGGCGTTATTTTTTCCAGCGGTGACCCGCTCCTCCTGACTGCCCTGTGTACCGGCATTGGCATCTCATCTGGATTTAACAGCGCCGGAGGGCAAAGCTATCTCATCAGCGCAGCCCCATCCTCTGTCATCGGCATCGCATCAGCCGGTTATTTTTTGGGCAACACCCTCGGCTCAGCTTCGGGGAACCTTCTCTCTGGTCCCATCGCCGATGCATATGGATTTCAAACCCTCGGTTTTTGCATCACATTTGCGGGGGCAGGCCTCATCTTGATGAGCATCCTGACCCTTCCCGCGATTCCCTCGCCAAAATCTGCCGATAATGGTCGCAACCTGTCCGCATTCATACAACTGTTCCGCCGTCTCGACGTATGCCTTCTGCTGGGCATTCGCTACCTGCCCACCAGCTATTGGGGCGCCGTCACCCTGCTCTTGCCCCTGCTCATTTTTCGCATTGCGGGCACCAGCGCTGCAGCCACGAATTACACTGCCATCAGCCTGACCATTGCCGCCTGTTTTCAGGTCCTCACCGGTCGGCTTTGCGATCGCATTGGACGCTGGCGCCCCATCCTCGTATCCGCGTCACTCGTCGCCATCAGCGCACTCGGTCTCGCCCTGACTGCGCACACCCTTACTGGCATCTACGTCTTTGGTATTCTCGCAACCGCCTCGGCCTGGTCTCTCTCGACCACCATGCCGGGTCTCATACAATTGATCGCCCGCGAAGACGAAAAAGGCCGCGTCGTGGGCGCAGCCCACCTCGCCTGGAGCCTGGGCATGCTCTCTGGCAGCCTCGGCGGCGGAAAACTCATAGACTGGGGTCCCATCTGGCCCTTTGGCATCTCCGTCTTATTTTGTCTCGGCGCACTCGCCTGTGGTATAGGTCTCTTTCGCCTATATGGAAAACAAGAAAACCCATTAAATTGAGGAACTGCTATGAACAACCATTCACTAAAAATCATTGTCTTTGGCGCCCATCCCGACGATTGCGATATCAAAGCGGGCGGCATCGCCATCAAATACGCAAACCTCGGGCACGAAGTAAAATTTGTCTCTGTCACCAATGGCGACGCGGGCCATCACGAAATTGGCGGCGTTGAACTCGCCCGTCGCCGCCGCGCCGAAGCCCAGGCAGCAGGTGCAGTCGCGGGCATCGAATACCACGTACTCGACAACCACGACGGCGAACTTGAACCCACCCTTGAAAACCGCAAAAAAATCATCCGTCTGATTCGCAACTATACGCCAGACCTCATTCTAACCCATCGCCCCAACGACTATCACCCCGACCACCGATACACATCCATCCTCGTGCAGGACTCGGCATACATGGTCACCGTACCCAACATCTGCACAGACACCCCCGCCCTGTCGTACAACCCCGTCATCGCGTACCTGAGCGACAATTTCCAAAAACCGCAACCTTTTTCTCCCGATGTCGTCATAGCCATAGATGATGTCATAGAAAAAAAACGCGACATGCTACACTGCCACACCTCACAAATGTACGAGTGGTTGCCCTTTAACGCGGGACACCTCGACCAGGTACCCGAATCACCGCAAAACCGCCGTGAATGGTTGCGGCATCGCCTCAATCAATTTCGCGCCGTAGCGGATCGCTATCGCGATCTATTGATCAAATACTACGGACAAGAACGCGGCTCGAAAATTCAATATGCCGAAGCATTCGAAGGCTGTGAATACGGCAGCGCGCTCACAGAGGACAACATCCCAAAACTTTTCCCTTTTTTTTAAATCCACTGATAAAAAATAAAAGGGCGCATTCAAAACGCGCCCCATTTAACAAAACTTAGTGAGAGTATGTCTCCTATTACTGTCCTAACTCAATCACGCCGCAACCGATGCGTGCGCCAGCATTGCCCGAAGGTTGTGAGACAAAATCATCAGCACCTGCATGGACGATGATGGCTTTTCCAACAACATCTATGTCTGAGCCAGTGTTCATCTCCCAAAGATTTGTCGTCAGTTCAATTTTCCCCATGCCTTGATCATCGACAGTCATATTGCCAATGTCGCCAAGGTGAAATTCACCTTCTCCCCATTTTCCGTGTGCAACGCCAGTGGGATTCCAATGCCCGCCAGCCGATTTCCCGTCTGGAGCACTACAATCGCCAGTTGTGTGGATATGGACAGCGTGTTCGCCTGTGGACGCATTAGCGAGCGAAACGACGAGCTTGATATTATCGCCGATTTGTGTGAAACTCGCTTTTCCTGCCACACCGCTTTCGTTCGTCTCGCCAATTGTCGCAGTCGCAATCATGGCAGTTTGTGTATCAAAAACCTCAAATTTGCCATCCTTTACGATCAGAACAACCGGATCATAAATCGCATCTCCATTGGCGTCAAACGAAAACGCGCCCAAAATCGTATCCAAATTCTCGATTTGAGCCAGCGCATCCCGAATCGCACGAGGATCGGAGGATTGGGCATCTGCAATAGCCTTTGCCAAAATATGAACCGTCGCGTAGGACATAGCAACGTATCGGCTTGGCACAGCACCGTATTTCGCCATATAATTCTCAACAAAGGCGCGATTGGCCGGTATATTGCTCGCGCTATTCCAATACGTCAAACTAATTGCCCCCTCGGCTGCCTCCCCAGCGCGTTCTACCCCGTCTATACTGAGCAGGGGAATCAGCATAGGAATACCGTGTTGCCCCCCATCGATCAGAGCCTGTGCCCGCCCTTCTGACACAGACGAAACAAAAATCGCATCTGGATTCAACGCCACAATCTTGGAAAACTGCTCGGAAAGATCCATATCGCCGGTTTCAAAAGTCTCAGTAGTTAGAACCTCAACGCCATTCTCACTAAAGGCACTTTTCAACACCTCATCGCTACTCTGCGAAAAAACATCCATATTCTGAAACATCGTGGCCACGCGCTCATAGCCCAGTTTTTCCCGAGTCAGTCTTACACTCTTCGGGATCAACGCATCAACATTAAGGGCGATGCGAAAGACAAAATCGCCAATCGCACTGAGACCGCGTGCAGCCGAAGTGGGGCTGATCGCCACAACCCCATTTTCCTGCGCAATGGGAAACACCTCGCGTACCATAGTAGAAGTATAAACACCGAGAATGACTGGCACGCCATCTTCATGAATGAGCTTATTATATGCCGCAGTAGCACCTTCTATGGTGGCCTGATCATCCTCGATAATAAACGTCAAACTCGCATCTCCCAGTGAGGCATTCACCTCTTCGCGAGCCATTTCAAAGCCATTGATAGACCTCTGTCCAATCTCGGATAACCGCCCTGTTTGAGACACGACAATGCCAATGGGAATCTCTCCCCTAAGCACACCCGATATAAGTTCAGATGTACCCGTCACCTGTGCCCTTCCACCAATGGGCAACGCAACCATTGTCCTGTAGCCTCCATTGATCGGGATGCTCGACCAGCGCCCCATCACGGAGCCATCTCGAGACGCGCGTGCCTGATAATATCCACTCGCCTGACCGGATATCTCCACCATAACGCGACCCATATCATCGGTCATACCCGACCACTGATAATCGGGTACCTGCCCGGCAATAGAACGCGCAAACTCGACCATCGCACCTGCCACAGGCGCGTCATCTTGCGACACAGTCGCCACCACCGTCGCCTGAGACATATCATCAGCCACGGCTATCTTACTCAGCGGGCGTCCAATCTGCTCCTCCGCCTCGAAAGACTCCATCCCGCGCTCGCCACCACAGCTCCACATAAGACCTGCGGCAAGTGCTACCATCATGATACTGCGAATCCTGTTCAACATAAAACTCTCCCTTTAAATGAATAATTGCATACGAATTTTGTGCGCCTCAGAATATACGCCACGCACAGGTATCACACAAACTTAAAACGCGCTAACCATCCGCACATGCACCATACCTTGCCCCAGGCTCTCGCCCCGCGGCAAACCATAATCTATCCCAACTGCGCCCATCCGTCCATTTGCCAAAAGACCAATGCCATAGGACACGGGCCACGAACGCGCCCCTGCCCCTTCAATCCTTCCCGCATCGACAAATGCAAAAAGCCGCGCTTTCGGTCCCAGCAACCACCGCCATTCCACATTGATCCACCCCGCATTGGTCCCCCAGAACATCTCTTCCCGATAGCCCCGCAGCGATTGTGCACCCCCCAGCCAGATACCGGCAGACTGCGGCACATCCCCCTTTTGTCCCACCCACAGAGCGCGTGCCCTGCCCGCAACAACGGACTGCTTGCCCACAGGCAAAAACACCTGTCCATCAACCTCCCACTGCACGCGCCTGATCCCATCAGAAACCTCGCCGATCTCTCCCCTGATCTCCGCCAGCCAGCCGCTCATAGCAACCCCTCGCCGATCAAACCGAACCCCCGACTCAAAAGACCACATCCTCTCTTCCTCATAAAATCCCAACCCCGTGGAATCGGGCAGAACGCGCCTGTGTGAAACCCCGCCAAAAAAGCGCGCGCCATCACCCACAGACACATCTGCGCCCCCCCCAAACTTATGCGTCTCATATCCCGTGCGCGCAACCATTGCCACCGCACCCCAACCGGAAAGCGGACTACTTAAAATATAAGGCTCGCGATACGAAACGCGCAAATTCGACAACCCCACACCCTGCCGTGACCACAGCGCGTACCCCTCTCGTCCCCCACCAGAAAAATTTAAAATATCGAGTGCGATCTCCCCTGTCAAACCCTGTCCAGACCCCACACCGAGCACCCCTTCAACGCGCGTGTGGCGCGACTCCTCCAAATCGATCACAAGAGCCATCTCATCACCGGTAGATACGAGTTCAGGCGTATAAACCCGGTCGATAAACGGCAAATTTTGCAACTGCCGCACAAAAGCATCTACGCGACGCTGGTCATAGACCTCGCCCTCAACAAACGAAATATGCCGCAACAAAACATCTTCCCGCGTCGTTTCATTGCCCTCAAAGCGCACCGCATCGACATGCACCAGAGGGCCGGGCGACACCACCACCTGCACACTCGCGCCATCACCCTCAAATTGCACATCTGGCCGCAACGCGCAAAACGGATAGCCCCTATCCTCATAAAAACGCAACAGGTGATCCAACCGCTGGTTTAAATCGCTATCCAGCAACACCATACCCTGCGCCAGACCAAAGGCAAAAAGCACATCCGATTCATCAAAAACCAGATCGCCACGCACCTCTACCGACACAACCCGTGTACGCACCCCTTCGGTAATCTCAAAAGCCACCGCCACGTCGCCACCGCGCATTGCAACCCTGGGAAAAGCCACCGCCACATGCCAGAATCCACGTGCCTGATATCCCGCCAAAATACGGTAAACATCTTTTCGCAACAACGCCGAATCCACCGCAACACCCGCCCGTGTAACCAACCAACCCCGCACATCGCGCACACTCACAGACCGCGCACCTTCAACCTGCACGCGCTTCACAATCGCACGCATCTCTCCCCCCGCGCTGGACGCGATACAGACCATCCACATCGCCAAAAGTAAATATCTTATGTATTTATCTCTATTCATCTGCACCTTTGCACAGTGACGGGCGGGCACAGGGCACCGCCCCTACATTTAATTTTATCTGCGTCCATCTGCGAAAAACGCTCAAATTACTCGCGTTTTTTTCTGCGGATCAAAACACCGCCCGCATCTCCACGCGCCCGAGATGGATGGTCTGACGAGCAGGTCTTACGCGTCCATCGTACATCACCTGCGCCGATACATATTTACCAAAACGGTAATCCATTCCCAATCGCCACGCCCAGTTCTGCCCCTGGCGATTGCCCCTTGCCAACCCCAAAAATAAGGGTGCCATATCCGTCGCCCAAACCCGCGTCCAATCCAACCGACCGCGCAATCGCCCGCGACCTGGCAAAGCGTAAATCACCTCTGGCTGGACACCGACATGCCGCACGCGCACCGCCCGGATGCGTTCCCAGTCTCGCCCACCCAACACGCCCAAACGCAAATGCCATTTATACGCAGACCTGAACGCACAGCGCAGCGCCCCATTCGCACCATCAATGCGATAGGCAAAAGCACCCGCACCTTCGCGCGCTCTGTGTCCCAAATCAAATTCCGTCTCCAGTTCGAGACGATTGACAGGCCTCAATTTTCCCAACGCGCCACCCTGTACAAAAAATTCGGCAGCACCCCCGTAAAACGCCCGATTGACCTGATCGCGCACGCGCGCAGACAAACGCAGCGATCCACGCCTGTGATACCGAAACAAATAAAGACGCATCAAGCCGTCTCTCCGAGCACCCAAAATCCCGGCATCCGCATCAAAACCAAACAGATCCCAGGGAGCCGCGTGCTTCGCCCCAGTCGCAATCTGCCGCTCTGCACGTAGCGATGCATCTATCGCAACAGCGGACAAAATGTGCGCATCTCCAATCAAACGCCGAAAATCAATTTCCACGCGCATCCCCAGCGCGCCATCGCGTGCAGGTGCAAACTGCCCGTAATCGTAAACCCGCACATAATCGCCATCGACATCGGGCACAAATTCCTCCACATCGCGCAAACCATCGCCATTGGCGTCCTCCCAAATATATTCTCCCAGCCCGGACGCCACCTCGACAAAAATGGGCTGACTGACCCGCGTACTCGAAACGCGATACGTTATCTGATGCGATGAGCCGGGACGATTATGCCCCAACCGCACGCGCCCCAGATGCGTCGCCTGCTGGTGCTCGCGCCCGATCTGGATTTCTCCGTGCGTATAAGAACCAGAAAAAATCCAACCCTTCCAATTTGTCATCTGCGCCCTGTGGGTGTGCAACCACCCGCGCAAACTATCCTGCCACACCGTTTCCCGCTGCCTGAACTTTCGATATTTCAACTCCGATACCCACGACCAATTTCGCCCTTCGCCAATGCCCATGTGCCACACCAACTCCTGTTTGTCAATACCCTGGGGCAAAACGCGCGGATGCGCCGCATAAAAAAGTGAACTGCTACCCACCCCATCGCCCACCCCATTTTCCAGCGAAAAACGAAAACCGGGCTTCACCAGTCCTATCGACACTTCGACCTGCCCTTCGTGCCGACGCAGTCCACCGCTATCGCGCCCGAGCGACTCATAGCGGTACATCCCCACAGGCGAACGGATCCCCACACTTTTCCGATCCGTTCGCACAACGCCCAAATGCTGCCCGTATTCCCCGGTAACGGAAAACGCCTTGCCCAAATCCCAGCGCACAGCCACCTCACCCTCGCGCTGGGCGGTTCGCACAGTATCGGCTTGCCACCCCCATCGTCCGGCGGCCCGTCCCCTGTCCAATCGCTCGAATGCTTCAAAATTGGCTCCAACCTGGCGAAACCGACCTGTAACTTCAAAATTGCGCCCTGCCCATGCACCATCCATGCGAAACCCGCGCCCACTTCCCGAATCCCGATCGCTCAGGGCGACCTCCCCAGAAATACGCGCATTTGACCACGGCGAGTACGTCGCGTACACCACCCCCAACTGCCGCTGTACTGAAGCTATTCCAGGCGAGAAAGCGGGACGATCGGACTCTCGAATCAGCGTCGTCCCCACAGACACCCCTTCAGCAAGGGATATACTGGACTCCATACCCATCAGTCGGCTTCTCATACCCGCATCAATCACCTGATATTCCACTGTAACGCGGCTCTCCACCCCAATCGGTATCTCGGGCGTGAACGCCACATGCCCGCGCTCGTAATCAACCGTATAATCTGCCCCATCCCCGCGATTGAGCAACCGCCCATTCAGATATACCCGCTCGGACTCCGGCACAATTTGCCCCCACAAACCACCGCCCGACAGTGAATAAGGACCCTGAAACCCCTCAATCGTCACCAGCCGCCGCGTTTTCCAACGCCCCCGCGACACCGCCCCAAAAGCCGAGAACTGGCCTTTCTGCCGATGGGCCAGTACGCGCGCACCCTGCAACTGCCGCCGATAGCGCCCAAACACCGTCTCATCAAACGCCACATCGAGATCGCCAAGCGTGGCCGATATCTGATCGGCATTAACCTGAAAAAACACGCGATCCAATTCCTGCAACCGCTTTGACCCACCCTGTTCTCCGATTGGCAAATTGCGATCGGACAGCACGGTCAATAAATTGACCCCCTCGGCAACCTCGCCAGAAATACGCAACTGCAAAGCCTGGTGAACCGCGTGTTGAGACCCCGCAGTTACAGAAATACTTTTATGGCCACCAACCGTCAATTTCTGCTCTTCATCTCTCTCTCGCACCACAGGGGGAGAGAACACATGCACAATCGATTGATCGCCACCGCCTTCCTCCGGCTGAAACCGACGACGCTGAACCACAGACACGGTCACCTGCGGACGCTGTCTAAAACGCACCACAATCTCCACACCTCGCGCAACATCCCGCAAAAGCGTCAGCAACGCGCGCTCTGCATCCACCACATAATCCCGATCCCGGATGAACAACACCCCATCCACCCAAACCCGTTCGCTCGCCGCTTCAATGGCGCGATCGGAAATCGAAAAAGGCCCGCGGCTCCCATCCGCCTGAAACACCCGCTCCCCATCAAACAGCGTAAACTGCTCTGGCACGGGAACCTGCGCGTACGCCTTTACAAAACAGATAAGAAGAAATACAATACCCTGAGCGATACGAAGGGTGCTAACATTCATCTCTCGAGTCTCTCATCTATAAAAAAAATAGGACATCCCGCCCCCGCGGAACATCCCGGCCTTTCCTCACTTCACACTTCCTACTCCCTACTTCCCCCTTGAAACTTGCATTTGCAATTTCTGAATACGCCCATTGCCCGAATCCAGAACGAACAACCTGCCAGCGCGTCCAAGCGCGACACCTCGCGGAAATTGGAACGCCATCGCACCCTTTCCCGGATCTGGACCACCCAAAGAGCCTGCAACACCACCAGAATCGAGGTCAAACACCACAATGCGATGGTGGCCCGTATCCGCCACAATCAACGTCCGATCAGGTCCCACACACAGCGCCGAGGGCTGCAATAAAACATCTTCGCCCATTGCCTTTTGAAAATTGCCAAACCTGTCGAATACCGCGACCCGATCATTCTCGCTATCGCAAACATAAACCATCTCGCGACCTTCTATTGCAATCCCCAAAGGACGCCGCAAATTGCCAGCCCCATACCCAAACCCTCCAAAACTGCGATCAACGCGGCTATACGTATCGATCTGCACCAGTTGATCGGCATCGATATCGCTCACCAAAATCTCATCCGCATCCGACACGGCAATACCACCGAGCGTACCCAGATCCATAGAACCACCCGCATCCGCACCGCCAATCACCGTTAAAAGACGCAAATTGAGATTAAACACCTGAATGCGATGATTTCGGCCATCGGCCACATAAATCTCCAACCCCTTACCCGCGGCAATACCACCCGGTTTGTTAAATTGCCCATCTTCCCAGCCCGGTCCCCCCACTGCCCGCAAAAAAGTCCCCGTTGAAGACAATTTTTGGACGCGATCATTCCCGGTATCCACCACAAACACATTGCCCGACGTATCCAGCGTCAAACCTTCGGGATTGAGAAACTGTCCATCGCCCCCCCCTATTTCGCCAAAAACAGCCTCAAAGCGAAACGCGACCTGCACCTCTGACCTGGCCGTACCAACCCATGCAAACACAATCAGGATGCAAAAAATACGTCTCATAAAAACCATCCCTCTTCCGATCAGCGCGAAACGCTTCGGCCCTCTCGCTTATACTTTTCGAGCAATGTCTTGAGTTCCGCAACGATCTCGGGATATTCTGCATAACGATTAAAACGCTCAATCCGATCGCGTTCGAGATCAAAAAGCTCGCCCGGATGATCATGGGGCACATACCCCCGTTCTTCCACAAACCAATCCGGTTCTTTATTATCATCCCCATTGGGTGCATCGATCAACACCCAGCACCCCTTCCGAATGGCAAACTTCCCCCGAATGCTGTGATGCACAGTCGCCTCCCGGATGGGCGTATCAAAAGCCTCATCCAAAAGCGCGGGCAATATATTATAACTATCTTCGCCCATATCCTCCGACAAAGACGCGCCGGTTATCGCCGCCACCGTAGCCATAAAATCGGACATACAAATCACCTCATCGCAAACCCTGCCCCCCTCAATCTGGCCTGCCCACCTGGCAATAAACGGAACCCGATGCCCGCCTTCCCACACATCGCGTTTCAACCCCCGCAAGCCATCCATACTGTAATGCCCGTATTCCTGGATCCGTCTATACGCGAAATTTTCCGGACCATTATCGCTGGTAAAAATAATCAGCGTATTCTCGGCAATCCCTTTTCGATCAAGAGCCGCCATCACCTCGCCCACAGTCCAATCCACTTCACACACAAAATCTCCGTACTCACCCGCCTCGCTCATACCCTTAAATTCATCTATTGGCACAATCGGCGTGTGCGGCGCAGTCAGGGGAAAATACAAAAAAAACGGTTGATCATCCGCCGCCTCAATATATTGAACCGCGCGCCGGGTCAACTCGGGCATCACTGCCTCAAGCGACCATCCAGGCGCCATAGCTCCGGGTGCCCCAAACATTTCCTCGGGCTTCTCCTCAACGGGCGCATCGACCAACCGATCATTTTCAAACCAGGTATAAGGCGGAAAATTGGGCACATCATCACCAAAATAATAATCAAATCCGCATTCTACAGGACCACCAGTAACCGGCTTACTAAAATCGATATTCTTGCCCAATTCATACCGCTGATCCCTACCCAGCACCCCGTATTCTGCGCCTTCATAAGCTGCGCGCCCATCCTTTGTCTCCCAGTGCCATCCCAAATGCCACTTTCCAATACAGGCCGTGCGATACCCCTGATCTCGCAGCAATGTCGCCACCGTCGTTCGACCCGGATCAATCAAAGGTGGATCCCAGGGCCACAACACGCCGCCTTGCAACCGGGTGCGCCACGAATACCGCCCCGTAAGAATCGCATAGCGCGACGGCGTACAAACGCTGGACGGCGCGTGAGCATCGGAAAAACGAACCCCCTGTGACGCCAGCCGATCCAGATTGGGCGTTGGAATTTTAGACTCTGGATTCTGACACGCCAGATCCCCATAGCCCATATCATCAGCCAGAATAAAAATAATATTCGGATTGCGCGAAATCATCTATCCACCTCAAATCTTCAAATTCGCCTGAATACTCGCCACTGCCCGCTCGACATCTTCCCGATGTCCAAACGAACTCAAGCGAAAATAACCTTCTCCAGCAGGCCCAAAACCCGAACCCGGTGTACCCACGACATGGGTTTCTGACAACAACTTGTCAAAAAAGTCCCACGACGACAGACCATTCGGTGTCTTCAACCACAAATAGGGCGCGTGAACACCGCCGAAAACCGTCAGCCCAATACTTCTCAGCCCCGCCCGAATAATGCGTGCATTCTCCATATAATACGCAATCATCTCCTGGCATTCCCGCTCACCTTCTTCGGTAAACACCGACAAAGCACCCAATTGCACAATATTCGAAGCACCATTAAAAAACGTATTTTGACGCCTGCCCCACAGCGTATTCAACTTGCCCGCCTCCGCGTCTTCTACCACCAGATCCATCGGCACAATCGTCCACCCCAGGCGCACGCCCGTAAACCCGGTATCTTTTGAAAAACTATTGATCTCAATCGCACAGGACTTTGCCCCCTCAACCTCGTAAATCGTTCGCGGCAAATCCGCATCGGATATATACCCGGCATAAGCCGCATCGTAAATAATCACCGCCCTGTGTTCTCTCGCATAATCCACAAACGCCTGAAGCTGCGCCCGAGTTGCCACAGCACCCGTAGGATTATTCGGGCTGCAAATATAGATCAAATCCACTTTCTCATCCGGCACCTCGGGCATAAAACCGTTCTCCTCAGTACACGGCATATAAACCAGGCCTTCGTACTGATCATCCACAGCCTCGCCCGTCCGTCCAGAAATCACATTGCTATCGACATATACCGGATATGCCGGATCCTGCACCGCGATCACATTATCCATACCAAAAATCGACTGAATATTCGCCGAATCCGACTTGGCACCATCACTCACAAAAACCTCAGACGCATCGAGATCAACCCCGTACTTTGCATAGCGTTTCGCCAGAGCCTCCCGCATCTCAGGCTCACCCTCTCCGCCATCGGCATAGCCGCGATACGTCTCCACATTCGCCATCTGATCCACCGCATCGTGCAAACCGGCAATCACGCTCCTCGTCAGCGGCTCGGTCGTATTGCCAATACCCAACCGCATCACGGACACCTCGGGATGTGCATCGAGAAAAACCTGTGTCCGCCGCGCAATCTCGGGAAACAAATATCCCGCAGCCAATTTGTCGTAATTTGCGTTAATACTCGCCATGTAATCTAAATCCTTTCGCGTCATAGTTCACCAGAAAACAAAATATCGCGCCAAAAAATATAGACACAACGCCCAAAAGTCAAAGACCAAAAACGCATAACCCAATAAACCGTATAAACATTGTGTTGCATAGCTATCCCATTCAGCTTAATTTTTAAGAGGGCTGGTTGGGCGGGATTTTCACACTTCAAACTTCACACTTCAAACTGGAGTACGCATGGGATACACCGCTCAAGTGCGCGAATTTACAATGGCCTGTAACGACGACCTGCCAGCGCATCCGCAAAACATGACAGCAGAAGGCATCGCATTCATACGAGAAATGGTCAACGATGAAATGGACGAGTTAATGGCCGCGCAGACCGTCACAGAACAGGCTGATGCACTCGTCGATGCAATTTACTACATCTGTGACTTTGCCGTCCGCAACGGCATCAACCTCGACCCACTCTTCGACATCGTCCACAATGCAAACATGCAGAAAGTCGTAAACGGAAAAGTCATTCGCCGAGAAGACGGCAAAATACTCAAACCCGAAGGATGGGAAGACCCCGCCCCCAAACTCATAAACGAAATGACCCGCCAGGCGCGTGAAGGTGGATTTGACAAAAAATAGCCCATCCAATCTTTTGGACGGGCTGTTTTGTTTAGCGCGGAATCTTTGAATCAGCGATTGGTCAGTTCAAACACACTATTCTCCAGCCAACGCTTAAACGCTTCATTCTGGGAGTACTGCTTGTAGAGTTCGGTATCATCCGTGAGCAACGCCATGATCGCCTTCTCCAACGCCTTATCGTGTTCAATGCGCGTATTCTGCTCATCTGAATGTTCCCGCGCATTGCGATAAGCACTATCCGCATCAACCATCCTCGGAACATCCTCGGTAATCATCTTGCGTATGCGGTCCTCATTGGTCCACGGAATATCGCCAAACAGATCGTTAAACGCCCTGAGAATATTGGAAAGCCGGTCCATTTCCGGCTCTGGCTTAAAGCCACCACCGCCCGTGGGCACCGGCTCGATCTCCGCATCCTCATCGGACAGCATAATTTGCATCGTCGCCTGCTTCTCGGCGCGATAGCTATCCATATCAATAGCACCCTCAATCCCCAGCGACAAATCTTCAGTAACCGGCGTCGGCAGCTTGGGAACGAGAAAATTCAGAAAAATGGAGAGCTTTTCCCACCCCACATTCTCGTATGGAAGCACCTGAGACAAAAAGGCATAGGCGCGAACAAAAGCTTTGGCATTGCCCTTAAATTCAACCTGCCCGTCCTCATCCAACTCACTTCGATAGACCGCCACACACTCATCCAGAATGGGATCAAAAGCCCCGCGGTCATCGCCCTTCAAATACGACGCCACCAACTCGTGGACTTGCTCATCCGAATAAACTTGCCGACCATCCAGATCAGCCTTGAGATCGTGCAACTTATTGGGATCGGTTTCATCCGCCAAAATAGTCGTGCGATAGTAATCGGCAAAAGCATCTCTTATCCCATCGGCATCATTGTAAAAATCCAGCACAAACGTATCGCGCTTTTCCGGATGGGCGCGATTGAGACGCGAAAGGGTCTGCACCGCCTTGATACCAGAAAGCATCTTATCCACGTACATCACATGCAACAAAGGCTCGTCATAGCCCGTCTGAAACTTATCCGCACAGACCAGAAACCGATAGGGATCTTCCTGAATCTTATTGGCAATCTGCGACGACGGAAAACCATTCAACGACGCTTCACTCACCCGCTCACCACCGTAATCCGTCTCACCCGAAAAAGCGACAATAGCTTTATGCGGACTATTGCGCTCCCTCAGATAATTGCGGATGGCGTGATAGTAGGTAATCGCCATCTGAATACCACCCGTTACAACCATCGCCCGCGCCTGTCCCCCAATTTTTCGCGGTGCCAACACCTGCTCGTGAAAGTGATCAACCATAATCTCCGCTTTGAGCCGGATAGCATGGCTATGCGTTTCCACATAATGGACGAGCTTCTTCTTCGCCTTTATCGTATCAAACTCTGGATCGTCTGCTATTGTCTTGGCGAGATGATAATAGCTCTTCACCGGCGTATAATTGCCCAGCACATCCAGAATAAATCCCTCTTCAATCGCCTGTTTCATCGCATAGCTATGGAAAGGCAGATGCTTTGTCGTACCATCGGACTGCGACGATGGCGTGCCAAACAACTCCAGCGTCTTATTCTTCGGCGTGGCAGTAAAAGCAAAATAACTCGCATTGGCCAACAGCCGCTTCTGCTCAATAATGCGATTAATTTTATCTTCAAACGTATCGTCATCATCCCCGTCCTCATGGTCGCCCAGAGCCTGCGCCATCGCCGAAGACGTACGCCCACCCTGACTGGAATGCGCTTCATCAATAATAATCGCAAAGCGATTCCCCCGATGTTCTGTGCCAATCTCATCCAGGATAAACGGAAACTTCTGCACAGTAGAAATAATGATCTTCTTCTCCGCGCCGATAAAACGACGCAAATCGCCAGATCTTTCGGCATGTCCAACCGTCGCGCTCACCTGCACAAACTGCCGGATCGTATCATTGATCTGCCGGTCCAGAATAATCCGATCTGTCACAACAATAATAGAATCAAAAATCGTCTCACCATCCTTTTCCAGCCCAATGAGACGGTGCGCCAACCATGCGATAGAATTGGACTTCCCACTCCCCGCCGAATGCTGAATAAGATAGCGTTGCCCAGCACCCTTCTCCGCAGCATCAGCCAGTAACTTCCGCACCACATCCAACTGGTGATAGCGCGGCCAGATTTGCGACTGCGTCTTGCGCCCGGTCTTTGCATCGACAGATTCCACCAGCAGGGCATAATTCTCAATAATATCGGTCAAACTCTGCCGCGTCAGAACCTCCTGCCACAAATAATCGGTCTTAAGCCCATTGGGATTGACCGGATTACCCGCACCGTCATCCCAACCCTTATTAAAAGGCAGAAACCACGACGACTTTCCCCTGAGATGCGTACAAAACATCACCTCGTGTTCATCCACAGCAAAATGAGCCAAACAACGACCAATGCGGAAAAGATCCTCCTTCGGATCCCGATCGCGTTTGTATTGCTCAACCGCATCTGCCACCGTCTGTTTGGTCAAACTATTCTTCAACTCAAAAGTCGCCACCGGCAAGCCATTGATAAACAACGCGAGATCAAGCGCGAGCCGCTTATTGGCATTGCTATACGACAACTGGCGCGTAACCGAAAAGCGATTCTGTTCATAAAGCTTCACCGCCCGTCTGTTGCCCGGCGATGGCGCACCGTAAAAAAGCACAACATCATGCGACAAGTGTTTAACACCATTGCGAAGCACATCCACAATCCCTCGCTTGCCAACCTCGCCCTTCAACCGGGTGAGAAACCTGCGCCGCGTCGGATTATCGCTCTCCAAAGACAGCGCATCGGCAACCCTCGGCTGCGTCGCCCTGAGAAAAGCCGACAACTGCGCCAGATCCACACAATACTCGCGGTCGTAATCCTCGCGATCCCCATAACGCCAGCCAACACCATAAACAGCCGGACGTTCCCCTACATCACCTGTACCCGATTCATCCGCCCTACCAGCCAGCACCTCGCAAATGCGATCTTCCAAACCGCGTTCAGAAGTATCCGTAACCGCCGACCGCCTGCTTCTCAGTTCATCCATCGCCTTGCTGCGCTCACTCGCGGACTTATGAAACAACCCGCGTACAGAATATGACCTCTCGGAAACCTCAGGAGCATCAGAGGTATCTATCTGGTCATCGGGCAGCGCCGCAAGCGCGTCCAACTCTTCTTTCTGAGCTTGTGTTAATTTAATATCCCGACTCTTCATACCTTAATCTCTCGCTTCGGGTTGCTTTTCGGGCAGTGATGATTCTGCCAAACTCATCGGATGTCTCGCCTTCAGGCCAGGTGTGAACGACAAGAATAACAGTTCCGTGTACCCTCCCCATCGTTCGAAACCGCTCCTCATACTGATATGGATCGTTCTCCGTCATGGATCGACGGCCATCAAACACATGCTGTGCAGTCTCGAAACTAATTCCGTGCTTTTGCTTATTGATTTCGTTCTTATCCTCGTCCCAGGTCCAGCCCAAGTAACTCTCTCCACTTGATTACGTGCCAATGGCGCTGGACTGTAACACACCAGAGATAGTGCCTCAGCAATCTCCGCCTGCACGGAACTATGGAAATATATCGTTCCAAACGGGCTTCAGTCAAGTACCAGTCAAGTAAAATAACCGTCGTATATTCAATAATTTATGAGAAACAGGTTCTCGCATCGTTGATTGTCAATCAAGTAACCGTCAAGAAAGTTGAAAAACGACGCAGCTTTGCTAAATCCTTTAATAACTCCTTTAATAAAATTCATGATCTGATAAAAAATAAATAAAAGGCAAATATATGTAAAACAAATATTTATATATATTCCTTTTATAAACTACCCTCTTTCAAGCGCATTTTATTAACTGATGTTATGCATCTGCACAATATAATGGGCCTGTCATTTTGATTGGTTTCCATCAAACAACCATCAAACAAATTTTAAAACGGTAAGTTATTTAATAACAATAATTTAAGAAATTATACCTGCTTTTTCGAATCATTTTTCGGGTTTTCTATCAAGCAACCATCAAACAACCGTCAATTAACATAATTTTAATAAAATAAATAAGTTAAGTGAAATTTACAGCTTCTCGGCCCGCTTTGCATCAATTACCCATCAATTACCCATCAATTACCCGTCAATTACTGGATGGCAACTCAGGTCAAAGTGGTCATGAAGAATGCCCCAGTGAAAACGTTAAGCTCGTGCAACATCTCAAAAGTGTCTCTATAATCAATATTCATCACACCGATATCTCCATCTTTTCTCGCATATTTTCAAAAGTTTTCCCCTTTAGACCGGTAAGATTGTACGCCTCGCGATAGAGCAAACGCCCTTCCTTCACTGCACGGAAGATTGCAGTGCCAAAGCGGGTGTCGATGCGCCATTTCTGAGTATTCCAGAAATTGCCACCACTTGCTTGAGTCTGCTGGCTGCTGTGCCATTCCTTGTCTGTATATTCGTCATAGAATTTGAAAAAGGCAATCGGGTCAATCAAGCCGAGATCGCGCGCTCGACGTGCGGCTACGAGAGAACTTACTTTGAATTGACGCGCAACAGACTGATAAGGATCGCTTGCCTGCTCAGCTATAGGCCAGAAAGCTCGCAACGCCACCGCCGGCACAAAAAACTCCGCCGCTACCTGATCGCAAAATCTCTCTGTAGTATTAGAATCGAACTTCAGATGTTCAAAACTGGATACCCCAGTCTCACCAATAAAAAGATGTGCGAGTTCATGGGCAAGGGTGAACATCTGCGCTGCTTTGAAATCGGCATTATTCACAAAGACCAACGGAGCATACTCATCTACAAGAGCAAAGCCCTGAAATTCATCTGGATCGAGTTTACGGCTTGTATTATTTCCCACAACGCCATTGAAAACCACCAGCACACCAGCATCCTCGGCCCTACTCCGCAAATGCCCAAGTGCATCCGACCAGGTAGATATAGATGCTGCCCAATCGCCAGCAAGTTGGAGTGCATCGCGCATCGCACCGGCGACTTGCAGGGGATCGCCATCTATCTCATAACTTCCAATAAAGTTCAGCGGCCTGGCACCCTCCTCAATTAACTCCTCGCGCATCCAGGCTTGACGACGCTGCATCAGATAAATGGTATCGAGGAGGTTGACACTCGGTTGCTGCTCATTGCCACGGGCGCGAAAATCGGGTATTGGCAAAAGGTCTTTGGGTAGCTCCGTCAAGTATAGCAAACCCAGAGCGGTATAGGTCCGCTGGGCAAGTTTATCTGCCTGAGCAATACTGATCTTGCCATCGCGCTCCCAATCCAACACGCGCTCCGGCTTCACCTGCATCTTGAACGCCAGTTGCTCGGCATCAATACCTGCCCGCGCCCACTTCAACACAGCAGGCTGCAATGTTATTTGTAAGCGTCGGTTACTCATGGATTTCAACCTTCATTGTTGCCCTCTACCACAATCGTCACATCATCCAATTCGTCCATAGCCTCTTTCAATGGCGTCCATCACCTGAAAAATTATTTCGCCTGACCTCACCATAGCCTCTTCCAGTCTGTGAGAGTATATCTAATATCGGACCGCTCTACAATAGACATCAAACTCACTCGGTAATGTCGGTGATCATTTGGTTTCCATCAAACAACCATCAAGCAAATCACAAAACAGTAAGTGATTTGATAACAATAAGTTACAAAATAACACCGGCTCCACCCAGTCATTTTTTGGGTTTTCTATCAAACAACCATCAAACAACCGTCAAACAAAGTTAAAAGATTCATGCCTACAGTCAATTGAAAGCTTGAAAAACGACGCTTCTTTACTAAATCCTTTACTAAACTCTCAAAATATTCTAAAATTTAGTAAGGAACAAGTCTTTTCAAAACAAACACTTATATATTTTTCTTTTCTATAATATCCTTTTTTAGACTCGTTTTCTTTACTTATTTTTTGTGAGATGTCCTGCCCGAATGTGCTGTCCCACGCACACCGGAATGCTCAATCCATCTCTTCTCCGACAAAATATCAAATGCGATCTTAATCTGACGCTGCGAAAACTGCTTCTTTCTCTCGCTCCAGGCGTAAGTGTGATTCACGATGTCGTCAAAAGCCAATATCTTCTCCTCGCTGGCGATCCAATGCACCGTAGAGAGCAATTCCAAGCCAAACGACGACTCGAACCCTTCAATGAGCGCGGAAACCCTTTCAAACCGTGCGTGCGTTTCAGGTGCGGTCTTAAGAAACGCATGGGCATCGTCGAGCGCGCCTGGAACCAATTCCAATTCCTTATCGGGAGCATCGCCACCGTCTGCATAGCCGGACACCAGATGTCCCTCAATGGCGTTCAAAACATGCCGGAGGTTCTCAGCATAAGGCCCATACGTGGCTTTAACGAATTTCAATCTCAACGGCTCGCCTGCGACCTGCATAAAATACATGAGCTTATGCACTTCCAGCAGCGTCACGAATGGATCCAGCAAGCCACGAAGATAGCAGTTCATCAGCCCGACCAGCGCGGCGCGTCCGGACGTCATCCGCGGCACATCGCTCGAACGATTTGCCCGACTATCTACAGGCCCACCACCTGGTTCGAATAGGATAATCTTCACATTATCCAATTCTTCCAAAGCCTCTTCCATACGGGCACGCACATCAGGCCAATTTAACCCACCCAGATCACAGCCAAGTGCAGGAATGGCGATTGAGCGGATATTCCGCGACCGGATTTCTTTGACAAGTGAAACCAATCCAGATTCGATGTCCTCCAAGCGGCTCTTACCTCGCCAGTGCCGCTTGGTCGGAAAGTTGATAATATAGCGAGGCGGAAACATCTTACCCGTATCAAAGACGAACACGCAACCCTGTTGCATTTCCTTGCGCTTGCACCGGTCTGCATAAGCCTTAAAGTTTTCGGGAAAAGCGCGTTTGAACTGAAGCGCGATACCACGCCCCATGACCCCGACGCAGTTGACGGTATTGACCAGGGCTTCGGCTTCTTCCGTAAGGATATCGCCAGTCTTATATTCGATCATGTCCGTTCTCCTTTCTCGTTAGTAATACCACTCTCGCTTGATTTCAACAAATGGTCTGTGCGCGGCAGTTTCACAGGCTGCGATGGCCTGATAATAGACCCTTTGCGACCACACACCAATACGCGAGATCAATGCCCATGGGAACCGCTGCTCAATCAGAAACTCCGCTTGCTTGCCATCCTTGCATTGACGCCAGTCTCTGGCTTGCACAGCATTCCAATTGATTTCATATAGTTGTGTCAAATCGCAACGATCTTCCAAATAGTAAGTACTGGCATTCGAAAGCGTAAACGCCCAGCGCAGATCGTGTCCCTCCGCCCAAGCAACGGTCTGCTGCAAATCCGCCTCCAGATGAACAATAGGGCCTTGCCCACCACGATATGACAACTCTGGGTCATTTGCTCTGTAGATCATATAAAGCATGACGGAGCGTGGGCAAAAGTAAAACGGTACGCAATTTCCTACATGCAGATTGGGATGGCTGTTCAGTGTCTTCGTAAGTCGCCGTTTTTTGATCTTATCCATTCCTATAGCTGTCCCAGTTCCACCGCGCTGAATCATCTCTGCATCGCACCAGAGTTGACCGTTCTCAATGATTGAGGGCAAACGATCCACATGGACAATATGATAAATCTTTGGGTTAGGAGGCACTATCATAGCTATTTAACTGGAAATTTGAGGGTACTATCAATTATCATACGTCGCTAACTTCGTCTTGTTCATCAACTCATAGCATCCGCATTTTCAAACCATTCGTTCAGTGCGGAAAACAACAAAGTAGCAGTATCGAGGACTTCGTCCGAAAGTGTGGTTCCTTTTTCTGCCCACGACGACACCAAATGTGAGGCGACCAACGCCTTCCATCCCTCCGGTAAGTTAAGTTTCTGATGTTTGGCCGCAGCCTTAATCTGACTCGGCAGGCTTCCTGCTGAACGATCCGACTGATTTAGTTTCAGCCCCTTGTCCAAAACAGCCTCGAGTCCTTTAAGCACAAGACACTCGCCCAAAATATCCTCTATCTCGACCTCTTCACCAGATCGGTTCAGCACGTCATCCAGCATCAGAACCCCAGAGTTGTGATCAACATAAAGTTCTTTCATCAGCGCATTCTGGCGAGCGCGTCCCGCGTCGTCACCATCTAAAAGAACCAAAGGCCGAACCTTATGGCCGAGAAACATCGACGCAAAGTGTCCGACATGTTTCGTCCCACCGCAGGGCGTGATGTAGATATCATCCGGTAATGCTATCCGCCCCGATTTCGCGCATTGCTGCGATAGCGCATGCAGGTAGTAGAAGTCGCTCATCCCCTCTACCAATACATTCTTGTGATGTTGGAAAAGCCCGCGCATCATCGCGTATCCAGCAGCGGCTTGAAGCGGGAAAATCGTCTCTCGGTCCTTCGGCCATGTCTCAGCCGTGATACGCGAATGGCCAGTGTCGTCCTCCGTGACCGGTCTGACCCGATGCAAGTGTTCACCGTCTATCAGGAAGGGAGAATGAGTCGTGTAGGCAAGCTGGTTGGTTTCCGAAAGTTTTTCAAAGAACGCGATCAATTTCTGCTGTGCGGTAGGATGAAGGTGTAAGCCCGGCTCGTCAAGGAGAAGAATAGCGTCCTTGTGCCCATTTTCGGATTCTACGAGAAAGACAAGATAAAACGAAAAGAACCACTGGAATCCCTTGCTGCGGGCTTCAAGCTCGATTTGCACATCTTCGCGGCGATCATCGGCAATCCAGATTCGGAAATAGTTCCCGTCAGCTTGATAGCGAATTTTGTGGCGACGCTGCGACCACCATTCCGAGAATTTCTTGCTGATGTCCATTGAAGCGGAATTCAATTTAATCGCACGCCCATCTATGCGCTGTAGATCAGCGGTGATCTGTTCAGGCTCTACATGGTAGCCTCGTCGCTGGGCTTCAAGGGTATGCACATCACCAAGCTCCGTGATTTCTTTCGGATCAAGCCCGACATGCTGGAACATCGCGTTAATAGTGCGTACGCGAGACTCGTTCGGATCCTGTTCCAGATCTTCGATAAAACGCGGCAGCCAGATGGCACTGTCCAGAATGCCATAATTCTCAAAGTAGATCAGAACGGGGAGATTTTGTTTGATCATTTCGTCAATTTGATCTATGACTGAAGGTTCTTTTGCCACGTCGAGAACCGGTTCAATCACTTTCTGTAAAGTTTCCACCATATCAGCAGTTTGCGGATCGCTATAGTTCTCCACTTCCGCACGCAGAATACTCAGCCGCTCCACTCCTTCTTCATCTCGAAGATCATTTTTATCCTTCAATTTGTCCTTCCAACCTGTTGTCCAATTGACCAGTTCTGTACGCTGTGCTGCGGTGGCTTCCGCCTGACCGGGATCTGGTGCTATAAGCCTACGAGCACTCGACGCGAAGGCATCAAGCGCACAGAGCACTGATTCCGGTGTAAGCGGTTTCTTCTCTATCGCGGATGCATACTCAAACTTGAGAGTTCCATCGTAGTAGCGGGTTGCGGTGACCTTTTTGGGAGATTTCTCCTCTTTCTTCAGTAGCTTCTCAATTTCCTTCCTGAGTCCCTCTGGAATCTCAAACTCAACCATGCAAACAGGCCAGTCTTCCCCTTTCGATCCGTTGGAAACGTAATCGCGTGTGTAGCGATCTCGCGGAAACTCGCGCTGTGGATCATAGGGTTCCGGTGTGGCAGGATTGAATTTGTGTAGAGCCTTAAGCAGTGCTGTCTTGCCCGACTCATTACGTCCGACAAAGGCCGTGACTTTCTCCAACGATATCCAGTCGCTATCATCGATATTGCGAAAATTCTGTACGCGAAATCGAATGGCTTTCATAAGTAATTTCCTTTATCTGGCTCTCCCATCGCATTCTGTGACTTCAGTGCGTCCACTTCGTCGGACAGACCGACCTCTGCCTCCCGCACATCTACTTGGCCAGTAACCACATCGGCAACCAAGCGAGTGCGGTATTCACCCAGCAACTCAATCTCTCGCCGGGCACGATCAATTGCGGCGTCAATATCGGCTGTCGTCTTGTCGAGATATGCGGAAATGGCAATTTGCTCGGAGAGGGGAGGGAGAGGTTGTGCCATGCTACCAATAAATTGCCAGTCTGCACGAGGCATCTTAGCTCCGAAGGTCGAAGCGTTGATTGTATCTATAATTGGTTTTGAGCGCATCAATCGCTCCAGATAACTTGGTGACATAGTACAATTACGAGGCCGCAAGACCAGAAATTCGCCTACACAAACGCCAGCTCGATCAGGGCGTGTAACCTTCGCTAAATAAGGTCGCAACTTGCCAAAAAGCACATCCTCAGCCCGAAACCGCTTAACCTGACTGTCAAAGGCCACATCTGCCCCGGCGTCACCATACTTGCCTGTCCAGCTTTCAACATGTTCCATGGCAAGGTATATTTCGTGCTTCTTGCGTTTTTGCGTTTGGTCAATAACGTTTTCTACGGAAAACTTCAGTCGCCTCACTTCCCAATGCGCTGGCACATCGCCAAGCCACTCGATGCCAGAGGGCATGAAGCGCACATCGGGGTCAAGACCGCGCGTGACTGCGTGGTGGATGACCGCCTGCCGATATTCCTCCAACAGTTCGATGAGCCGCTCCCTGCTTCTGATGTAGCGACGGATGAGTTCGTCGGCCCAGTCGAGATAACGGACGATGGCGGTTTGTTCGGATAGGGGAGGAACAATGGCTGGGATACTTCCAAAATCGGCTGTATATAGTCGGTTGAATCCGCTACCAATCCCCCTTGATCTCTGGGCGAATTGCCCTACAAGCAGAGAGGTTTTGAAAAGACGTTCGAAGTACTTTACCTCGGATTCACTAACCAACTCGAAAACACTATAATCGGGACTGATTAGACCTTTCTGTGATGGTACGGCGAACATCCCAGACCACGCCTGCATACGATTCATTACCAGAGTACCAGGACGACAAACTTTGTAATTCGATAAGTCTTCAATGCTCGCAATACGATTGGACGCTTCCGTCTGTGGTATAAGGCCATGTGAACGGGTCAGTGACAGCAACTCTCCATGCCCATCGCCACTACGCTCATCCTTCTCTCGAAATAATGTCTTAATCCGCCGCACCTCCCAATGCGCTGGCATATCACCGAGCCACTCGACGCCGGAGGGCTTGTAGGAAGGATAGGGTTTGAGGTCGGGAGAGAGGTTTTGCTTCATTACATTCAATGCCGATGGTAGTTGAAATTTATCAAACTGATTGGATGGGGCCAGGATAGCGGGCGACCTGGTCGTCTGTTGTAAGCAGTATGACATTTTCGACCTGTGCTTGTGCAATAAGTATGCGGTCAAAAGGATCCTTGTGAATTGGTGGCAGAAGACCGACAGCGAGCGCATGTTCAGATAGAATCGCAAGTTCGCGGTAGCCGTTTTGTATCAGGCTGTCCCGCAATTGCTGCGGTTCAACGCGAAAGTCGCTTCTGCCAAGCGCGTTCTTGATGACAACCTCCCAAATGCTTGCGGTGCTAAACATCAACTCCGTAGCGGGTTTGCTGATCAGATCCTGGGTTTTTGATGACAACCGTCCTGGGACACCAGCCGCCCACAGCAACAGATGGGTATCCAATAATAACTTCATGCATCTCCTCCGAACATTTTCTCTATTTCCTGACCACCCATGCTGTCGAAGTCGTCGGGAACTTTGATCTGTCCGACCATAAAACCCAGGCGAGACGACGCTTTATCGTCGGAATTAGGCCTGCATTCCCACTTTAACGGGACATCACAATAGCCTGTCTCATTCAGGCTACGTAACCAGGCAATACAATCTTTAACAATTTCTTTCGGAAAATGGCACTTATGACTTGGACCGCGTTTACAGATATCGACCCCAGAGAATCCGGGGATTCGAGGACCGCTACCACCCCAGTAAATAAAATCGTCACTGATGAGAACCCGATCTATCTGTGTGTCATGCCTCACGTTTTTATGATTCTGCGTTCCGTTCTTATTACTGTGGTGTGAATCTATTTGGTGCCATTCGTTTGAGGTATTATCCCGGTAGTAAATGTTGTCGCCAAATGCTTTGCGAATACTGGCATACATATCAGGACGCTTGTCTCGAAAACGAGGGTCTTGCCAATACTCGTTAAACGACATCACTTCACTTACGCGCATAGCATAGACAAGATATCTATCCCTCTTTTCGGATTTTGAGCCAGTGCCGATTATCCAGTCACCAACTGCTGCTTTCTTCCGTATTTGAGGTTTACAAGTAGCCAGCGTGCAGAAACCATAAAATGGATTTGGAGCAAACCCGTAATCTCTCGCCACTACATACGAATATAACTTTGGCATCTGTTCACCTCATCTTTAGCAGGAATATCGCTCGATATTACGGTAGTCCTGCCCTGATCCGTCTTGTTTATACCAGGTATTGGATTTGCCCTTAATAGCATCTATGATACTCTCGCCGTTCCATCCGACGACTGTATCAGCATAACGTTCAAGGGCTTCGGGCAGTTCGCAGTCCCGCGCCCCACGCTCCCATACTCCGACAATCCTCTTTCCTTGCTTGTGGGCATACTCTATTTCCCAATTCACCCACTCGCTGTTCTTGGTGTCTGGAGAAATATAAACAACAAGCACGCTGGCCCAATTGATGCGTGGGGCAAGGATTTGGTATTTGATATAGTTCTCATTGGTCGCTGCATTGAACTTGTCGGTCGTAATCGATGCGTCACGACACATCATATTTTCTTTTTTCACCAATCCTTTTAGATCTTTGAGACCTTCATCATCCTTATGGATGTGGCTGATAAAGACGTTTCGGATATCTTCAGGCACGAATTAATTTTTCTCCTGATTAATTTTGCGGCGAACTCATTGGTGAGGCTCTAATCTTTCCAACCGACTGAACAATCACCACTCCTGTTGTTCTTAAATTGCTCCCTACGGTTGTTGGGCGGTGGCATTTTGTGTCTTCTCTCAAATGACTGATGAATCCTGTTCCTTACTGTATACCCCAAGAGACGAATTTCCTCAGAAACAACGCCGTGTTTGAGGAACAAGAGATCAATAGCACTTATCCCTTGTGAGTCTGGCCAAACGTAGATACTTGCGAAAGAATCATTTCCATTGCAATTATCCGCCAGTCTCGGCGGTATTAGGCGAGGGTTATATGTTTCCTTCTCAAAATCTGGATGGTTAGGAAGCAGAATGCCCAACAGACCACACCGCGAATTTTTCTTGGTATCCCTCAAACTGGAACCAATTTCCCAGTCCACATGCTTTCGCTGCCAAGTGCAAGGACCTATCAGCACCACCGTCACAGTTGCGTCTGCAATGTAGTCATCTCGTATTATCTGGCGAATCCTATCGGCCTTGAGATTTGTGTCATCTATATCATCGTCTTTGACCGATTTGTCCACAATGTCGTTTTCCATCATTTGGGCAAAGAGAACTTTGTACTCTTGGTCATCAACATGATAACTGACGAACACCTTGTGCCGTTTAGTTTGAGCCATTGTTATTCTCCTTGTGACGGCCTCACGCGCATACGCCCAGCCAAAAGAACAGTCCCCCTATTATGAGGAATAACATGAAATAGAAGGGCAAAATTGAAAATGATAGCAAGCTTCGAAAAAAATAACTTAGGCGTGAACCGGTGGTCTCCACAACATAAAGGTCCGAAGATATGTCTTCGGCGGCTGCATGTAACTTCTCAACAAATGTTTCAAAAGATTTTCGGAAACCGCGTTCCAGTGCCAAGTAGTACGTGTCGAGAAACAGGAATAGGAACGCTGGGGCCAGAGCGATCAGTATGTAGTCAGGCCCTTCTACTAGCGCTACCAGAACCAAGACAGCCGAGACTATCGTGATGCACCACGTTTTGCAGGAGCGGCTATTCTCAGCCATCCGCTGGATTATGTCTTGCATGATGGAGAGATGGGTTTGGACTGCGGATGAGTCCTCGTTAAACTGCGTCTTGTTTTCGGCCATAGTACGACTCCTTTCAGAATTGTTTGCGAATCCCAATTGCCTCTTCCACCCAATTTTCGATATTGTCCTCAATATAATTATAGACTTTTTTGCTTCTCTTGTACGGCGGATTATAGGCTTCGACTAAGTGCGATAGCTTACATCCCTTTACCCTGACTTTTTTGAATGGATTCTTACCCTTTGATGTTTTTTTACCATCCTTGTCCTTGAGATTGTGAATGTATATCCCAACCACTCCTTTTCCATCCTTCCAGGCTTTTTTTATTTCATACCTGATCCACTTCCGCTTAGCTGTCTTCTTGCCAATGAGAACAATAACACAGGACTTGTCGCGCATCTGCTTGTTAATCCATCTTTTGATTGCTGCGTCGCCACGGCCAGCAATGGTCTCCCACTTATTATCTGAGACCGTCTTGTTGCCCTCAATAACGCCTATATTCCGAACTTGGGCGACACGCCAGTTATCGTGCTTGTAATGGAAGCTAAAAAAAACTTTTCGTGCCATAAATTTTTCCATTTGCTAAATTCCAATTCGAGACTGTGTTTAGTATAGCGTTCTTTATCCGCATATTCAATCAAGTATGCAGGCGTTAGGGCACTCTGGCGCGGTAGGCCTGGTGAGGATGATTCGGCTTGTCTGGAAAGCGCGGTTCAAGTTCTCTGCTATGCACCATCGGAGTAATATAACCCGCCGTTAGTTTGCTTTGCCCTATATTGAGAAACCGGGCAAGTTCCGCAGAAGTTACCCATTTCCCTTGATCGCATATTAAATGGATGATGGGGCGCACACGCACACGACGCGGCCGCTTTCCAAGTTTTGCAATACGTGCTCTGATATAATCGGGAAGCTCCCCCCCATCGGTGTCGAACTCCCCCCCATCCGTGCCAAGCTCCCTCCCATCCGCGCTGAACTCCCCCTCATCCGCATCGAGCTTACCCCTTCTTCGTGTCCCTTCTTGTCCTTCGCGAATATCCCCCCATCCACACTGAGTTTTTCACCTTTTGCTCTATATACCCCAACTTTCGATGTCAGAACAGAAGTCAGCGTATAGTAGCTGTTGGGGCCATGAGAATGAAGCACCAGCAAATCTCGGTCGCGGAGGCCGCGCAAAAGATAACTGGCATTTAAGGTATCCAGGCCGGATAAAGCACGTAGCCTGGCATTGTCTATCTGACCGTGGCGATACGTATAAAGCAAGGTCCGAAACTCATTGCGGGAAAGCTCAAGATCGCCGAGAGCCGAGATAAATTCTCGATCCATCGCATTTAAGGTAAGCGTATTCCGAAGCGTGACGGTAACGCTGCGGCTGGTCGCATCTATGTCTGGCCTCGGCAAAAAAGCATCTTCCATCTCTGCGAACATACGCGGAATACCCTCGCCCTGATCGCGTGCGAGACCGAGATCTACAAGCACCCGAATAATCCGAGGATTGCGGCTGTGATGAACGCGCTTGAGCGTGAGCAACGCTTCTGTGGTCAAATTGCCGACCAGACCGCCTGGACTGACAACTTCCATGCGGTCATCGAATAGCCAGACCTCTATGCAGGTGCCTTCAATCCTGTAATCGCGGTGCGCGATGGCATTAAGCAACGCCTCCAGCCATGCGAAATCCGGATATTCGGCAGATTCCTGAAAGCGACTCCCCACGAGCCGCATCGGGCGCCGCAGCAGACTACTGATAACCGTGCGAATTTCCGATATAACCGCAGGCAAGTTACCTTCGCAACGCGGGCGTTCTTCAACATTGTGCTCGATACCGGTATAGCGCTCAGTGCCAATGACGCGAAACAGACGGACACCGGCATTGGGATGGTCCGGTCCGTAACGGGCAAAAAGCAACGCCACAGCATTTCGAAGGTATGGTAGCGGGTTGAACTGGCCTGAGAGGCGGCCAGTTGTACCCCACTCGAAACCTACGCTTACCGATACCGTATCAGATTCTCACGATCTTTTTTCCTGTGGGCAGGGTTGGTCATGATGTATTGACGGATTCGGTTTAAGGCGGCCTTATTGCGGATGATATGTTCATAATAATTGCGTTGCCACACAGGGGTACCAGGGGTGTGGCGCGATTCATTGATTTGTCGGGCGGAAAACGTTTTGAATGCCCGAACGATTTCCGGAAGGCCATGCCGCGGTGGCGTTGTAGTAGGCGCGGGTTTGAAACCCGCGCCTACGGATATATCATTCAAACCCGCGTCGTCGGCCAAAACCACAATGCCATGTATATGATTGGGCATAATGACAAAGGCATCCAACACAACGTGTGGATAATGCCCGGGCAACCCGTTCCATACCTCCTGTACCATTCGGCCATATACGTTCAATCGCATTTCATTCTTCACAATTTCGCCAAACAGGTTCGCCCTTCCAGACGTGCAGGTGGTTACGAAATACGCACCCGCCCACGAATAATCGTAACCGGGCAGGCGGATGGTGCCGTCGCGGTGTAAATTTCTCTTTGTCATGGCCTCAGGATTACATTGCTTGCAAAGGTCCAATTCAACGCTGCATTTTAGTATAGCCAACTTTATTCATATCTTCAAGGTTGGTATGGTATTTACTCCCCAATAATCTCCGCCAACACCCCCTCACTCTCTCGCTCCAATGCCATTATATCAGCGCGGATGTCTTCTCGTGACCGCATGGGTTGTGGCTTGTAGAAATGACGGGTAAAACTGATCTCGTAGCCGATTTTGACACTTGTCGAAACGTACCATGCATCCGCGGCATAAGGCAGCACCTCACGGCGCAAGAAGCCCTCAACACCGCCCTCCTCAAGCAGGGGCACCTGTTCGGTATCGCGCAACTCACTGTCTGGCTCATATTCAACAACACACTGATCATTCACAGTCGCCTCTACCAGACCGCGAATCGGGTCTGGCTCCCTATTGCCCAATTTGTAGATCCTCTTAATCACCGGTTCGGCGGCTTCGTCCCGAAATGCCAGCGACGTTTGCAACAGCTTTTTCCGTTTGGCGATCAGCTTGACGCCCTGCTCAGAAGCCTCTGCGGCGACCGCATCCATAAAACAGTTGAAATCGAGATGAGGACCGTTGCCGATAGTCTCCGCCACTCCATCAACCACCTCGGCGAGCGGCTCTTCCTCCACTTCACAGCAAGCGTCCCGGAATCGCACACGTTGCTCAGGCGACAAATCGACAGCAAGCCTCAGCGGTCTTTCAACCGTCACCTTATAGTAGCCGAATGCCTTATTGGGAAAAATCTTCGACTGCTCGGTCTCCTCAAACGCCAAAAAAGCGTCGCAAATGCGGCGGATGTCGTCATTGGACAACTCGCAGTTCTTTGCGCCCAAATTCTTACGCAACGGACTGTACCATTCACTCGCGTCAATAAGCTGCACCTTGCCGCGTCGGTGCGCTGGCTTGCGATTGGTCAGCACCCAGATGTACGTGGCAATACCTGTATTGTAGAACATATTGAGCGGCAGCGCGACAATCGCCTCCAGATAGTCGTTCTCAATAATCCAGCGACGGATATTGCTCTCTCCCTGCCCGGCATCACCCGTGAACAGAGAACTCCCATTATGGACCTCGGCAATACGACTGCCCAGACTGGTATCGCGCTTCATCTTCGAAAGCATATTGGCGAGGAACAGCATCTGCCCATCGCTGGAGCGTGTAAGCAGGGAATACTCTGCGTCGCCGTCATGAGCGATAAGAAATCGCGGATCAGATAAGCCGCTCTTGCCTCCCATCCGGGCCAGATCGTTCTTCCAACTCTTGCCGTAAGGCGGATTGCTGAGCATAAAATCAAATCTGTGGGATGGGAAAGCATCATTGGAAAGCGTCGAATACTCCGGACCTCCGACAATATTATCCGCCGCACTCCCCTCACCCTTCAGCAGCAAGTCCGCCTTGCAAATAGCATAGGTCTCGGCATTGATCTCCTGTCCATAAAGATGCGTGGAAACCTGCTTCCCACGCTCATAGGCGAGTTCCCGAAGCGTCTCCTCTGCGACAGTCAGCATACCACCCGTACCGCAAGCACCGTCGTAGAGCAAATAAGTACTCGACTCAATCTCGTCAGCCACCGGGAGAAAAATGAGATTCGCCATCAGCTTGACAGCATCGCGCGGTGTCCAGTGTTCGCCAGCCTCCTCGTTATTCTCCTCGTTAAACCGCCGCACCAATTCCTCGAAAATCGTACCCATAGCGTGATTGTCCAGACCGGAAAACCGCACAGAACCATCGCTGTTCTCCACCGGATAAGGACTTAAATTGATATCCGGCGACAGAAATTTTTCAATCAACGCACCGAGCGCGTCGGCATCGGACAAACGCGGAATCTGATTGCGAAACTCGAAATTCTTCAAAATATCCTGCACATTGGCCGAAAACCCATCCAGGTACGCCTCAAAATCAGCCCGAAGTTGCTGCCGGGTGGCGCGGGCGCGAAGATCGCGCAACGTGAATGGCGAAGCATTGTAAAAAGCGTGCCCGGAAGCCTGCTTCAGCGCGGCTTCCTGTTCGACAACGCCATCAGCATCGAGCCTATCTCGCATAGCGAGAACCGTCTGCTTGGTCGGTTCAAGAGCCGCATCCAGCCGCCGAATCACCGTCATCGGCAGAATAATATCCCGGTACTTACCCCGCACGTACAGATCGCGCAACACATCGTCGGCAATGCCCCAGATAAAATTGGGGATGCGATTAACCTGGCTATCTTGCATTTGATTGCCCTCTCAGTTTTTAGTCCATAAGATAAAAGCCCGTCCAACTACCCTTCTATTGGGGAGATTGAACGGGCTGACTAAAGAACCGCTTCGTGGATTACTTCGTTGTGCCTACGGCGTGGCGGCTTTAACCATGCCGCAATGACAATTCTATTCTCTCCTACTATTTCTCACAAATCCAATTTCGCAATATTCTCCCGCACTTCATCGGCGGATTTTTGCAGGGCTGTGGTCTCTTCTGGCGTCAGGCCAATTTCGATAATGCTCTCAACGCCTTTGGCACCGAGCTTAATGGGCACCCCCACAAACAGATCGTGAATACCGTATTGCCCGGTCAGATACGCCGCACAGGGCAAAATGCGTTTCTTATCATGCACAATCGCCGCGGTCATCTCGGCAACTGCTGAAGCCGGTGCATAATACGCACTCCCCGTCTTCAGATGGCCGACAATCTCCGCGCCGCCATCCCGCGTCCTCTGCACAATCGCATCGATAATGTCACCATCGAGCAATTCGGTCAAAGGAATCCCCGCAACAGAAGAATAGCGCGGCAGAGGAACCATAGAATCGCCGTGTCCGCCCAGCACAAACGCCGTCACATCCTCAACCGAAACATCGAGCGCCTCGGCAATAAAAAAGCGAAAACGGGCAGAATCGAGAATACCGGCCATCCCAACCACGCGATGTGGAGGAAAGCCGGTTTTTTGCAACGCCACATACGTCATTACATCCAGCGGATTCGACACCACGACCACAATCGCATCGGGCGCGACATCCCGCACCCCCTCGGACACCGTACCGACAATATCGGCATTGGTCGCCTGCAAATCATCGCGGCTCATGCCCGGCTTGCGCGCAATCCCAGCGGTAATCACCACGAGGTCACATCCGGCAAGCGCGCCGGGGTCATTGGTGCCAATCAGACGGGTATCAAAACGCTCGACAGGTGCAGACTCCGCCATATCGAGGCCCTTGCCCTGCGGAATACCCTCGGCCACATCGAGAAGCACAACCTCGCGGGCCAACTCTCTCTCGGCAATGCGCTGTGCAGAAGTCGCCCCCACATTGCCAGCACCAACAATCCCAATTTTGTTCACCTCACGCCTCTCGCCTCTTACGCGTAAACACTCACCTTCTTGCGCTTCTTACCGAGATGCTCAAACTTGACGCGCCCATCGATGACCGAATACAACGTATCGTCTTTACCCTTGCGAACATTATTGCCGGGATGAATCTTTGTGCCGCGCTGGCGCATAATAATTGTTCCCGCAGAGACAACCTGACCGCCAGGGGATTTCACACCCAGGCGTCTTCCAGCACTATCTCTGCCATTTCTCGAACTGCCAACACCTTTTTTGTGTGCCATGAAAAGCCTCCTTAATATTAGCTTTCCGCTACAATTTTTTCAACTTGAAGATCGGTATAAGATTGCCGATGCCCTCTCTTGCGCCGGTAATTCTTGCGGCGCTTCATCTTAAAAACCGTAATTTTGTCAGCAAGACCATGTCCTTGAACGCTCACTTCGACGGCAGCACCCTCAACTTGAGGCGTACCCACTTTGATTTCATCGCCGTCACCTACGAACAACACATCGGGAAAAGAGAGTGAATCTCCCTCCTCGGCATCGAGCCGGGCCACGCGGATATGATCGCCCTCTTGCACCTTGTATTGGCTACCAGCGATATCGACCACTGCATACATACTCAAAACCTCCAGAAACTGTTCCAATCCCCAGCCTCCAGTCCCAGCCCCCACTTTTGTTACAAACAGACTTCCCGACCCGATCGGGAAATCCAAAGAGGGCTAAATCTATCCGAAGTCGTACTTTATGTCAAGTTTGAACTTCGTCTGTCACATCGATCTTCCGCTTTCTGGAAAAAATGCGATAATCTTCTTCGCGCAAATCCGGCGCCGATTCAACATCGAGCCAAACCCGGGTAGATTTGCGAATAGCTTTGAGGCGTTCTCTGCTATTCTCGAGCAAATAAAATCCGAGTGTGGGATGAACCCGAACGGTAAGCCGTCGTTCGAGCGCGGCAGCGCGGGAGCGTTTGAGCCAGCGTTCGATGCGCGACAGCACGGTCTCCTGACTCGGAATATATCCCGTACCATGGCATTGCGGACAAGGCGTAGAATAAGTGGACATCAAACTGGGCCGCACCCGCTGGCGAGTCATCTCCATCAGACCAAACGCCGTAATCCGCGAATACCGGATCTTAGACCGGTCGCGGCGAATGGCCTGACGCATTTCATCTTCCACGCGCTTGCGATCTCGCGCATGGTCCATATCGATAAAATCGACAACCACAAGACCGCCCATATCGCGCAAACGGAGTTGGCGAGCAACTTCTCGGGCAGCCTCCAAATTGGTCTTCAACACAGTCTCATCCTGCCTGGCGCGCCCTTTACCCACGCTGCGCCCACTATTGACATCGATGGCAACCAGCGCTTCTGTCGGATCAATAACGAGATAACCACCGCCCTTGAACCAGACTTTGCGCTCAGTGAGCTTTTCAATTTCTGCCTCAATGCCAAAGGCATCGAAAATCGGTCGCGTATCGCCATAGTATTCGACGGTCCGACGCAACTCGGGCGAAACGCCTTTGAGATATGCCTGAATTTGCTTGTATTCGCGTTTCGAATCGATGACCAGACGGTGAACATCCTCAGTGAACAAATCGCGAATAAGGCCAGACGTCATGCCTATTTCTTTATAGAGCAATTGGGGACCGCTGCTCTTCTTGCCCTGTTTTTGAAGTCGTTTCCAGGTCGTCAAAAGTTGCTTGAGGTCCCGCCTGAGTTCTCGCTCGCCTTTGCCACGGGCTTCGGTACGCACAATAAGCCCAAAGCCATCGGGCTTGATATTGCCCCCGATATCCCGAAGGCGCCGCTTTTCACGCCAATTGGTAATCTTGCGCGACACGCCCACTTTATCCCCATCGGGCACAAGCACCATAAACCGCCCGGCAAGCGATGGCACAGCAGTAATGCGAGGTCCTTTTGTATTGATGGACTCTTTTTTAATCTGTACAATAACTTCCTGGCCTTTGCGCAAAAGCTCATCAATAGAGAATTTGCCTTGCCCATTGGTCTGATCCTGGATATCCTCGAGAATTTCCGAATCGAGTTCGACCATTGAGCCGGGCGAACCAGGCATATCAGAGACATGCAAAAAGGCTGATTTTTCTTGTCCAATATCGACAAAACCGGCCTGTAAGCCGGGCAAAACAGCGGTGACAACACCCTGATAAATATCGCCAACCATGCGTTCTTTTTCAGCGCGTTCAACGAGAATTTCCGCAAGCCGACCATCTTCGAGAATGGCAATTCTCGACTCGTGTGAAGCGACATTAATGATGATTTCGGTTTTCATTTTATTTTATCCTTACTGATTCTAACACACGCACAAACGCGGACAGATAGACTACTTACTAACCACGCGGCGTGGAAAAATGGTAATTTCTTCGACAATGACGCGGTCTGGCATCTGAGCGACCATAAGTGCAGCGGCGGCAATATCTTCTGGCAAAAGAGCTGCTGCGCGTTTTGCATCTGAAACGGGATTGGGGCGGTGGTCTAAGATCGGTGTATCGACTTCGCCGGGATAAATACAGCAAGCGCGGATGCCCGCCTCTCGAAACTCGGCATTAATCGATTGATTCAGCGCGGCCATGCCAAATTTGGACGCACTATAAGCCACACCACTGATCATACCCGCTCTTTTGCCAGCCATAGATGAGATATTGATAACCAGACCGTCATTTTGCACTTTCATTTGCGGTAAAACAGCGCGAAACGCATTAAAAGCACCCGTGAGATTGATATCCATAACGCGGTCCCAATCCTCATCTGCAATATCGATCAAGTGGCGTTTTTTACTATTGATACCCGCGTTATTCACCAAAATATCGATGCGACCAAATGCCGCGAGCGTTTGTTTGGCAAGCACTTGAACCGCCTGCCGATCGGCAACATCGGCAGCACAAATCTCGATATTGTCAGTACCGCATTGCCGCGCGATCTCTTCAAGCGGTTCTACGCGCCGCCCAGCGAGCGCGAGATTATAGCCCACTTCGGCAAATGCAATGGCAATACCCGCACCTATACCAGTACCTGCGCCAGTAATAATTGCTGTTTTGGACATATTGCTCCTCATATTTAAGATACACGCTATTGCGATTTTCCCATAAAAAAATACAAAAAAATCTCAGATACTTCGGGCAAGTTTACGTATATTATGCGCGATTAATGAAAATAAAACAAGGAGTAAAGTTATGATTGAAATGGACGATGCCATACGCATAGTACTGGAAAATACCCGGCCAATTGACAAAACCCGCGTTGGATTGGACGATGTGCTCGGGCGCGTTTTATCCGAAGACGTGCGCTCAGATATCGACATGCCCCCCTTTGACAAAGCCCTCATGGATGGTTATGCCCTTCAGGGAGCAGATATCGCATCCGCATCCAGAGACACGCCAGCCATACTCGATGTAATCGAAGAGATCCCGGCGGGCACAGTACCCCAAAAACGCGTGGCATGTGGACAAGCCTCTCAAATTATGACAGGCGCGCCCTTGCCCGATGGCGCAGACACAGTCATTATGGTCGAAGATACAGAACCGCACGCAGATCCCAAAAAAGTGCGGGTCCTCGACACAACGGAAACGGGCAGAAATATCGCCCGCCTCGGCGAAGATGTGCGCGTCAATCAAATCGTATTGCAAGCCAACACAGTCATACGCCCTCTCGAAGTTGGCATCCTCGCCGCTGTGGGACATGTCCATATCGAGATCTATCGGCAGCCAGTGGTCGGCATTGTGGCAACCGGCAGCGAAGTGGTGGAACCACACCACAAACCCAAACCCGGGCAAATTCGAAACAGCAATGGGTACTCGATGGTCGCGCAAGTCTTGCGATCAGGGGCACAGGCGCGTTATCTCGGCATCGTAGAAGACGATATCCAGGCGTTGATACAAACCATCGGCGAAGGTCTGGAGACCTGTGATATCGTCGCCCTATCAGGCGGCGTCTCCGCAGGCGAATACGATCTGGTGCAAGACGGCATGCGGGACCTGGGCGTCGAAGTACTATTTGACCGCATCCGTATGAAACCCGGCAAACCCCTGACATTTGGCGTAAAAGGCGCGCGCCAGGTCTTCGGATTGCCCGGCAATCCGGTATCTTCTGTAGTCGGCCTGGAATTGCTCATGCGCCCTGCAATCAGAAAAATGCAATGCATGACGGATCTGCACCTCCCCACCGTCCGCACAGTACTCAGTGCAGACTTCCGACAAACGCCCGGGCGAAAACAATTTGTACCCGCGCACAGTATTCCGGGCAAAAACGGCGTTTGGGAAAGCACCTGGGTCGGGCATCACGGCTCGGCGGATCTATTCTCAATGGCCCGCGCAAACAGCTTATTCGTGGTCAACGCCGAAGATGCCCATGTGCCTGCAGGCGCTGAATTAGACCTCATTTTACTGAACAACTGGTAAAAAATAATGGCAAAATTGACACATATTGACGAACAGGGATCCGTAAAAATGGTGGATGTCACAGATAAAGACGTGACAGACCGCGAGGCGATCGCATCGGGCAAAATTGAAATGCAACCCGAAACCCTGCAACTCATCACCGGGGGAAATATACCCAAAGGCAATGTACTGGAAACAGCGCGCATTGCGGGCATCATGGCCGCCAAGCGCACCTCTGACCTCATCCCAATGTGCCACCCGCTGGGCATTACAGGCGTTGAACTCAACTTTGAGACCGAAAACACGAGCATTACAGCGCGTGCAACAGTGCGCGTCCCCGACCGCACAGGTGTTGAAATGGAAGCCCTCACCGCGGTAAGCATCGCTCTATTGACCATCTACGACATGTGCAAAGCAGTAGATCGCGACATGGTCATCAGTGAAATCTATCTCCTGAAAAAAAGCGGCGGACGCAGCGAGACTTATGTACGCGAGACTTGACATCGCGCAAAGGCTTCTTTACATTCCCAAACACGCAAAAAAACGCGCCTATAGCTCAACTGGCAGAGCAACTGACTCTTAATCAGTAGGTTCGGGGTTCGATTCCCTGTGGGCGCACCATAATCTAAACAGGCACTTATGTACATTAAGTGCCTGTTTGCTTTCGCATAGATATCCTATAGATATCCTACCTGTATCGTATTTGCCCAATAGGGTCACCCCTCAATCTATTGAGAAATTGACATGCCTGGACAATTATTCACCCATTACTTTCTAACTGACGGCATAAAAGCCACAGACGAGTGGAAAACCTCAATTGACCAGCCAGAGGCATTCACCACATTCAGTACCGCTATTTCTGACCTATTCGAGAAATTTGTCCGCTTCAAAAATCCCAACGAATCCGTCACCGAGCAGGATATGATCCGCCCTGTTCTGGAATTGCTCGGATGGGCGGACTATCTGCCACAGCAAGGGACAGCCCGCAATGAGGACATCCCCGACCACCTGCTTTTCACCAATGCCGAATCCAAAGCACACGCTGCGGCGGAACACAACGCCAGTGATCGTTTCCGGTACGCTACAGTAGTTGAAGAAAGCAAGCGGTTCGGTCTTTCTCTCGACTCCCGTGACAAAACCGACAAAGTCCAGGCTAATTCGCCACACGGCCAAATTCTCAGATACCTCTCAACGGCCGATATCGAGTCGGAGAGCCAAATTAGATGGGGTATCCTCACCAACGGCGAAATCTGGCGACTCTACGACTACCGTGCTCGTCCCCGTGCCAGCGGCTACTACGAGGCTGACCTGGCTGCACTGATCGAATCCGGCAACGAAGACGAACTGCGCATTTTTTACCTGCTGTTTCGCCGTGATGCCTTCACGCTTCAGCAGGGTGCAACAACTACCTTCCTCGAAACTGCACTTACGGAAGGTCAGCAATACGAAGAAAAAGTTGCGAAGGATCTTTCGAGCATAGTCTTCAAACTTGTGTTCCCCGACCTCGTCTCAGCACTTGCGGATGCCACAACGGAAAATCTCTCACAAATCCGGGAAGCTGCTTTAATCTTCCTCTACAGGCTGCTCTTTGTGCTTTACGCCGAAGACAGGGGCCTATTGCCTGTCAACGACTCGCGTTACGACGACTACGGCTTGCGAAAAGTGCGGGACGATATCGCAAACAGGACAGAGCAAAAAGACACTTTCTCCGCCAGAGCTTCCAACTACTACGACCGCCTCGTCAATCTTTGCAGAATTATTGACGAAGGTGATCCGTCCATTGGCCTACCGCCCTACAACGGTGGACTATTCGCATCTCAAGCCGCTCCAATGTTGGAGGAGGTGCGCCTGCCCGACTCGAAAATCGCACCCATCATTTATAGCCTGAGCCATGTCCAAGACCCGCATGGAACACATCGATTTGTCAATTACCGCGATATGTCCGCGCAGCAACTCGGCTCCATCTACGAACGCCTGCTGGAGCACGAGCCTGTGCGCGAAGATGGTGAGATCATCATCCGCCTCAATCCCTATGCCCGCAAGGACAGCGGCAGTTTCTATACCTTGCAAGAACTTGTCGATCTGATCGTTGATCGCACCTTGAAGCCACTGGCAGAAGAGCGTCTCAAAGCCTTCGAAGACAAAGCCGCCGCACTCAAGAGCATCCGCCGCCCTAAGGACGAACGAAAAGCAGAATTGCAAAAACTCGATCCGGCCGAAGCAGTTCTAAATCTGAAGGTACTGGACCCGGCGATGGGAAGTGGACACTTCCTGGTCACCGCTGTAGATTTCTTATCTGACTACATCGCCGAGTTAATCGAGTACGTCCCCACAGTCCCGGACTGGCTCAATGGTGACTACGTTTCACCGCTCGTAAAACGTGTAGAGACGATTCGCAGCGAGATCATTCGACGAGCTAAAGAATCGGACTGGGTTCTGGATGAGACTCAGCTTACCGATCAGGCCATCATTCGCCGTATGGTGCTTAAACGCTGCATATATGGAGTCGATAAAAATCCTCTAACCGTAGAACTCGCCAAGGTGTCGCTGTGGCTTCACAGCTTCACCGTGGGCGCACCGCTGTCTTTCCTTGACCACCACCTGCGCTGTGGGGATTCGCTGATCGGACTCAGCGTGTCAGATGCACTTCGGGACTTGCGAGAGTTAGGTGGAGGACTTTTTGCCGGTTCTGCCGTTGCAGGTGCCGAGAAGGCCACGGACAGCATGCAACTCATTGAAGAGAAATCCGATGCTGACATAGCCGAAGTGCAAGAATCAGCTCTGCTATTCCATGGGGTAGAGGACACAACCGCAGACCTCCGCGATCTTCTCGACTTCCTCTGCGGCTATCGCTATCTGACGGCAGGGATGAAGAAGAGAGAACTCGCCATATTTGAAGGGCCACTGGTCACGACGCTCGGGCGGTATATAGAGGACGCGTACAAGCTGCTGTCTCGAGGCCCGAATCACCTGGGCGACGCTCCGCCCGATTCCGATACTACCACCTGGTCGCAATTCGCCAATCTGTGGTACGAGGCACGAGCTATTGCCGACCAAGAAAGCTTCCTGCACTGGGAGGTAGCTTTCCCAGGGGTCTGGCATCAGTGGACAAATATCCGCCCGCAAGGCGGTTTTGACGCGATCATTGGCAATCCACCGTGGGACCAAATTGAACAGCCAGAGGTAGAATGGTTCGCAAACCGTGATGAAAAGATATCCCATGCGGCGACTGGAGCAAAGCGAAAGGCATTGATTAAAGAAAAAAAAGAGGCAGGCGACAAACTCGCCTTAGAGTATGAAATGGCGAAGGAACGCTCTGCTGAGATTCGCATGTTCGTACGTTCATTTAACAAATATCCTCTTCTGAGCGGAGGTCGAATAAATCTTTACTCGCTGTTCGTCGAGCATGCAATGAACCTGATTAAGCCGGATGGTTTTGTCGGCCTGCTCACGCCATCGGGCATCTACGCCGACAAAACCGCGGCCCGCTTCTTCAAATCTGTTTCCACAAGCGGACGGGTAGATAGCCTGTTCGACTTTGAAAACAAGAAAATTTTCTTCAAGGATATCCACGCTTCGTTCAAATTCTGCGCCCTTATATTTGGTGGCGAGGAGCGACTGTTCGACCAGACCGAATGTGCCTTCTTCTTGCACGACACCAAAACCATAGATGACGAGGATCGCTGCTTTCCATTGACACCAGATGACTTCGCTCGTGTAAATCCGAATACCGGCACGGCCCCCGTGTTCCGCAGTCGCCGCGACGCTGAGATCACCCGTCGCATCTATGAACAACATTCAGTGCTGGTGGATCGCTCAGGCGGTGAAGAATGCAAGGCCTGGCCGGTGCGATTTATGCAGGGATTGTTTAATATGACATCTGACTCCCACCTTTTCCGCACCTCCGATCAACTCGAAGCCGAAGGTTTCTACCCCGTTAAGGGCAACCGCTGGAAACGGGGAGAAGAATTGTATTTGCCGTTGTATGAGGGGAAGATGGTACAGGCATTTGACCATCGTGCGGCAAGCGTGGTCGTCAACCCTGAAAATCTGAACCGATCGGGACAGCCGGACAAGACACTCGACGAAGAATACCGCGATCAGACTTTCTCTCCTTGTCCTCGGTATTGGATCAGTCAGCAGGAGAGCAATATTGTCCAGAGTTTACACTGGCTTTTGGCGTTTAAAGACATTACGGCGCCAACCAATGTTCGCACCATGATCGCCGCTATCATTCCACAAGTTGGATGTGGACACACATTACCAGTCCTTGTTCCGGTCGAAGGCGACTTCAATGGCAAGAACGCGGCTTGTCTGCTATCCAATCTTAACAGTTTCTGTTTTGATTACGTTGCTCGTCAGAAGGTCCAAGCAACCCACCTCACTTGGTATATCGTCGAGCAACTTCCTGTCATCACACCTGCCGACTACGATCGCCAGTTCGGGAGCAAAACCGCTCGCGACATCATCCGTGACCATGTGCTCCGTCTCACGTACACCGCGCACGACATGGCACCCTTCGCCCGCGACCTCGGCTACGACGGCTCACCCTTTATCTGGGATGAAGAAGAACGCCGCCACCTGCGCGCTCGCCTCGACGCACTCTACTTCCACCTCTACGGTCTGTCGCGGGAAGACGCCGAGTACATCCTGAGCACATTTCCCATAGTCCAACGGGAAGACAAGGCAACATTCGGAAAATACCGCACACGCGATCTGATCCTGGCTTACATGAACGCCTTAGCAGCGTTAGACGGTCTCATCGGCAACACGGATAGACACCACGAGAACTGGATGCTTGCGCGGGTTTATGGTCCTGGTTATGACCAATGGGAAATAGCACCGTCATACGACCACGCCTCCTCATTGGGTCGAGAACTGACCGATGAAAGACGCCGTTATATCTTGGATTCGGGAAGGGTGCTCAACTATTTGCAAAGGGGAAGAGGGCGTGTATTTGTTAGAAGTAAACTTAATTACATCTCACCCCTTCGTCTCGCAAAATTATTGTGTCGGTGGAAATCTGATTTCACTCAAAGGACATTGAACAAAATCAGCAATGTATCCGATGATGATATAAGAACAGTTATGGACAAGGTACCGCCCGAGTTTATGTCTGACACGGCCAAAGATTTTGCTACCGAAGTGGTCGTGACCAGCAAAACCGAATTGTTGAGGAGTATTCGATGACAACTCTCTATCTCGCCTGGCAAAACCTACAAAGCCGCCTGTGGTTCCCTATTGGTCGGCTCGTTCAGCATGAAACCGAACATGGTGGCTACGAGTTTGCTTATGTTCGGGGAGCCGAGCAAGCTAAGAAATTGGCTAAATTCCGAGAGATCCCCGGATTTCCGCAACTGTACAAGCACTATCTATCTGACGAGCTATTCTCGACATTCCGATATCGAGTCATGAATCGGAGCCGCACGGACCGCCCTGAATATCTACGTCAACTTGGTATCGATGTAGCCAACTGGGATGAGATTGCCGAACTTTCCGTGTCTGGCGGCCATAGCCAGATCGACAATTTCGAGATTTTTCCAGCAATTGAACCTGACTCCGATGGTAGGTTTCAGACGCAGTGTATTTTGCACGGACTTCGGCACACCAATCAGCATGGCATTGAAGCTTCCGAAAAATTAGAAGTTGGGGACAATCTTCGGCTGGCATTTGAGCTTAACAATCCTTCTACTACGCACAGCCTCCTGGTCTATACACAGAACTATAACCCGCTTGGCTGGCTGCCCCAATACCTCGTTGATTGCATATACCAAGAAAATACCTGGATGGTAACCGACATCAACATCGCTGTAGCTCAGGTGAATCTCGATGCGCCGTTGAGCCACCGCCTATTAGTCCACCTTAGCGGTCAGCTACCAAAGGGGTTCAGTCCAATGCAAGACCTAAAGCAGTACCAACCCATCGCCGCATCAGAGCGGGCTACCGCTGAACGTGAGACAACCTGCTAATTATTAAAGACAACATCTGTTGTGACGATTTTATTAGCAACAAAGGTATTTGTCGCTCACTTTCTGCCAAAAATGATTGACAAAGCGTCTCGTCGTTTGAAAAAAGGAATGAATGCGGTTCTGCAAGCATATATACGGAAGCGCAAAAAATGCGATGATAAAACAAAAAAGGTCACCGATTTCGCGTCCCCGGTGGCCTTTTTGGTGGGCGACGACTGTCAATAGAATATTATGAGCCCTCATACTCCCATTCTACCTCATTACAAAACCCAGGAAATCCTGATACGGGCAGCAGAACAAAAAACACTGCCCTATGTGAAAGCCCCACACCTCTTGTTTCTGGACGAACACAATGTCCTGATCGCCTACAAACGCGGCACCCGGCACAACACAGAACCAGCCGCCGACTGGGAGATGTTTCGCTACAACCCCACCACGGGGACAATTTCAGATCGGAAAATTGTCGCACACCTGGATGGATTTACGATCCAGAACGGAGAATTTGTCCGCTTTGCCAATGGCGATATTGGTCTGTACGTAGATCCTCATTTCCCAAATTCAAAAGACAAATTCGGGCTACTCGCATATCGGTCTTCGGATAATGGCGTGCACTTTGAAGGCGGCGAAAAACTCGGCCCCATCAACGGCACGGAATATGTCTATGCGTTTGAATCTCTAACAGAAGGCGAAACGACCTATATGCTCTTGACGCCCTACCGACATTATCGAAAGAACAGTCCCAATGTGGATGTGATTCGATCCGATGACAATGGGAAAAGTTGGCAGTTTGTAGCTAACCTCACAAAAGCCTTTGGCAACGCACCCATCAACGAAACATCCTTCCTGCGATATGAAGACGGATACATCTTCAACACACGAGGTCTGGACGGCATCCAGCGAATGCATGTTACCGATAGATCGTTCCGCACAATCAGAGAAGTGAACCTGACACAGACCTACAACTTCATACGCGCTCAGATAGGCAGACCGCGACTTTTCGAGCGAGATGGTGGTTACTACTTTATTGGTCGAAATGCCATAGAATCGATACGCGGCATGAAACTGTGTCTATTCAAATTCGATCCCGAATCACTCGAAATCCTCTCCTATGCCATACTGGACAACTACGAAGGCGCGGTTGTACCCGACGGGTACTATGCGACGCCTTATTTTATAACACGCGCCGGAAAAGTATCTTTCAACGTCATAACCTATAAATCCCTCCACCGCCGAGAATCACCCCCGGATCTCATCCGCCTGGAATTCAAATGGGATGAACTGCGTTGAAGCAGCAGAGGCTCAAAACCGCTTTATTTCTTGACAGAAAGTAGGCCACCGATATATTGATGACTTAGTAAATCAAGAATATCAAAAACAACACGGGAGGTTTACCCAAATGTCCGATACACCCCTGATTGCACCCCACGGAGGTCTATCCGAACCGGTCAATCGCATGGTAGCAGATGCCGAAACATTTTTGTCCAAAGCAAACGAACTGACGCGCGTCCCGGTCAGCGATGCAGATCTATCCTCGGTCTATCGTTTTGGCGACGGCGGCCTGAGTCCGCTCACAGGACCGATGGATGCGCAAACCTATCACCGGGTACTCGACGAATCCGTCATCGAAGCAGGCGGGAAGCGCTATGCCTGGACAATTCCAATATCACTACCCGTGAGTTCAGATATCGCCAAAACCCTTTCGGTTGGACAAAGCGTCGCACTGGAAAATACATCTGGCGAAATCGTGGCAATGCTGGACATCAGCGACATCTTTGAATGGGACAAAACCAAATATCTCCAGCGCGTATATTTAACGGATCGCACAGACCATCCCGGTGCCGACATGGTCCTGAATGGCGATGGCGACAAAACCCATCTCATAGGCGGTGAAATACAAGTACTACCCCAACCCAAAAATCCACATTTCGGACAATACGTCCTCAGCCCGCGAGAAGTCAGACCTCTCCTGACACAAAAAGGTTGGAACCGCGTTGTGGCATTTCAAACGCGCAATGCCCTGCACCGGGCACACGAATACGCACTGGTATATGGCTTAGAAACACTTCTTCGCCAGGGACACAACGCAGGCGCGTGCTTAAATCCCCTCGTTGGCGAAACCAAATCAGACGACGTACGCGCAGAAATTCGCATGCAAACTTACGAAGCACTCATCGCATCTCGAGGACTGGGCGAAGGAGATAGCGATGTGGAACTCTGGAAAAAACGCGGGGAATCCGTACCGGACAGGGTCACTTTGCTCGGACTGGATATCAAAATGTTCTACGCCGGGCCCAAAGAAGCCGTCATGCACGCCATTTATCGCCAGAACTTTGGATTTACCGACATCATTATTGGCCGCAAACACGCCGATGCGCCCTATCACGACGGCAGTGCGATCTGGGGAGACTTCGATGCACAGGAAATTTTTGAAAACCTGAATGGCGAACTTCAAATTCAGCCCGTGAACGTGGGATTTGCGGCGTATTACGAATCTATTGGCCGCGTGGTTTTGATGGAAAATCACCCCGATGAACAACCGGTCTTTATTTCCGGCTCTCAAGTGCGCGACACGCTCAGCAATGGCGAACAAGTCGATCCCCGAATCATGCGCCCGAGCACATCGGAAATATTGAGCAAAGCCATGTCATCGGCAACAACATAAAAAAACGAGACAGAACACCATGACCGACCGCCCCAACATCCTCGTAATCATGACCGACCAACAGCGCGCCACGGCCAGCCATCTCTACGGCAACACCTTTTGCCAAACCCCGTCGATGGAACGCCTGGCCGCCGACGGCGTGCTCTTTGAAAACGCAATCACCCCACACCCGCTCTGTGTGCCAGCACGCATCTCATTTTGGACCTCGCAGTTCCCCCATTCACACGGGGGGCGGCGCAACCAGACCCTGATGCCAGCCAGTGCCGAACACGCATGGCAACTCTGGAAAGCGGAAGGCTACGCCACGGGCCTGATCGGCAAAAACCACTGCTTTCAACGGGAGGAGGATTTGGCCCTCTTCGACGTGTGGAACCCCTTTACCCACGGCGGTCGCGGCGAGGATACGCATGGCATGGACTGGTTCCGCCCGGCAGAAGGTCGCCGCAAGGTCGCCGCCGAACATCGCCAGCTCGCCCATCAGAACCCCCGCTTCAGCTACGGCACCTCCGAGTTGCCATTGGAAGACCACTCCACAGGGCTGATCGCCGGACAGACGACGCGCTTTATCGAAAAACACCGGGACCAGCCCTTCGCCCTGTGGGTATCCTTTCCCGACCCGCACGAACCGTGGCTGTGCCCGGCTGAATACGCGGCCTTATTCCCGCCGGAAAACATTGACCTTCCCCCCTGGCGCGATGGGGAATTTGACGACGAACGCGCCCCCGAGCGCAACCGCGTGCTCTACCAGATGCTGGGGATGCACCGCGATCCAATTGAAGACGTTTACGGCGTTACGGCCTCGTATTTTGGCATGGTGCGCTTTATCGACGACGCGCTCGGTCAAATACTCGACAAACTCGACGCACTGGGGCTGCGAGAGCGGACGATCGTGGTCTTTTGCTCGGACCACGGCGACTTTATGGGAGAACACGCCATGCAATGCAAAGGCGGCGTCTTCTACGACAGCCTGACGCGGGTGCCGCTGATCGTCTCCTGGCCCGGGCAGGTCACCGCCGGAGTGCGCGATTCGAGCATGGCCAATCTGATTGATGTCGTACCCACGCTATTGCAATTGCAAGGGCTGGCGCAACCGCATTCCATGCACGGAATACCGCTACCCACCGTAACCGAAGCCACACCCCGGGACGCGACCTTCTCCGAATACGGAAGTGGAGGGCCGCTCTTCACCATGGCCGACCTGCAAAAACTGCCCGAACCATGGGGCCGCAAAACCCTGCTTGACACCCTGCAGTGGCGCGAGGCAGCCGGTCGGTGCAAGATGGTCCGCACCCGCGAATGGAAATACGTCCACGACCCCATGGGAGACCGCGACGAACTCTACGACCTCGTCGCCGACCCAGGCGAGTTGATCAATGTGATCGACGAAGATCGACATCGCGACGCCCTCGCCGCCATGCGCCTGCGGTTAGCCGACTGGAGCATCAGCACCGAAGATGCCCGGCCAGTGCCTCAGCCTGACCGCAGACACTACGAACTGGCTTAAACGGAGCGCTTCAACCGCACGGCAAAAACACCGTCATTACCAGTTTGATGGGGCAACAATTGTAAATGGGGATGGGTAATCCGAAAATCCGAATGGTCGCTTAAAAAGTCTTCGACAACGCGCTCATTTTCTTCGGGTTCGAGAGTACAGGTGCTGTAAACGAGAACGCCGCCCGGACACACATAATCGGCAGCGCGTTCGATAAGCGCACGCTGCAAACGCGAAAGACCGCGAATATCGAATTTCCGCCAGCGCAGGTCGGGATGGTGACTCAGAATACCCAGCGAGGAACAGGGCGCATCGACCAGAACCCGATCAAATAAGCGATTGACAGCCAAATAACGCGCATCGGCAGCGAGAGGGTAAACACATGCAAACCCGAGCCGGTGCGTGTTTTTTTTTAGCATTTTGAGACGGCGAGGATAGAGATCTGTAGCGAGAATGAAACCACGATTTTTCATACGCTCCGCCATAGCAATCGCTTTGCCACCGGGCGCACTACACAAATCGAGAACAGCCTCACCGGGTTGGGGATCGAGCAGGGGAACAACCATTGCAGCCCCCGTGCCCTGAACGCTAAAGAGACCATCGCAATAAGCCCTGCTCTGAAAAAGGTGGCCCACAGAGGATACGGAGAGGAGATCGGACCCTACAAACTCGGTGCCAATCCCTTCAAGAGCGAGTTGCTCGCGCAGAGCATCGGGCGTCGTTCGCAACGCATTGGGACGAATGGTCAGAGTGGGTTGGGCATTGTCAAATTCACACAAAGCGCGTGTCTCATCTATGCCGTAGCGTTTGATCCATCGCGCGACAAGCCATTGGGGATGTGATGTCTTAAGGGCGAGATACGCGACGGGATCATCATCAAAATCGGGAAAAACAACGGGCTTGCGGTCTTCGGCCACACCGCGCAATACAGCATTGACCAGTTTGGCAACCGGATTTCCGAGAATGTGACGGGCGAGAATAACGGATTCAGAAACAACCGCATAAGGCGGCACGCGGTCGAGATACTGGAGTTGGTAAACACCGAGACGCAGGAGATTGCGGAGTTTGGCGTGCTGTCTGGACAGGGGTTTTCTGAGATAGGGCGTCAAAATATGGTCGAGACGCGCCCGATAGGTCAGCGTCCCCCGCACGAGATGTTGAAGCAAGTCGCCATCGGGATCGCGGATATGCTCGCGCTGCGCGTCGAGTAAGCGGTCGAGATATGCGCCCCGTTCAACGCGACAGAGAATATCCAGCGCAATATGGCGCGGCGTTTTGGACGCGACAGACATTATGTCACCTCTGATAGGCCAGTTACCTACTTCCCGCTAAACGCCACATTGTCAAAAACCAGAGTAGGCGTTTGCATGCTGGAATAGACATTGGGATCATTGCCCACAGCGACGAGGTTTTCCAACAAATCGAGAAAATTGCCAGCGATATTCATTTCCGATACCGCACCTGTTTTCTGTCCATTGGCAATGCGGAAGCCGCGAAAACCATAAGAAAAATCTCCAGTCGTCGTATCGGCATTGCCACCGAGCCAGGACGTGACGTGAAAGCCGTCTCCAATCTCTGCAATCAGACCATTGATATCTTTCTCGCCCGGCGCAAAAACGAGATTGGACGACATGCCAGTCGTCGGCTCCCAGCCGAGTTTGCGCCCGTAATACGTATCGACGTAATACATTTGCAAAACGCCCTGATCTACGACACACCTGTGCCTTGCAGAAATACCCTCGCCATCGTAATGCCGGGATGCGAGACCGCGCACCATCAGGGGATCATCTGTCACCGTCAGAAGCGAATTGGCAATTTGCGCGTCTTTTTTATCAGCGAGAAAAGACCGGTTCTGCTGGATACTGCGCGCCTGCAACGCACCCCATATTGTGCCCATCAAACGCCCGCCCGCTTCGGGATCAACCACCATAGTCGCCCGCCCGCTCGATGCTTTTTCACTACCCAATCGGGAAAGTGCGCGGTCGAGTCCCTCGCGAGCAACTGCCTCCGGATCGGGCAAATCCGACAAATGATGCGCCCGCACATAGCGATGATCTTCGGGACGCCCGTGCGCACCCTCTTTGAGCGTCACACTCGCGCCATAGCCTATCGAAGTCCCGCTCTGTATCCCCGAAAATCCATTTGAACTCACCCGAGCCGACGTATTCCAGCCATAATAAACATCAGCAGTAGCACTCACCACGCGATCATCTGTATGGGTGACAGCATCCATCTTTTTGAGCCAGTCAATACACGCTTCGCGGGGCAAATCGCGCACCGCAGCATCGTCGGATTGGAGATCGGTATCCGGACGACCTTCATACAATGCAGCATCGGGAATAACGCGATGCGGATCTTCGGCCAGATGCTGCGTCAGCGCAACGGCATCTTCGATAAACCGGGCAACAGACGCCGCGCGCAAATCCGAGGTCTGGTGTGTGGAATACCGCCCATTGACATACAATTGAATGCTCAAGCCGCGGGTAGCACTTTGTTGAACCTGCTCAATATTTCCATCGCGATACGTGTATTCCGCACTGTTTTCATCCCGCACCCGCGCTATCGCATCATTTGCCCCAGTTTTTAGCGCCAGTTCAACCGCCTGCTCGGCCTGTTGGAGAAGTTCTCGTTCCATTTAATTCACCCCACCCACAGTCATACTTTTTTCCACCAGCAGCGTCGGCACACCCATCGAAACGGGCACGCCTTGTCCATTTTTTCCACACGTCCAGCTACCATCGTCCAACACGGCATCGCCGGCTGCCATAACCACATTTTTTAATGCCTCTGGACCATTGCCGATAATATTCACATCCTTGATCGGCGCAGTGATTTTGCCCCCTTCGATAAGCCATCCATTCTTGATATAAAAAGTAAAATCACCCGCCCCTATTTGCACCTGTCCATTCGTAAACGTATCGGCAATAATGCCGTAATCGACAGCGCGAATAATCTCGTCGCGGGTGTGTGGGCCATCGAGCATATACGTAGATCGCATACGCGGCATAGGAACATGCCGAAAACTCTCTCGGCGGCCCGATCCCGTGGGTGAAACCCCGTAGTGTTTGGCCGAAATGCGGTCGTGCAAATAGCTTCTTAAGACACCGTTTTCAATAAGCGTCGTACACGCAGTATCCTGGCCCTCGTCATCTACATTGAGCGCCCCGCGATCATTTTCCTGCAAGCCGTCATCGACAATCGTTACAAAATCCGGGGCAACCTTCTCGTTCATCATCGTCGCGTAAATAGAAGTACCTTTGCGATTAAAATCCGCCTCCAGACCGTGCCCAATCGCCTCGTGGAGCAAAATACCCGAAGCACCTGCTGCAAGCACCACCGGCATCTCGCCAGCAGGAGGACGCTGCGCCTCAAAGAGAATCATCGTGCGATCAACCGCCTTTTGGCAGACCGCTTTGATATTCTCTTCGGTAAAATAGCCAATACCTTCGCGCCGGGAAACCGAAGCCCCATTGCTTTGTCGCACGCCATTCTTATTGGCTGTCACCGAGCAATACAGCGTCGCCATAGGCCGTCGGTCTGTACTGAAAACACCATCGCTGGTCACAATGAGCACGCGCTCATCCCTATCCATCCACCCCACAGACACCTTTTCTATTGAAGAATCCATTGCGCGAGTCATAGCCTCTGCACTTTGCACCAATGGCAGGCGTTCGGTAATATTGATCTCATCCCAGTCGCGGTCAATCGCGTAGTAATTATCGGTCTCTCTACCCTGCAAGTGTTGCGGTGGCACATTTTTTGTGCCCTCTGCTATCGCAGCCGCTGTCCGAGCAGCTACATAAATCGCATCCGCCTCTAAACTCTCGGAAAAAGCATAGCCAACCTGATCCCCAATTACCGCGCGAATCCCCACGCCCTGATCAATACCTGTACTCGCCTGGGAAACAATCCCATCTTCCAAACTCAGAGAGGTCGTACGCACATATTGAAAATAGAGATCGGCAAATTCGGCACCTCGAGACATCGCTTCGGACAATGCCTGCGTAGCCACGCTTTCATCAACGCCGAATAAGGCTGCAAAAGGATGTGTTTCAAGAGTGTGCATGAAAATCTCCTGTGTATTAGCTATTTCAAATCCACGACAACCGGTGCGTGATCAGATATGATCATGCCGCCTTCGCGGTCAACATGGGCTGATTGCACGCGCTTTGCTGCTGCCGCATTGCCCAACAAATAATCAATGCGCCAGCCGCGATCCAACTCTCTGGCTCTGCCCCGATTGGACCACCACGAATATGGCCCCTGAACATCGCCGTATTGCTCCCGCGTAAAATCGCGCCAGCCCGATGAGATGAGATCGCCCATCCACGCGCGTTCATGCGGCAAAAAACCCGAATTCTTTTCGTTGCTCTTAGCATAAAAAATATCCCGTTCGGTATGCGCGATATTAAAATCACCACCCATAATTGTGGGAACCCGTTTTTTGACCAGACCATCGGCCCAGGGGCGAAAGCGATCCAGCCAGCACTCCTTGATCGCCTGGCGCTCATCGCCCGATGATCCCGAAGGCAGGTACACGCTAACGAATTGAAGTCCCCGGGTGCTCACCCGCAAAATCCGACCTTCAGAATCGCCCTCTCCCACACCGCGCTCTTCCTCACTTACAGGCGTGCGAGACCATACCGCTGTACCCGCATAGCCCTTGCGCTCGGCTGGATGCCAGATAACATGCCATCCCTCGGGATTGCGTTCGATCGCAGATAGTTGCTCGGGCAAAACCCGAATTTCTTGCAAAAGGATCACATCGGGATTTAGCATTTCAACATGATCGATAAACCCCTTGCGAAGCGCCGCCCGCAACCCGTTTACATTCCAACTGATAATTCGCATGCTGTCCTTTCTGTCAAAATAACGGATTAGAATCACACATGCAATGTTTCAAAGAACTTTTTTTGTCTTTATGTGTATAAAGTTCACCTGCGTTACACAACGACTGTATATACAGGAGGACAATAGCTCAATGAAGACAGATACAATTTTCAATTCGACAACTTTTATTGACACGCACGTAAAAAATATATTTGTCGCACAGGCAGAAAGACCAGCGATGTCGAGAGAAATCAATATCGCGCAGTTAACGCCATTCCAACGGGCATTGATCGTCACCGACGGCACCGTCACAAGGCTCATCGAAGCCTATACACTCGCACCAGTGGAAGTCGTGCTCCTCCACCAGGCGAAACAGACACTCTGCTCCGAGCATATCTGGCTCGAGCTGTCATCAGGGGCACCTGTCATCGCGCGACAAGTGATACTACAAACACCCGCAACAGGCAACTACATGCCGAAAACTCAGGCGTATGCCACATCTCTCATTGTACCACAACACTTGCCAAAAGGCATTTTAGATGGATTGGAATCAGATCCTGCGGGATTGGGGGGAATTCTGCAAAACAGCGGACTGGAAACCCGCCGTGAATTGTTGTGGTGCTACTGTGAAACCGCACGAGATTTGCCAGAAGCCATCGCGCATCTTGAAGGGGAACCACTTCTCAGCCGCACCTACAGGGTATTCGCCAATACAAAGCCAATCATGCTAATCACTGAGAAATTTCCACTTAGAGCGGAAGCGCTTTGATAATCTGGCGCATGTGAGTGGATTTGTTCAGCACGTAAAAGTGAATACCCGGCACGCCCTGTTCGAGCAATTCGGTCGCCTGCTCGATGCACTGATCAATACCGATATTCATCGCCTTGTCTTCATCATCCACAGCACCCTTGAGATGATCCTGCAAATCCTCCGGGATCTCAGAGCCGCACAAAGACGCAATGCGCTGTATCTGCCCTGCCGCGAGAATCGGCATCAACCCCGGAACAACAGGTGCTGTGATATGGGCTGCACGCACGCGATCGACAAAACGAAAAAAGTAATCGTTATTGTAAAAAAGCTGTGTAATAACAATATCCCCACCGGAATCGACCTTGCGCTTGAGATTTGCAATATCCGTATCAAAATCGGGCGCTTCGAGGTGTTTCTCGGGATATCCCGCAACAGCCAACCCAAACCCATCGCCTTTCGGTTCAGTGCTGCGAATATGCGCCACGAGTTCATTGCCGTAAGCAAATCCATCCTTCGCGGGCACAAAAGTATCTTCTCCGCGAGGAGGATCGCCGCGAAGCGCGACAATATTGCGGATACCCTCTGCGCGAATCGCCTGCAAAATATCATCGATATCCGTTCGAGATGACCCCACACATGTGAGATGACACGCCGCAGTCAGCCCAAATTCATTCTGAATAAGCGAGGCAATCTCCAGCGTTTTCGCGCGCGTCGAGCCACCTGCGCCATACGTAACCGTCATATAACTGGGATTCAGCTTGAGCAAATTGGGAACAACCCGCGCTTTGAGCGCGCGCATCCCCCCCTGCGTCTGCGGCGGATAAATCTCAAAAGAAATGACCGGCTGATCGCCATTAAAATAGTCTAAAAATCGCATAAAAAAGTAGCAAATCCCCTATCATCAATACCGATAATGATCGGGTTTGTACGGACCTTCGACGGACACGCCAATATAATCGGCCTGCTTCTGTGTGAGTTCGGTCAACTTTACACCGAGTTTTTCGAGGTGAAGTCGCGCAACCTCTTCATCGAGGTGTTTGGGCAACGTATAAACGCCGACATCTCGCTGCTGTGCCCATAAATCCATCTGCGCCAACACCTGATTGGTAAACGAATTGGACATCACAAAAGAAGGATGCCCGGTTGCGCAGCCGAGATTGACCAGGCGGCCTTCCGCGAGCAAATAGATGGCATGTCCACCTGGAAACGTGTATTTATCGACCTGCGGCTTGATATTTTCGTGCATAATACCCGGATAATCGCCCAGCTTATCGACCTGAATTTCATTGTCAAAATGCCCGATATTGCACACAATGGATTGGTCGAGCATATTTTCCAGGTGCTCGATGCGGATGATATCCGTATTGCCCGTCGTCGTCACAAAAATATTGGCTTCGGAAAGGGCTTCTTCCACAGTCGTCACTTCAAAACCCTCCATTGCCGCCTGTAATGCACATATCGGATCGACTTCCGTCACCAACACGCGCGCGCCAAATCCGCGCATAGATTGGGCACACCCCTTGCCCACATCGCCATAACCACACACACAAACGACCTTTCCGGCGACCATAACATCTGTCGCGCGCTTGATGCCATCGGCGAGCGACTCGCGGCAACCATAGAGATTAACGAATTTCGATTTGGTCACCGAATCATTCACATTAATCGCGGGAAAGAGAAGTGTTCCTTCATCCCGCATCTGATACAGGCGATGGACACCTGTTGTGGTCTCCTCGGACACGCCCTGAATATCGGCGGCCATATTGTGCCAAAAACGCGGATTGCGATCGAGTTGCCGCTTGAGCACGGCATTGACAATCTCCAACTCGCGATTATCAGTAGGCTCATCGAGAATCGAAGGATCGTCTTCTGCCTGGTACCCCCGGTGAACCAGCAACGTCGCATCCCCGCCATCATCGACAATCAGTGTCGGTCCGCCCGCCACAAAATTGAGTGCCTGTAAAGTACATTCCCAGTATTCTTCCAGCGACTCGCCCTTCCACGCATAAACCGGCGTACCCGTTTCTGCAATTGCGGCAGCGGCGTGGTCCTGTGTTGAAAAAATATTACACGATGCCCAGCGCACATCGGCCCCCAGCACTTTGAGCGACTCGATCAACACAGCCGTCTGAATCGTCATATGCAAAGATCCCATTATGCGGGCACCTTTCAGAGGTTTCTCATCCGCGTATTTTTCGCGCACAGCCATCAAACCGGGCATCTCTTGCTCGGCAATTGTGATCTCTTTTCGTCCAAAATCTGCCTGAGACATATCGGCGACTTTATAGGGCAGATGCGAATAATCGGGAATTTGAATATCAGTCGCGCTATCGGGCAACACTATATCGGCCATATTTCATCCTTTCTCAGTTAACCGTTGGGCACACGTGGGTAGGGAACGCCCCTATCTAATCTCACAAATTGAGATGGGCGTCTCAATGCCGCGAAAAGTGATTTCTGTGGGGTGGGAAATATCAAAAACTTCATCGAGCTTGTTCGACACAGATGTCGTTGCTGCAATTCCTTTGCGGACATTTGTTTCTGCCCATTCTCGAACGATAAATGCGATGTTGACCACTTCTCCCGTCACATCGGGATGAGCGTAATCGGGATGCCCCATTGCGCCTAAATAAATCTCACCGCTGCTCAAACCAATGACCAGATCTTCGCTGATAAGTCGCTGGGAAAATGCCGCTGCCTGGGCAGCGCGATGCTGATGGTGTACGCCAGAAAAAAAACACAAAAATGCGTCTCCCATATATCTGAGCGGAACGCCATCGTGACGCAAAACAGCTTCGGTCAGTTGAAACAAAATGCCATTTGCCCATGCTGCAAACTCCCGCGCCTCCATTTGTAATGATTTTTGGTATGCACCGACGACTGTAGAGGTAAAGATAGTAGCATCAAAAACATCTTGATTTTCGCCATGTGCATCCAAAAGCCAGTCCGTAGAAACGCCGAGCAATCTGGCAAGCGGTCCCAGGGTAGCAATATCGGGACCGTTTTCACCCCTTTCCCACTTGGAAACGGCCTGTGGGCTTACCTGCAGGGCATTGGCAATGTCGTTTTGCTTGAGGCCAAGGCGTTCCCGCTGAGCGCGAAGACGTTGACCGAGTTCGATGAGCATCATATAGGATTCTTTATTTTGTAAAAATTACAATGAGAAGACGATTGTGGCAATAAAGAGATCGTTGAGTGCAATCGCTTTGCGGTTGAAGTCCAGTCCAGGTATTATTGCGTAAGCCCAGGCATTGAACAAATCATTTGTCATTTCGCCTTTGCCTTATGAAAACAGTTTTGTATATTAGTTTATCACATAAAATATCAAAGAACAACACAGGAGTAAAAAATGAACAAAATTATAATCCTTCTCGCGGGAATACTCACAGCCGGATGTCAGATGCCCTCGCTATTTGAAGGACAGACACAAATAAAACAATACGGCCGCGTACTGGCAGAAGGGCAATACGACAGTGGTGCGCGCACTGGGGTGTGGACATATTACGATATCGCGGGCAACGTGCGCGGACAGGGCACGTACAAAAATGGCGTCATGCAAGATGGACTTGAAATCACATTTTACAACAACGGACAGAAAAAAACAGAAGGCAGTTGGACAAATGGTGTAAAAGACGGACCCTGGATATCTTATTTTAGAAACGGGGTAAAAAAAGAAGAAGGCCGATATCTGGAAGGGAAGAAAACGGGCGTCTGGCGAGAATACGATCCGTCCTCCTTTTACGCCATACAAAAAGTATTTGAAAATGACAAACAAGTCGGCTGGCGAAAATTTGAACTGGCGCGACAGGGCAATCCATTTTAAGCGCTTATTAAATCGAATACATAGGGCTGTGCGATGTTCGCACAGCCCTATTTTTTTATTAAACCGGCATGCGACGGCCCGAATATTCGCGTCCAATACGCGCAATCTCTTCCCTGCCCCCAGAAACCACGCGCACGCCCTCGTCGATCTTTGAGGCAACCGTCTCGGGACTACAACCCTCGAGAAAAGCAACGCCATTCTCTGCACATGCTGCCTTCACGCGATCCCTCACCTCTTGCATTTCGGGTGGAAAAGGCGTCGGACGGTGCAAATATCCCATCGACATACTCAAGTCGCCTGGACCCATTTCGGCAAACCCAATACCGGGCACCTTGAGAATCTGTTCGATATTGGATGCGCCGCGCACATTCTCAATCTTGATGCCCAGCAACAACTCGCCATCGGGATTCAGCGGATAGGGATCGGCCTTCTGAATATACTCATCGCGGCTAATCCCCCATATCGCTGTTGCAGACGATTCGGACCCCACGCCCCGAGTACCTGTACCGAGACCGTGCCCCACGCCGATTTGGTTAATGGGATAGCGACACGACTCGACAAAAGCGCGTATCGCATCGGGTGATTCCGCCTGACAGAGCAAAATGCCGTGTACACCGCGCGCGAGAAGCTGTCGAAATTGCCAGGCATTGTAGCGCACAATATTTTCCGAAGCACCCTCCACTGGCACTTCAACAATAACAGCGGGCGTCCTGTGCCCACTATTGGTAGGTCCCCCGCTGACCAGGCCGCGCATATAATCGTCGAGACCCCCCAGATTAAAAGCCCCGTGTTCCATACCCACATTGATATAATCCGCCCAGGTACTGGCGTCATTCTGCCCCTGTTCAAACGTAAGCACATGCCCTGTATGTGCCCCCATATAATAGATCGGTTGATCTTCTGAAAGCAACTCAACTGCGCGATTGACGCGATTGCCCATTGGAGTCTCCTTTAGAAAGTAAATGTGTGATTATGCTCCAGACTTCAGTATAAAATATCTATTAAAACAAAATCGCAAGTCTTTTCTGTAACGGTGAAATTTTTTAAAAACTGTGGTTGCTTTTGTGATGAAATGTGGTATATTATGCGTAAGTAAGTAAATGGTTACTTAGCAAAATCCGTCTCAGCCGCAGATGAACGCACCCTGAGATTCGCATCTCACTTCACACTTCAACCTTCATTTTTCGCCCTTTTGAGGTCTGTTTATGAAACTCTCGGAATACGCGATCAACAAACCCATTACTGCTGTAATGGTAGCACTCAGTCTCATAGTCATGGGGTTCATTTCCCTATTCAGATTGCCCCTCGAATACGCACCCGACTTGCAGTATCCCAGAATGTATGTGAGCTTTTCATATCCCTCGTCATCGCCCGAAGAGATCGAAAAGAAAATCACCAAGCCAATCGAAGAGATGCTGGGCACGATTCCCGGCGTTGAATCACTCCGCGCGCGATCTTATGACAGTCGGGGTTATGTGTTCATGGAATTTGACTACGGTACCGATATGGATCTCAAATCTATTCAGGTTCGGGATCGCGTTGATCAAGTTCGGAACCAGCTTCCCGAAGACCTCGAACGCATTGAGATGCGCAGATGGGACTCCTCAGATTGGGAAATTCTGGATTACAATATGATCTGGCTGGGCGATGATCAATCTGAACTCGCCACAGTGTATAAAAACACAATCTTGCCGCGCCTGCAACGCATCCCCGGAGTGGGCAATGTCGAAATGGAAGGCGCCGATGAAAGAATACTCCGAGTCGATGTCGATAAAAACCGCCTGCACGCCCATGGCCTGGACATTCGCACCCTCAACAGAACAATTCGCTCCAACAACATCAATATTTCTGGCGGTTATGTCACAGAGGGCAACAAACGCCTCGCGGTGCGGGCAGTGGGCGAATTTGAAAATGTAGATCAAATTCGGGGTCTCACACTTCCCAATGGCCTGGATATAGATGATGTGGCGAAGGTGAGTTACGACTATCCGGAAAAGCGGTATTTTGAACGCATGGACGGGCGCGATGTGGTCTCTATGGAAATTCGCAAAACCTCGACAGCCAATCTGGTAGAAACCTGCCGCCTGGTTCGGGCAGAGTTAGACGCCCTTCAAGATGAAATTGGGCGCGACAAATTGCGATTGCACTTGCGCCGAGACCAATCAGAAGCAGTGGTAAGGGGCATCACCAGCCTGGGACAATCCGCCATTTTGGGAGGCATGCTGGCTATTGGCATCATTTTTGTGTTTTTGCGAAACTTCCGCAGCACGCTCATTGTGGGATCGGCCATTCCCATTTCGGTACTGTGCGTTTTCATGATCATGTATCTGATGCGGCAAGTCTTTGGCTCGACTATCACACTGAACATGATCTCGATGATGGGGCTGATGGTCGCCATTGGAATGCTGGTCGATCCAGCGGTCGTGGCTCTGGAAAATATTTATCGCAGACGTTTTGACGAAGGCGATGGCACGCGAACCGCAGCAATTGAGGGCAGCCGCGAAATCGGCATACCCGTACTGGCGGCGGCACTGACGACAATATGTGTATTTGTACCCCTCATCTTCATTTCTGGCTCGTACAACACAATGTGGATGCGCGATTTTGCCATCACCGTATGCATTGCAGTCGTAGCGGCACTATGCGTGGCTTTAACACTCATCCCCCTGGCTTGCTCTCGGGCATTTTCAAATGCGGGTACCCGCGTCGATCTCTTTTTGAAAATCGGATTGGGCACTTTGTTTGCCGCAGGTGCGACGTATCTCATTTACCAGGCAGGCATTGCCGAATCGGCCACCTGGCTCAAAGACAATACGCTGTGGATTTTGGGCGGACTTTCGGCCATACCAACATTGGCCTGGGCCGCGCTGGGTGCGTTTATCGCTACAGCCGGTTATCTCTATTTTCGGTTTCGGCATCTTGGCCTCAAAGGTGTTTATACGCGCATAATTAGCACGACCCTGCACTACCGCTGGACCACCGTTGTCGTCGCCACATTTATCCTCTTTGGCGGTATATACATTTTTACCAAAATTGAAGTACAGCGCTATCGCTATCAACCCGACCGCAGGGTGGACTATATGGTGGAAATGCCGCGGACCTACGATATCGACGACGCACTCGAGCTTTTCAAACAGGTTGAAGCCATTATCATCCCATATAAGGAAAAACTGGATATCGAAGCGATAAAAACGCGATTTAGCACCCGACGCGGCAATACGATTTATTTATACTTAAAACCCGTCGAAGAAAGCCCGCTTAGCACAGACGATGTAAAAAAACAGGTAAGTGAGTTGCTGCCCAAAGACATCCCGGGGGTGCGTTTTAAGGCTGGCTCCAGGCGGGGTGGCAGCAGTGCCACGGGCGTCGGGGTAGAAATCAAAGGACGAAATCCCGAAGTTCTGGCAATTTTGGCCGAAGATATTCGGCTGCGAATGGACGATATTGAGGGCATTCACGACGTGGAAACCAGCCTGGAAAGTGGCACAGAAGAAATCAGGGTATCGGTGAGGAGAGACCGCGCGCAACAATACGGCCTTTCACCGCAGGAAATTGCCATGACAGTTGCCACGGCATTGGGAGCACGCGGAAATAGCAAATTCAAAACGCCGGATGGGGAAATCGATATTGCGCTGCAACTGCGAGAAGAAGACCGCGCCACACTGGACCAGCTCAAAACCCTCTCCTTTGAAAACAACCGCGGCACGATGATTTCATTTGCCAGCCTGGCCGATTTTGAATTGACCAAGGGGCCCCAATCCATCGAGCGTCAGGACCGGATGTCAACCGTCACCGTATTTGCAAATACGGAAGCATCGGAAGTTCAACAGGTCGGTTATGAAATGCGCGACCGCATGGATGCCATCCCATTGCCCCAGGGGTATAGCTGGCAAATGGATCGGCGCTTCCGCTATATGGCTTCAGAAGAGGGCGAAACAAATTTCACCATGATCTTCGCTGCCCTGCTCATTTATCTGATCATGGCATCGCTATTTGAATCTTATGTCCATCCATTTACCATCATGTTTTCCATCAGTTTTGCCTTTATAGGCGTCGCATTGGGACTTTACACATTCGGCATTGCGCTGGACAGCAATGCGACCTATGGGTTGCTCATTTTGTTTGGCATTGTGGTCAACAACGGCATTGTATTAATCGACCACATCAATCGCTATCGCAAGCAGGGGCTATATCGAAGAGATGCGATCTTGCGCGGCGGACAGGATCGCTTGCGTCCCATTTTGATGACCGCAACCACGACGATCCTGGGGCTTACGCCGCTGGTTATTCCGATGATTTATGGCAATGCCGAAGGCAATGCCAGGCGTTGGGGTCCCATTGGTCTGGTCATTATTTCTGGTCTCTCGATCTCTACCATCCTCACCCTCGTCATCCTGCCTACCATATATTCGCTCATGGATGATCTATCGGGATATACAAAGCGGATTGTAGCCGTTGCGAAAAGAGCCTGAACCACATCAACACCTGAAAAAAAGCGCTGTGCAGAATATTCTGCACAGCGCTTTGTCATGTACCAAAAAAAGATAGCCTTCGTCCTACTCTCCAAGCGAAATATCTACGGAAGGACGCAACGCAGCGCAGGTCTCGAGCACGGGGTGGATGGGATGTGTGAGAAAGGCTTCAAAGACCTTTCCATCGAGGTCTGCCCCCGTATCAATGGCGACAAAAGCTTGTTGTGTGAGCAAATAGTCGAAGCGAGGCGCCCATTTGCGCGCGCCCAAACGCGCGGTTGTCGAACAATTGTCAATCATATAAGCCACACCGCGATAGTGCATATAGGGATTGAGTGAATCCACGCTTTCGATAACGGATTCATTGGCAATTTCGGACCATGCATGACCCTTCTCAGATAGAATATCGCATTGCGCGACCATAACCGCGCAATAAACACCTGCAGTGAACGGATTGACGGGAATATCTTCCTCAATGCGCCGGGCACGCACGCTCTTGCCCACCTCCCACATGCGCGTACCATCAATCTTCCCCATGGGATAACGTTCAAAGCGTTTATTCGCCGCGACCACACTGCGGATTTCATCGCCGCTCTCGACATCGTCGTAGATCTCGAGCAGAACCTCAGCCGCCGGATGATAAGATGCACAATAGGCTTTCTCAAATTCGGCCTTACCCACATCGTCAAAACCCTCGTACACCGCGAGAATCCCCTGTTTGGAAATGATTTTTGAAATGGGACCGGTAATGGACTCGCACGATTCGTTAAAAGCGTCTTCCTCACTCATCTCCTGAAATGTGTAACGGCGATAAAGACATTCCACCACGCCGTGTACAGCGCCGAGCAGGATGCCGCGCTCGCCATATATATCAGAGAGATATTCTTGTTCCAATGTGGTCTGAAACGTAAAAGGCGCGCCGAGAGCAATAGACCATCCAAGAGCAATATCAGTGGCATTGCCATCGATATCCTGTACAACGGCAAACGAGGCATTGATGCCCGCACCATTGACCTCTTTACCCTGTTCGTACAGACGGCGCACAGAAGGCCCCATGCCTTTGGGACAAACCGCGATCACATTTACATTCCCTGGAAATTTAGTCCCCATGGTCTTCATATGACCGAGCAAGAACCCATGTGACAGACCGAGCGTAGCGCCGGGTTTGAGACGGTCAAAAATAGCCTGATGATTCTCCGCCTGTGCCGCATCGGCGATGAGCAAAAGCACCAGATCCGATTCGCCAATAACCTGATACATTTCTCCCAAAGTACCATTGGCTTCGGTAAAACCGGCCGCTTCGGCATCTTCAACAGAGGAAGAACCGGGACGCAACCCCACTTTGACCACAACCCCAGTGCCCTCCAGAGATTCGCGCAGATTTTGTGCCTGAGCAGGCCCCTGTGATCCCCAGCCGATCACGCCAATCTGGTTAACATTTTTGAGAGCCTCCGGCAATTTGTCAAAAAGATCGCGCCCACCACGCACAATCCTTTCTCGCGTGCCAGCGAGGTCAATCGTCTCGGTTTCAAAAACATTGCTGGAAAAATCCAAACTCATGAGAAACTCCTTAATAATAAGTATTAATAGTTTGTCGATTGCAAAAAGCAAAGTATAAACTATATTTAAAAAAGAAAAGACTTCTATTAAAAGCAACTAAATTCACCAAACCGGTCGTCTCTATGGCAGAAACATTCGACACAGCAATACGCAACCGCGCAACAGATATTGCCAAAGGGCTGTATCCACACCAGGTAGAGGGAATCGCGTTTTTGATGGGGCGTCGGCGGTCGATCTTAGCCGATGACATGGGGCTGGGCAAAACCCGCCAGTCCGTAATCGCGATGTCGCAAACCGAACCCAAAGGACCGTATCTGGTGATTTGTCCGGCAACAGTAAAGCGCAATTGGGCGAGAGAAATTGCGGTTGTTCTACCCCGTGTACAGACGTGGATTATTGGACCGGACGATCCCCCTGAGGTGGGGTTTGAAGGCTGGGCGATTATCAATTACGATATCCTGGGCAAGCACATCAATGCATTATGTACACGGGGATGGAAAGGCGTTGTTTTTGACGAGGCGCATTATTTGAAAAACCACCGCAGTCAGCGGCACAAATTTTCTATACAACTCGTGAGGCAATTGCCCGAAGAAACAGTGGTGCATATCTTGACGGGCACGCCCCTGACGAGTCGGCCAAGAGATCTCTTCCCATTGCTACAACTCGCTCGACACGCGCTGGGACGCAGTTTTATGGGATTTGCAAAACGGTATTGCGATGCGTATAAGGGAGAATATGGCTGGGTAACAGATGGCGCGAGTAATATCGAAGAATTAACCGTGCATTTGCATGGGATTATGTTGCGGCGGACCAAGAATCAGGTCCTGGATTTGCCACCCAAAATACGGACCTGGTTGGATGTAGATGTATCGAGTCGGGTCGCGCATCGAATGAGCATAGCTGTCCTGGATCTGTTACAAAAATATTCTCGGCGAAATGTGCGAGAGGCTTTAGAAGAATCCCCATCCTCTGAAGAACGAGGGCGCGCTCTGGGGCAGTTGACAAGGGCAAGACTTCGATTGGCAACTTCCAAAATACGAACGACATTGCCCTTTGTAGAAAATGTGGTGGATCAAGGAGAAAAAGCGATCGTATTTTCGTGCTTCTTGCGCCCACTGGAAATTTTAAAAACAAAATTTGGCGATCAGGCTGTGGTCATTACAGGTGAAGTACCGGTAGCACAAAGACAAGAACGGGCAGATCGGTTTCAGGAAGACGATGACGTGCGATTGTTGCTGGCAAATATCACAGCAGGCGGCGTGGGACTAAACCTGACAGCAGCCCGCCAGGTCATATTTAACGACCTGGACTGGGTACCCGTCAATCACTGGCAAGCCGAGGACCGGGCTTATCGCATTGGGCAGACGGGCACGGTAAACGTGACATACATGGTTGGACGCGATACAGTAGATACATTTGTACGCACAGTACTGGAAACAAAGGCAGATTTGATCGACCAAATGGTAGAAGGCAGCGCACTACCCGAAGATTTCCATCGCGATGTAATGGGTGAAATGCGGCGCATTATGGATGTATTGCAACCCAGAGTAGATGCCCTGTCCGAAGATATAGACAGCGCACAAGTGGGCGAAGTGTTGCGCGAGGCAAGCGCGGCCTTTCGAGAAGCGCATGCAGAGACATTTGGCACTGGAGAACGGATCGAACGCCAACAACCATCGCAAGAAGCTATTGAGATTTTGGCGCGGGTATTGAGCGGTCCCAAAATTGCAAAATATCGCGTGGAGAGTTCGTCACGACCGGGAGCTTTTTACGAATTGGAAGTAGATGGAAACGACGTGTCCTGTGCATGCCGGGGATTTCAATACAGAGGAAATTGTCAGCACTCACGCGCATTGAAGGCTGCACTTGTGAAAGGAGAAAATTTGCCCAAAGGATTCAGCGAGGTAGATTCTTAAAAGTTACAAAACAAGTCAGGCATTTCTCTCTTCGTGTAAAGCATCTACCAGACGATCTACCTGGTCAAAACCATTGCAGATATGCGTAGAAACGCGAATCCAGTAAACATCATCGCTCTTTGCAGTCGGCACAGTAATCCGGTATCGCTCATAAAGATCCAGGTCGTCAAACCCGGAAAAATGGAAAGCCGAGATCGATCCGGATAGATCGGGCACGGAAGGCGTAAGCAGTTTTGCCCAACCAGTTGTAGCCAAACGATCCCGCAAGTACGCCGCCAGTTGCCGCCCCCGTTCCCGAATCCGCTTTTTGCCAACCGCCTCTTGAAATTCAACCGCTGCGCTCACCGCTGCAAAACACGCCTGATCCCGGGTACCCCAATTCTCAATACCCCACATAAACGGACGGTCATTGATCCGCAAAATGTCGTCTGTCCCCCTCCTCGCGCCTTCCCGGCTGTATCCCCAACTCACAACAACGTGATTGAGTCGCTCTTGCATTGAAGATGATGCGTAAAGAAATCCCGTACCTTTGGGCGCACAGAGCCATTTGTGACAATTGCCGCCATAAAAATCGCAGTTGAGATCCCGCAGATCCAGCGGAATCATCCCCGGAGCGTGCGCACCATCTACTGCAATTAGTGCTCCGCGGTCATGCGCCAGTTGGGCCAGTGCTTTAATCGGCGTAATCAGACCTGTACGCGTGGTAATGTGGCTACAAAAAACCAGCTTTGTACGGTCTGTAAATTCGCGTTCAAACGCGTTCAGAACATCTTCGGGACCTTCGGGAGGAATGGGAATTTCGGCGCGTTTGACCACCACGCCATAGCGGCACTCAGCCAGATGCAAACAGTTGTCAATCGCGCCGTACTCCTGATTTGAAGTTAGGATTTCATCGCCCGGACGCCAATCCAGTCCATGCACCACCATGTTAATAGCCATAGTGACATTGGTAGCAAAAGCAATATCTTCTGCAGGCGCATTGATAAACGCAGCCAGACGAGCACGCGAGTCATCTACAACGCGATTGTATTCCGCTCGATGTCGCGTAGGATTGCGTTCAACATCCTCCAATATTTCCAGCATCTTCTCGAACACGGGCCTGGGCTGTGAGCCAAAAGAGCCAGTATTGAGATAAACTTCATCCGGCGCGATCATATACTGCTCGCGAATCGACTGCCAGTAAGCCTCCTCCGCCACCGAAGTCGGCCAGGCCGTGCAGATATGGGGCACATATACCTCCTACACCGAGGATCGCGCTTTGTACCAGGCCAGAATGGCGAGAATAAGAGGAACGAGGCCAAAGAGAATCATGAGAATCCCATTGACCTGGTAAATATCGGGATCGTATTTGAGATAGCGAATGCCAACAAAAAGAATTGAACACCAGAACGTCACGGCATAAAAGAGCAGATTGAAGCGAATATACTTCAGAATGAGGAAAGCCATAAGTATCCAATATGGAATACTTTTGGCGAGAAGAATGCCAGCGTGGTAAAAGTCTTTTGCTGGCGAGACCACTGATTGAAAGATGAGCACGAGCAATACGACGAGAATCACCAGATTTATCTTGCCTATCACACGCCACCAGACAAACATAACACCGAGTACAGCAAAGGGAGCTATGAGCATAAAATTGACTTCGTCGAGGAATTCACCAAATGCGGGCAGATAGCTATTGATACTGGCTGGTGAGCCACCGCCTGCGACGAGATAATCGCCGAGATAGGTGAGATTGATATAAGACGAAAAAATGCCCGCGCCTCTGGTAATACCAAAATAACAGACAGCGAGAAAGACAACCTGCCACCAGAGTCCCACGCTATTTATCTTCAGGCGGAGCACATCAATCCAATCGGAGAATTGCATCTCCTGGGGGCGTTCGCGACGATACGTGGTATCGCCAAATGCACAAAAAAGAAAAACCATAATCGCAATACTAACAAGCCCTATAACAAAGCCAATGAGTTCACCGCCGAGAAAGGTACTCATCGCCTCACTGGTATTATATCCTCTGTAGAACGCAGGTAGATTATTAAGTGTTGCGAGCACGAAGCACGCACCAGCCAGAATGCCAACATAAATGGGCAATCGCCAATTGACATGTCCATCGCGATAAGCGCGCAAAAAGAAAATAATGGCGAGCACTGCCGTTGCGATGACTGCGATTGTCGAGACAGTAGAGACAATAGTGCTTTTTGCCGTGCGTTCTCGCAATTTGCGCAAAAACTCTTCGGGTGCTTTGTAGTATGCGTTTGTCTGACCGATTTGATCGCCCTGAACTGAGGCGGTAATGCGAAACTCTCCTTCCCCAACTTTGATATCCGTACGCTCCCACACAAAACTGTGATCCATTCGGTTTTCGCGTTTTTGCGAACGAGCTTCAAGGCGTTTGTAAAGGGCGGCATCTGTCATATCGCGCTGTAAATATTCGGACAGAAAAGCCTCGGCGATATTTTGCGCTTCTTCCGTACTGAGTTCTGCACCCTCTCGATTTTCGGGAACATAATGCGATATGCGGCAAAAATCGCCATTGCCATCAATACTGATGGTGAGTTCTTCTTTTTCAAGCGGCTTAAACCAGCGCACCCGCCAGCGCCAAGATGAAGTATGTTCAGCAGCGAGCGTATCCGCACGCGCCAGATCGACATTTCGGATGAGATGTGTAAAATGGCTGGATCCAAAACCGCTGGAAAACGACGTGGTGCGTTGATAGCCTTCGAGCTCAAGCCCGAGTTGTCGGCGGATATCCTCTGCCCTCTCAATAGCCTCAGCCCGCGTGATAATAGACTCGCGGGCGTATTTGGCAAATCCCGGGAGATCGGATATGAAATACGCGGCCCAACCAATTAGACCGAGAATCCCAAAAACGACGAGCCCACTTTTGGGAATGAGATAATCCGAAGGGGTTTTGCGTTCGACCTCGGGTTCAGGGGGTGGTTCGGGTTCGGGCATTGCTGTTTCAGGCGCTGTATCCTCTGGCAACTCAGGGGGAGCCATCTCTTCAGGCTCCTCTACCTCCTTATAGCGCCCCGTAATCACACCAAAAATAGCGGGAATGGCCGGAATAAAAATAATCGCAACCGCCAGAATACCCGAGACTTTGAAGTAGAGACTATCGGACTGCACCATCGGGTAAATACCGAGAAAGCAATTATACACATAATGCGAAATAATCGTTGCCCAAACGCCGTAGCGCAAAAACACAATACCAAAAATAACGCCGACCACGGTGAGTTCGAGACCGCGAATATAAATAGGCTCCTGCGGATAATTCGCGTGCAAAAAAGCCCACACAATCGCGGGAATGAGCACGGCTAACCAGGTACTTTTTAAATACCGGATGAGTAGGGAAATGGCGAGCAGACGGAAGAAAAATTCTTCCATCGTCGCAGCGAGAAGACCAATAAGCAAGGGATAAATCCACGGCAAGTACGTACTATACGTATTGCTGTACTGTGTCATCGCCGCGGGCGACCAGACCCCCAGATAATCATTACCCAAAATATAAAAGATGGTGACATATCCCAGATGGGCAAACGCAAGCCCATAACCGACAAGGGTGACACGCGCAAAATTCGCGGATCGCCAGCCGCGCAAAGATAATCGCGCGAGTGGATTTTTCCAGCCTTCCACATCCTGAGCAGCAGCCCCCCCGGCTGTACCGGACAACGCGATAATAACCCCACTCAGCACAGCACTCAACAGACCGCCAAAGATAAAGGTGAGGATAAAAGAAACAAACGACTGTGTGGTATCGTAACCAAAGCGCGTGAGCGGATAGCCATTGACGACACCGAGAAAACTGGTAGCAGCCACGAGAATGCCCACGCCGAGAGCAGCGCGCCATATCAATGTGCGCTGGCGATATTTACGCACGAGCACGACAACCATTGCAATGCCCAGCGCGAAAAAGAAAACCGAAGCAATATTGGTGAGCAGCCCTGCACGCGAGCGAATTTCTCGATAATTGCGCGAAAAAGTTTCGGGCACTTTGAGGCCTTCGGCAAAATAACCCGCTTTGTCGCCCTTAACTGTAACGCGCAAACGGTAGTGCCCATCATCACCCACGACAAAATCTTTTTTGCGATACGTAAAGGTGTGATCCATCCGATTGGGGCGCTCAATACTCGACGCTTCGATGGGGTTGTAATCATCCAGTTGAAAGCCCTGCACATCGGTCAGAAAGGTTTCCGCAATAACGCGGGCATCTTCTTCTGAAAGACTCGCGCCTTCGTCAGACTCGAGGATACTATGCGTAAACCCTACGATGCGCCCGCCGGGATCAATACGCACGCGGAGTTCTTCTTTTTGAAGCGGCTTAAACCAGCGGATATTCCAGTACCACACAGAGACCCATTCGCGCACGAGCTGGTTGGTTTCCTCAAGACCCAGAGTGCGTTCGAGAAAAATCTGGGGCAGGCTTGAATACGAGAAGACCTGAGCACTCTCGTAATCTGTGAGATCGTAACCCAGACGGTCGAGATACGCTTCGGCAGCCTGATGTGCTTGTTCGCGATCCACGCGAAAATTGAGCGAAGCAACTGGAAGCGCGCGATCGAAAAACTGGATATAACAGGTGAGACCGAGCGCACCTGCGATCAGGAAGCAAACGATCCATAAAGCATCGCGTCGAGTCATAAAATTCTCCTTGTGAAAGTTTTCGCTTTAACATAATGAGATGATATTCTAAAAACAAGGGGTATGATTTATTAAATTTGCTTGACACTAAAAAGACACCTTGTTAAATTTTCGTACCTTCATGGAATTCTGAAGATTGTTTTAACACATTGGGGTAGTAGCTCAGTCTGGTTAGAGTACCGGCCTGTCACGCCGGTGGTCGCGGGTTCGAGCCCCGTCTACCCCGCCATCTTGCTGAAAAGCTCGACGCATATAATGTGTCGAGCTTTTTGGCGTGTACTATTATAGGAGGAAAAGCTAAAAATATATGTCCATTGACAGATTGTACAGCAGAATTAAAAACTCGCCGCCATTTAAGGACCTATCGCAAAAACTGGAATCGGGAGAGCGGATCGTAACCATGCGCGGAGGATCCGGATCGCTCTCGGCATTTGCCATCGCGTGGATTGAAGAAACCGTACCTGGCCCGGTCGTGGTCGTATGTCCAGATGAGGACCGCGCCGAGGCATTGCGCAATGATTTGGAACGGCTATTAGACGATGAACATGTGGGCTACTTTCCCAGTTGGGATGTCGCTCATTTTGACGGACGCTCACCGCACCTCGATGTCGTGGGATTGCGGATGGAAGCGTTGGACCAGCTACGCCGGGAGGCCAGCGGCATTGTGGTCACACCCATCGAAGCTCTCATGGGACACACCTTGCCCCCAGACCTCTTTGACTTGAGTGTAAAATCGCTTCGCCTGGAACAGGAAACACCGCCTTTAGAACTGGCGGATCATCTGGTGGAAATCGGATACGAACGGGTAACAACTGTGGAGGGCGTGGGACAATTTGGGATGCGCGGCGGCATCCTGGATATTTGTTCGTTTGGCAACGCGCATCCGATCAGACTGGAGTTTTGGGGCGATGAAATCTCATCCATCCGATCATTTGATTTGAGCACTCAGCGGTCTATCGCACAAATAGAGGAAACGCGCATTTTGCCCTGTCGAGAAAGCGTGCTTCCGCTGACAATGGCAGATATTTATCTGGAAAATCTGGAAATAGCAGAACGAAACCTGGAAATCGAATTGCCCGAGGTGCGAAACACACTGGAACGCGAAGGCATTTTTGAAGGGCAGGAACATTATCTGAGTGTGTTATATGGCGAACGCACGGGATTGTTGGATTACGTGCCCGAAGGATGCTGGCTCGTCCTCGATGACCCGGATGGCATCGCTACTGCCGCGGATAACGCCTGGCACGCGTGTGAGCAAATCGCACAGCGACAGAAAAGACGGCGGGCAGAAACAGAACCCTTACCAGCGCAATGTGTACTCCGCCAACCTGAGACCGTGCTTCGGCAATTAGAACACATGCCCAGAGTCTTAAATCGCGCATTGGGCGGGACATCTGAGGAAGTGGTGGATTTGGGCGGACAGAGTGGGCGACATTACGAAGGCCATGTGCAGCTATTAAAAGAGGATTTGCGAAAGCACTGGTTGGACGCCTATGAAGTGGTCATTTTGTGTGAAAGTGAAGGGCAAAAAGCGCGGTTGGAAGAAATCCTGGAAGAAAGTGCCGATATCGTCTCCCTATATGTGGGCACACTACAATCCGGATTTACATACCGCCCCGGCAAAGTCTTTTTGATCAATGACCACGAAATTTACAGCCGCGTACATCGCAGACGGCGGTATCGACGTTTTCAAGATGCGCAACCCATCAAGACTGTGTCCGCACTTCAGCGCGGCGACTTTGTCGTGCATGTAGATCACGGAATCGGCCGATTTGAAGGCGTGAAGCGAATTGAAATAGGCCGCATGGCCAGCGATTGTCTGACCATTGGATATCGGGATGGGGATCGCGTTTTTGTGCCAGTGGATCAGATGAATCAGGTGCAAAAATATTCGGGACAAGATGGCATAGTACCCGTATTGAGCAAATTGGGCACAGTGGCATGGGAACGGCTAAAGGAAAAGACGCGCAAAGCCATATTCAAAATGGCAGCAGAACTCGTGTCATTATACGCCGAACGCAAGGCGCAACCGGGCACGTCATTTTCGCCTGACGGGTCAGAAATGAAAGCGCTGGAAGCTTCGTTTCCCTATCGCGAAACCCGGGATCAACAAGAAGCGATTGACGCCGTACAAAAAGATATGGAAGCGCAATCGGCCATGGACCGCTTGATTTGTGGCGATGTGGGATACGGCAAAACAGAAGTGGCAATTCGCGGGGCATTTAAAGCAATTTTAGATGGCAAACAAGTAGCAGTACTCGCCCCCACGACCATTTTGGCGCAACAGCATTATCGCACATTTTGCGAGCGGTTTTCCGAATTTCCCGTCCATATAGCGGTCTTGAGCCGTTTCCGCACACGGACCGAACAAACGCGGACCCTCGAAGGGTTAAAAAAAGGCACCGTAGATATCGTAGTGGGCACGCATCGGTTGTTGTCAAAAGACGTCGCCTTCAAATCACTCGGCCTTCTGGTCATAGACGAAGAACACCGCTTTGGGGTGCGGCACAAAGAGCGGTTAAAAGAAATGCGGCGCCTGGTAGATGTGTTGACACTTACCGCCACACCAATTCCGCGCACCCTGCACATGTCGCTGATGGGCGCGCGCGATATGTCTGTCATACAAACCCCGCCCAAAGACCGCTTGCCCATTCAGACTGAAGTGCTGGCTTTTGAAGAAGACCGCATTGCCGAAGCGATCTTACGGGAAGTGGATCGCGGTGGACAGGTTTATTTTGTCCACAATCGGGTTCAATCCATGCACGCGATGATGGGCTTTCTCACTCGCCTGCTACCGCAGGTGCGTTTTGGCATGGGACATGGACAAATGCCCGAGCGACAACTCGAAAAAGTGATGATGGACTTTTTTGAGCACAAATACGATGTTCTGGTCTCGACCATGATCGTGGAATCCGGGCTGGACATTCCCAACGCGAACACGCTAATCGTAAATCGGGCAGATCGCCTGGGATTGGCGCAATTATATCAGTTACGCGGTCGGGTAGGGCGGTCGAATAAGCGGGCATATGCGTATTTATTTGTACCGTCGTGGCAAGCACTCAAAAAACCGGCTGTGAGGCGATTGCGCGCTATCGAAGAATTTTCGGATTTGGGATCGGGTTTTCACATTTCCATGCGGGACATGGAAATCAGGGGCACGGGCAACTTGCTCGGCGCGCAGCAACACGGACATATAGCAGCCGTGGGATTTGATTTGTACACGCGCCTTTTAGACGAAGCCGTGCGGCAAATCAAGGGCGATGAGATCGAACCCGCAAGTGAGCCAGATATACAGGTGTCCGTCTCGTCGTATATTCCGGACGACTATATTCCGGATACAGATCAAAAAATGCAGTTTTATCAGCGATTGGGTCAGATACGCCAAACAGTGGAAGTCCTGGCGATTGAAGAAGAACTCGCAGATCGCTTTGGGCCGTTGCCCGATCCCACATCCGCGTTATTAGACATCTTACAGGTCAAAATTCTGGCCCGCCAACTCAGGTTGTCTCAATTGCAAATCGGACAGACCATGACAATGACCCTGTCACCTGACAAACCGCTGATGCGAACAGATATTGAACGCATGGTGACACAATCACCCCTCCCCCTGGAATTTGCCCTGGGAGAACTGCCAAAAATCGAAGTCGCACTAATTGGAAACGGGCCGCAATCGCGGTTAGAATCGGCTAAAAATGTGTTGCAGAGCCTAATTTGAAGGCGTATATTCGATTACTCGGAACCTTTTTTATTGCCAATAGTTTAGAGCCATATGCGGGAATATGATCTCAATGGGAGATCGCGTTTTGAAACGAGCGCGGTATTTAAAAATCGGCCTGATAAGCTGCCTGATTGGCATGTGGGGATGCGAGAGGCCACAAAAAGTTTCCATCGTGGCGCAAGTGGAGAATCGCTATCTGACCAAAGAAGCATTGGAGAGGCGTATTCCTCCTCCATTTGCAGATACAATCACGCCGAAAGAAAAACAAAGATTGGTCGAAAATTGGATCGAGGAAGAACTCCTCTATCGAGAAGCCATAAGACAAGAACTCGACCAGGATCCCGAACTATCAGATCGCATTGATCGCGCTGTTCGGCAACTGTTGGCAAGCGAACTGATGGCACGCACGCACGCACGCGATGCCGAAGTCTCAGAGGACGAAATTCTCGCCTACTACGAAGAACATCGTGCGGAGTTCGAGCGCGATCAACTCGAACTCAGGGTGCGGCATCTCATTGTGGCAGATCGAAGTGCACAGAACCGGGCGTGGACCCGGCTGCAAAAGGGCGAATTTTTTGAACAGGTAGCACGCGAAGTCTCAATCGATCAGTCGGCTACAAATGGTGGCGATCTGGGGTATTTTACCGAAGACATGGTCAACCCTTCTTTCTGGGCGGCATGTTGGGAAGCCAAATTGGGACATCGGATACGCATACGTACCAGGTTGGGCTACCATATCATCGAAGTAATGGATCGAAACGACGCGGGTTCAATACGCGATTTGGTCAATGTGCGCGGCGAGATTCAGCAACGCATCCTGACCGAGCGCCGACGTGTGCAACGCGCCAAACTGCTTGCCGAGCTCAAAGAACGAATGGAATGGTCAGTCGATTGGAGACAATTGAATAGTACGAGGTGAGGACTGGAATGTCTCACCAATTACAGGGAATTTATCGACATGAAAACGCTGCTCATCAACTTGCTGATTGGGGTATTCCTGCTCGCGGGCACAGCGCGTGCAGAGCCTATCTTATTGGATAAAATTATAGCAGTGATAGATGACAAAATTGTGCTGCGGTCTGATGTGGAGAACAAGCTGCGGATGGAATTGATAGGTCGAAGAATTGATGTGCGAACCGTGCCGCAGACCGAGCTTGAGAATATGTTTAATAAGGTGCTGGAAAATGAAATTCAGCGCAACTTATTACTCGTCAGAGCGCGCGAAGACAGCATAGAGGTAGATGACGAGCGCGTAGAAGAAATGGTGCGAGCGCAGGTTCGCCAGTTTAAGGAACAATTCGGCGCAGCGGATTTTGCCGAAGAATTAAAAAAAGCGGGGTTGACCGAGCGACAGATGCGAGACAAATTCAGGGAGCAATTTCGCAACCAGTACTTGGAACGCAGTATGTATGAAATGCTGGCGCAGCAGGTCAGTGTATCGCCCCGAGATATAAAAGACTTTCAAGAAAAATACCGCCGCGGCGAATCAAATATTGTGTCTTTGAGCCATATTTTTATTGAACCTGTTGCATCGACAGAACAGCAGGACAAAATTCGCCCCCAGGCAGAAGCGGTTTTGGAACGCATTCGAGCAGGTGAAGATTTTGCAGCACTGGCAAAAGAATACTCACAAGATCCGGGCAGCGCGTCTCGGGGCGGAGATTTGGGCTTTTTTGGACGCGGGACCATGGTACCTGCATTTGAAGACGTTGCCTTTAGTCTCAAAGTCGGCGAAGTGAGCGGTCTCGTGCAATCGCAATTTGGCTTTCACATTATTCGCGTTGAGGCAATTTCGGGCGATCAGGTGCGGGCGCGGCACATTTTGTTCTTGTTGCAAAAAGACGAAAAAGCCTCGCAGCAAAAGGCAATGGCGTTGTATCAACAGATTCAAGACGGGGCGGATTTTGCCGAACTTGCGCGCGAGCATTCCGACTATGAAGAAACAGCATCGCGTGGCGGATTTTGGGCAAACCTTCCCAGGTCCGATCTTCCATCCGAATTTGCAGATGTCGTTCGAGCACTTAAGCCGGGTGATGTGAGTTTGCCCGTAAAAGTGGAAGGCGGCTGGAACCTATTCCGCATCAATGATGAGGCCACTGCATTAGAGCAAATTGCCAAAGATGAACGCTTGCAGGCATTATTCCGCGAGAAACTGGCGGAAACGCGGGCGAAATTATATGTGGATGTGCGGCTGGAAGAGTAAAAATGTAGAGACTGGTTGAGGCTGACAACCGACATGAGATTAGATATCTATCTAAATACGTGTTGTCTGGTGCGGCGACGATCAGAGGCCAAGCGGGCGTGTGACAATGGGATTGTGACAGTAGATGGGCAGGAAGCCAAGGCGAGTCGCACTCTGCGCGCCGGACAGAGGGTGTGCATTGCATTTTCCGATCGCCTGTTGGAGTTTGAGGTATTGGCGCTTCCACGAGGCAATGTATCGCGGAAGCGGGCACCTGAATATTATCGCGTTATTCGAGATGAAGCACAGGCACCAGAGTTTTTTTAAAACGCGATCCCGTCAGAACCAAAAAAGCAGAAAGGCAAAGGCTGGCACGGGCTGGCCGTTTTTCATTTTATGCAAAACTTCAAAACTGAGGCAACCCCGTATAGCCGCCTGGCGACCATTTACGACTATGTGATGCGACATGTGGATTACGTACATTGGGCACATTATGTGTCGTCATTGCTCGCCCGACACAAAATCAAACCCAACCGCGTATTGGATCTGGCCTGCGGCACGGGCAGTCTGGCAATTGAGTTATACCGTCAGAAGTTCGATGTAATGGGTGCAGATGGTTGCCGAGAAATGCTGGATATGGCTATAGAAAAGGCGCGTAAATTGCGCTATCCCATTCCATTTTATCATCGCAATCTGCTCAATTTGGGTGATTTACCTCCGTGTGATGCAGTATTGTGTTTGTACGATAGCATCAACTATTTGACGGCACCCGAAATGATCGCGCGTGCTCTGGAAGAAGTGCATCTCATTGTAAATCTCAACGGTGTTTTTGTGGTCGATATCTGTACAGAGAACAATTCGAGGCAATACTTTAGCAATATGGAATCAGAAGATTCGGGAGATGGATTTTCATATCGGCGGCACAGCTATTACGAGAAGGGTGTACAATACAACAAATTTGATATTCACTTTGAAGATACGGATGAAGTGGTCAAAGAAGTGCATCAACAGCGCATCTACTCTTTGTCGGCAATTGTAGAAATTATAGATAAATCGCCTTTTGAAATGGTCGGAGCTTACGGCGGATTTGGGTATGCACCACCGACAGAATTTTCGGATCGGGTGCATTTTGTTCTTAAAAAATAGCTCAATTGGAGCTACTGAAACAGTTGTACATCATGCCTGTAATCAAATTACAAAACGTGTGTGTCGAGCAGCAGGGACAACCGATATTGGTCGATGTCAACACAGAGATCAATCGGGGTGAATTTGTCTATCTGGTTGGACAGACCGACGCGGAAAAACGCGCGATACTCGAGCTGGTTATATTTGCGGAATTGCCCAGTTCTGGCGTAGTTTCTGTAGGAGAATACGACTCGCGACAAATCCGAAAATCGGATATCCCGAGATTGCGACGGCAAGTGGGGATGGTTTTTCAGGACTTCAAATTATTGCACCATCGCACAGTATATGAAAATATAGCCTTTGCACTTGAAGTAACAGGTGTTTCGCGGCGCTGGATCAAGCGAAAAACACGAGCGATATTGTCGGATGTGAATTTGTTGCACAAACGCAATGCGTATCCAGATGAGTTATCGGGTGAGGAGCGACTGCGGGTGGCCATTGCGCGGGCACTGGTGAATGATCCCCTTGTCGTGTTGGCAGATGAGCCAACAGCCAATTTGGATTCTGAAGCAACCGAACGCGTGATGGCTATTTTAAAAAAGATGAATGCGCGCGGAATAGCTGTGATCATAGCGACGCGCAATTCAGTACAGAAAAACAAATATTCCTGGCGGATATTGCAGTTGGAAAATGGCGTCATTGAACAAGTTACAAATTGAGTAACGGAAAAGTGAAATGAATTTGTCGCTGGTATTGCGCGAGGCCTGGCAAGGCGTTGTGCGCACGAGAATCTCAGGTGTGATTTCAGTGGTAACCATTGGGGCATCGCTGCTGGTATTGGGATTCCTGTGGCAGGTCATCGAAAGTGGAAACGCGCTGGTTGACCGATTGCGCGCGCGGGTAGAGATAGACATTTACTTAAAAGACGGCGTTTCATCTCAGCGCGTATTCGCATTGCGGCGCACGTTAGAAGCGAGGCCCGAGGTAGCCGGAATTGTGTATGTAGATCAGGACGAGGCTGCCAGAGAATTTCAGTCACGTTTCGGCCTGGGTGCGGTCGATGCGCTGTCGCGCAATCCATTGCCCGCTTCACTCAGAGTACGTATCTCGCCCGGTGAGAATATGCCGCGCCGCGCTCGGTCTGTTGCAAGACATGTAACCGGCCATAACGCTGTAGAAGGTGTAAATGTAGGTGAAGTTTGGGCGGATTCTTTAGAGCATTTTATTGTAGTAATCACCGGCATTGGACTCGCGCTTGGATGTGTGCTGTGTTTTGCGTGTGCATTTGCAATAAGCCATGCGACCAAGTTGATGGTACTCGCCCAGCGCGATACCATTGGGATTATGAGGCTGGTCGGCGCAACGAATATGACTGTGTGGATGATCTTTGGGACTGGAGGGATAATACAAGGCTCTATCGGTGGATTTTTGGCACCCTTAATGCTGGCTTATATAGCACCGTGGTGGGCTGTTCGCGTACCGGATTTGACAGTTACACCAACGATTGAACTGGCACTCTGTCTGGTGGCATTGGGCACAGTGCTGGGCGCAGTGGGCAGTTGGTCATCATTAAACCGCCTATTGAGAGAAATTACATGAGGTATGGCGTGCAAAAACCAGCGTACATATTGTATATGATAGCTCTTCTAATTGCATTATCATCTACTGGCAGAGCACAGACAATAACAGTTCTGGAAACACGCCTGAAAGCTGAACAAGCAGCGATGGACAGCTTAAAAGCGCGTGACTTACCCTCCCAGCCTTCGTCTGAAGCATCGGTGCCAAATCAACCTGAAAGCGAGGATGAAAACACATCTCTGAATTTGGCTGAAGAAATCAATAGTCTGGGAGATGAAATCAAGCGTACTGAGCAACAGCTTCGACAGGCTCAGTCACAACTCAAAAATCGCGAGCAAGATATAGCACAACGTGCGCGTGAAATATACAAAATCGGGCGACAGGGAATACTATCCGTATTGTTTTCGGCAAAATCACTACGAGACGCTGCCCAACGCCTGCTGTATTTTTCCCGAATAAAAGATCAGGACCAGCGCGATGTCCAGGTATTACAAACGGCACGCAAACGAGTGAGTATTCTTTACAACATACACAGTTCGCAGAAGCGACGGCAGCAAATTTTGGGGCAACGCAAACGCCAGCACGAGCAAATGTTAAAACGCCGATGATCTGTCATCCTTTGCAATAATGGACATTTGGATATAACAATGGACTTTCAAGCGGCTCTGAATTTTTTGTTGGCAGGCGATGAACTCGTGCTGACAACGCATGTGAATGCCGATGGCGATGGCCTCGGTGCGTTATTGGGGTTGAGCCACTGGCTGGCGCATCATGATCAAAAGCACCGCATTCTGGTGGCGGATGAGACGCCAGATCGCAAATATCGGTTCTTGCCGGGCTATGAACGCATAGAATCGGTGTACAACTCAGAACTGACAACCCCCGTGCCGCGCCTCGTGGTCGTAGATACCGCGATATCGAAAAAACGCATAGGTGATGTCGCAGACCTGATTGGGCCTGCAACCAGGACACTGGTAATCGATCACCATGTAGATGCAGATGAAAAGAGCGATGTGCGGGTGATTGATCCAGACGCCAGTTCTGTCAGTGAATTGATCTATTTGCTCATAAACAGGCACGCCCGTCGTAGTAATTCGGAGTTTACACCTGAGATCGCGACCTGTTTATATGCCGGAATTGTTTTTGACACAAAGCTATTTAAACATTCGCATCCAGAACGCGCGCTCCGTGCTGCTGCGGAACTCGTTACACACGGTGCTGATCCGCAGCAGATTGCGGAGAACATGTTTTCGAACCAGACGTACCAAACGGTAAAAACTCTGGGATTCGCGCTGTCGAATCTAACGCTACACGAAAATGGACAGATCTGCACATTGTACGTTGATCACAAAACCCATGCGATGAATGGCGATCTGGATGGCGTGGTCGATCACGCGATGTCGATTGACGGAGTTGAAGTCGCACTATTTTTTAAAGAACAAGAGCCTGGGCAACAGCGCGTGAGTTTGCGATCGCGGGAAAAAGTAGATGTCAATCGCGTTGCCCGTCAATTTGATGGTGGCGGTCATATCCGCGCATCGGGTTGCGAGATTACAGGCTCGGTTGACGAAGTGCAAACGCGTTTGCTATCTGTTGTGCGCGAACAATTGTGAATCTGTGAGACTCCCCCAGGCCTGACAACTCCCCCACTTGACGCCAGCAGGGGCAGGCTATAGCAGCGGTTCAACAGAAAGGAAATAGATATGGATCTATTGACGCTGAAGACATGGTCGCCAGATGATATTTTGCGAGCAGTAGAAATGGGTCTGGTGATCAAAAAGAATCCCGAGCGCTATGAGGGTTTGCTAAAGGGACAAACTTTGGCGATGTTATTTCAGAAAACATCGACGCGCACCCGCGTATCTTTTGAAGTGGGCATGCATCAACTGGGAGGTCAGGCCGTATTTTTGGACTGGATGACCACCAATTTTGGACTGGCCGATGTGCGCGATGAGGCACAGGTCCTGTCGCGATATGCCGATGTAATTATGGCGCGCATGCTCAAACACGAAGATCTGCTGCGGTTGACTCTCGGCTCCGAAGTCCCTGTTATCAACGGATGTTGTGACCGCTATCACCCCTGTCAAGCCCTGGGCGATCTGCTATCGATCCTGGAAGTGCGAGGCAAATTGACGGGAACACATGTCGTTTATGTGGGCATCTGGAACAATGTGTGCAATTCGCTGGTCACCGCGTGTACAAAAGCAGGCGTACGCATAACGGCTGTAACGCCAGAGATCAACAAGCCATCGGCAGATCCCGAACTGGTCAAAGCAGCGCGTGCAACCGGGTTGTTTGAAGAAACGCTGGATCTGGAAGCCGCTGTTGCCGATGCAGATTTTGTTTATACCGATACGTGGATTGATATGGAATTTTTTAACAATCCAGAATTTGAAGAAGAAAAGAAGCGCCGCACCAAAGTATTCACGCCATATCAGATCAATGGCGATTTGCTAAAAAAAACCGACGCCTATGTCATGCACTGCTTGCCTGCACACAAGGGATATGAAATAACAGACGAAGTCATGGCAAGCGAACGATGCATTGCTGTGGATCAAGCAGAGAATCGCATGCACATTCAAAAGGCCGTATTGATTCAAATGATCGGACCAGAGCGGATAACATAATGGCTATACCGGAAAGATTACCTCGGGAAATCCCCAATCCCAGACAGATGCTGGAGAAAAAAATCGCATCGCACGAAGCGCGGATAGCGGTGATGGGATTGGGATATGTGGGATTGACCCTATCCGTGGAATTGGGCAAGGTGGGATTTTCCGTCACGGGAATTGATACATCGGCGCGCAAAGTAGATCTGGTAGAATCGGGAAAGTCCGATGTGCAGGGTGTATCGGAATTTGAGGTGGCGGGTCTCAAAGCGGTGGGCAAATTGACAGCCACGCGAGAATGCGATGTACTCGATGAGACTGATGTGGTGGTGGTATGCGTACCCACCCCCTTAAATAAAACACGCGATCCGGATGTCTCGTTTATACTACAAGCCTGTGAGACAATCAAAGATCGACTGCGCTGTGGACAACTGGTGATTTTAGAGAGCACGACGTATCCAGGGACGACTCAGGAATTAGTATTGCCACTGCTCGAAGAAAGTGGCTTGAAGGTTGGACGAGATTTCTTCCTCGTATTTTCTCCAGAGCGCGTCGATCCAGGCAACAGGGTTTACACCATCACCAACACGCCCAAAGTCGTGGGTGGGATTACCCCGTCTTGCGCAGAAATAGGCACGCATTTTTACCGGCAATTGATCGGTGAAGTCGTATCGGTCTCATCGACCCAGGCCGCTGAAATGACCAAGTTGCTGGAAAATACATTTCGCAGTGTAAATATCGGCCTGGTCAATGAAGTGGCACTGATGTGTGATCGCCTGGGAGTAGATGTCTGGGAAGTAATCGATGCCGCAGCGACCAAGCCGTTTGGATTTATGCCGTTTTATCCCGGCCCTGGGTTGGGCGGGCATTGCATCCCGGTTGATCCCCACTTTTTGGCCTGGAAGCTCAAGACCTTGAATTACAATGCGCGCTTTATCGAATTGGCCAGCGAAGTGACGCGCAGCATGCCGGGCTATGTGGTCGAAAAAATCACCGACGCACTCAACGAACACGAGCGGTGTTTGAAAGGCTCAAACATCCTGATATTGGGCGTGACATACAAACCCGATGTACGCGATATTCGCGAGTCTCCGGCATTGGATATTTTGGAAATGCTTCAGGAGAAAGGCGCGAAGGTCTCGTATTGCGATCCGTTTGTAGATCACTTGCAAACAGAAACTTTGGACCTGAAGGGCGTTACTTTAAACGAAAAAAGTTTAACTGAGTCCCATTGTGTGGTGATAGTGACCCATCACAGCGATTGGGACTACGAATGGATAGTAAAACGCGCGCGCTGTATTGTCGATACGCGCAATGCCACACAGGCTGTATCTGGAAAAAAAGATCACGTCTTTAAATTGTAACAGGAACCATATGCGTATATTACTAACAGGTGGTGCGGGATTTTTGGGATCGCATTTGTGTGACCGTTTTCTGGATGAGGGTCACGAACTAATCGTCATGGACAACCTGCTGACCGGACGTGCAAAAAATATCGCACACCTGTTGGGCCGAGATGGATTTACATTTATCAAACACGATGTGACGCAATACATCTATGTGAAAGGACCATTGGATTATGTATTGCACTTTGCCAGCCCGGCCAGCCCCGATGATTTTTCGCGCTATCCCATTCGCATTCTGAAAGTGGGCGCACACGGCACACACAACGCACTCGGTGTGGCGCGTGCGAAAAAGGCGAAGTTTTTTCTGGCCTCAACATCCGAGATTTACGGCGATCCGCTGGTGCATCCGCAGCCAGAATCGTATTTGGGCAATGTCAATACACTGGGTGTGCGTGGTGTCTATGACGAAGCCAAGCGTTTTGCAGAAGCCATGACAATGGCCTATCACCGCGAATGCGGCGTCGATACGCGGATTGTGCGGATTTTTAATACTTATGGTCCCCGCATGCGCAAAAACGATGGACGCGCCATTCCCAATTTTGTCAATCGTGCACTGGCAGGTGAACCGCTAAAAGTATATGGCGACGGCAGCCAAACGCGCAGCATTTGTTATGTTTCAGACCTGATTGAGGGAATATATCGGTTGATGCACACGGATTATCACGCGCCCGTAAATATAGGCAATCCATCGAGTGAAACCTCAATGTTGGATCTGGCAAAAAAGATTATTGAACTAACCGAAAGCAAAAGCGAAATCGCACTCATGCCCAATGCACAAATCGGCGACGATCCCCAAATGCGACAACCCGATATCACCCTGGCCAAAAAACTCCTGGGATGGAAACCTCAGGTGACGCCAGAGCAGGGATTGCGACAGACAATTGAGTGGTTTAAGGAGAATTAGGCTGACCGCTTGACTGGAAGGACTAACTTAGATATATTTTTGAACGTGCTGGGGGCGACACGGCTTCGACGGGGGTGGAGAGATAATAGCTGCGTGTCGAGGTACCCAATCACCTCGTAAAACAATTGGGAAAAAACGCAACTGCGGACGATAACACGTACGCAATGGCTGCCTAACTAACCGTTACGCAGTCCGTTCTCTCAGACCTTGCCTGCGTGGTCTGGGCAGAGCGCCGACGAGAGCAGGCTGGTGCGGGGGTTTCCGCTCGAGGGCCTCCGGATGAGAGTGGGCCACAGCCCCAACCATCGAGCTGGCATCTCAGCGACCCTGTCTGTTGGGGCGCGGGATGCGAGATTCCAAGTGAATAGACTACACACGTAGATGCCGTTATCAAACTGCTTTCGGACGCGGGTTCGATTCCCGCCGCCTCCACCATTCTTTCCTATCTACAGGACGGACCTTCACCGTCTCACAGCACGCCGACATCCCGCTGTCCAGCTAAAGAGCTTTCCCATGCAAACCGAATCCCTGCGCCGCGCCCTGCGCGACCTCCTGGGCATCCCCACGGTCCGCTGCGACCTGGCTCCGGAGTTCCGCGGACAGATCGAACGGGATGAAATCATCGTCGAAAAATGGATCTGGACGAGCGAACCCGGTTCCCGTGTCCCCTCCGTACTCTATCGACCGGCACACCCCACCGCACCCATGCCATCCATCGTGATAACCTGCGGCCACGGCGGCAGCAAAAGCCAGTGGCAGTACACCTACATCCCCCAACTCTATGCCAAACTCGGGCTGGCCTGCCTGGTTCTGGACCCGGTCGGAGAAGAAGAGCGGCACATCTGCGGCGACATAGGTACCCGGGCGCACGACCCCGAAGAGGTCCACACCTGCGCCGATGGGGCTGGCCGGCTCATCATGGGCAAGCTCGTCTTCGACACGATGCGGGGCATCGATTTCCTTTTCACCCGGAGCGACATCGACCAGGAGCGCGTCGGTGTAGCGGGGAACTCCCTCGGCGGCGCCAAAGCCTCCTGGATGCTGGCTCTCGACACCCGCCTCAAGCTGGCGCTGGTCTCCGGTTGGGCGCTGTGTGACACCATGACAGTCACCGGCAAATTCTGCACCCGCGTCCCAAATCAGCGCCTGCGCACCCTCTGCACCTGGCCGGAATTTCTCTCCCTGGCAGCGCCCCACTGCGCCGTCCTCATCCTCAACGGCGACGCCGACGTCATCATCGACACAGAGGGAGACGGCGCCGCGTGGGAAGGCACCCGGAACGCCGTGGCCTGCGCGGCTCCGAATTTCCCGGACGGCCACATCGCTTGCTGGTTCGAACCAGCGGGAGGGCATCGGCCCTACTTCGGCTACACCGTCGCCCTAAAATGGATCCACCGCCACCTCGGTGCCCCCAATTTTGATCCCAAAGAGAGCCTTCCCACCCTCAACTCAGGCGACTGGTGCGACGCCAACGGCGTCGTCCTGGAAAAACTCTACGGCACCGACCTCCACCAGCGCGGTGCCACCCTTCCCGACCTCGGCATCCGCCCCATACACCGCACCGACCTCGCGTGCCTCCACCCGGAGGAAATCGGCGACCTGCGCTACACCCTGGAAGGCTGGCTGGAGCAGATCCAGGCCTGATCGAAAAAAGAAATCCACCGCTCCTAACACCAGGCCAGATATCGCTCTCTCAATTCATCCATATCCCGCGAAGTTTCTCCCAGTGCCTCCTCCAAAAAAGCTCGGCACTTTGCCTCGTGTTCCACATCCCTCGGTGCGTTGGGCGAGAGTCCTGATCCTTCCGAATAGACTTGCTCGTGAGCACCTGAACCATCGGTATAATGCACGCTTGTCAGAAACCGCCGCGACGTCTGATCCCTGATCCGCCTGCTTTGTCCACGTTCATGACCTTCCAGCCAGACGAATGCGATGATGTTGATGTGATGGAACTGTTCCTCGGGAACGCTGCACGCCCCGACGATCTGTTCACGCGTCTCTTCCAGCGTATCTGCGTGGACGTTCCCCACAAGCTGATGTCCCGCCTTCGACAGATCGAAGAAATCACGCAGGTCCTGGTCCCAAAGGTAGCCGGGCGGCCGATGATCGCTCAACTCGAGCGCAATCGTGCAGCGTTTCTGATCCGCGAGCGGGGGGATCTCTCCCGGCATCGCGATCGCAAATGCCCGGTCCCCGGGTACAACGCTCAGAAAAGAACGCATCGTCGTCGATTTTCCGATTCCGCCCGGTCCCGACCCCACGATCCACGATGCCCCATTCGTCACATGCGACATCCACCACGCCGCCGTGTCCAAATCAAATGGCCCCTGTTCAATCAGGTCCAGCAAGGACCTCGGTGTTTCTTCCCGGTCTGAATTGATCAATCGTCTCGGAATCACAAATTCGTCGTTTGTCATGTTCACTCCCACTCAAAAGGATGCTAAAAAGGTTTCAGAATAGCCAGCGCGACAACGAGAATCACAATAAGCGTTGTGACGTGGCTAAAAGTGCGAAAGTACGCCGCGCTTCTGGTATTTTCGCCGCGTTGAAAATTCTTGCGCTGGCGCGACATCATACCGTGCAACCCGGCGAGCATGAGCACGAGTAGAATTTTGGTATGAAGCCACCCGCTCGCCAGACTCTCCGTTGCAACAATCAAAAGAATACCCGTAATAAAAACGACAATCATACAGGGCATAAGCAGAAGCCGCATAAGATTGTATTCCATCTGTTGAAATGTCTCATCCGTATCCGCAGAGGCATCGGCGTGATAGGCGAACAGCCGCGGCAAATACAAAATACCGACCATCCAGCCAATCATGGCGATGAGATGTACAACTTTTAGCCAAAGATAATATCCTATTAAGAAAGTCACAGTGTACTCCTCAGTCGTAATTACTGCTTTTGTGATCGCCCATAAGACGGCGCTGACGCGGCGTTGCCTGCTCGATAATTTCGGGGTCAAACTGAAACCGGTTGAGATATGGGGGGTATTTTTGCGTAATCATGCGTTTCGCATAGTGGACTTGAAGCAAATAGCGCGTTTTATCACTGGTATTGGCCGTACCGCGATGCCAGACCTCACTGCGGAAAATGACCACATCACCGGCATTGCACATAATAGATTTCTCAGTCTGCCCCTTCCATGTTGTATCGCCATTGGGACTTCTGCCCGAAAGGTGACTACCGGGAATAAAATTTGTAGGACCAAGTTCTTCGGTAATATCGTCGAGATAGAAATGCGCCGTAGTGATAAAAATGGGAATACGCACCCGAGAATCCTCAAGTATATCTGCGGGCAGACTCAAGGGAAGCCAATCGGTATGGAGATTCTGATCGGGGCGACCGGGACCAGTCATCCATGCGGTCATGCCGATACAGTGACAATCGTCACCGTGTATGGCTTCAGCGATCTCGATCACACTGGGGCGGTCGAGAAATTGCAAAAAATGAGAATGTCGGTTAAAGGCATTGTTGATGTGTTTATTTATAAAACCGATATCTTCAGGACGGCCATTCTTGTCAAAACTTTCCGAAATCGGTGTAAGCGCATCCATGTGATCGCGGAGTTTTGCCACTTGATCGCACGCCAATACATTTGGCAGATAGGCATAGCCATCGCGGTACAGAGCTTCGGTTTGCTCTGCAAGCGTATTGTAGGCAATAAGGGGAAGAGGATCGACCATATCAGGACTCCATAGCAATATAGTTTGTGAGATCGCGCAGGGCGATTACGCTGTGTCCATTATCTGTGAGATATTGCATACAGCGTTCAAAAAATGCGGGTTCGGTATGCACCCAGGGATGATCGAGGTCGGGCACCCCGTGGAAGGTGAGGACTGTGGCGCAACCATTTTGAGCCTGGTCGAGCGACCACAAGAAATCGTCGAAGTTCCAGTGCGGTCCCGATGCGCCCGTGGTTGGAATGAAAAGCGGATCGTGTTCCCCGGGATTATAAGCCGGGCCGCGACCACCTTCTCTATCATAAGGATATTCGGGGGCAGTGCCACGTCGGGCAAATTTGAAACCGCGTTCTTTGAGCATCTCAACAGCTTCGGGAGTATTGGTGTAGCCGGGGTAGCAAAATGTGGTGGGAATCGGGATGCCGTAGTGGTTACATTGCCAATCGATGTGGCGAATATCGGATAAAAGTTCCTCTCTTGATTGATTGGCAACGCTTTTGTGTTGCCGCGTGTGATTCCCAATTTCAAAACCCAAGTCGTGTAATTCGCGCACTTCCTCCCATGTGAGATAGCGCGTTTTATCCGTGAGAAAATTCAAACCCTCAGTAATATAAAAAGTTGCATTGAACCCACATTCGCGCAAGATGGGTGCAGCGAAGGTACGTTGTGATTTGACACCGTCATCAAAGGTGAGGATAACAAGGCCATCTGGTATGGATACAGACATTTATTTTTGGGTTAATAGGGCCAAACGCGCAAGCCTTCACGCACGCAGTTGATCAAATCGTCGGCGTGTTTAGTCGTCATGGGAAGAGAAACGCAGCCGCCCTGGCGGATGACGATGCCGTGGTTCAAAAGATAAAAATAGAGCCAGCGGTGTTTTTCGCTGCTGTCTCGTGCAGCCTGGCGATAGTTGACAGGGGTAAAGTCGAGAAAGTAGATGCGAAAAAGCGAACCAGCAGCAACGATAGTCGCCGGGATATCGGCACACTTGAAAGCGTCCTTGAGGCCAGCGGCAATGTACTCTGTGAGGGAATCAATGTGGCGATATGCATCTGAGTCCATAGTTTTAAGCGTCATAAGACCTGCGATGGCCACGAGCGGATTGCCATTGTACGTGCCAGATTGTGGAATGGCGGGCGATCCAGAAGTGGGATCATACAGAGCCATCACGTCTTTGCGCCCACCAAAAGCACCTGCCGGAGTGCCGCCAGCAATGACCTTTGCCAGACAGGTCAAATCGGGCGTAATATTGTACGCCGCCTGTGTGCCGCCCGACGTCATTCGAAAACTGACGATTTCGTCGAAGATGAGAAGAACATCGAGTTCCCGCGTCACATCGCGCAAAAGCATGAGAAACTCGGAATCTGGCAAAGCCATGCCCGCAGCCGTAGAAAGCGGGTCAATAATGACACACGCGAGTTCTTCGGCGTGCTGGCGAATGAGATGTTCACAAGCGCGCGCGTTATTAAAGGGCAAAACGATGACATTTTCAGCCGTTGCGGGTGCCAGACCGGCTGAAGAAAGCACCGAATGGGGCGCATCTTCGGGACCGAGATCGGGCGTAACAGGTGGCACATAGCTTACGAGAGCCGGATCGTCAATACCGTGATACGCACCTTCAAATTTGGCAATTTTTTGACGGCCCGTAAAAGCGCGGGCAACGCGCAGAGCATTGCCCACAGACTCGGTACCCGAACTGCAAAAACGCAGATGTTCGAGGGAAGGAATGCGCTCGCGCAGGAGTTCTGCCCATTCGATTTCGAGTTGGGTAGGGCCAAAAAAGGCCGTACCACTCCTGATGCGCTCGCGCAGGGCATTGCTCACAGAGGGATGCGCGTGACCCAGGATGAGGGCGGTGGCGTTATTGACAAAGTCGAGGCGGCGGTTGCCATCGACATCATCGATATAAACACCCTCACCCCGATCGGCGTAAACCGGGAACGGATTGACAAAAACACCGGTGCGCGTATTGCCACCGGGCAAAACTTCTTGTGCGCGTTTGAAAAGGCGCTGTGATTGTGCGTTTTGATCGCAATAATCGGCGATGAGTTGGTCGAGTGAGAGAGTTGGCATAAACACAATTCTTTAAAGATGAATGGACCAATAGCTGCCCGTAAGATCGTAAATTCGCATGTATTTAGCAAGCTGACTTTGGCATTATAGCAAAAAGGGTTCACCTCTTACCGATACGCCACCGGATCTTCTATACCATTCTGTGCAAACCCCTGCAAGCGCAACAGGCAGGCATCGCACTGCCCGCACGCGCGGCCTTCTGTATCGGGATCGTAACAGGTACAGGTCATAGCGTAATCAACACCGAGTTCTAACCCGCGCTTGATAATCTCAACTTTAGTCAGGTCAATAAGCGGCGTGTGAATGGTGAACGCATCCCCTTCAACACCGGCTTTGGTGGCCAGGTTCGCCATATTTTGAAAGGCAGCAATATATTCGGGACGGCAATCGGGATAACCGCTGTAATCAATCGCGTTGACGCCAATAAAAATATCGCGGATATCGAGAGATTCGGCCATTGCAAGCGCATAAGAAAGAAAAATCGTGTTGCGAGCGGGGACATAAGTGACTGGAATACCGTCGGACATTTCACTCTCATCCCGATTTTTGGGCACATCAATATCATCGGTTAATGCCGAACCACCAAAGGCACGCGAATCAATATTGGCAATAACGTGATTCCGCACGCCAAAATGAACGGCAATTTTCTTTGCACATTCGAGTTCGGTTTCGTGCCGCTGTCCATAGCGAAAGGTGATCGCGTAACAGGCATAACCTCGATTTGTCGCAATAGCCAGTGTTGTAGTAGAATCCAAACCGCCGCTGAGCAAGACAACCGCTTTCTTTTTCATATTTAATCTATCCGAGAACAGGATTTACAAAATGTAGAGTGGTAAGTTGAACGACATGTTCAACCTATCTATGCACAGGAGTTAAAAATGCCGAAATTCTAAGCTTTTTGCAAGTGGCACGAAAATTGCATTGTAAATCATTCATCGCGCATACATGAGTTGACCCCTGACACGTTACAGGTTACATTACTTATGATCGAAAAATTTCGGCATAAAGGTTTGGAACTATTTTTTAGAACGGGAAACACGTCCGGCATTCAACCTGCTCAGGCCAAACGGTTGCGATTGATTCTGACGGCTCTGAACCGGGCATTAATGGTTCGAGACATGAATCTTCCGGGACTGCGCCTTCATCCCTTGCGAGGTCATCGAAAGGGGTTCTGGGCGGTTTCAGTGAGTGGCAATTGGCGGGTCATTTTCAGAATTGAAGATGGTATTGTGTCCGATGTAGATCTCGTGGACTATCACTGAGGAGCATTTTTATGGAAATGCACAACCCCGCTCACCCAGGTGAAATTTTAAAAGAGCTTTGTTTAGTACCGCTGAACCTGACGGTGACAGAAGTGGCACAGACGCTCGGCGTGGCGCGAAAGACTGTTTCAGAGCTTGTCAATGGCAAGGCTGGCGTAAGTCCGGAAATGGCGATTCGGTTGAGCAAAGCATTTCGAACAACGCCTGTTTTCTGGATGAATTTGCAACTGCAATACGACCTCTGGCATGCGCAACAAAAGATCGGCGATCTTCAAATTGAGCCGTTAACAAATAGCCCGTAAGTCCCAAATGCTTTAGCTTTGGGAAGACGCGAGTTAGCGAGCGTTGTTTTACAAGTGGCTCTACGAATCCCTGCTTTCGCAGGGACATGCTTATAGGAAGGTGCTTTAGCATGGGGCACATCGCCTTGTGCGATGTAGGCGGTGAGTCATTGAGAATCGTCCGCTCATTCCACGAAAAATGGATTGACAAAATACGATCATAAATATATATTTTTATTATACTTAAGTCCTTCAAATACAGATTGCGCCCGACCAAAAAACAGGAGAAAATTCTACTGGCGCACATCGAAGAATGTCGCTTGCTGTATAACCAGCTTGTCTGTGCAAGAGTCCAAGCATGGGAAAAGAATAAACAAAGTTTGTCGCGCTATGAGCAACAAGCGACATTGCCAATTCTGAAACAACAGCGTAACTCTTTTTCTCTTGTCTATTCTCAAGTTCTTCAGCAAGTATGCCAGAGAGTAGATTGGGCGTTCAAAGGATTTTTCCGCCGTCTCAAAGAGAGGGCAAAGACGGGCGAGAAAGCAGGCTTTCCAAGATACAAGGGTCAGAATCGCTATGATTCTATCACCTATCCTCAGTTTTCCAAGGGATGCCGACTGGACGACAAAGGCTTGCGAATGAGCAAAATAGGCTGTATTCGGATTGTCCAGCACAGACCCCTTGAGGGTATGGCTAAGTCTTGCACGCTCAGGCGCTCAGCCACGGGCAAGTGGTTCGCGTCTATCTCTTGTGATATGGGCGACGCCCCTAAAAAAACAGACGCTGGCCCCGCCGTTGGCATTGGCATTGAGAAATTTGCCATGTTTTCTGACAAGGTAAAGATAGCAAATCCTCGCTTTTTTCGTAAAGAGGAAAAGGCACTTGCCAAAGCACAGCGCAAGTGGGACAAAGTAAAAAAAGCGTCGCTAAAGAAACGAGAGAAGGCGCGTAAGACTGTTGCCAGAGTGCATGAGCGTATCCGTAATAGACGACATAATTTTGTGCATCAAGAAGCTCGAAAAGTCGTCAATAAGTATGTCTTTGTTGCAACAGCAAAGTTAGAAGCCAAAAAGATGCAAAAAAATCGTCGCTTGTCAAAAAGCATCTCAGATGCAGCGTGGTCCCTATTCAGGCGTTGTCTCGAATACAAAGCGGAAGAAGCTGGTATTGGATTCAAGCCTGTTGATCCTGAATACACCTCACAAGATTGCTCTTCTTGTGGACATAGACAGAAGAAAGCCCTCTCTGATCGTGTGCATCATTGCAAAAAGTGTGGCTATACCACTGACAGAGACCACAATGCTG
>JAJEDY010000060.1 GCA_022821275.1 Candidatus Latescibacterota bacterium | reverse complement strand
TTAAATCCCGATGAGGGAGGCGCGGAGATCGTATATCACCGCACCGAGAGCGGGGGAGAGGTGTTTTCGGTGGGGTCGATCAATTATCCAAGTTCTCTACCGGTGGATGAGTCGATTTCGACGATTACAAAGAATGCGCTGAATCGCTTTTTGGATTGATCCACTGATCAATACTGCCAGTATTCCCTGGCGGGTTCGGGTATGGATGTCTCCGAGATTTGTTTTCGGCTTTTTCGAACCCCCTGTATCCGCTCTTTGATTGACGCATTTCCCTTTGTCCGAGATGTGTACAATCCGGTGATATATCGCCGCAACCGATGGATGGGCACTACGCCATGCCAGACCTCTGGTACGCGAAAAACGACGCTGCCCGCTTTCAGTTCGATTGGAGTGTAGTCGCCCGATTGGATATCTTCTTTTGTCGGGAGTATTCGGCCCGGGTCGCACGCAGAGGCAAAGTGATACAGATGCGTGCCCGGCACATAGGTCAACGCCCCGGAGTGGATATCGATATCGTCCAGATAAATCATTGTTGACACCCACTGAAAGGATGCGGCGAGTTCCGTCGGGCTGCCATCTGAGTGCCGTCCCACGCCTTTGTGTTCGGGCGTGTATCGGTTGGTTTTCATTTGCAAGAGAAAAGGCCTCGGTTCATCCAGGATTGCCGATACGATTCCCAGGATGCGAGGATGAGAAAATAGTCCACCCAGAGCGGGATAATTTAGTAGTGGTTCATTTCGCAGACTGTCCCGGCTGCCGGGTTCTCCCGAGCCCATATCCATATCCAGGTATGCTTGTTCTAATTCTCGGCGGATTGTATCCAGCTCATCTTGCGAGAGCAAGTTGTGCAAGACGCCTACGCCGTTCTTCCATGCGGCTTCAACAGCCGCTCTATCTCCCGCGTCCATTTCTGCCTCCTGTTGTTAAGAGACTTAATAACTGTTGCATCTTTAAAAAGGCGATTTTGCGATTGTCATTGCGGCATGGTTATGAGCCGCAATCCACACTTTTCGCCGGTACAGGCTTTGCGTCGGAGGGACAAAAATTTACTCCATATGGGGTGTAACTTACGCCGCGATGCACTATGGGTCATCAAATCTTAGACGATAGCGTATTCAATTCCCAAATCTCTCGCTGCATTGACAATCTCGGTTCTTTCAAAACGGATTGCTCTTCTACCTTCTCGAAATTTTGTTTCGAAGATTTTTGCAATAATCTGTGAATAGCGTGGATCGTTATTTGGTGGCATATTTTTAACCTTTAGATTGACCTTCCCAACGCAGTAGAACAACCTCTTCCCGGATATATTGCTGAGTGGCAGTGGAGAACCTTTTTCGAAATAAATCGATATCTATAACTTTATAACCTAATCGCTCTGCAATCTCTGCCAATAAGTTTCCCGTTTTGATTAGAATGCGAAAATAAGAAGCCTGATCGCCAACGACATAGGCAAGACAAGCACCCGGTTTCAAAACTGGTTTCAGGTTTTCTAAATGTCGAGTCATGCCTCCGAAATAATGTCGAACAACATGAGCATATAATTTTTCGAATCCCGATGTCTTGTTCAATTCGATCCGGCGATTTTCTATTGTTTCTGCCAATTTCTGTATGCTATCGAATTTTGCTACCCAGTCTTTATCATCATCTTTTTTGTAAACACCTCGCGTATTGGATCTTATTAAGTTAGTTTTATGGGTTCTCAGGTCGTGTCGATCAGTCATAAACCCCAATAATACAGACTCCAAACGCGTTGTTCGAGTGTAGTCCTTTTCATTGGGATACGGAGGCGATGTGATCACAGCATCAATAGATTGAGGTTCTAAAAGTTGTCTCATATTGCGGGCATCGCCGAAATGAACGATTGAGGGAATATGGGCATTTGGTCTGACCTGGATTAAATCCTCACACATACTTCTAATGCCAGCTAACCAGGGCCCAACCACAGGAGAGTCGGGTTTCGCCTTGCCTACGCCAACTTCTGGCCCAAAACGCAAATTACTCGCCGTATAAACCAATTGTTTGGCAAGAGCTAAACGTTCATAATCATAACATCTGTTGTGCTTTAATTCGTGGATTTTTTCTATAAGAGCCAAAGCCTTATGTAGTGGTTTAGAGCTGATTGAGTTTGTAATAATCAACTTTTCCTGCTCAGGACTGAGTGTCCGAAGCTCTATGGAATCGTCTTTATCCAGGGGTTGAAAGAGGGGGTCGTCATCAACGCCTTCCGACAAAAGTAGGTCTCTTGTTTCTGATGCGACAATTTCTGCATGATCAATAAGAACATCGGGGTCTATATGCCAATCAGTTTTAACACTTGCGGCGAATTTGACAACGGGATTTGCCTCAATACCAATACTCTTTATCCCCTGTTTTTTACAGGCTACTAAAGTTGTGCCTGTGCCACAAAAGGGGTCTAAAACAGAACTTTTTTCGTCAAGTTCAAAACGCGCAATATAATCCTTGACGAGATGTGGCGGATATGACAAAACAAATCGATACCAGTCGTTTACAGGACGATCTTCAGGATAAAGTCTATTGAGTTCCTCGCCTTTATTTCTTTGCATCAAATATGGCATACTGTTTGTCCTTGCCCTGAGTGGTGTACAACTGCGACGACTCGACGGAGTTCGTTGAAGCCAGCAGTTCATCCGCTACATTTTGACCTTGTTCTCAGTTCAATAATGCTACATGTTTGTGCATCCGTCAAGGTAGAAAAATGTTTTGCCAATTTAATACTCTTTTTTGCTTCAATTTTTAAAATGTCACGTCCGATAATCGGTATTACGACCAGCTTTCTTTCTAAGAGTAAACAGCAATCGCTAAATCACGAGTATGTGATTGCCGTGGAACGCGCGGGTGGTTGTCCTCTTATTCTGCCTATGACAGAGGAACAAGAGACCCTCGCTCCGCTGTTCGCCATGCTCAACGGCTTGATTATTCCTGGCGGTCCCGGTATTACGCAAGGTCTGGTTGGCAAGTTGCCCAAAGATATGCCCGCGGTTGCGCCCACGCGCTATGAAAATGATATTCGCGCTTTTGAATACGCAGAAAAAAAACAGATGCCCGTTTTGGGCATCTGCTATGGCATGCAATTTATCAACGCTCAATTTGGTGGTACGATTTATGCCGATATTCAAATACAATGCGATGTCGATCCGCATTCACCTAAGCGCACAGAAGCTCCCGTTTATCACACGGTTTCACTCAATCCCGATTCCCATCTCTCGTCCATTCTGGGCAAGCCCGAATGTACGACCAATAGCTTTCATCTGCAAGGACTCGAGACGGTTGGCGGAGAACTCAATATAAGTGCCCGCAGTGAAGATCGTGTCATAGAAGGTATTGAAACGCCAGATGGACGCATTATCGGCGTGCAATTTCATCCCGAAAAAATGCCCAATACGATCTGTGATCGCATCTTTGATCATCTGCTTACACAAGCTCAGATCAGGTCCTAAACACCTGATACTACTGGATATCCTTCCTCTTTCCAATAGGTAATCCCGCCGATCATTTCTTTTACTGAGAATCCCAGAGCGCTCAATTTCACAGCGGCTTTTGTTGCGCCGTTACACCCCGGTCCCCAGCAGTACACTACGAATAGTCGGTCTTTGGGAAATTCGGCCATTCGCGCCTCGTTCATATCGTTGTGGTCAATGTGAATTGCCCCAGCAGCGTGACCGTTGAGATAGTCTTCTTTACCCCGGACATCAATAAACTCAAAACTATCGATTTCATTTTCCAGATCCGCATTCACATCGAACGGGTCGGTCTCACATCGCAACTTATATGAGAAGTATTCTCGTATTTTATCAGGCGAAGCAGGTGGTGTTTCACAAACGCGGGAAAAATCTGCCATTACAACCTCCAAAAAAATTGAATGCATTCTACTGGCCGGGATAATCATCAAAGTCTCGTGCGAGATCATCGCTGATCACTTTGGACGCGTACAGAGGTGTATCGACTTCGACCAATTTGCCGTCACCCCGCAGAATTTGATTGGGGGTGTGCATTTTTACTCGCGCTGGATATTTGGCGCGCAATTCAGCGGTTTGCTTTTCGCGAAGGGCTTCCACTTCGTAAAAGTCAAATCCATCCAGTACCGCTTCTCGCAACGCTTTTAAGTCGGCGTTGTCGGGATCATGTTTTAGCAAATTGCGTTGCTCGTCGGGATCGGTTTCCATATCGAAGGCGAGATCGTCACAGTCTCGAAATGCGATATACTTATACTTCTTGGAGCGAATCATCCGAAACTCTGTGCCTTTGCCCCAGCGTGGATTTGGCGATTCGGTAATCACGCCTGTGCGGTTATTGAGTGCGGAACTCGTTTCTCCTTTTAGTACATTCGTCAAATCTATTCCATCTATACCATCCGGGCAATTCAGGTCCGCCAATCCGCAAAGTGTAGGAAAGAGATCGGCGAGGCTTATGGGTGTGCGTATTTCTCGCGCGTTCAGGCTACCGTTGCGGTGTTCGGGAAGAGAAAAGATAAAAGGCACATGGGCGGCGGCTTCGTGCCAGGTATTTTTCCACCATATCCCGTGTTCGCCCACCAGTTCTCCGTGATCGGATGTATATACAATGACCGTGTTGTCCAAAAATCCATCGCGGTCGAGTAAGGCGAGAAAATCGCCCAAAATTTCGTCCAAAAAATCGACCGCTGCAAAATAAGCGGCACGCGCTTTCATCATTTCATCTTCGGCAATCTCTTCGGTCCGAAATCCCCTGATCGCGCCCACTGTCATCGGATGGTCGGCACTATCGCCGGTGCGCCGCACCCAGGGTGGTGTCACCCCTTCGGGATAATAGCGGTCAAAAAACCGTTTTGGCGCGGTTAGCGGGAAGTGCGGGCGGCTAAATGACGTATAGACCAGCCACGGCTTGTCGGGACTGGCATGGCGATGTTCGCGCAGCCACGCGAGCGACTCGCGCGCAATCATATTTTCTTGTAGGAGTGATTCGGGTACCTCGCTGATTCCCGCATCAACTGTGCGCGTCCGCAAACCATCTCCCGTTTTGTTTAATGGGTCGGGCTGATGGGAACAGGGACCACCAAAATCGCCATAGGGACGCGCGCCAAATCCGGCGTGTTGCAAAGATCCGCCCAAATGCGTTTTGCCTACGACCGCTGTTTCATATCCATTGGCTTGAAAATGACTGCCAAAAGTTGGCAAATCGGGATCTAAAATCGACCCATTGGTCCACGCGCCACACCGATGGGCGTGTCGCCCTGTCAGCATTGAAATACGGCTTGGTGTACACAGCGGCATCTGACAATAGGCCGCGTCAAAATTGACACCCTGTGCGATTAAACCATCCAATGTGGGCGTGTGACAGGGTTCACCGCCCCGCTCGCGGCTGCGCGCCGACAGAAAGCGAAAGCTGTGTTCGTCACTGTGCAAAATCAGGATATTTGGACGTTGAGACATAAACCCTCCTTGAGCAGTCATTTTTGGAATCGGATTAAACTAATGCCAAATGTGTAGCGTGTAAAGCGGTTCAGGCAACGCTTTGGGACTTTCTTTGTTGCACAATCAAGCCCGCGATGATCAATGTCAACCCGACATAAGTGGAGGGGAATATATCTTCTCCCACCAAAAAATGGATAAAGACGAGAGATAAGAATGGGGATAAAAAGATCAAATTTCCGATTCGCGCCGTGTGATCAGTAAGCTTCATCGCTGACAACCACAGAACAAATGTGATGCCCATTTCAAATAATCCGACGTAAATAGCGCCGCCTAATCCCTGTATATTGATCCGCAGATCTGAAAATACGATGCAGATTGTCAGGACAAAAGGCAATGCAAAAACAAAATTCAAAAACATTCCCACAACCGGGTCTCGCGTATCCCGTTTGTTGAAGATCCAGTATAGCGCCCACAAAAAGCTGCTGAAAAGGGCCAGCCCTACTCCCAGGGGATTGGAAAATCTAAATCCCATTATATCGCCTCGAGTAGAAATCACAAATACCCCTGCATAACTCACTGTCCCGCCGATCACATCCCACAGAGTCAATTTCTGTTTCAAAAGGGGAATGGATAATAGTGCCAGTGCTATTGCCCAGGTGTAATTCAGAGGTTGCGCTTCCTGCGCGGGCAGCAGGTCATAAGCGCGCAGCAACACCAGATAGTAGGCACACGGATTGAGCAATCCCAATCCGAGGGATTGCAAATACTGCCGTCGCGTACACAAAAAAACCGCCAGCCATTTGCCCTGAACCACTATAATCAGGCCCAGAACAATGGACGACGCAAGGACGGCGTAGAACAAAAGTTGGATAGGATCTAAAACGCGTAGCGACAACTTAAATGCAGTGGCCGCCGTTGACCACAGAAAGACGGCGGAAATTGCGTAGAGATATGCCTGTTTTTGGGGGAGACGCAAGGGGGAGCTTACGTCTTGCGTCTTACGTCTCACGTCTTATTTTCATCCTTCCTTTTGTCTGCGAAGAAATGTAGGGTATTGTAGATTATTTAGAGATATGGTGTCGATTTTGGGTTTTTCCTCGGGTTTTTCCTTGGGTTTTTCCTCGAGCTTTTTCTCGAGCTGCTCATCGAGTTTTTTCTCGGGATCTTCCTCTGTATCAAGCTCAGTGCTCTCAGATTCAATTTTGCGTATAAAGGCGGGAATATCTGTGGTAACAGCAGGCTCGGGTGTGGATTTCGAGAAAGAAAAGTTCGCACCGGATCCATTGGCGTTCGATGGTGATCCGGTATTAAAGCCCGTAGCAATAACTGTGACACGCAATTCGTCCCCGAGGTTATCATCGAGCACTGTACCCCATATAATATTGGCTTCGTGACCCACGGCATCGGTTATGAGATTCACAGCTTTATCCATTTCAAACAACTTCAGTTCGCTGCTGGCTGAAATATTCACCAGTACTCCTTGAGCACCTGCAACTGATACATTGTCGAGCAATGGGCTGTTCAATGCTTTTTCGGCTGCTGTAATCGCCCGGTTTTCGCCCGAGGCTTCGGCTGTACCCATCAGCGCGTCGCCGCCGGCTTGCATCACCGTACGCACGTCATTAAAGTCGAGATTTACCTCGCCGGGTATGGTGATCAAGTCGGAAATGCCTCGCGTGGCCTGCAACAAAATATCATCGGCAATGAGAAACGCCTCTGTCAGTGTCGTATCTTCTGAACTGATTTCCAAAAGCCGCTGATTGGGAATAATAATGACCGTATCCGAAGCTCTTTTCAAGGAATCAATACCCGCCTGGGCATTGCGCATGCGCGGCATGCCTTCCATTCTGAATGGCAGACTCACAATGCCCACAGTGAGTGCGCCTGCATCGCGAGCAATTTCGGCGACAATAGGTGCTGCGCCCGTGCCTGTGCCGCCCCCCATGCCAGCGGTTACAAAAACCATATCGGATCCAGTCAATGTTTCGGCGACCTCGTCGCGATTTTCTTCAATGGCTTCTGCGCCAATTTCGGGATTGGCACCTGCGCCTAACCCCTTTGTGATATTGCGCCCAATTTGAATGCAATTGGGGGCCTGTGAAAGTTCGAGGTCTTGTTCGTCAGTGTTGATGGCGATGAACTCAACGCCCTGCAATCCAGACTCAATCATGCGATTGACCGCATTACCACCTGATCCCCCAACGCCTACGACTCGGATTTTGGCCTGGCTGTCGGCGTCAACGATTGAAAAAGTTACCATGAGAACCCCCTGTTTGAAACACAGTAGTAAATGATTGACTATCAACGATTCGAGCACAACGTTAGTAAAGATGAAGCTTCTTAAAAAAAATTCTGAACCCAATTTTTCATACGACCAAAAATTGAATTGCCGCCGTCAGATATAAAATTGCCATTTTGATGATATAGCCCAAATTGTACCAGCCCAATAGCGGTGGCATAGAGCGGTTCGCTCACAGCATTGGCACGTCCCGCTATTCCCCGAGGTTTGCCAATAGTTATGGGCATGTCAAAAATTTCTTTGGCCAGTTCAGAACAACCATGGAGCATTGAACCTCCGCCTGTGAGGACGATGCCCGCCCCGAGCAAATCGGCATACTCGGTGCGGCGGATCTCCTGATCTATGTGTCCAAAAATTTCTTCCATACGCGCCTCAATAATCGCGGCCATTTTTGCCCGAGACACCGTGCGAACAGGTCGTCCGGCAACACCCGGCACATCGACCATATCGTTGGGTCTGACCAGCGATTGCAATGCACAACCGTTTTTTTGCTTCAGGGTTTCTGCTTGTTCCCAGGGTGTGCGCAAACCAATAGCCATATCGTTTGTCACATTTGTCCCTCCCAATCCCACAACGGCTGTATGGCGAATAGCACCATCGTAGAATACCGCCAGGTCGGTCGTGCCACCTCCTACATCGACCAGTGCCACACCCATTTCCTCTTCGTCAGGTGTTAATACCGCATAACTCGAAGCAATAGGATCAAGCACCAGATCTACTACCTCTACACCTGCGCGACGAATACTTTTGCAGATATTCTGCGCTGAAGTTACGGCACCGGTTACAATGTGTACATCGGCCTGGAGTCTCACACCCGACATGCCAATGGGGTCTTTAATACCGGGCTGATCGTCAACCACAAAAGACTGTGGTAGTACGTGAACAATTTCCCGATCCATGGGAATAGATACCGCTTTAGCCGCTTCAATCGCGCGTTCTTCATCGTTGGCCGTAATCTCATTGTCCGGTCCCGACACGGCCACAACCGCTCGTGTATTTACGCTGCGAATATGATCTCCGGCAATGCCCGCATAAACAGCACCGATGCGCGTGCCCGACATTTCCTGCGCTTCTTCTATAGCTGTACGGATAGATTGTACGGTCTTTTCCACATTGATCACCACACCGCGTTTGAGGCCCTGGGAGGGGCTGCTGCCCAGGCCCGTAATTTTGGGTGTGCCGTCATCTTCCACTTCCGCCACAACAACACAGATCTTGGTGGAGCCAATATCGAGCCCAACAATTCGATCCATCGTGTGGGTCCCTTTCACTGATGAACTACTGCCGCCTGCCCACAATTACTTGATCTCTATAGCGCAGGTCAATATACGCGAGGTCTGTGCCAAGTCCAGATGTAGCCTGAGTATAGGCGCGAAAATTCCGAATCTGCTTTTCGGGGTTTTCAAAACGCATTCTGAGGGCCAGATCATCGGCCACCAGATAAACCGTGGCAGAATGGGGATTGTCTGTGCAAATTTCTGAAATTTCACGCCAAAAGGCCGGTGTGTGGATTTGCAATTCTGTCACGAATTTCGCCAGAGCACTTGCCCAGGAGCCATCCTGATCTCGTTGCAAATCAACACCCGTCAGAATGGGTAAATCCACCTGCGCAGCAGGAGATAGGGGGAAAATTTTGCCAGATTCATCCAGCCCCATTAAACCATTGGGCGTGTTCAACAGTCCCACAGGTTGGCGTTCTTCAATGCTAATGACCAGTGTTTCCGGTGGTTCTCTGTGTAGCAACACCTTTTTGACCATCGGGTGTTGTGCCACGCGTTCTGTTACAGATGTTATATCACAGGCAAAAAGATTTGTGCCCACCTGCAATTGCGAAAGAGCTACGACTTCAGCTTCAGACATCAGTGAGTTGCCGTGGACCCGAATATGTGTCATGAGAAAGAAATCTGAATCTGCCAGCGATGAATAGGCATTTTGGATGCCTACACCCAGCAGGCTTATTAGCGTTATAACGATTACCCAGCGCGCGAGCCTTCGCGGACGCTTCCGCGGTGCAGGTTTTGTGTCCAGGGTTGCGTTCACCGCGCTCTGGACATTTTTTATTTTGTGAGATATGTAGATGGGGTTATACTCCGACATAAAATCCTCCAGGGAAAAGTCCATTATTAACCCAATATTCCCACTTCTGTCTCCAATTCAATTTTGTGAACCTGAAAAACGCGTTTTTGTACCTGAGCGATCAGTGCGAGTACATCTTCGGTGGAATGCCCACCGAGGTTGACCATAAAATTGGCGTGTACATCCGAAACTTTTACCGCTCCTATCGACATTCCTTTGCATCCGGCACTGTCGATGAGTGCCCCTGCCGAATGACCAGGTGGATTTTTAAAAATGCATCCCGAACTGCGATTTGACAGGGGTTGCGTGCTCTTGCGCTCTGCCAACATGCGATCCATCTCGGCGGCAATGGTTTCGGGATTGCCTTCTGCAAGTCGAAATCCGGCTTCGACAATGAGCAGATCAGCAGGCAAGTCTGTATGTCGGTATCGAAAAGAAATGTCGGATTGCTCAAGGTAAATTTCCCGTCCCGTTTTGAGATCAATACCGCGCAACCAGTTTACACGATCCATTGTTTCACCGCCCCAGGCGCCGGCATTACCCCATATTGCGCCGCCGATGGTGCCGGGAATCCCGCACCCAAATTCCAGTCCCGTTTTGCCTGCCCGCTGGCATTGTCGAGATACCACCTGCGTACTTGCGCCGGCCTGTATGATGCCCTCATCATTCCCAATCTCAATGCGTCGCGCGCCCGTTGTAAGTGAAATGACCAGCCCGTGAAATCCGCTGTCGCGCACGAGCGTATTTGTTCCTCCGCCCAGCGGAAAAATCGGAAGGCCGGCATCTTTGATCAGGGGTACAGCAATAGCCAGATCGCTGAGATCGGCTGGTGCAAAAAAAAGGTCTGCCGGTCCACCCAACCCAAATGTCGTGTGTTTGGCGAGGGGTTCATCGCGCTTGAGTTTTCCTCGACACTGGCGTTGAATCTCTCTCGCGAGCAAATCGCGTCGTGCATCGTACATTGCCTTATATTTCTCGAAGGATTTGGTAAATATCGCGGGCGACTGTTTCAATATCTCCAGCGCCCATAACCAGTAGCAGATCTCCAGCACGCAAGTCGTTTAATAATGCCGTTTTTAAATCATTTAGAGCAGGTGCGTAATTTGCGCCGGGAATCTGATCGGCAAGCCATTTCCCGTCAACGCCCGCAATGGGTTCTTCCCGTGCGGGATAAATATCGGTGATCCACACGCGATCGGCCCGTTTTAACACGCGAGCAAAATCGGATGCAAAATCGCGCGTTCGAGTGTACAAATGCGGTTGAAAAGCGACTACAAGGCGGCCAGACCATCCCGCCCGCGCAGCCTGAAGCGTGGCGGCAATTTCTGTGGGGTGATGGGCATAATCATCAACCACCGCGATACCCTGCGCTTCGCCGAGTATTTCAAACCGGCGATGAACACCTCGAAATGCTTCGATACCACTACAAATTTCTTCCCAATTGAGACCGACATACTTACCAACTCCAAGTGCTGATAGTGCATTGGTCGCATTGTGTTTGCCCGGCACTTGAAGGCGCATACGCCCCAACCGCGTATTTTTTTCAAACACGTCAAAAACCATCCCAAAGCCGTCTTGTTCAATGCTCATTGCGCGAAGGTCGCCATCCGTCAAACCAAAGGTCATTTTTTTGTATCGCCTATCGAGATTGAGCAGGCCTATCTCGGGAGCGTCGGCACACAACACAGCGCAGCCATCGTTGGGCAGGGTATTGACAAATTGTTCAAAAGTCGCGCGAATGTCGTTCATATCTTCGTAGCAGTCGAGGTGATCGGCTTCCAGTGCCGTCACCACGGCAATTTGGGGTTTTAATGTCAAAAAAGAGCGATCGTATTCGTCGGCTTCTACCACCCAGAGCGCGCCATTGCCAATGTGCAACGCGGTTTCCCAGCCAGAAATCACACCCCCTACAAGAGCCGTTGGATCATGGCCTGCGGCAATGAGCATGGTCGTGATCATTGCCGTTGTGGTGGTCTTGCCGTGCGTACCCGCCACACATATCGCGGGGTGTGGATTCACGAGTTGACCGAGCAATTCAGCGCGGCGCAACAGGGGAATGCCTTTTTCACGCGCGGCTTTTCTTTCTGGATTCTCAGAATCCGTCGCCGATGTGTAAACGACGCAGTCGGCTCCAGCAATAGCACCGCGCGCATGTCCAATTCGCACGGGAATACCGAGTTTTTCCAAACGCTGGATGAGCGGCGAATTCTGCCGGTCAGAACCCGAAATGAGGCATCCACGTGCGGCGAGCAATTCGGCCAGCGCGCTCATGCTTATGCCGCCAATGCCAATAAAATGCACTCGGGTTCCGGCGTCGAATGAGACCATTTTGAAATCGTTCAACGTCGGGGAATGACGAGGTGATGTCGTTTATACATCGCGTTCTGGGGAACAGTTTGCGATGTAGCAGATGAGTGGCGGGTTCTGTGTCGAGTACTCGCCCGTCCAATGCCAATGAGCACACCTGTCGCGGAGAGTGTAAACATCAAGGATGAACCACCGTAGCTGATAAAGGGAAGGGGAAGTCCCGTTACAGGCAGCAACCCGGTAGCTACACCCATGTTGATCAGAGCATAAACCAGAATCGTAATCGTAATACCAGAAGCGAATAGAAATCCAAAGGTGTCGGGGGCTATGCGGGCAATGCGAAATCCGCACCTCCCCAAAATTAAAAATAAAATTAAAACGAGTAGGGTACCCCACAAACCGAGCTCTTCTCCCACAATGCTAAATACAAAATCGGTATGAGGCTCGGGCAAAAAGAAATATTTTTGCTGGCCCTGTCCCAGACCCGTGCCCCAAAATCCACCACTGCCCAGGGCGAGAAGAGATTGCGCGAGATGATAGCCCGTATCTTGCACATCGTCGCTGGGAAATATAAACGTCATCACGCGCTCGCGGCGATATCCAAAAACAAAAATAATTACATACAGGACGGGTAAAAGGCCTGCGAATATCGCCATGAGGTGTCGCAATCGCACACCGCCGAGATAGAGCATCAATGCACAGGTCACACCAATTGCCATCGCTGTACCCAAATCGGGTTGCATCAAAATCATCACCATTGCTGTGCCGATTACTACGACATGTGGCAAAAAACCCGATTTGAAATTTTCAATTACATCCTGGCGACGTGTTAAGGAATCGGCCAGATAAAGCACCAGAACTACGCGCATCATGTCGGCGGGTTGAAATTGCCCACCTGGCAATTCTATCCAGCGATATGCACCTCGCACCTTGCCAATGCCAAATAGCTTGAGGATGAGCAGCACGAGCAAAAAAGCAAAAGCTATCGCCAGCATCAGACGCGCCTGTTTGCGCCAGACGCGATAGTCTATGTGAATCAGCAAAACCATCACAATCAAACTGATGGCCATGCGAATGATCCAGCGCTTGAAAAAAAAATTGCCGTTGTCAAATCGCAGTTGCGCCAATCCAGAACTGGAACTATACACCATTACTGTGCCAAAGCCCACCAGCATAACCACAATGAGCAGCAATAGAATCCAGGTTCGATCATATCTTTGTTCGCTTGTCAGTGTCATAATGTAAAAGCTATTGGCGGTCGGCGATCTGTCAGCCTATCTAAACGGGGTGGTGGAAGGGCGGATGATAGCTGACTCGCCCTACATTTCAAACCCCAGTGCTGTCACTATTCTTTCCATTGCAATGCCGCGCGATCCCTTGATGAGCATTAAATCTCCGGGTTTCAAATAAGCCTGCAATGCCCCGGTTAACGCATCCCGGTCTGTATAAGCCCACGCCTGATCTATGCCTGCTTCGCGCCCCCCTTCAACGACTACGGGTGCCAGGTCACCCAGCGCGAAAAGTGCGTCAATTTTCCGGTTGCCCACGTCGCGCCCCAATTCCCGATGTGCGTCGCAGGTCATTGCGCCTAATTCGCGCATATCGCCCACTACTGCAATCCGCCGACCATCCACCTCAATTTGCGATAGGGTCTCAAGTGCTGCCTGCATCGACGCGGGGTTGGCGTTGTATGTGTCGTTGATCATGCGAATCCCATTGTGTTCCAGTACCTGACTTCTCAATTCGGTCAGCGTAAAATTTTCAAGTGCTTTTGCCGCATCTTGTAAGGGCACGTCGAGAGCCCATCCCGTCGTTGCGGCCATTAGCGCGTTATACACATTGTGCTTGCCCGGAATTGACAGGTGAAAAGAATGGCCCTGTAGAGAGAAATGACCAAAGCCCTTCTGATCCAGTTTGAGTCCCTCCCCACGAAACTGACATATCTGCTCGATGCCGATGCCCAGGAGTCTCCCCTTAACTTTTGCTCTCTCCTTGGACAAAAACAGGTCATCGAGATTCAAGATAGTCATAGAAGACTCGTCTAGATATTCCAGAAGTTCCCCTTTGGCTTTTGCCACACCCTCTACAGAGCCGAAAAACTCGATATGTGCTGGTCCGATATTGGTTATCATGCCGATGGTCGGTTGCGCAATTTCGCACAGATAGCGCATGCCACCGCGTTCGCTAATGCCCATTTCAATAACTGCGACATCGCAATGGGCCGACAGGTTGAATAAGGTGAGCGGCACTCCCAGTCTGTTATTGAGATTTCCCTGCGTCGCCAAAACCCGATACCGCGTGCTCAAAACAGCAGCGATCATATCTTTAGTCGTGGTTTTGCCACTGCTACCCGTAATGCCGATAACGGGAATGTCGAAACGCCTGCGATAAAGCCGCGCCAGATCACCCAGAGCTAAATCGGGAGCATCGACAGCGATCAGTGCTTGTCCAGATTCTCGATCACCAGATCTGGCGACTACAGCAGCACAGGCTCCCCTATCAAATGCAGCGTCCAAAAATTGGTGACCATCGACCTTTTCGCCGGGCAAGGCAAAGAAAATTTCGCCCGGTTTGAGTGTCCGCGTATCAATACTGACTCCGGTTGGCACAATAGCGGAGGGATCATCCCGTCCGATCCAGTGGCCATGGGTCGATTCAATTACATCTGATAGTGTGAGTCCTTCCATATAACCCATCACCCCTCTTTGCACTTGAGTATTTCTCGTGCAACTTCCCGATCATCAAAAGGATTTTTTATCCCATTGATTTCCTGATAATTTTCATGTCCCTTGCCCGCTATGAGCACGAGGTCGCCCGTTTGCGCTTTTGCAATGGCCTTTTCAATTGCCCGTCGGCGATTGGGTTCAACGATGTGTGGGGCATCGCCCAGACCGGGCAAAATATCGGCAATAATGGCATCGGGGTCTTCGGTGCGAGGATTGTCTGATGTCACCACAGACAGATCGGCCAACCGAGCAGACAGGCCGCCCATCACAGGTCGCTTGCCCTTATCGCGGTCCCCACCGCATCCAAATACGCAGATCAATTGTCCTCGGGCAAATGCGCGTGCGGTTTGAAGCACATTTTCAAGTCCATCTGGCGCGTGTGCATAATCGACAAATACCCCAAAATCTTGTCCACAATCAATGCCTTCAAAGCGACCTGGGATCCGAATTTCGCGCAAAGCATCTGCGATGATGTCAGGTTCGATCTCCAATGCGAGGCCAGCAGTGACAGCCGCAGTGGCATTATACAACTGAAAATCGCCCCGAAGAGCCAGTTCCAGGTCCATCTGTCCGTGCGGCGTTTGCAAGCGAAGATGCGTACCCTCCTGTGAAGAGTTACCTTCTAAAATGCGCACTGTCGCCTCTTCTGATCGGCCATAGCTCAACAAGTGTGCCGAACATTTTTGTATCAATGTCTTTGATGCCGCATCGTCTGTATTGACGACTGCATAAGCATCCGATCTGAGATTGTCAAAGAGCCGTGCCTTGGCAGCCAAATAGGCGCCTGGCGTGTTGTGATAATCCAGGTGATCGCGCGTCAGGTTAGTAAATACCGCAACTTCGTAATCAATGCCCAATACGCGGTTTTGTGCCAGCCCGTGTGAAGTCACTTCCATCGCTGCTGACCGACATCCCGCATCGACCATTGTGCGAAACATGCGATGTAAGTCGTGTGCCTGTGGCGTAGAATTGTGCGATATTTCGCGTGTTGTGCCGAGGTCGTGTTCAATGGTTCCAATCAAACCCGGTGCGAGGCCAGCCACTTCGAGCACCGCACGGATGAGATAAACAGTCGATGTTTTGCCATTGGTGCCCGTAACACCAATCATTTTTAAATGTTCGCTCGGTCTGTTGTAAAAACGACGGGCAATATGTGCAAGTGCACGGTGCGTGTTGGTCGTTTGAACAAAAGCCGTATTCCCCACATCGACATCGCGTTCGGCAACAATGGCTCGAGCACCGGCTTGAACCGCCTCAGAAATAAAAGGATGTCGATCTGGAAAGTGTCCATCGCTACTGAGCGCGACAAATACATCGCCTCCCTTAACGCGTCCCGAATGGGTTGCAATATCCTCGATATTGGGATTATTTCCGCGCCTCCTCACAACATCTGGCACGTCGGATAGCAGTTCTTGCAGGCGCATATCTCAACTTTCTCGTTTGCATTCGACGGCACATATTGTTCCCGGTTTGACGGGTACACCCGGTTCGGGCGACTGTGCGACCACTCGCCCACTGCCCGAGATTTTGATCTGAAATCCCAGTTGTGTCAATTGTGCAACTGCCTGCCGCACGGGCGCGCCTCGCACATCGGGCATGTAAAGCGAATCTGAGTCTTTGTCCTCTGCGCTGTGGCCGGGGGTAGAGATTGGCGCAGTAGCCAAAAATAGCGAGACATTATTTTCTTCAATGTCGATATGCTGCCCAACAACGCGATCTCCCTCACCAACGATTTGATAGGTCATCCCCAGACGTTTCAGAGCATCTGTTGCAGCTTTCCGCGAAAGGCCCACCAGATGAATGTCGGTGCGTGGAGGTGGCGGCGGTTGTTCTTCGAGCAGGGGCGCGCTGTGGCGTAAAGGAGCCTGCTTTAGACTCAAAATTCGCTGTACAATACGTTTAAAAACAGGCGCGGCAACCAGACTTGCCCAGTGGATCCTTTCGGGGCTGTCTATGGCTACCAGACACAGCAACTCGGGGCGTTCAACGGGCAAAAATCCCACAAAAGACGGAATGTAGCGGTTGGGATCGTATCCGGGTTGTCCTTCTTTCACCTGTTGCGCTGTTCCGGTTTTTCCGGCGACCCGATAACCGGTTATGCGTGCATTTTTTCCCGTGCCGTGGCTGACAACACCTTCGAGGAAACTGGTAAGCGTGCGCGCTGTTTTGGGTGATATCACCCGTCGAATAGGTCTGGGCGATCCTTCAACCATTGTGGAATCTTTGCGAGAAGCTCTCAAAAAAATGCGCGGCGTCATCAATCGTCCCCCATTGGCAATTGCGCTATAAGCAGAGGCAACCTGAAGAGCGGTCACGGCGATCTCTTGCCCAATGGAAATGGTTTCTAAAGATCGCGTAGACCATTTATCTGGATGCCGAAGTTGGCCGCCGACTTCGCCCGGCAAATCCGCACCTGTTTTAGCGCCAAAGCCAAACAAGCGTATCTGCTTATGCAGGGGACCTTTTTCTACCTTACGAGCAATTTTAGCCGTGCCAATATTGCTCGATTCTTCCATTACTTCTCGCACGGTCAGCCAACCAGATGGATGTGAATCTCGAAGCACCTTGCCACCAGCGATACGCATTCTGCCATTTTCGCAGAAAATTTTATCTTCTGGCTCAACCAGACCGGCTTCGAGCGCGGCGGCAAATGCCACAACCTTAAAGGTCGAACCCGGCTCGAACTGATCTGTCGCTGACCGATTGCGCCGTATCCAGAGTTCTGATTTTGAAAAATCATTTGGATCGTAAAATGGCGCGTTTGCCAGTGCTAAAATTTCTCCCGTGTGGGGTTCCATCACAATGGCAATGCCGCTTTTGGCATTGAATTTCTGCATGCCTTTTAGCAACTCTTCTTCTGCAATAGCCTGATAGTCGGCATCTATGGTAAGGGTGATGTCATCGCCATTTTTGGGCATTTTCCGAACTGCGCCGAGTGTGCTGAGTATTTGACCTCGCGCGTCAACGCGTGCGGATAACTCACCTGGTTCGCCTCTTAAGATTGGATCAAAAGCGCGCTCAATCCCTTCGATTCCCTGTCCATCGGTATCGGTATATCCCAACACCTGGCCCGCAAGAGAACCCATGGGGTAATTGCGTCGCATCTCGACAATGTGTCCGATACCTTCTGGTAATTCGGTAGGCGCATCAATGACTTGACGAGCGAGCCACACGAAGGAGCGCGAGCGATCTACCTTTTCGAGAAGAGTTGCTTCATCGTGCCCAGATTGTCGGGAAAACCGAACGGCGAGCGCACGCAGGCTGTCTCTATCGGATATTTGATTGAGAAAGAACGATTGGGATTCGAGACTTGTCGCCAGCACCCGGCCGCGGCGGTCAAAAATACGACCTCGCTCTGCGAGTAAAACTCGCTTCTTGAAATGCTGATCGAGCGCTTTTTCTTCGTATTCCTTCTCCGACCAGACCTGTAGGGAAACCAGCCGAAACGCCAAAAGGAGCGCGAATCCCGTACCGAAAAGCGCGATTATTCTTAGGCGAGTATTCATTATCGACTCAAATACAAATTCTTCGGTGGATCAGTGGGGAACACCATACCCAATTTCCGAGCAGCAATATCGCGAATGCGATTGCTCTGCTTTAAACTCGCTGTGCGTGCCAGGAGTCGCTCTTGCTGATTTAAAAGATTTTTCTGCTCTGCAAGTAGCCGATCAATTTCACGCCCCTGACTCAGGGTTTGCACATGCCCCCACATATAAATTAGCAATCCCGCAACGAGGAGAATGATTGATAAAAAACCAGTGCGATAAATTCCCCAGGGTGCGCGAGGTTCTGGATTCACGACAGGGCCTCTTGATGACATAACCAGGGCTGAGCGGAAACACCGAGGCGTTGCGCCATGCGAAGTGTTGCGCTGCGTGCCCGTGGATTTTGGACGATTTCCGCCCGATTTGGTCGAATGGCTCGCTTTCTCGGCAAAGTCAATACAGGCAGGCGATCACAGGCGCATACGGGTAAATCAATAGGCCCGATACATTCGCGCGTGCCTGATTCAAAGACGCGTTTGACCACCCGGTGTTCCAGCGAATGGTAAGACAATACGCCAATGCGCCCACCGGGTTCGAGCAGATCAATAGCTGTTTGGAACGCGTCTTCAAGATGTGTCAATTCGTCGTTCACTTCAATGCGAAGTGCCTGAAATACCCGTGCAAGCGTCTTTTGCTTTCGAGCCCCATAGCTGTGTCGCACAATTACATCGGCCAGATCGTCTGTATAATTAAGAGGTCTATTTTCACAGATTGCTCGGGCAATGCGGGCAGCAGCGCGTTCTTCGCCATAAGTTTTGATGATATGGGTCAATTTTTCATGCGAATAAGAATTGACCACTTCGTGAGCTGTGTAATTTGCATCGGGTCCCATACGCATATCGAGCACCCCGCGTTGCTGAAAACTGAATCCCCGGTCGGCATTATCAATCTGGTGAGATGAGAGGCCCAGGTCGAATAAGATGCCTGTGATTGTCGCGAGTCCTTGTTCAGCCAAAATATGTCGAAGATTCCAAAACGGTGCTTGCACTGTATAAACGCGATCTTTAAACGGGATCAGGCGTTTTGCCGCGACTTCAATGGCTTTGGGGTCGCGGTCAATGCCGATCAATCTGCCTTCAGGTCCCAGGCTTTTGAGTATAATTTCAGCGTGTCCACCTCCGCCCAAAGTCGCATCGACATAAATTCCATCGGGATCGGTTATGAGATATTTTGACACATCTGGCCCCAAGATCGGAATGTGATACTCTGGGGCCTTTTGGTGCATAACTTGTTGTTTTTAGTTTTGTTGTTGTGTATTCGAATATTTATTCTGAATATTTATTCCATTTTTGGAATATTATCTATCGCTCTAATCCTTCTGCTATCTCTTCCAGATTGACGGCATTTTGAGCTTCGTTATACTTATCCGGATCCCAAATTTCAATACATTCAACGGCGCCTGCCAGCGTTGCCCGATCTGTAATACCGACCGAATCCAGACGCTTTCGGGGGATCAATGCACGCCCCTGGCGGTCGAGTTTTACTTCAGATGCACGTCCTGCCATTGCTCTAACTAATTGTCTTGACTGGACTTGCGAGTGTCCCATGTTGCGGAGTTGATCAATGATCCGCCGCCATCCATCGGGATCAAATGCGGCCAAACAGCCATCAAACCACTGCGTGACAATAACTGAGCTTACGCCAGGGGGTAATGCGTTCCGAAATGCTGCAGGAACAATTAAGCGACCCTTGGTATCGATGGGGATATTTTCAAAGTCGCCATAAAACTCTGGACAATTATCGGGCATCTGAGAAGCCTGGGGGATATAAACTATTATTTTACAAAGTGATATATAAAAAAATAAAATCCACCACAATCCACCACATTACGCCACCTGAGTTAAATTAGTAATTCGCGTTTCAAAAGTCAATTGTTTTATATAGATTATTTATATTTATGTGTTATTGTGACGTATTTTAAGGGAATTGTGGAAGGACCTCTTTGGGATTCTCTCTTTGGAACTCTGTTATGAAAAGATTGCTCCTCTGGTGTCTCTTACTCGGCGCGGTTGGCTGTGCGACTGATAAACAGCCCGCACCGTCATCGTCAAAGCTGTCGGATAAGAAATTTATCGAACTATTTGCAGATGCTATGGAGCTTCACCGCCATTATGTACACGCGCCCGATTCGCTGCTGGTGGCGCGCAAAAAACTGTTCAAGCGCCATGGCATTACACAGGTCGATATTGAGAAATTTCTCAAAGATCGTCGGGATCACCCCGAAAAATGGGATGCGCTCATTGCTCTGATTCAGCAGCGATTTGGCGAGACGGCAGGGCGTGAAATAGAAGCATTTCGAAAGGCGACAAAGAAAGGTGAGAAGTGAGGAGGATTGCTGATTGAAAATAAAAAATCCCCCACAAAAATGCGGGGGATTTTATCTAATAGGAGAGTTGGCGCTTTAGTTTCCAAACCATCCGGAAATGCGCCCGATATCGTTGAAGGTTACATAAATAATCAGGAAGAGCAAAAATGCAAATCCGGCTTGTTGGAGCCAGGCTTTGTGTCGCGCAGATAAATCTCGGCGGATAATGCCTTCAATCGCAAGAATGGTGAGATGGCCTCCATCGAGCACGGGAATGGGTAGCAGATTGAGTACGCCCAGGTTAATGCTGAGCAGGGCCATAAACCAAAGTAGAAATGAAAAGCCGCGCTCAGCACTTTGTCCCACCAGTTGGAAAATCCCCACAGGGCCGGCCAAATTCTTGCTGGATTGTTCCCCAATAACGATGCCTTTGACAAATCCAAAAATAGCCGTTGACAAATTGATGGTTTCTGCTGCGCTGCGGCGCACGGCCTTAAAAAAGGAAATGGGATTGCGTTTTGAAGCCGGATTAATGCCAATGCGCCCCACGGTTTCGCCATACAAAGTTTGAGGAGCGGGAATAATTTGCGCTGTCATCTCTTCGTCATTGCGCTGCCAGGTCAATGAGATTTCCACGCCGGGTTGTGCGGAGATCTCGCGGCTCATCTCCCACCACATCGTCACTGGAACACCATTGACCGATGTAACCACATCGCCCGGTTGCAGGCCGATTTCTGCGGCTGGCATTCCGGGCATCACGGCTCCAACTTCTGCGGTTATATAATATCCCAACCCCAGGCCTTCGCGGGGGAATGAGGTCAAATCGATAGAAATTGCCAATCGCTCGGTCATGTCTGATCGGTAGGCGGGTATTCGTTCAATTTCAACAGGCACGACATCACCGGCATTAAGGAGAAACGCATCTTCCATTTCTTCCCAGTCATTTACCGCCGTATTTCCAATGGTTAAAATGCGGTCTCCTGGCCTTAGCCCTGCCGTGTAAAAGGGGGAATTTGTCTGTACCTCACCCACGCGCGAATCGTCCAAAAATGCGTCTTCACCCGCCGCCATACGCAGCGTCAACAACAGCAAAAAGCCCAACAAAAAGTTCATTGCCGGACCAGCGATGAGCACTGCCATTTGAATCCAGCGCGGCTTCGACTGAAATTCCCAGGGTTTCCCCTTGCCCTCTTCGGGAGCAAAATCGTCCATGCCAGCCATCTTGACATATCCCCCCAGGGGCAACCACGAGAGGCAGTATTCGGTCTCGCCAATTTTAATGCCCACGGCTTTGGGCGGAAAGCCAAGTGAAAATGTTTCAACTCTGATACCCGATTTTTTGGCGACTAAAAAATGTCCGAGTTCGTGAACAAATACCAGCACGCCTAAGACAAAAAAGAAGTAGAGAAGATCGACGATCACGGGAAACCTCGTTTCTATGATTCAAGTGAAAAAATCAGCGTATTTGCACGGTCTCGCCCCCAACGGTCGGCTTCAAAAACCGCTTCGAGGGTATCTTCAGATGCCTCGTGCTCGTCAAGGGATTGTGCAATCACACGAGGGATATCGAGAAATCCGATGCGGCCATCGAGAAAAGCATACACGGCGACTTCATTGGCAGCGTTGAGAACGGCGGGCGCAGTTCCCCCCTGTTCTACGGCCTGATATGCCAATTGAAGGCAGGGAAATCGATCGGTATCGGGCTGAAAAAAACTCAATGTACCAACCTTTGTCAGGTCCAGAGGTTCAATCTGTGTGGGTAGCTTTTCGGGATGCACCAGAGCCTGGTGAATGGGTAACTGCATATCGGGTGTACTCAGGTGCGCCATCATGCCGCCATCCACATATTCGATAAGGCAGTGTACAATAGACTGCCGATGGATAATCACATCAATTTTCGAGATCGGCAAATCGAGAAACCATTGTGCTTCGATCACTTCAAAGCCTTTATTCATCAATGTGGCGGAGTCAATCGTAATTTTTGGTCCCATCTGCCAGGTGGGATGATTGAGGGCCTGGTCGCGTGAAACACGCGCCATTTGCTCTTGTGTATAGCCAAAAAAGGGACCGCCCGAGGCAGGTAGTAAGATGCGTTTAATCTCGTTTTGGTTCGTCTCTTGCAACGATTGCCACAGCGGTGTTGTCTCACTGTCGATAGGCAATAATGTAGCACCCGTCTGTTTGGCCCAGGTAGTTACCAGATGTCCGGCGACAACCAATGTCTCTTTGTTGGCTATTGCCACATCTTTGCCCGCGCGTACAGCAGATAGCGTAGGGCGCAACCCCACACCTGCCGCCAGGCCGTTAATGATCAGGTCGGTATCGGGATCGACAGACAGGTCATGTAACCCCGCATTGCCTTCGAGCACTTCTATACCCAGGGGGGCAAGACGCGCCTGTACCTCTTTTGCCCCCTGGGCAATACAAACGCGCTTAGGGCGCCAGTGCTCGGCTTGTTCACACAGCAACTCGGCATTGCGTCCGGCACATAAACTCACCAGTTCAAAGCGATCGGATAGATTATTCAGAACACGCAACGTGTTTGTACCGATAGAGCCCGTAGATCCGAGAAGGGCAACGCGTTTTATCATAAAAGTTGAAAATAAAGATAAACAAGTGGAAAAACAAAAAAAGCACTGTCAAAGCGATCCAACACGCCACCGTGCCCGGGGATCAGTTCCGATGTATCTTTGACGTCCATATCTCGTTTAATCATGGATTCAACGAGATCTCCCAAAGATGCCCCAATGCCAATGAGAAGGCCGAGTATGAGGCTTTGGGTTATATTAAATAGCGCAAGTACCTGTCCGCCGAGTCCTATGACCAAAAGTGCGGATAGAAGACCTCCGATGAATCCAGCTTCGGTCTTAGCCGCGCTGATTGTGGGAAAGGGATGCCATCGGCCAAACCACCGTCCAAAAAAATAGGCCATTGTATCATTGGCCCAAATTCCCAGTAAAATGAGAACAGCAACTTTCCCTTGTTCTGACGCGTCAACTGGTAATGTGTTTCTCACTATGAGTACAAAACTGCCCAAAAAACCGACATAAAGCACCCCTAAAAGCGTGCCTCCCGCATTGAGCAGGCGATAGCCTGGGGTGTCTCGAAACAGGGCGATGCTGAACATCAAAAGCAATAATAGGAGAAAAAAAAATGCGAAAGCACCTGGCCCAACAACAAATGCCACAGCACACCAGGAAAGGGATATAATAATGCCAAACCCCGTCCAGGGTTGCAGCCCTTTCTGCGATAGCATGCGATAAAATTCCCAGGTCCCTACAGAGACCACGCCACACCACATCACAAATAGCCAATAGTCACCCAACCAGAATAGCACCACCAAAACCGGACCAAAAACTGCGGCTGCCAACACGCGCTGAATTAGATTGGACTTTGCCACAAGTCCTCCGAAGACCCATTGGTTTTGCTTGCGAGCGTTTCATCGCGCAATTGAAGTCCTGTTTTGCCAAACCGCCGTTCTCGATTTTGATAACTGCGGATGGCTTCGTAGAGATGCTCTCGCTTAAAATCGGGCCACAGTACATCTGTAAACCAGAACTCGGTATAAGCACATTGCCAGAGCATAAAATTACTCAAGCGAACTTCGCCACTGGTGCGAATCAATAAATCGGGGTCGGGCAAATTACCCGTATAAAGGCGTTGGGAAAATAAATCGGTATCAATAGCGTCTGGTGAAATGCGTCCCTGTGCGATGTCGGCAGCAATGCTTTGCACGGCTTGAAGAATATCGCTTTTGCCGTCGTAGCTCAACGCGAGATTAAGCGTTAGTCCTGTATTGTTAGCCGTTTCGCGAATGGCATTTTCAAGTGCTTTACGCGAGTGTTTGACCAGCCGCTCCGTATCGCCGGTTGCAATGAGACGCACGTTGTTTTCCTGCAACTCATTGAGTTCTTCATGTGAACAGTCGCGCAACAATTGCATCAGTGACAACACTTCTGACCAGGGACGACGCCAATTGTCTGTGCCAAAGGTGAAGAGGGTGAGAATATCTATTTTGAGTTCGCCACAGGCACGCACAATATCGCGCACAGTTTCGCGGGCAGACCGATGCCCGTCTGTGCGGCGCAAATCTCGCTGTTGCGCCCACCGCCCATTGCCATCCATAATTATCGCAATATGCGACGGCAAGTTGCCTCGCGCTTTCAGCCTATCTTGAAGCTGAGTGCAATTGCGAGAGCCATTTATATGTGTATCTTCCATATTATTAACGATGAAAATTCAACTTATCCGCCTGAATGCCGATAAAATAAAAAATGTTGTGAAATTTTAACGGTTTAATTTATTAAAGTCAAGCGAGAAGCGAGAATCTTATTATGACAAAGCCAGATCTGAAACGTCGCCTTCGCGCCGAGCGTATTCAAATGTCCGAACGAGTTGTTCGCGAGAAGAGTTTGTGTATTTATCGCCGGCTGATCAATATCCCAGCATACCGGCTTGCACGGTGCATTGCTTGTTATGTGTCAATAAAAAATGAAGTGGATACGAAAACAGTGATTCAAAACGCAATTGGCGGTGGCAAGCAGGTGGGCGTTCCTGTTACGCGGGAAGATGGGGATATGAATTTTCAAGTAATTGAGGGCCTGAGCGATCTGCGCCCCACTCATTATGGCTTGCGCGAACCGGTTCCAGATCCCCCAAAGGTGCTGTTGCCACATACCATTGACCTGTTTCTCATTCCGGGGATTGCTTTTGATCGCCACGGGCATCGGATTGGGTCGGGGGGTGGATATTATGACCGTTTTCTGGCACGGACGGAAGCAGTTCGAGTCGGCTTATCTTACACCTTTCAGATCATAGACCGCGTGCCTGCCGAGCCACATGATGTGAAGATGGATTTGATCATAACCGAAAACGAAGTTATCAGAATTTAACGAAGGGAGAAATCACATGCCCATAACTCTTTCACCTGCACAGATGCGCGAGATCCTTGCACGACATCGAGACTGGATAGCGTCCAGCGGGACAGAGGGAGCGCGCGCTGATCTGGCTGGTGCAAATTTAAATCGAGCGGAATTGCAAAATACCGCATTACAACATGCCGATCTGCGCGAAGCCATTCTCAGTGGCGCACAGTTGCGAGGTGCCAATTTATCGGGTGCTAATTTACAGCGTGCACGTCTTTTACAGGCGAATTTGCGCGATGCAAATCTCGAAGGTGCTGATCTGAGCGGGGCCTTCTTACAGAATGCGATTCTTACAAGAGCGAATATGACGAGCACACGGGTCTCGCCGGCTGATTTGGAATTGGCAGACCTCAGCGGTGTAAATATGGAAGACGCTAATTTTGAGGGGGCAAAATTGGTGGGGTGCAATTTGCGCGGAGCCAGATGCAAAAATGCGAATTTTTACAAGGCCAATTTGTCAGAGGCCATATTGGTCAAAGTGGATTTCGAAAATGCCACTTTGCGTACAGCCGATATTAGAAAATCGGATTTGACCGATGCCAATTTGAAGGGGGCCAATCTGCAAAGTGCCAGGCTACAGGAAGCAGACCTCGTCAAGGTGGATTTGCGCGAGGCCAATCTACAGCGCGCCCGTATGCAAAAAACAGATCTTTTCAAAGCCCAGTTTGACAATGCCGATATGCGCGGTGCCGATGTTCGAGATGCGATTGGTTTTTCACAAAAACATCTGGATGTGGTGAGATGGGACGAGAAGACGAAGTTGAGAGATTGAGAGAGGTGGGGGTTGGGGACTGGGGACTGGTGGAGCCAATAAAAAAGCAGATGGTCGAGATATGACCATCTGCTTTTTTGTATTTCTAAAAACGACTTGCAATATTACACATCGAAGTAAAGTGCGAATTCGTGCGGATGTGGACGCTGGTTGATGGCGTCAACTTCGTTTTCGCGCTTGTATTCGATCCAGGTTTCGATTACGTCTTCGGTAAAGACATCACCCTTGAGCAAGAAGTCGTGATCCGCTTCCAGAGCGTCGAGGGCATCGGATAGTGAACCCGGTGTTTGTGGGATGGATGCCGCTTCTTCGGGTTCGAGATCGTAGAGGTTTTTGTCGAGCGGTTCCCCTGGATCAATTTTGTTTTGAATGCCGTCCAGGCCAGCCATTAACATGGCCGCGAAAGCCAGGTAGGGATTGGCACTCGGATCCGGACACCGGAATTCGACGCGCTTGGCTTTGGGACTTTGAGAATACACCGGGATGCGTACCGCAGCACTGCGATTGCGCTGCGAGTAGGCGAGGTTGACCGGGGCTTCATATCCGGGTACCAGGCGCTTAAACGAGTTGGTGGTCGGGTTGGTCAATGCGATCAGCGCATCGGCGTGTTTGAGAATGCCGCCGATATAGTGCAGAGCCATTTCGCTCAGGCCCGCGTATCCCGACCCGGCAAAGAGAGGCTCATCGCCTTTCCAGAGGCTCTGGTGTGTGTGCATGCCCGTGCCATTGTCTTCAAAAAGCGGTTTGGGCATAAAGGTGGCGGTTTTACCGTGTTTGTGCGCCACGTTTTTGACGATGTATTTGTACCATGTCATTCGGTCGGCGCATGCGACCATCGGGCAGAACCGAATGTCTATTTCGCCCTGACCACCGGTGGACACTTCGTGGTGATGCACTTCGATATCAATGCCGACTTCTTCCATGGTCAGCACCATTTCCGTGCGTATATTTTGCAGCGTGTCGTGAGGCGGCACGGGGAAGTAGCCTTCTTTGTGGCGGGGTTTGTAACCGAGGTTGGGACCTTCGTCTCTGCCCGAGTTCCAGTAGCCTTCAACGGAATCTACGCTGTGAAAGGCGTGGTTTGATCCTTCGCCAAAGCGTATGTCGTCAAAGACAAAAAATTCGGCTTCTGGACCAAAGAATGCCGTATCGCCAATACCCGTGGATTGCATATAGGCTTCGGCTTTTTGAGCGACCGAACGCGGGTCGCGCGAATAGCCGCTTTTGGTGATTGGGTCCGCAATATTACAGATCATTACGAGCGTGTCTTCTTCGAGGAAAGGATCGATATGCGCCGTGGTAGCATCGGGTATGACGAGCATGTCCGATTCATTGATGGCCTGCCAGCCGCGAATACTGGATCCGTCAAAGCCGAGTCCGTCTTCAAAGGTTTCTTCTTCGATCTCGGAGGCCATGACAGTAAAATGCTGCCAATGTCCGGGAAAATCGGTAAAGCGAAAATCGACGACTTTAATGCCCTGATCTGCGATCATCGCAAGAACGTCTTGTGGCGTTTGGGCCATATTTTGCTCCTTTCATTGTGAGAAAAGTGGCCTGTATTGTAAATGAAAGGATCGACAGTTTTGCCGATCCGATATATCGGCACGGAATATAGATGGTGTTTGTTTCCGCGTGATTTCTCATGTATTAAATATGTGTTACACCGTTGGGCGATGATGCCCCAACAACAAGATTCAATTATAGAAAAATGCGGAAAAAACAAGGTCTAATTATAAACATTTCTCTACAAGTTGCAAGACAATTTTTTTTACTGAGAAAGCGGTTGCCTTTCAAAGGGACATGTTCTACATTTTCCGGAAATGAGACGCAACGTCGCGTTGTCTCTAATTCACCCTCTTCAGGAGGATTGTGTATGTCGCGGTTGAATTCTCACAGATTGATAGCGGTCTTTGCCATTGTTTTTATCGGGTGGGGACAGGCAGATGCTCGTCCTTTCCGCGTAAGTCAGCTACCCAATGGCAGTATGATCGGGTGTGCTTCGTGCCATGTGAACCCCAGTGGGGGTGGAACTCTTACGCCTTTTGGCAGTGCTATCAACAGCAATTATCTCGTGCCGAGTGGTCGCACTGGTAATGTTCAATGGAATGCCATGCTCGCAATGCTCGATTCAGATGGCGATGGCGTGTCCAATGGTCGGGAATTGGGTGATCCAGATGGCGATGGTATGACAGATGCAAGTATTCAAGTGACCAATCCCGGCGATCCCAATAGTTTTGTGCCACAACAACCCGCTACGCCCGCTGTGACGTCATTTGTGATTGGCGGTGTGACACTTCGGGAAGATGTGAAGAATCCGCCCGTGCCGAGCGGGATGCAGCGGTTTGAGATTGCGTTTAATAGTCCTGTACTGAGCCAAACAGTAGGGGGAATCGATATTGAGGGTTTGGATTTTGTCGCATTTCCTTCTGAGTTGCTCGAGTTGCTCGTAAGTGCGCCAGATTTGGCTATTAGTGAAGATCGCATGAGATTGACAGGTACGGTTAATTTGCCCGAGGGGGCGATCTATCAGATGCTTATTGGTCGTTCAGAGGTAGCTCCTATTGCTGAGGTACAACAGTATTTTTTGGGCACAGTGGAATTGTCAGATGCCGTTGTTTCAGGCGTGGGTATTTTGCCCGAAGGTTTTACGCTGAGCGATACTCCGGGTGCAGCGGTGCTGATTGATCTTGAATTATATTCAAAAGCTCTGATGGAACGTGATGACATTGACTCGTTCGAGCGAGCCATTGTTCGCGTTGCCAATCTCAATGAACAACTGGCATTTGAGTTGAAACATGTGCCGGATGGATCTTATGTACTAACTCTGGGGCACGATGTGGTGGATGCACAGGGAAATACGGTTGAGTTAGTTGCTTTTGTGGGCATCAATCCCTTCACTGGTGAAATTGATCCCGCGTCATTGATTCAGGTTGTCAATGGTGCCAGTGTAACTGATTTGCAAATTATGCTGCAACCTCCGCTGGAACTCGTTGACGTCAGAGAGGTCAGTGTCCAAAGTGTAGATGTTGAAAACAATTCGTTTTCCGTCCAACGCAATGGTCAACAGGTGAGCGTGGATGTCTCACAGGCTCTGACGATTACCCTCGATCAGAGGAATCCTGAGGATATTATCGCAATATTCTTTTCTGGCAATGTTGAGGATCTCGCCCAACTTATTTTCCCCATTTCTGATCTGATGGTGGGAGATACTGTCTCTATTCTCGGATTCCCTATTTCCGGGACCGCAATCCAGGCTTTAATCGTGATACGCCAGGCGCCATCCCAGACGCGCAGTGCCGATCTGGACGGTGATGGCGATGTCGATTTCTCCGATTTTCTGCTTTTTGCTGCTGCTTTCGGTAAGAATGAGGGAGAGCCAGGATATAATGCTGGGGCTGATTTGGACAGCAGTGGTGCGGTCAATTTCCAGGACTTTTTGATCTTTGCCAATGCCTTTGGCAAGCCGGTGGGTGGCGGGTAAAAAATAAGCGCGTTTGAGACCGAAAACGGGTTGGTCAGGTAAGTCGGCCAGCCCGTTTTTTGATGGGGCTTGACAATCGCTGGCTCTTCCTATATATATCATAAATAACGTATCAAGGTGGATAGACCGTTTTCTCTCCCCTTTCATCCAGGCGGAAAGGGAAATGCCATGACCGAACTGACATCTCGGGAAAAAGCAATTCTCGACATTTTGATTGGCACTTATGTCACTACGGGTGAACCTGTGGGATCGCGTACAATTTCCAAGATGGATTTGGGTCTCAGCGCGGCGACCATTCGAAACTCGATGGCCGATCTGGAAGAAAAAGGTTATTTGTATCAGCCCCACACTTCGGCGGGTAGAGTGCCGAGCGATAAGGGATATCGGTACTATGTCGATATGTTGATGAATCAGGAGGAACTCGCCGAGGCTGCGCAGCAGTCTATTCGGGATAGTGTTGAGCGGTTGCGAGAAGGCAACGCCGACGATTTACTGGTGCAAGTGTCCAAAGTTTTGGCCGATGTATCGCACAATCTGGGCATTGCTCTTGGTCCCCAATTCACCCAGGGCATTTTTGAGCGTTTAGAAATGCTCAAGTTGAGCGAATCCAGGCTACTAACGGTGATGACTATTCGGTCTGGATTGGTCAAGACGATGGTTGTCGAAATCGACTCGGAAATTGAAGAGGACGAGTTGGAAGAAACGCGGCGGGTGGTCAACCAGCGGCTTTCTGGACTTACGATAGGCGAGATTATGGCATCTGTTAAAGAACGGCTTGCGTCCGCATCGTCCGGTTCTCCAAAGCTGTTGCGTTTGCTCGCCAATAGTGCCGATCATTTATTTAGATTTCCGAGCAGTGCGGATCTGCACATGGATGGCACGCGCAACTTTTTTAGTCAGCCCGATTTTTCCAGTGAACGCCTTGCCGGTCTGATTGGCATGCTGGAAGCCCGTGAATACGTGGCGCATTTGTTGAGCGACCGCACGCGCGATGCGGGTATTTCCATCACGATTGGCGATGAACACGAATCGCCCGCGCTCAAAGATTGCAGTTTGCTGACTTCTACGTATTCGGTGGGCAATGTGTCGGGCGTTATCGGGATTATTGGCCCCACGCGATTGCCTTATGGAAGGCTCGTTCCCCTGGTGCAGTATATGGCAAATTTAACTGAAGAGATGTTGGATCGCAGGTAAGGAGTTGTTGAAAAATCATGGCGCAGAAGAAAGAAAAAAAACAAGAAACACCATTGGAAGAAGAAGTCGTAGAAGATGTAGATGCAGAGGCAGAGGTGGCGAAAGATGATGTTAATGGTGAGGCCGATCAATCGGAGGAGCCGAAGGAGAAGATAGAGGCTACTCCGCTATTTTTGGCCCGCGAAGAAGCCGAAATGTACAAGGATCGGTGGATGCGCCTTGCCGCTGAGTTTGAGAATTACAAAAAACGCAGGGCGCGAGAATTTGAGATCCTTGTGCAATCTGCCAGCGAAGATGTGATTCGCGATTTGTTGCCCATTTTAGATGGGGTTGGTCGCGCATTGGCACACAGCGAAAACGGGGATGCCGAGTCGGAGGGATTTCAAGAAGGCATAAAAATGATTATGGAGCAATTTCCGCGCGTGCTCTACAATCGCAATCTGAAAGAGATTGAGACGGTTGGTAAACCTTTTGATCCCACCGTGCATGAGGCACTGATGCAAATGCCATCTGAAATCTACGATGCGGGTATTGTTTCGGATGAGATTGAAAAGGGATATAGCCTGGGCGATAAGGTGTTGCGGCCAGCCAAGGTGGTAGTTAGCCAGGGTAAACCCGCACCGGAGGCTCCGGAAGAGGATGGGGATACAGACAAAAGTTAGACTATTTGCATGTTGATTGGAAAGGTTAATGGCCAAAAGAGATTATTACGAGATATTGGGTTTGGAGCGCAATGCTTCGGAAGATGAAATTAAAAAAGCTTATCGCAAGCACGCGCTGAAATATCACCCGGATCGCAATAAGGACAATCCTCAGGCTGAGGAATTGTTCAAAGAAGGTGCCGAGGCTTATGAAGTGCTGATGGATGCGCAAAAGCGGCAGGCTTATGACCGGTTTGGACACGAAGGCGTCAGCGGGACCTTCCGGGGCGGTGGCTTTCAGTGGTCGGACTTTTCGCATGCCAGTGATTTTCAAGATATTTTTTCCAATCTGGATGAGATCTTCGGCGGTGGTATCTTTGGCGATTTGTTTGGTCGGCGCAGCCCACGACGGTCAAATCGCGGCGAAGATTTGAGGATTTCGATCAGTCTGACATTAGAGGAGATTGCCGAGGGTGCTCAAAAAACCATTCGGCTGTCGCGGCTGGAGACCTGTGATACGTGCGGAGGTACTGGTGCAAAGCCGGGAAGTTCTCCCGTAACATGCGATATGTGTGGTGGTGTAGGGCAGATTCGGCAGGCCACGCGCTCTCTGTTTGGACAATTTGTCAATGTCACTACCTGCCCGCAGTGCAATGGCAATGGCAACGTGGTGCGCGAGCGATGTGAGAGTTGTCAGGGGCAGGGGCGGGTGAAGAAGCAGAAAGATCTTTCGGTCAATATCCCCGCTGGTATTTCCGAGGGCAATTATATTCCCTTGCGAGGGCAGGGGAATGCCGGGCCTAATGGCGGACCAGCGGGCGATTGTATGGTTTTTGTTGAAGAAGAAGAACACGACCATTTTGAAAGACACGGCAACGATATTGTGTATGACTTGCCCATCAGTTTTAGTCAGGCAGCCCTGGGAGCAGATATAGAAGTGCCAACGCTGACAGGTCGCGTGAGTATGAAAATTCCCGCGGGAACACAATCGGGGCGAATTTTTAGATTGCGCGGCAAGGGTATTCCCGAATTAGATGGGTATCGCACGGGCGATCAACTCGTGCGCGTGATGGTCTGGACGCCGGAAAAATTGAGCGGGGAAGAGGAAGAATTATTTGCCAAGTTGGCACACTTGGAGAACATACAGCCGCCAGAGGGTGGAAAAGGTTTTTTTGAGCGCTTTAAAGAAGCATTTGGAGGATAGTGTACATTACACGGAAGACAAGATGAGCGGTCCAAATTTTTGTTTGGGCCGCTTTTATATGTGGAGGATTTATGAAACGAGTATTGGGTGTGGTATTTTTGTGTCTGATCGCGGGATGTGCTGGGGAGGAAAAAAAGAAAGATCAGGCTGTGTCGCGACAGAAATTGGACACGCCAATGGGCGCCTGGTTTATGTATGCCGGGAGCGAGACCGGGGTGCGTGGAGAAGAGGATCTGGAACGAGAAATTACAATCCTCGTGCTCAGCGACAGTACGTATTCATTGGCGGTGATAGAGCCTCACATCCAGCGAAATTTTTCGGAAAAAGGACAGGTGGCTTACGATATGCGCAATGGACAAATCAAGTTTACCGTGCATACTGCCACAGGTGCGGACTTTAGTGGGGCAGAACCTCGAAAACTGGTTGATGTAGATCCTCTGGTACCCTGGCAACGCGCCCCGGGAACAGAGTATGTGATGATGTGGCGATTGGAACAACAGAGGGATGAGAGCGGCGAAAATATGCGGGATGTGATGGTGCTTTCGGCAGAGGGCCATGAAGAATCGTATTTTGTACGTATCGAGAATCAGGAGGGAATAAGTGCTATTTTAAACGCGCAGATGAAAAGCGGGGATAAATGATACGAATTCTGAGAAACAGTCTCATCCCCGCTGATATCTGTATTGTGAACTGCCTATCCGGCAACTTCTTTGGCCAGCTCAACGCATCGCACCAAAAATGCGTCATACGCGGCCTTAAACTCAGCGGTGGTTTTTTGAACCGATCCAAATTCGGGCCAGTCGCCGGGTTCCATGCCCCGCGTTTGCCAACTGCTCAGATCAATTTGCACTTCGTTCTCGAGAAAATCTTTCAGCGAGGGCGTCAGATCGTAGCCCTTCTGAAAATCGGGTAATTCGTAAAGTCGCTGTGTTACGCCGGGTTCGTATTCATGGCCGATTGATCCTCTGAGTTCGTCCAGATCAAAGTCGGGTTCTTCTGACACGAGTTGAACGGCGCGTTGATGGTTGGGGAATTCTGTATGGCACATGTTTTCGCCCAGTGCGTGAAGCGTGTCATCGGGGACGCGCTTGGACGCGGGCAGCACATCCATTGACGCCAAAATCCACTGCGCTTGATCTTCTGACAAACCGTAGGTGTCTGACAGGTAGGTAATCCATTTGGGCCGATTTTCAGGTGCGTAGAAAATCCAGTGTACGCGTCTTGCAATGACTGTCCCTGCTTTTTTGAGATCGGCTTCGAGTTGTACAATTGCCTCTGAAGACTGACCGGCTGCTTCGGCAACTTTTAAGATTACCGGATGATCCAGAGACTTCAGGTTGGCATAGGAACATATTTCAGTCGCTTGTTCGGCCACTGTCCCTTCGGGGCTGTCGATTTCCAGATCAGAAGCGAGTTCGGCGAGCAATTCACTGGCGCGATCTTCTGATAATGCTCCGAATAGCTTTTCGGCTTCTACTTCGCGCAAATGGCTTACAAACCGTCCACCCATATTCGTTTCATAAGTTCTCACCACTTGCTTACCCGCCTGCGCCGATCTGGCTTTGCCTTCAAAAGCATCGATGACGAGTTGTACCTCCTGGGCAACGGTATAAACGACCGTGTTATTTGTGCCAATGCCTTCGCTGTTGAGCACGGTTGTGATTTTTCGCGCAGCTTCGTGTCCGCCGCCGACCTTGAATACGATATTGGGATCCAGGGTTATATCGCTGACGCCCAATAATTTGTCATATCCTTTCAAATAGTCGTCGGCAATGCGATAAGCGTTGCGCGCATCTTCGATGCTGGCATCGGCCTGATCTGCGATATTGGGATTGAGTTGAAAACTCACCATGTAGTCTTTCAGTCCCGTGTACATCGCCAGGGGCCGGAAGATTGAAAGATTGGGCCATAGTGCAATCAGTGTGGCAGCCATTACAATGTCATCGGCATATTTTTCGGGCTCGGCTTTCCACTCGTCGTGCCTGACGATCTCAGCTTTGAGTTCATCGTCCAGCGAGGGGTCTTCGTCAAATGCTTTGGCAGCCAATACCGGGTTTGTCGAGACCTGACAAAAGCCGTAGTGTCGCAAATATTCCAGGCCTCGTGCAAAGTCATTGCCAAATTTACAGACATCTTCACCGATCATCTGCCAGTACACACCGCCGCGCATATTGGTCTTGAGTAGTTCCAAAAATGACCGCGCGGGATTGTCAGCGTCCAGGTTTGATTCAATCCGCTCAGCCAATAGTCCCGAAAGACTATCGGCGAGGTTTACGGATTTCATGTCGGCCAAAAAGCCATTCACAACATCAGTCGCGTGATCGCCTTCCAGATTGTCGAGTGCGTCTAACACACTGTCGAGAGATGCGTCTATTTCCTCAGCGCCATATCCAACTATCTCGGCATCGCGTCCGACAAAGTTCATGCCCAACTGAATCAATGTTTTACAGATTAAATCGCCTGAGGCTCCGCTATTTTTTATTGCGTCTAAGAGCTCATCTACGCGGCTTTGCAAAGAACCCGCCTGCGGTGAAATCAAAATCCGATCTGCTACAGCAAGGGTTTGTCCAGCATCAAATGCCGCATGTACATCCGCACTCATGAATTTCCTCCTCAATTCGTTTGGTATCGGCCAAAATTTGAACGCGTCTAATATACCGAAACACACGATAGAGATAAAGAATTAAAGCAATCACCTTTATTTGCTTCACACTTCTCACCTCAGCCCCAGTACATCGCGCATGTCATACATCCCCGGAGCGGCTTCAACAGCAAAGGGGATGGCCCGAATCACGCCGGAGGCAAATGTGTCGCGACTCTGAGCGCGATGGACGAGTTCGATAGTTTCTCCAATGCCCCCAAACACGACTGTGTGCTCGCCGACAATATCGCCAGCGCGAATGGCGTGTACGCCGATTTCTTCACGTGTCCGCGCGCCCGTATCGCCATAGCGACCATATACGCCCACCTCTTGTAAGTTGCGATCCAATCCCCTTGCTGCGGCTTCGGCCAGTGCATAAGCCGTTCCCGATGGTGCGTCGGTTTTAAACCGATGGTGCGCCTCGACGATTTCCGCATCGTAATCGCCGCCCAGAATGCGCGCGGCTTCTTCGACGAGTTGCACCAATACTGTTACACCTACGCTGTAATTGGGTGCGAATACACAGGCCACGTCTTTCAGGGCATGTGTCATGGTTTCTACCTGATCGGGCGACAGCCCCGTTGTGCCAATGACCATCGGCACACCAGCGCGTCCAGCTATTTCCGCTGCGACAACTGTCGGGTCGGGGGGCGCGGTAAATGCCGTGATTACATCGACATTGTCCGTCATTGCCTCGACCGTATCCACTACAGATATGCCTTTGGGTGGAACGCCTATGACTTCGCCAATGTCTTTTCCAATTACGGGATGACCTGGAAACTCGACGCCACCACCCAAATCCAGTCCTTCGGCTTCGATGGTCAGATGAGAAATTCGCTGTCCCATCCGTCCGGCAATACCACAAATACCGACCTTAATCATAATTGCTCCAGAAAAAGTGTGAAGTGTGAAGGATGAAGTGTGAAGGAAGTACCCTTTCTAACTTCACACTTCTAACTTCAAACTTCTTCAATACACCAGTCCTTCCAGTACCGAATCATCGTTCAGGCGTTGTGCCACGTCTGTACCAAAAGATGACGCTACGGGCGCGAAGACCTCCGGATTATTGGCCTGTACTTCGCGGGCAATGCCCAGTACGATATCCAGCCCAGCGCGATTCATTTTTCCCAATGGCTGGCGACACGGTCCGGCTGGCATGCCCAAAATATTCATCAGGGTTTTTACCGGCAGTGGATTGCGCGCCTTGACTTCTGTCACGCCATAAGGTGTTTGTTCTTCGGATACAACGCCGACCATACCAAATAAGGGTTTCAGTGCGGCGTGCAGGCGGTCTGCTTCGACCATGTCTCCATTTTGGAGGGCGTGTACCATTTTTGTCACAGGTCCGGGGGCCACATTGGATATTACACTGATTACGCCCGCGGCATCAATCTGATTGCTGGTCATCATGTCAAATGTTTTGTCGTCATCACCCGACATGATCGAAAATGCATCGCCACAACATTCGCGGGTGCGCGCCATATTGTCCAGATCGCCTGTGGCCTCTTTCACGGTGTTCACATTTTTGTATTCGGAATACAAGATACCGAGGTCTTCTGGGAGCAATTTCGTGCCGGAACGACCGGGTATGACATAGGGGATCATGTCCAATTCGGGAAATGCACGGGCCACGGGTTCGACGTATTCTTTGCGAATTTCCAGAGAACTCGGCCCGTTGTAATAGGGATCGACGAGCAGGATGGCGTCCGCACCTACTTGCGCGGCGTATTCGGCCGCTTTTAAGGTTTTTGCCGTCGAGTTGCTGCCCGCTCCTCCAATGGCGCGGCACTGCTCTCTGGCCTGGCTGCACACTACGCGCGTAATCAAGCTTTGTTCATCACTGCTCAGGGTTGGACTCTCAGCCGTCGTGCCGCAGGCCAAAAGGCCATCAATCCCTTCGGAGATCTGAAATGCCACCAGTTTTTCCAGACCATCCTGGTCCAGGGCATGGTTGGCAGTCAGGGGGGTGATTAAGGCCGTATGACATCCTTTCAACATAAAAACCTCCAGTTTCTGCACTTTGCAATAAAAAAAGCGCCGGCTTCTCAAGGGCATCGCCAGACGCTAAATGCAGCAGAAAATCTCGCGAACAAGAGAGCTCTCCACGGAAGCTTTTCCCGTGACAGTTCAGCAGATATTATCCACTGAACCAGCCCTGCCCTGTGGCGAAACAGGTCAGGACTTCGGCAAACGATCCCTTTTTGTCGGCACAGTGGAGCAGTACTCCGTTTCGCCTCCTGCGCCGCATACTGATGATCGCTCGCGCCTCTACCCTTGCGGAATGGAAAGGTAGCCAACCACATTCGGGCTGTCAAGGGCAAAGAGGTGAGAGGGCGCATCCCTATGCCAATTGCTGGAGTTCTTCCATTAGGTCATCGTCGATATCTACACCCGACTGTATCCGCATTGCACGTTCTCTAAAAGCGCGTTCGCCCGGGATCAAAATTTCGGTTACGCCATCTGCGGGCATTGAATTTTTAATGGTTTGGATGACTTCGCTGACGCCCGATTGAAAGATGTCCATCCCCAAAAAAATTGAGGGATCAATGGCCAGCATGAAAATCCCGTAATTTTTTCCCATTTCAGGTACGGGTGCAGCATTGAGCAACACACCAGAAAAGATTTGAATCATTACACTCAAAGCGTATCCTTTGTGTTCGCCAAAAGGCAATGCTCCGCCTGCGCGCGCTTGTTCGGGGTCGGTTGTGGGTTTGCCATCTGGTCCCAATGCGCGCCCTGCGGGGATTTCTTTGCCGTCTTTGAGTGCCACCAATATTTCGCCATTGGTAATTGCCGCACACGAAAAATCGACCAGTACCTGACCTTCTGCTGAGGGAAATCCCGCTGCGATGGGATTTGTCCCCAGCACGGGCTGCTGCCCACCCCAGGGGACAATGCGCGGACCTGTATTGCACATAACCAGTCCGACCAGCCCTGCATCGGCAATCATCGAGGCGTAATATCCCAGCATTCCGCTGTGGCTCGTATCGCGCGTCCCTACAACGCCCACCCCACTCTGTTTGGCTTTGTCAATGGCAGCGCACGCACACCGATGTGCCACCAGATAGCCCAGATTATCCCGTCCATCGATGAGGGCATAAGCCAGAGCATCTTTTTCCACTACGATGGGTGATTGAGTACCTTGAGATATGCGTTCGGCAATGCCGGGCAAGCGGATCATACCATGCGTTGGGCGTCCGCGCAATTCGGCTTCGATCAAAATATCTGTCACAATATGCGCGTCAGCCTCGTCGAGTCCTCGATCGGTCAGAATAGATTGGCATAACGCACGCAATTTTTCGACTTTGACGTTCATGAAGATGATGACCTCCTGAAAGGGGATGAATCACAATATGTATTGACAATCTATGTTCATGTTATTACATGAAAACCAATTGGGCGAGCGCAAAGGTATCGCCCCTGCATTGATCACAGAGGCACTGCCCCTATAGTTTATGTGAGGATCCAATGTCCGAGCCACAAATTTATACCCTCGACAACGGCATTCGCGTGGTTGTCGAACCCATGCCCGGTGCGCAATCGGTTGTTGTTGCGTTCCGTTTTACTTTTGGCGCGAAAGACGATCCCAACGACAGATTGGGTATTACGCGCATTGCAGAAGATGTTCTTTTTAAAGGTACGCCCAGACACGACGCACGCGCCATATTTGACGCTTTTGATGGTCTGGGGATAAGGCGTAGTTCCTCGACTTCCGTCGAATATACCTCTTTTCTCGCGCAAGTTTTGCCCGATAAATTTAAATCCGCACTCGAACTTTATGCCGAACTTTTTCGCAGTGCGTCTTTCCCCAGTGACCAGGTCGAGATCGCCAAGACCATCACGCTTGAGGAACTCAAACGCCTGGAGGACAACCCCATACAACAAGCCATGTATATGGCTTATAAGGCGGGGCTTGGCTCACCGATGGGCAGGATTCCCCTTGGAGAACCCGATACTGTGTCGGCTATTACACCTGCGGGTGTTCGCCGCCATTGGGATGTGCATTGCAGGCCAGGCCATTTGCTCATTGGGATTGCAGGCGGTCTGGATGCGGAAACCGCAATTGAGACTGTTGGCGATGTTTTTGGCGGGTGGGCAGGCAAAGCGCCAGACGGTGGAGAGCTTCATCCCATTTCTGTTGCTGATCGAAGTGTACATCGCGAAAAGCTATCAGAGCAAGCCCATATTTGCCTGCTCTCTTGCGGTGTTCCAAGAGGCCACGATCTCTATTACGCTGGTCAACTCGCTATTGCCATCCTTTCCGGCAGTGGATCGAGCCGATTATTTACAGAGGTCCGCGAAAAACGCGGCCTGGCTTATAGTGTGTCGGCTTTTTATCAGGCATACCGCGGTGGCGGTATAATGGCTGTTTATGCTGGCACGACTGCCGACCGTGCCCAGGAGACTCTGGATGTCTGCCAATCTGAGCTTGCGCGATTGCGCCGCGATGTCACTGTCGAAGAACTCATTCGGGCCAAGACGGTGCTCAAGGGCCGCCTTTTTACCATTGGCGATTTACCCGAGGGTCGCGCTGGAGGTATTATTGAAGATTTATTTCTCGAGGGCCGCGTGCGTACGATTGACGAAATTGCCACGGGTATTGATGCCGTTACCCTTGATCAGATTCCGCAGCATATTGAGACTTTTCCCCCAACACCTGGTACATTGCTGGTTTTAGGACCTCGGTCGCTGGAGACAGGTAGTTAGAGGTAAGAGGTCATCCAATTTTCAAGGAGCAATTTATGGCAACAAATGATGCAATACAATATTCGGCACCAACTGACGAGGCGCGCGCTTTTTACGATGAAAATGGGTATGTCGTGATTAAAAATGCCATTGATCCCATCGGTCTGGATCGGGTGCGACGGGCTTTTGAACGCCGCGAGTCAGAGACGCTCGCAGAACGAAAAAAAGAACTTCGGCTCGGCAAATTCCGAAATGGCTATGGCAATGGGCCGCACGCGCATACTATTCGCCCGGATTTTGACACAGATGAGACCATTCTCGATCTGGCCAATAATCCCAGTGTTATTCCCTATGTGGAAAATATCGTCGGACCGGATTATCAGGTGATGGAGATGCTCTATCACAATCACCATGCGGGCACCGCCGCCCACACGAACTGGCACAGAGACTGGCCACCGTGGACGCATCCGCAATATACGCTCAAGATTAAGGTTTTTTATTTTATCGACGATCAGCACGAAGATATGGGATGTTTTTCACTGGTGCCTGGTACGCACACAAATCCGGATTATCCGCCCAAAGAAGAATATTCGGGAGATGCCCTGGAAACCATGCCCAATATGGAGAAGATGACTCTCAATGCCGGCGATGCCGTGCTGTGGAACGTGGTCTGCTGGCATACGGGATGCGCCAATACCAGTGCGATGGATCGGCGCATCGTTATTTATGGCTATATGCCTTTTTTCGTGAAAAAATGGATATCGAGTCCGCCACCGCAAAGCATTGTCAATTGGGCCGATACCCCCCAGAAGCGTCAACTGATGGGTATTCACTGTGTCGCTGGCAGGCGCAGTTGGGATCGCACTGATGTACCCTATTTGCCGGAACACAAAGCGATTGCAATGGCGAAGAATTTATAATCTATCAGCGTTTTACGTCTCACCGTTTCTCCAGGAGCAACTCATGTCTTCACCCTTTTCCACGCATACCCTCGACAATGGTCTTACGCTTGTTTTTGAAACGATTCCGCGCATTCGTTCGGCTGCGCTGGGTTTTTTTGCCCAGACGGGATCGCGCGACGAAGCCCCAGATCTGTTGGGGATTTCACATTTTCTCGAACACATGTGTTTCAAGGGGACGCCCAAGCGCGACTGGCGGCAACTTTCGCTTGATGTCGATGATCTGGGCGCTATGTGGAATGCCTACACCTGGTGGGAGGGTACGGCCTATTTTCACTGGGTGCAAAGTGATCGGGCAACGGATTCCATCGAGATTCTCAGCGATATGATGCGCGCCAATTTGCCATTGGACGAGTTTGATATGGAAAAGAAGGTTATTCTCGAAGAGATTGCGATGTATCACGACCAGCCCGACGCGCTTATTATCGACGATCTCATTCAAGAGGCTTTTGGCACTCATCCCCTGGGACAGAGTGTGCTGGGTACAGAGGATACTGTGAAGTCTATTACCCGCGATGTGATGGCGGAATATCACCAGCGGCGCTATGGTCCCAATAACCTCACATTTGTTATTACGGGTGCATTTGATCGCGATGAGATTATTCGCGCCGTTGACGCACATTGCGGAGACTGGCAGGTATCTGATCATGGTCGGGAGCAATCTATCCCGACTTTTCACGCTTCAAACCGCGTTGTACAACGCGATGGTGTGGCACGCGAACATATCGCGCTCGCGCTTCCCGCGCCGCCATCTTCCGATGATCATGCTCCTACTGCAGATCTGCTTTCTACTTATTTGGGCGCATCGACCAATAGCCGGCTCTACTGGTCTGTTATCCAACAGGGTCTGGCCGATGAAGCGTCGGCGGAGTATATTAATTTTAGCGATGCGGGGCTTTTTTACGTTTATCTGTCCGTGGATCCGCAAAATGCGGGTCAGGTTCTCGATATTGTGCGGCGCGAAATGGCGGATTTAAAAAACGGTATTGATAACGACGCGCTCCAGCGCGCCAAGACCAAGCAGACCACGGGTATTATTTGCAGCGGGGAAAATGGTCTTTCTCGCTTTTCCCAAATTGTGGGCAGTCTGAGTACTGATACGCCGCTCAAAACGCTCGAGGAAGAACGCGCGGAGATCGATGCCGTTACGCCAGAACGCATTGCCGATTATCTCGAACAATATCCTCTCGATGCGGATCCCGCGCTTGTCGCTCTCGGTCCGATAGAAAAATTGAATTAAGCCTTTGGATCCAGTGCGTCTCGCAGACCATCGCCGACCAGATTGAATGCCAGTACGGTAAAAAATATCGCCCCACCGGGAAAGGTGAGTACCCAGGGTGCGCGCACAATCAGTTCGCGTCCTTGACTCAACATCGCCCCCCATTCGGGCGTTGGGGGTTGCGCGCCCAGGCCGAGAAAGCTCAATCCAGCAGCGTCGAGAATTGCGGTTGCCAATCCCAATGTCGCCTGGACGATCAATGGGGCGAGACAATTGGGCAGGACAGCCACACACAGTATGCGCCAATCCGATGCTCCCAGGGCGCGTGCGGCCATGACATAATCGGTTTCTTTTACGGTTAAGACGGACGCGCGAATCAGGCGTGCATATTGGGGCATGGCCACAATGCCGACGGCTAACATCGCGTTTTCCAGGCCGGGCCCCAAAATAGCCACGATGCCGATTGCGAGCAATATGCTCGGAAAGGCGAGTAGCAGGTCCATCAGACGCATCAATATTTGATCTATCCATCCCCCCCAATAGCCAGCGACGATCCCAATGAAGGTGCCCAGTACGAGGGCGATTAGTACGGCGAATACCCCGACGCGCAGAGATATCCGCGCGCCATAGATGACGCGGCTCAATATGTCTCGGCCAAAATCATCTGTGCCGAATGGATGTTCGAGTGTTGGGGGCGATAAGCGATTGTAGAGTGCCTGCGCCATTGGATCGGCAGGGGCTATCAACGGTGCTGCGAAGGCGAGTAGCAAAAAGATACCGATCAATATACTTCCCACAATGGAGAGACGGTTTTTACGCAAGCGATACCAGAGCAATAGCGCGGTGGTTTGCGGTGGTGTTTGTAGGGTGTCTTGAGTGTGTGCCATTGTGCGCCGTCATTCCTTACCGTATTTGATCCGTGGATCCAGCCAGGCGTATAACAAATCTGCGATTAGATTGATGAGGACAAAGGTCGTGGCGACAATTAGCACGCCCCCTTGAATTGCTCGAAAGTCGCGCGCGTAAACAGAGAGGAGCAACCAGCGCCCGACCCCAGGCCAGGCGAAAATACTTTCGGTCAAGACAGCGCCGCCCAAGAGGTAACCGAACTGCAAACTGATTACGGTTAAGACGGGGATGAATGCGTTTTTCAGTGCGTGGCGCAATATGACAACCCGTTCGGATAAGCCTTTTGCCCAGGCGGTGCGTACATAATCTTCGCGCAAGACTTCCAGTAAGCTCGACCGGGTCATGCGCGCGATAACGGCGGCGGGTACGGTGCCCAGTGTTATACCTGGCAAGATTAAATGCCAGAGTGCGTCGCCAAAACCTGGAAGGTCTCCTGCGACCAGGCTGTCTATGAGGTAAAATCCGGTAAATGTGGGGATGAATACATGAGAGCTGAGTCGTCCAGAGACGGGGAATAATGGTAGGGAGACGGCAAGGGCGAGGATGAGCAATAATCCCAGCCAGAAGATTGGCACTGAGACCCCTGCCAATGATGCGGTCATGCCGATATAATCCCACCATGTGCCGCGCCGAACAGCGGATGCTACACCTGCACCAATGCCGAGTATGCAGGCAAAAATCATGCTTGCGAATGTCAATTCCATAGTGGCGGGAAAACGCGCCATTAGTTCGACGGATACCCGTTCGTGGGATTTAATAGATCGCCCCAGATCGCCTTGTAGCAGGTCGGATAGATAGCGTCCAAATTGTACGTGTAATGGCTGGTCCAGGCCAAGGTCGCGTCTCAAGGCTGCCAGACTTTCGGCACTTGCCCGTTCGCCCAGCATGATCTGTGCCGGATCTCCTGGGACGAGATGCACCATAAAAAAAACCAGCACTGTGATGCCCAATAGCGTGGGGATCAGTGCCAGTAATCTTTTGAGGATGTAGATGTGCATGGGTAGTTGTTTAAAAAGAGTTGTCGTAATGAATACCCAAGCAATATCCGACAAATTTAATCGAAGCGCAATATCCATTAATAGAAGAAGCCCAACGGTTTAGACTGTTGGGCTTTTTGTGGCCGATACAGCAATCTTTGAAGGAGTTTTATGGAGATTTATCTATTTTGATCAAAATTTGATGGCGGGTGTACACCTGCGACGAATAGGATTCGGCGCAAATTTACCAGACCTCTACGGTTCAGTTGTAAAGCCTCTACAGTTGCACGACCTGTTGGCGTAATTCCGACAATGTGGGTGAAGCCATCCGCCCATCTGAAATGGTCGATCCAAAATTGCTGTCTTGGATGAAAGAGTGGAACGGGCTGACCATTGACGGGATCAAGTGCCTCAACTCTGGTATATTTGTGGTTATTACATCCTTGGCAAGCCAGAGCCAAATTATTGAGCGTATCTTCGCCTCCGCGACTAAGCGGATGAATATGCTCAATAGAGAATGGGTGGGTTGCAAAACGAGCTTGGCTCTGACAATATTCACAGCATCCCTGGGCACGACGAATAACAGCTTGTTTCAGTCTCGTGTTCACAGCTTATGTATAGGCTGGTTCAATGCCGAGTTCATCCAAAAGTTCTGTCAGAGAAATTTTTCGAATATTGGCAAGTTCAGTAAGATATTTCAGCCGTTCTGTATCATATTTTTCAACCTGACTTGTCAGGTGAAGCAATTCGGCCTGTTCGGATTCGGTCAGTGTTTCTGCGCGTCTGCCGGCAATAAGTTCTCGATATCGATTCTGTAACGCATCAGGTATTCCCCGGTTGACATTCCGGAGTAACTCGGCTTCATTTTTCGACAATTCTGGTGCTGTGCGCCTTGCCTTGAGTGTAAGTACCTGCGCCGTCAAATTCTCCAAATCTATTTGAGGCAATTGCTCAGCAGCTTTGACCAATTCATCAACCGTAAATGTTGCCATTATGAAACTCCGGTCTGGATTTAAACTATTATTTTTTCTTTTCTTTACAAACTATGTGTCTGTTGTATCCGCGTGCTATAAGGTCGTATCTTAAAAAAATAGAGTGATCTTTCAAGCAATATAGCCCAAATCCAAAAAGGTGTCAACAAACCGTATTGCGTGCTACACTATTGTATTTATTTTTAAAATGCCTGCTTATACATCGCATACCCTCACTATGGACAATTTACAAACATAAATGAACGACCATAAGATCTCAATTCGTCCGAAGTCCGTCTTCCTACATAAAGATTTTGGATTTCAGGCTCGGCCTCACGCCCATTAAAACCGTAACGGTCCGGTTCATTTCCCAGACTTGGGCAATTCTCAGCAGTTGCCGGTAGCCATTCATCAGCGGTGAATGCGCCTACAATTTCACGTTTATAACTAGCTAAAATGACCTCTGCCCCCTCAGCTTTTTGTCTCTCGCGCCATGAGAACTTCCAAGCAAAACGGGTTCTATCATACAAGGTGGCGGGATCTTCATCCCAATAGCGGCTGATAATTACAATTAATGTCGGATGTTCAATGTCCGATCTTCTTAACATCATTTGTTTTTCTCCTTCTCCCAGAGGTCCAGATCGCGTACATGGATCACATCAATACCAAAGTATCATGCATCCAGGGAGCAAGTTGGGGTGAGATATGCGCGTCGAGCCAAAGGGTCATGCAGCGAGAACTGGATGGTTAAGCCGATCACTGGCAAACCGCAAACAGGCGCGGATGTCCTCAGGTTCAAGATCTGGATGCTCTGATAGAATTTGTTCACGAGTCAAGTCGTGAGCGAGCAAATCCAGCACATCAGTGACGCGAATCCGCATACCCCGAATACAGGGCCGTCCCCCGCATTGCTTGGGATTGACCGTGATACGATCTGTTAGAGTAGCCATAGCTGTCCTTTCTTACACAAAATTATCCTTTACCCATTGGAATACCTGCTCTATTTCTCCCACCATAATTCTCCTATTTTATTTTGGGAATGGGATTTTTACTTCTTTCCCTAATGGGATAGTGGGCTAAACCTATTGACGCGCTGTAATACGCCACGCATCCATCACTTTCCTATTCAGTCATTTTGCTCAGTGTCCGAATGCGAGCGATGATGGTTTCTACGGTTTCTTTTACCGCAGCGAGCAATTCGAAGCGGTCCTCCACGCAGACCTCTATGCCGTGATAGCGATATCTTACGGCATAGTCGGTTAGCCATGTCAGCTTTTCACCGGCGGGCGTGTCGTTCTCTTCGGGATGGGTTCGGATGATGGCGGATAGGTCGGATAGGTCGTGGGTGTTTTTGTAGTCGGTATCGAGTGCTGAGATCCAACCTTTTAGCGCGTTTTCAAGAGCCTGTTGGGCGTGGAAGCCGATGGCTTCCTGGTCGGCATCTGCTTCAACTAAGACATTCAGAACGCGAAGTTCCCGTTCGGCATTGATGATTCGCTGTCGTATGTCAGGCCAGTTGGTCGGTTCCGGGTTGTCATAGATTATTTTTGCGCCATGTATATCGACGCCGTCGCGGACAGCCTGTCCTGCGACATGATTTCGGGCACGGCGACCGTCGTGGAAAATGTCCTCGCTCAGGTGGACAAGGTCAACGCCCATGGAGTGGCCGTAAACTTCCTGGACTTTGCGGCGAGCCGCCTCACTCGTGCGCATGTATTCCTGCCGATCTATCTGCTGGGCGTCAGTGATGATGAGCAGGTCAATATCGGAATCGGGTGTAAAGTCGCCCCGGGCGCGGGATCCGAACAGGATGACGGTATTGGGATGGACCACGTCACAGACCGCACGAGCGACAGCGCAGGCTTTGGGATCGGGATGCAACTGTGTTGTCGTATCTGACATGGTGTCAATTCTATGGATCGGGATAAACGTCTGTCGGATCGATGTGCAACTTCACCAAATTATACAGGATTTTAGGGATTGGAGGCAACCCCTAAAAGATATCCGATACATTGATTGCTTACTCTTCAATCATCACATTGTGAAACCATTTGCTCCCTGTTGGGTGTAGCTTAAATCCTTTGACGCGGGTGCGGAATGCCGCTGTTTGGGTTGCGTGTACGAGGGGGACCCACGGGGCGTCGTGAAAGACGATTTCTTGAGCCTTTTGATACAGGGCCGTGCGTTTTGCTTTGTCGGATTCTTTCTGGGCGGCCACCAATACTTCGTGCAAGGGATCGCTGCGGTAAAAGGCGATGTTATTGGCTGGCATTTGGGTCGCGCTTTTGTCCAGCAGAATATAGAGGAAGTTGTCGGGATCGCCGTTGTCTCCGGTCCATCCCAGCAATGCCATGTCGTGTTGTCCACGCTGGACTTTGTCCAGATATGTGCCCCATTCATAGGTGACGATTTCTGCTTCGATGCCGATTATTTGTAAATCAGCCTGAATCGCCTGAGCGATTTTTTGCGGTTGTGGCATATAGGGACGAGGTACGGGCATTGCCCAGAGGGTGGTTTTGAATCCGTTTGGGAATCCCGCTTCGGATAGGAGCGTTCTGGCTTTTTCCGGATCGTATTCATAGCCAGAGGTTTCTTGCCGATAACTCCAGAGCGTTGGTGGAATGGGATTGACCGCGGGAATGGCCAGGCCCTGATACAAGTTGTCGATTAGTGCCTGTTTGTTGATCGCGTGGTTTATGGCGCGCCGCACATTGAGGTTCTGGAATGGCTCTTTGTCCATGTTCATCGCCAGATAGCCCACGTTCATTCCCGACTGAGATAGCAATGTGAGATTTTCATCCGATTCGATTGTCGGCAAGAAGTCTGGCACGAGGTTGTCCATGCCGTCGATAGATCCCTGAGTTAGCGCGATTAGTCGGACGGAGTTTTCGGGAATGCTTCTAAAAATCAGGCGATCAATTTTGGGGGCTGGTCCCCAATAATCGGGATTGCGTTCCAATACCACGCGGTCATCTTTTATCCATTCGACAAAGCGAAATGGCCCCGTGCCCACGGGATGCCGTGCAAAATTAGCTCTCCATTTTTCGACGGCAACAGGGCTGACGATGGCGCAAAAATTCATCGTCAGATTTGATAGGAAAGGCGCGTTGGGGCGTTTCAGGTCAATGGATACGGTCAGGTCGTCTATTTTGCGGACGTCTTTTACGATGTCGCTCATGGACATGCCCGCCCAGTATTGATACGCGCCTTCTACTTTGTGAAAGGGATGGTCTGGTTTGAATTGTCGCGCGAGTGAAAAGACGACGGCATCGGCATTAAAGGGCGTGCCGTCGTGAAAGACGACATTTTCGCGCAACTTAAATGTCCAGGTCAATCCGTCTTCTGAGGCTTGCCAGGATGTGGCTAATCCGGGTGCGAGGTCGGTGCGTTCGGGCACAAATGCGATGAGCGTTTCGTAAATATTATCGCATACCTTAAACGACTCGCCGTCTGTCTCGAGCGCGGGATCCAGTCCGACAGAGTCGCCACCGCGCCCAAAAACAACTGTGCGCCCGGTTTGTTGACTACAAGCGGTTATTACCATCAATATTGCGAGAAATAGATAGCGTGCCATTGTGTATTCCCCAAAAAAATGTCAGCCCTCACTATTCCGCCCTGTTTGGGTGGTAAATGGGAGGGCTGACTGCTGAAAGTTGACTGCTGAAAGCTATTCTTCAAACGCCGCGTCAAATGCCACGTCTGAGGGTTCAAAGTCGATCTCATTGACAAAGGCACAGGATTCGGTTGCGCCGTGTTCGCGGTCCATACCCGAATCTTCCCACTCGACTGAGAGTGGTCCATCGTAGCCAATGTCGTTTAATGCGCGAATAATTTCTTCAAAATCCACGCTGCCGCGGCCCACTGAGCGGAAATCCCAACTGCGGTCTGGGTCGCCGAAATTTGTATGTCCGCCAAATATACCCGCTCGTTTGGGGTTGGGCGATAGGTAAGCGTCTTTCATGTGGACGTGATAGATCCGGTCGCTGAATTCGCGGATAAAGCCAACATAATCCACATTTTGATAGACCAGATGGCTGGGGTCGTAATTGAAGCCAAATTCTGGTCGGTTCTCCAGTGCTTCTAATGCCCGGGCAGATGAAGCTATATCAAATGCGATTTCCGTTGGATGCACTTCGAGTGCGAATCGCACGTCGTTCTTTTGAAAGACATCCAGAATGGGATTCCAGCGATCCGCGAAGTCGCTAAATCCCGCATCAATCTGATCGGGTGACACCGGGGGGAAAGAGTACAACAGATGCCAGATTGAGGATCCGGTAAATCCATTGACTACGGTCAGGCCCAGGGCTTTTGCAGCTTCGGCTGTTGCTATCATTTCTTCGGCGGCGCGTTGTCGCACGCCTTCGGGATCGCCATCGCCCCACACATGGGGCGGTAAAATCGCCTCGTGCCGCGCGTCGATGTTGTCGCATACGGCCTGCCCAGCCAGGTGATTGCTAATGGCGAAGCACTGCATGCCGTATTGTTCGAGCAATTCCTTTTTCTCGCGCACATAGCCGTCGTTTGATGCGGCTTCGCGCACGTCCATGTGGTCGCCCCAACAGGCGAGTTCCACGCCGTCATAGCCAAAGTCTCTGGCTTTTTGCAACATGACTTCCAGTGTCAAGTCCGCCCACTGTCCGGTGAATAACGTAACTGGTCTTGCCATTTCTCGCTCCTGTTTTATCTCAGATTTTTGGTACGTCTTGCCAGGTTTTAGATGCTGCCGAATCGACTACGGCTTCCAGGACGGCCTGTACCTTTGTGCCTTCGGCAAAGTCGGGGGAAAAGGTGCCATCCTGTGCAATCGCTTCAAAGAAGTCTCTGAATTCATGCGTGAATGTGTGTTCCCAGCCAATGATGTGTCCCGGCGGCCACCACGCACCCATAAAGGGCTGGCTGCCTTCGCCTACGATGATTTCGCGGAAGCCCTGGATATGATCTTCGTCGTCGCGCGAATAGAATTGCAATTCGTTCATTTTTTGCAGGTTGAATGCCATACTTCCCTTGCTTCCGTTGATTTCAAAATGGTTGTAGTTGCGCCGTCCGGCGGCAAAGCGCGTGGCTTCAAATGTGCCGAGTGCGCCGTTTTGGAATCGGGCCAAAAACATGGTGGCGTCGTCAACGGTCACCTGCCCCATTTGTTCGCCGCCTTGCGCACCCAAGCCCGCATCAGCGGCTTCGAGCAGTGGGCGTTCTTTGATGAAGGTGGTATCTGCGCCGACTACGCTGTCGATGTCGCCTACGAGATGCAGGGCGAGGTCGATGATATGCGCGTTCAAGTCGCCGTGCGGTCCCGAACCCGCTTTGTCTTTTTCCAATCGCCAGACGAGTGGGAAGTCGGGGTCGATGATCCAGTCTTGCAAGTACACGGCGCGCCAGTGATAAATTTCTCCAATCCGTCCTTCGGCGATCAATTGCCGCGCCAATGCCACTGCGGGTACGCGGCGGTAGTTGAATGCAACCATGGTTTTTTTGTTGGTGTTTTCAGCCACGGCCAACAATTCTCTGGCTTCTGCGAGGGTGTTTGTGAGGGGTTTTTCACAGATGACGTGTTTGCCAGCTTTTAATGCGGCGAGTGCCATGGGCAGGTGCTGGTCGCCAGGTGTGCAGATGTCGATGACGTCGATGTCGTCTCGATCGATGACTTTCTCCCAGTCGGTTTCGTATTCTTCCCACTGATATGTTTCAGCCGCGTCTTTTACGGCATCGAGGTTGCGTCCACAGATTACTTTTAGTACAGGTGTTACACCGAGTTCGGGAAAAAATGCGGGCAATTGACGGAATCCATTGCTGTGCGCTTTGCCCATGAATGAATATCCGATCATGCCGATGTTGAGTTCCATAGATGTCTCCTTGTTCTATGTGTATCTATAGTTTTCTTCAAAGCCGCATCAATATAGAAATCTGCTATCTCTTGTCAACGACTAAAACCAAATAATGGAGAACTGGATCTATAAAGCACCAGACTTACAATAATTGAAGCTGTGCATCCAAACCAATACCACAGGGAGACTCTAAAACTGCCAACTTTGGAATCACCTCACTGCTCATCTTAAAATACTCTTGATGTCTTTCTATCCCAATAGATGAGATACCCACGGCCTCTGCTGCTGCAATTGTGGATCCCGATCCCATAAATGGATCAACAATGACACCTTCTCCAAGCGGAAGTGCTGCATATACGATCTGACGGAGGAACGATTGCGGCTTTAGGCTGGGATGATCCGCAATATCTCGTTCTTTTCGCGGAGTTCGTTCACTCATAATTACGTCGCCAAATGGCGTACCGTCAGGTCGCCTTCTCAGCCCTCCTGTTTGAAATTCTCTCAGACAGTCACTCACCTTCATCTTGGGAAGCATTGGCTTTCGCAGAATTCCCCATGGTTCGTGACAGCCTCTCGGCATAGATGATACCTCGGAAAATTCCTTTTCGGCATTCTTAGGGCGATCCCCACCCCGGAGTGTTCGCACAAGCCGAATTAACTGGCCTCGAAACTCCAATCCGCCCTTCACGAGTGCCGAAAGAACCAACTGAGAGAGAAACACATTGGTTGCAATAAATACATGCCCTCCTGGCCGTAGTGTATTGACCACCAGCCGCGCCCATTCTACAAAGAATTGCCTTAGAGTCTCGCGCTCTTTCTGATTTAACGCCGTAAATCTGGGCAAGGGGGCGCGTTTATGGCCGTCAAATGAGGGTGGAATGCGCCAGATTCCTCCATTATTACTTTCCCGTTTTTTAAGTTGTTGCAAATCGTATTCTTTAACGCCATAAGGCGGATCAGTTACAATCGCATGGATGCTATTTTTGGGTATCCGGCTGAACCATTCAAAACAATCTGCCTGTAATATCAGGGATTGTCCTATAATCTCTGATTTGTAATCCAATCCTAATTTTTCAATGGCTTTCATCGAGGAACTCCTCTCACAAGAAGAACTCATCAATCTGCAATATCAATCAGGTGGTGTTTGCGAGTCGCGCACTCACAAGGCGGTTCAGGCTCACACCTTGTTCTGCGGCTTGTATGGCGAGAGCACGGTGCGATTCCGGCGGTAGGCGCACTATGAACTTTCCGCTGTAGGTGCGATCTGCTATTGGTTGCGGTATTTCTTCTCCGGTTGTGTGCAGATCTGAGAGACATTCTTGTACAAGCCGCTGGATACCTTCCAATGCTTCATCGGGAGTAGGTGCCAGCCAGCTTAGCGATGGGAATTCAGCGCATAGACCCACATGCGCGTTGTCTTCAGGAGACCATGTGATGCGGTAGGTGTAATGGTCACTCATTTCATGTTCTCCGTTTTCGATTATCTCGATAATTTATGATACCAATAATGATACTAAGAGTCAACGGGAATTATTCTGGTGACATTTACTCAAAAAAGTCATATCCTTCTTTCACATGCGCCCGTGCCAAATCCTCGTTAAATTCGACGCCGAGGCCTGGTTTTTCGGGAAGTACAAATTGTCCATCCTGGATTAATGGCTCGTCGCTGATTACGAGGTCCCATCGCCATTCTATCTGGTCTGCGTGGTAGGGCAGTTCCAGAGTGTGGAGGTTTCGCACGGCTGCACCCACATGTGCGGATGCTACCATGCCGAGTGGTGATACGATGTTGTGGAATGCGGCGGGCATGTAGTACAGATCTGCCAGGTCTGCGATTTTTTTGCCTTCCAGCATGCCTCCGGTCGCTGAGATATCGATGTGTAGCATGTCGCAGGCCTGATTCTCTATGAGCCTGCGAAACCCGTCCCTGCGGTGGACCCATTCGCCCGTGCAGATCGGTATGGATGTCGAAGCCGTTACTTTGCCCATGGCGTCGATATTTTCCGGGGGTACGGGGTCTTCGAGGAACATCAGGTTGAATTTTTCCAGGCGCTGGGCGAGTAAGAGCACGTCGCGCACATTGTATTTCCCATGGCAATCAATACACAGGTCAATGTCGTATCCGACGGCGTCGCGGACTGCGGATACCATGGCTTCCATTTTGTCCAATTCGGCGAGTGATAACCCGCGATCTACGGGGTCGTGTTGCAATTCGTTTGCCGATCCGTCGATGTCGAATTTGATGGACTGAAATCCATCTGCCACGCCCTCTTTGGCGCGTTCTGCCCATGTCTCGGGGGTGTTTTGTCGATTTCGTCCCCTGCCCACATCGGCATACATTCGCAGCCGGTCCCGGTACTTTCCGCCGAGTAATTGATAGACCGGCACGCCAATGGCTTTGCCCGCGACATCCCAAAGCGCTGTTTCCGCGCCGCCGATTGCGCCGAGGAGTATCCCGGCGGTAGATTGCCCGGTGCTGCGGTCGAGCATTCGCGTGTAGAGTGGCTCGACATTCAGGGGATTTTGTCCGATGAGCATAGGGCGCAAGCATTTTGTCACCGCATCGGTTATGCCTTCGCCCGGATGCGCTTCTCCCACGCCCGATATGCCAGCATCGGTTTCTACTTTTACGTAGTTCCAGTCTTTGTAGCCTTTCAATGTTGTGGCTTTGACATCGGTAATTTTCACGGCTTGCCTCTTTTGTTGGATTTGAGATCAGTTTTATCGCGCACGTCTGGCGGCTGGGGTTGAGAATTAAATCCGTAGATGCGCTTCATCTCTGGTGTGGCTCGATCCACGACTTCGGGTTTGAGGAAGTGGACAAAATCGAACATCGGCTTTAAAAATGACCGGCAGCAGAAGCAGATCAGACATACGCGGGCGTCATCTGTTCGGTTGGCTCCTGTGGCGTGCCATATCGCGCCGTTGAACAAGAATACTGAGCCTTTTGGAGCCGAGAGCCGCATTTCGTCGGGATGGCAAAGCGCGTGTGGATGGTCTGTTGGCGGCGGTTTTTTTAAGAACCGATGGCTGCCGGGCACAAAGCGCGTGCCTCCGTTTTTCGGGGTAAAATCGTTTAAGAGCCACAGGCTGTTGACAAACATGGGAAATGAGGGCAGCGGCTCTGGCATTTTGCCCAGTGCATTATCGACGTGGAACGCATTGTCTTCGGCGCCAGGGTAAATTACGTTTGATGTGAGTGTGCTGAGTGTATAATCTTCGCCCAGCATATATTCAAAATAGGGCACGACTTTGGGATGTGCTACCAGCTTTTCAAATGGCTTTCCCTTGTTCACCAGCCATCGCACATGCTGACCTCTGCCACTGGTATGTACCCGGCTTGAGCCGTCTCCGCGCTCTTGTTCAGCGAGGTGTAGTAGAAGTGCCCGGTAGTGCGTTATCTCGGATTCAGAGAGTACATCGGGGATGATGACATAGCCCTGTTCGTCTAATTGTTGCCGGTGTTCAGGTGAGATTTTCATCGCGTGCTCCAGGGTTACAATCCGTAATAGTCGTTGATTTCTTTTTGATACCCATCTACCTCACCGCTTAACATCTCGTCTAAAGTGACGGCGCATCCGAGCAAGCCAGATTCGAGAATCGCATAACTCAATGCCAGATCGATGGTGCCTTCTTCGCCGCTCATCTGGACGGGTTTGCCGTTTGCGATGGCTTGCAGCCAGTTCAGGTTTTCAAGCGCAAATGCATCGGTGATTCCGCGCGGCATGACTTCGGATATGCGCGAGGGTTCAGCCTCGCGTTGAAATCGGTCTTCTACGTTTTCCGATGTGCCGTCTTCGTCAAATAATTGTCCGTCTGAAATAGCTCCCCTGCTGCCCCAAATATTCGTGCCGCCAGGTACGCCGATCTGTGTCCCCCAAGCGCTTCTCGACACAGCCATGTGTCCAATGCCGCCGTTTTCAAATTCAAAGTTGGCAAAAAAAGCGTCATCCACTTGATTTTCGATTTGATCGACCACGGCGCGGTCGTCGTCAGACATCAAGACGCGCACAGGTTCGAGTGTTCGCCACAGGGCTTGTACCGATTTTACGGGGCCACAAATCGTGCGGACGCCGTTAAAAAGGTGGACGCCCAGGTCGATGGCAACGCCTCCACCCGCGCCCAATTTGCTCTGACGCCAGGGTGTTCGCGCAGCTACGAGGTCTGGACGCGAATTGCGAAATCCTATGACGCCCCGATAGAGCATTTGTACATCGCCAATCAAGCCCTTTTTTATGACCCATTGGCTGGCCCAGGTAGAGGGATTGAAGTTCACGTTTTCGTCGATGCTCAAAATTTGTCCGGTTTCGTCGGCGACTTCGCACATTCGCTGGGCTGCTTTTACAGATATTGCCATTGGTTTTTCGACCGAGACGTGTTTGCCGGCTCTCATGGCGTTGATGGCGATGCTGTGGTGGTTGTCGTGTCCGGTCAAGATGATTACTGCATCGATTTTGCCCTTTTCCAACATTTCGTTGTAATTGGTGTACACTTCTGTATCGCTGTCGGGATGCAGGTCACTGATAAAAGAATGTGGGGCATTGAGCGGATCGCCGGGCGCGTCAACAGGTGCTGGGCGGGGACCGGGGCCTTCGCCTCGCTTGCGGAAGCGGTGGGCGTCTTCTTCTTTGCGCGCACACAATGCCGTGATCTGAAAAAGATCGCCAAAACCGTTTTCCTGCAGGATTTTGTAGCCGCGCAGATGGGCGTTCAGTATTCGCGCACACCCGATGATGCCAATTCGCACTTTCATGGTGAAATTCCTTTTGTTTTTTAAAAGAAATCAGAGTTGCCATACAACCAGTAATTGTGCGACATTTTCGGTAGTGTTGGTGCCGAGTTTGTTCCACCAGTACTGGTATTCGATGCCGATGAAAAGTTTGTTGCCCTCGCCGTTTATCGCCTTGCTCAAGTCATAGGTGAGTTGTGGCTGCACGAGGATCCAGCTTTTGACTTCGTTGCCGAATTCGTTGGTCTGGGAGCCGATGTACTCTGCATGGCCGAAGAACCCGAAGGACTGACCGCCGGTTCCAAAGGCGGTCCCCCAATTGATGTCGAATACAAAGCTGTTGCTCGTTGTGGGCGCACCGCCATGCGCTGTGCCGCTGCTGGCGTCGATCAGGGCGGTCAGGTCGGTGTTGACAAAGAAGAAGCCCGGTACGTTCCACGAAGCCCGGACGCCGGGCAGGTATTTGAGGACGTTGGCATCAGAATCGGCATTGAATCCAGCGATTATGGAAATATCTCTGATGGGACCGAGGCTAAATTCTGTGTTCGTCAGTTTGCCAATGCTGAGGGTTGGATACCATTCTCCGTAGATACTTTTGTCGTTGAAGCTGTCCGGAACGCCATCTTCCAGGAAGTCGATAAAAAAGAAACTGTCGCCATATCGCCACGGCGCTGCCTGTTGCACGGTGAGAATAGAGGTGTATTCCGCGGCTCCGGAAAACGGGTTTGTGAGTTTGCCGTATTGAAATTGGAATGAGGTTTGGGCGATTACCGCGGCTGGTTGCAGGAGGATACAAGCGATTAGTACAAGTAGGCCGCGATGTTGTTGTTTCCGCATCTTTAATGCTCCTTTTTACCAATTTGTGTACGAGCCATCTTCGCGGCGGAATCCCGAGCCTGTAGATGGTTCGGGAGGGGCCACATCTGCGAGCGCGTCTTCATTCAATTCAATGCCCAATCCCGGTCCTTCGGGAACGAGCAGATGGCCGTCTGCGTAGGGCATTTGTTTGGGGAATACGTCTGTCAAGGTGGTCATGGGGGGTCTGGGCAATTCCTGTACGCCGACGAGAGAAGACGATAGACACAGGTGCAAACAAGCGGCTGTTGACACGGGTCCCAGTGGATTGTGGGGGGCCAGGTGAATATAATGTGTCTCGCACCAGCCCGCGATCTTTTTTGCTTCGGTCAAACCGCCCGCAATGCAGAGGTCAACGCGGCAATAGTCCATTAAATCTTCTTCGATAACCTGCTGGAATTTCCACTTGCTGTCGAATTGTTCGCCAATGGCCAAAGGCAGATGCGTGTTTTGTCGCACGAGGCGCAGGCTTTGTGTGCTTTCACTTCGCAATGGGTCTTCGATAAAAAATGGGCGATAGGGTTCCACGCCTTTGCAATATGCAATAACCCAGGCGGGATCCAGTCGCGTGTGTACATCGACGCAGATTTCCAATTCATCGCCACAGGCTTCGCGCACGGCTTTTACCTGTTCGATGCCGTGCCGCACGGCGCGCGAAGGTTCAAATACATTGGGGTCTGTGGGGTCGCTCATGCCCCATCGGGCAAATTTCCAGCCTTCTTCTTGTCGTTGTGCACAATTTGCGACCAGTCGGTCGATATTGTCCCGTTCGCCAATGTGTGGATAACACGCCACTTTGTCGCGGGTTCTGCCGCCCAATAGTTCATAGACGGGTACGCCCAGGGCTTTGCCTTTTATGTCCCAGAGCGCGATATCCACGGCGCTCACGGCCGATGACTGTACCACGCCGCCCGGGAAAAATCCGCCGCGAAACATGACCTGCCACAGGTGCTCGATCCGAAAGGGGTCTTGTCCGATGACGTCTGGGGAAAACGAACGGATTACTTCGGCAATTGCGGTTCCGCGACGTTTTAAACCCGCTTCTCCCAAGCCGTAAATCCCTTCGTCTGTTTCGACTTTGACGAAAAAATTGCCCGTTGTGGGCACGACGAATGTTTTTAATGCAGTGATTTTCATGATTATTCTCCTGAAAAGATGGATACATACAGATGCTTCTGAGTTGTATTAAAGTTGTGCGTTGGGCGCGCAAATAAATCAATGCGAGCAGACCGGGGTACTGTTGTATCCGCATCTTTAATACTCCTTTTTTACCAATTTGCGTACGATCCGTCTTCGCGGCGGTAACCCCATCCTGTAAATGGTTCGGGAGGGGATGCGTCTGCAATCGCGTCTTCGTTAAATTCAATGCCCAATCCCGGTCCTTCGGGGACGAGCAGATGGCCATTTGCGTAGGGCATTTGTTTGGGGAATACATCTGTCAAGGTGGTCATGGGGGGTCTGGGCAATTCCTGTACGCCGACGAGAGAAGACGATAGACACAGGTGCAAACAAGCGGCTGTTGACACGGGTCCCAGCGGATTGTGAGGGGCCAGGTGAATATAATGTGTCTCGCACCAGCCCGCGATTTTTTTCGCTTCGGTAAAACCGCCCGCAATGCAGAGGTCAACGCGGCAATAGTCCATCAAATCTTCTTCGATTACTTGCTGAAATTTCCATTTGCTATCGAATTGTTCGCCAATGGCTAAGGGCAGATGCGTGTTTTGTCGCACGAGGCGCAGACTCTGTGGGCTTTCACTTCGCAATGGGTCTTCGATAAAAAATGGGCGATAGGGTTCTACGCCTTTGCAATATGCAATGACCCAGGTAGGATCCAGTCGCGTGTGAACATCTACGCAGATTTCGAATTCATCGCCACAGGCTTCGCGCACGGCTTTTACCTGTTCAATGCCATAACGCACGGCGCGCGAAGGTTCAAATACATTGGGATCTGTGGGGTCGCTCATGCTCCATCGGGCAAATTTCCAGCCTTCCTCCTGTCGTTGCACACAATTTGCGACCAGCCGATCGATATTGTTCTTATCGCCAACATGCGGATAACACGCCACTTTGTCGCGGGTTCTTCCGCCCAGTAGTTCATAGACGGGTACGCCCAGGGCTTTGCCTTTGATATCCCAGAGCGCGATGTCAACGGCGCTTACTGCCGATGACTGTACCACGCCGCCCGGGAAAAATCCGCCGCGAAACATGACCTGCCACAGGTGCTCAATCCGAAAGGGGTCTTGCCCGATAACATCTGGGGAAAACGAGCGGATCACTTCGGCTATCGCGGTTCCGCGACGTATTACGCCCGCTTCTCCCAATCCGTAAATCCCTTCGTCTGTTTCGACTTTGACGAAAAAATTTCCCGTTGTGGGCGCAATGAATGTTTTTAGTGCGGTGATTTTCATGATGTTCCTCCTGATTCACCCAATCCATCCCGCTGTGCCAATCGCATCTGCGATTGGCAGGGCGCGAGATAGTTCTTCGTGTGTGAGCGGTGGCATGTCTGACGTTGCTGTGTTGTCTTCAACTTGTTGTCGATTTTTTGCGCCGGCAATGACGCAGGATACGCCGGGATGATCCAATACAAACCGCAGAGCCGCCTGTGCCATGGTTCGACGCTTTGTTTGTAAAAACAGGAGTTCGGGCAGTTTTTTCAAGCCCTCTTGCACTTCGGTGCGCTGAAACCGTTCGTACCGCAAATCGTTTTGCGGTATTTTCTCGGCATTCTGTCCAAAGTATTTTCCGGTCAATTGGCCCTTTGCAAGGGGCACGCGGATGAGCGTGCCTATTTTTTGTTCTTTTGCCCAGTGCAATAATTCGTCGGCACTGCGCTCTAACAAATTGTATCCGATCTGCAAGATGTGGATAGGACCTAAGTTCCGTAGTTTATCGATGGCTTCCCGGTTGTTGGTCGAGATCCCGTACCATCTGATTTTGCCTTCTCGTTGCAATTTTTCGAGGGTTTTCATTACGGCGGGCATGGCCCATTCATGTGGGATCGCGTGGAGTTGATAAATGTCAATAAAATCCGTTTGCATGCGTTTCAAGCTGTTTTCGCAGGCTTCGACAATCCGGTTGTGTACTGATTGCTCATCATTTTGGTCGATGTCCCGGTTTGGCTGCACTTTGGTCGCAATGATCCATTTATCTCGCCGTCCCTGTAGGGCTTGTCCGACGAGTTCTTCGCTGTGTCCGTCGCCATAGCCTTCCGCAGAATCGATTAGATTCACACCGAGTTCTTCACAGCGATGGATCAGCGCGATGGATTCTGCATCGCTTGTGCCCGACCAGACTTCGATACTTCCATCTGCTCGCTGTTGTGTTCCAGAGATGGGAAAGGCACCCAATCCAATTTCCGATACTTCGAGGCCGGTCTGTCCCAGTGTGCGGTATTTCATGCCATTACTCCTGTCAATTCCACATTGACAACTTCGCCGGACTCTACGGTGAGAATCTGCCACCCGTTGTCCTCAAATCGCCACGAGAATGAGATGTCTGAATCGCCGCCATTGTAAAACTTTACGCCATCAATATTGGTTCCCGAATGGATTACAAGCGGAAGGATGTGGTTGGGAACGCCGGGTTCGCCATTGGCGTGTTTCACTTCGACTGCTGGCGTCACTTTGCTTTTTTCTTCTCGCGTGCCCAAAAGCAATGGGCCGTAACATCCGGTCACGGGTCCAATGCCCCAGTTGCGTCCGTGTCCAGCCGTTGTCGAACAGATCGCGCCACCCATATCGGCGTGTTCTCTGCCACCGCGCAGCACCCGACGCGCCATCGTCAGCTTGTCTGCTGCCTGTTTTAATGCGCGTTCGGCATAGTCCTCATCACCCGTCACCTGATAGGCCAGCGTTAGTGCCGCAGTGGTCGGTTCTGTTGTGGGTGTTACGGAGCCGTCACTGTTCCATATCCCCCAATAGGTCATGTCGGCGCGCTTGCCCACGCCGGGCCAATCGCGGCGACGCGCCTGCGGGAAGACCATGGCGAGTTCGCCTTCTTGCATATCGGGAAAACGCGCGATTTGCGCCCGAATCGCCTCATCCAGAGAAGTGTCGGAGAATTGTTGTCGAAAATAGGAAATCGCCGCTGCACCGGGGTCCGAATACGGGTCCAGCAATTCGCTGACCATCGGTTCTGCGATTCGCCGCGCTGCCTGGTGAAATACGGCGTCTCCCGATGCTTCGAACAGATCGCCCAGGGCATATATAACGCCGGAAGCCAGCAGGACTTCGACTCCGATGAGCGGGTCGCCAGGGACGTGATGTCCGGCTTGTGCCGCCTTTTTTTGTCGTCCTGTCGCCTGCTTGCCAAATCTCGGTTGTCCGTTTGCATCCCAGGCAATGGGCAGGGGACCATCTGGTATGGCGACAATCATTTCTGCCCGGCGCTTGCCGTATTGCAAAGCCCAGTCCAGGTACCGGTCTTGCCCCGTCATTCTGTGTGCGGCAAGGGCTATGTGGACAAAGCGGAAGTGCTCGGCAATTTCGGCGTCATAGCCGTCGTCTCGCCCAACTGTGCGCGTGCCTATATAATATCCGTAAAACCGATTGCGCTCCCAGTCAAACCATTCGGGAATGCCTTCGACCCAGTTGCCGATGTGTTCGGCTGCGTCTTGTAGGAGGGCGTTTGCTTTTTCGTCTTTGGGAAATAATCCGAGGTAACGCGGCAAAAAGAGCAGAAAGGGTTCGGTTCCGTGATGGGCTTCGGCTTCGGGTTCGTAACCGTGCAGGCAGTCCCGTTCTACCCATCCGGCGAGCATATCGCGCAGGTGTTCAAAGTGCTCTCGCACCCCGTCATTTCCCGTGATGAGATAGTGGGGGAACCAGGCCAGCGAATAGTTCGCTTCATCTTCGCCTCCGCCATGCCTGCTCGGTGGGTCCATCCGACGGCTTTGATCTAACCACGCATCCATCTCTTTTCGCAATGTCCGATAATGTTCAAAGCACTGTTTCATAAGTCAGCCCTCCAGAAGTTGTTTTTCTTTTTTGCAGTTGGGATTTATTATCTTGACGCTTCAAAAATGCGAAACTAATTTGTCAGACAGCATAGCGGAAAAAAATTACAAAGTCAAGGTTTCTCAATAGCAGGGGCGCCCCTACACCAGAAAGGATTGCTATGTCGGACATTCGCATTCGCGCAGAACACCTCGAACCGTTTATCCAGTCCGTTTTTGAAAATGCGGGTATGCCGCCCGAAGATGCTGCCATAGAAGCGGAAGTGCTTATTTGGGCGAATCTGCGCGGGGTCGATTCTCACGGGGTTTTGCGCATTATTTCGTATCTCGACAATATTAGAACAGGCGCGATGAATCCTCGACCCAATATCAGCGTCGTGAAAGAGTCGCCAGCGGTTGCCCATATCGCGTGTGACCGCGCTCTTGGGCCTGTGGCGACTGTTCCCGCGATGAAAAAAGCTATTGAGAAGGCCAAAAATGTGGGTATTGGATGGGTGTTGCTCAGCGATGTTACGCATCAGGGGGCGATGGCTTATTATTCTTTGATGGCGGCACAGGAGGGTTTTGCGGGTATTGCCATTGTTTGCAGTCCGCCCAATATGGCTCCTTTTGGTGCGAAGGCAGCGGGCATTCACAATAGTCCGATAGCCGTTGCGGTTCCAGCAAACAAACGCGACCCCATAAGTCTCGATATGGCGACCAGTGTGGCAGCGGGGGGCAAACTTCAGCTCGCGCAGGATAAGGGGGTGCCGCTGGGCGAAGACTGGGCACTCGATGCTGAGGGCAATCCGACGACAGATGCGCGTAAAGGGGTTATTCTGCGCCCGGCGGGTGGTCCCAAGGGATCGGGGCTGGCACTGATTTTTCAATGTTTGTCCAGTTTGATGGTCGATAATCCTCTGCTCGTTCCCGTATTGCGCGGGGACGAGAGTTCGAAAAGGCAAAACGGCATTGTCGCTGCGATTGATATTTCCTTTTTTGTTGAGCTGGATGATTATAAAGACCACGTTGATAATTTGATCGATGAACTCAAAGCTCTGCCCAGGGCAGATGGCTTTGACGATATTCTCATGCCCGGAGAACCCGAAAATCGCACCCTTGCCGAACGCTCTGCCGAAGGTATTCCCATTCCGGTGGGGACGGCGGAAAAACTCCGCGAAGCCGCGCGGCGCTTTGATCTCGCGTTGCCCGAGGGAATGTAAAAGATTGGAGTAGATATGCCAGAAATTGTAACTATTAAAGATGTTAAAACCATTGTGACACAGCCTGCGGGTTCGCGGCTCATTATTGTTAAAATTATTACGTCGGAACCCGGACTCTATGGGTTGGGTTGTGCGACGTTTACGCAGCGATTTCACGCGGTGCGTACGGCTATTGAAAAACATCTCAAGCCGTTTGTTATAGGACGCGATGTGGATCGCATTGAGGAGATCTGGCAGATGAGCATGGTCAATGGGTACTGGCGCAATGGTCCCGTGCTCAATAATGCCATATCGGGGGTGGATCAGGCGCTGTGGGATATTAAGGGCAAACGCGCGGGTATGCCCGTGTATCAACTGCTGGGTGGGAAGTGTCGAGAGGCGGCAGATACGTATGCACACGCCAATGGGCGCGATAAATACGAAGTGGTAGATAGCGTGCGTCATTATATGGCACAGGGTTATCGCCATATCCGTGTGCAGATGGGGGGATATGGGGGCCAGTCAGATGCGATTCAAAAACCCGATGGTGCGCCCGATGGTGCTTATTATCACCCGCGAGAATATTGCCGTCGCATGTGCGATATGATTGCGCATGTACGTGCGGAGGTCGGGCCGGAAATCGAGCTTTTACACGATATTCACGAGCGTTTGCGCCCGATTGACGCTATTCAGTTCGCCAAAGACGTGGAGCCTTTTAAACTTTTCTTTTTGGAAGACGCACTCGCGCCGGAAGACAATGCGTATTTTCACCACATGCGCGCGCAGTGCGCCACACCACTGGCGATGGGCGAACTCTTCAATCATCCGCACGAGTGGACACCTCTTATTCAAGATCGGCTCATTGATTTTATTCGCATGCACGTCAGCCAGATGGGTGGTATTACTCCTGCGCGCAATGTCGCTGCATTTGCCAATATGTACAATGTGCGAACCGCGTGGCACGGTCCTGGCGATACATCACCTGTTGGTCACGCAGCCAATTTGCACCTGGACCTGTGGGCACCCAATTTCGGGATTCAGGAGTGGTGTCGTTTCAACGATCTCGTCTATGATATGTTTCCCGGTTTGCCCGAGGTGCGAGAGGGTTATATGTATCCCAATGATAATCCCGGTCTGGGTATTGATATTGACGAAGATCTCGCTGCAAAATATCCGCCCGAAGATGAGATTATTCAGTGGACGCAAACGCGGGCACCGGATGGATCGCCCATGCGGCCGTGATGGAAGAAAACACAGGAGAATTCTATGGATACACACTCATCCCCATCAGATCTCAGAATTACCGATATGCGCGTTGTCAATCTTTCCGGTGTGCCTATGCGCTCTACGCTCATTCGCCTGGATACCAATCAAGGTATCTACGGTCTGGGAGAGGTGCGCGATGGGGCCAGTCATATTTACGCTTTGCAACTGAAGCGCCAGCTTTTGGGTGAAAATCCCTGTAATGTGGATAAATTATTTCGCAAGATCAAACAGTTCGGGTGGCATGCGCGGCAGGCCGGCGGCGTGTGTGGCGTAGAGATGGCTTTGATGGATCTGGCGGGTAAGGCTTATGGCGTGCCCTGTTATCAACTCGCAGGCGGGAAATTCCGCGATCAGATCCGCATTTATTGCGATACTCACACAACCCCAGATCCCGAAGAGATGGGCAATCGCTTGAAGGCGCGCATGGAGCAGGGGTTTTCTTTTTTGAAGATGGATATTGGCGTGCGTTTGCTCAAAGATATTCCGGGTACGGTGTCTTCGCCTGCGGGTATGCTGGAAACCACGCAGGTTATGCATCCTTTTACGGGTATTCAGTTCACTGATAAGGGTATCGATGTTCTCGTGCGATATGTGGAAGTCGTGCGCGATATTGTGGGATATGAGATTCCCCTGGCTGCGGATCACTTTGGACATATCAATGTGGAGTCGTGTATTCGCCTTGCGCGCGCACTTGAGCGGTTCAATCTCGCCTGGCTGGAAGATATGATTCCATGGCAACTGACCGATCAATGGGTGCGCCTCAAGAACGCAACTGCGACCCCGGTTTGCACAGGTGAAGATATTTATCTTCTGGAACATTTCAAGCCGCTGATCGATAATAAAGCCGTTTCCATTATTCATCCGGATCTCGCCACGTCGGGGGGGATTCTCGAAACTAAGCGGATTGGCGATTACGCGGAAGAACACGGCATTGCGATGGCTATGCACATGGCGGCGACGCCAGTTGCTACGATGGCGAGCGTGCATTGCGCGGCTGCGACAAATAATTTTCTGGTTCTGGAATGTCACGCCGTTGATTATCCGCCGTGGAATACGCTGGTTACGGGCTTGCCCAATCCCATTGTTCAAAATGGTTATATTCAGGTGCCCGACGCACCCGGACTCGGTGTTGATTTGAATGAAGAAGCGATAAAAGAACACATCAATCGCAATTTGCCGGGCTATTTTGAACAGACAGATGCGTGGGATGAAGAACAGGTGAATGACAGGCTGTGGAGTTGATCCGCAGATGACGCAGATGACGCAGAAAAAACGCGAATAATTTGAGCGTTTTATGCAGACCCGCCTGCTGAAGCGCGGACAGGTATGTAGGGGCGAGGCATGCCTCGCCCGTCGTTGCGATCCTATTGGGTCGCCCGTTTTCGAGATACGGTGGAAGTGATTCAACCAAAAGGAGTGATACGATGCCTAATATTGGTATTATTGGGGCGGAGAATAGCCATACTGTGGCGATTGCAAAAACTATTAATATTGATAGACTGGTGCCCGGTTTTAGTGTTACACATGTTTGGGGAGAGACGCCGGGCGATGCGAAAGATGCACAGGAGCGGGGGCTGATTCCCAATATTGTGGAGGATCCCGAAGCTCTGATCGGGCAGGTTGACGCGGCTATTGTGGATCATCGTCACCCCAAATATCACCTGCCTGCGGTGCGTCCGTTGCTGGAGGCCAAAATTCCTCTTTTTGTCGATAAGCCGTTTTGCTATCGTCTCGATGAAGGCAAAGAGTTTTTGGCCCGAGCGCGTGAGCTCGATGTGCCTGTGTGTTCTTTTTCGGTTTTGCCCAAGCAGGCATCTTTCGCGCAGTTGCAAGAAGATGTCCGAGAACTCGGACGCATTATTTCAGTTGTTTCGACAGGACCTTGCGATATTGATTCTGAATATGGCGGTGTCTTTTTTTACGGCATTCATCAGGTCGATATGGTCGTGCGCTTGCTCGATCAGGATATCGCGCATGTACAGCTCAATCGCGGGAAGCAAAATCACACTGCGACGTTTTATTCTGCGAGTGGCGCGATTTCAACGATGAATCTCGTTGGCGAAGGTCGCGTGGATTTTCACGTTTCTGTGATTGGGGAAAAAGGGCGCGCCGATCGCGTGATCGGATACGATGAGAATACGTATCTGACGGGTGTTCTCGATTTTTGCCACATGTTCAGTACGGGTAAGACAGATGAAACAGATGGCTCAATTCTCACGCCCGTTGCCGTGCTTGAGGCGCTCGAAAAGTCGCAGGAGTCGGGGGAGAAGGTAGAAGTGTGATCCGCAGATGGACGCAGATGGACGCAGATGTGTAGGGGCGATCCCACCGGGTCGTCCGCCGTTATATCCGCAGGCATGTCCCTGTGAAAACAGGGATGAACGCAGAAAAAAGATGAAGAGTGATGTAGTTTGCGGTTTTAAACCGCAAAAGAGTGAACACAGATAGAGTATTCGTCAGAGGCAACTATGAGTAAAATCCTCGTTACGGGTGCTACGGGGCGTTTGGGCGCGAATGTGGTCAAGCAGTTGGTTGAGCGTGGAGATGAGGTTCGCGCGCTGATTCTTCCCGATGATCCCAAGAAATTCAAGCTCGATCTGTTTGATATAGAAAAGATCGAGGGCGATCTCAGAGATGCGGCGTTGTGTCGCGATATTGTGGATGGGGTAGATGCGGTTGTTCATACGGCAAATATTCTGGGTCCCCCTCGCGGTATGGACAATCAGACGTTTTACGAGATTAATGTTACGGGTACGTACAATCTTTTTGAAGCGGCAGCACCGTTGGCAAATAGCCTCCACCGGTTTGTCCATGTCAGCACCGACGCGGTTTATCCGATGGGCAATCAGCATATCCCGCCCTGTTATCAGCCGGTGAATGAAATCCATCCCAAACGCCCGAGTGGACTTTATGGCACGCTGAAATATATAAACGAAGCGATGGCCGAAGGCTATATGAATGGTCATGATCTCCAATTGTCCATTATTCGCCCATCTGGCATGTTTGCGGGCAGTGAAGTGCTCGGGCGTTGGAATGTGCAGTTTGTTGCAGGACGCATCCGCGATGCCGCGAATAATCCGCAAAGCGGTATTCACCATCCCGATGGCGCGGCGATTGCACAGGATATGCTCGACCGCGCCGAGCGCCCCGATCAACCATGTGCTGTCACCTCTCGCGAGGGGCGTCCGTGGATGTGGTCGCCTTCTGATGCTCGCGATACTGCGCGGGCGTGTATTTGCGCGCTCGACCATCCGGCTGCGGTGGGTGAGGCGTTTAATGCGCCGATTTACCGGCCACTCGCTTTTCCCGAGGTCGCGGATTATCTCGCGGAGATAACGGGTGTTCCGCCTTTTGCGGTTGAGGTTCCCGTGCAGTGGATCTATTGGTCTGATAATAGTAAGGCGCGCACACTCATCGGATACGAACCGCAGTGTACGCTTGAAAATATCTTTGATACCGCGCTCGCCGATCAAGCCGGTGAACCTACGGATGTGATTTCGGCATGAAGAACAGGAGTATTTATGTCTGATAAGCCCAATATTCTGATTATTATGTCTGATGAGCACGCCCCTCAATACAGCAGTATTCACGGGCATTCACTGGTTCAATCGCCGAATATGGAGCGTCTGGCTGAGATGGGGGTTACGTTCGATAATGCGTATTGCAATTCGCCGATTTGCGGTCCGTCTCGGATGTCGTTTATGACGGGGCGTTATATCAATCGCATCGGTACGTATGACAATGGTTTTCCCATGGCGTCGGATACGGTTACGTGGGCGCATCGCTTGCGAAATGTCGGTTACGATGTTGTGATATCGGGCAAGCAGCACTTTTGTGGTCTGGATCAATTGCACGGTTTTCGCACACAACTCGCGCGCGATTTGCATGCGGAACTGTGGACAAAAAACGGCGTTCCTCGTGGCGAGGGCAATTGGGATGCGGGGGTTGTTGAGGCGAAAAATCCCTGGGGGGGTATTGCACAGGCAGGGCCGGGTACAACGACAGAGATACAGGTTGATGATCAGGTTGAAGAGGCTGCTCTCGCGTATATCAAAGATCCCGCTCGCAAAGAACAGCCCTGGTGTATCAATGTGGGGTTTATCGCACCCCATTTTCCGCTTGTGGTGCCGCGGCGGTTCTGGGACATGTATCCGCGCGATCAGATTGATATGCCCGATATCCCCGAAGGCCATCTGGAAAATATGCACCCGGTTTACAAACGCCTGCGCTTGATGTTTGGTATGACCGATTTTCCCGAAGAACTCGTGCGGAGGGGACGCTCGGGTTATTACGGGCTTATCACGTATTTAGACGAAAAAATAGGCCGGCTCATCGATGCACTCGAAGAAACCGACCAGCTTGAGAATACGATTATCGTGCATACCTCAGATCACGGGGAAATGAATGGTGAGCACGGCATGTGGCGCAAATCAAATATGTATGAAGCGTCCTCTCGCGTGCCTCTTCAGATTGTTTGGCCCGGGCATATCCCAGGTGGATTGCGCGTGGCGCAAAATGTTTCACTCGTGGATCTCGTGGCTACCATAATCGAAGCCGCTGGCGCTTCGATGGATATTGCACCTCTTGACGGCGATAGCCTCTTGCCGCTGATCAATGGCGAGACTGAGACCTGGAAGGACGAAGCCTTCTGTGAATACCTCGCGCACGGAGTTATCCATCCCGTGGGTATGCTCAAAAAGGGCGATTACAAACTCAATATGAGTCCAGGAGATCCGCTGGAGTTGTTCAATATTGCAGAAGATCCGAATGAGTTTAACGATTTGGCAGAGTCGGCGCAACACCGCGAAATACGCGATGCCATGTGCGAGCGGCTATTGGAAATTTGGGGCGATCCAGGAGAGATCGAACAACAGGTGCTCAAAAGTCAAAGGGAGAGGCGATTTATTACGGCAGCGAGTGGAGGGAGATGAGGGTAAATCATTTTTCGCTTTTCAACATCCCCACGTTGATCAATTCCGCTTTGAGTTCTGCGATCAATTCTCGATATGTAAGACTGTTAAAATAGCGTCGCGCTCTTGGCATGGATGCGATGCCAGTCCTGTCCGTATAATCCATTTTGCCAAAATACACCCCGTCGGCTGCTTCGGCTATTTGTTGGGCAAATTCGCGAGGTTGACAATACAGTACTGGCGCGAGCGATGCGGTGACGTGAATGCCAGCTTCGCGCAATTGCTTCATGGCTTTGAGACGTACGCCGATTTTCGGCGCTTTCGGCTCCGTGCGTTTGCGAACCCGATCATCATTCGTCGGAACGGAAAATCCCACCCGCAATCGACTGCCAAATTGCGTCAATAAATCCAGATCGTCTAAAATCAGATGACTGCGCGTATGTACGGTTAGAGCCTTCAGATTGCAATCTACCAGCACTTTTAAGCAGCGTCGGCTCAATCGATATTTTCGCTCGATGTATTGATAGGGATCGGTTGCTGATCCCATGAAAATTTTGCGTCCATAAATTTTGGCACGCGCCTTGCCCAATAAAAAAGGCGCGTTCATTTTGGGCTGCACCCACTCACCCCATGCTTTGGGATATTCGTAGGCGAATGGAAATTTCATTACATAGCAATAGGCACACCCCATACCACAGCCGGAATAGGGGTTGAGCGTGTATTCAGTTATGGGTTCTCCGGGTGGATTTTGAGGCACGAGTACCGACCGTACATTGGTCTCGTCAATGTGCAATGATGGCATATTTTTCGCCTCCTGTTCGCTTCAATATTCCACAAGAATATACTGCACATTTGTATATTATTCAAAAAAAAAGGCCGTTGCGGTGAATCATCTCTCGCAGCGGCCTTAACAGGTACGCGGATTTTTTAGTTTAGACTATATTCAATCCACTCGTTTTCACCGGTCGGTCCCTTTGTGTACCACGCTTTTCGTCCCGGAGGGTCGAGCACGATACCAGCAATGGTCTGACCGCATGCTTCGCCATTGTGAATTTCGTTGTGACGGCATATTCCCACGGGCGTGTTTACGCGATCTGATAGCATATTTTTCAGGGCATCCGCATTGCGTTTGTCGCAGGATTTTAACAATCTGGTCGCACGTCCCCAGCGCAAGATGCTTTGGCCGCGCTGATCCCATTGACGCCGTTCAAAGGGTTTGAGCCGGTCGGTCAGATAGTGATTTGAATGGGCCATGGGGCCATCAAAGGGACAGATGACTTCGTATTCTCTCGCCGTGGTTTCAAGGTCGTATATTTCGCCATTTTCATCGCATATTACGTAATTCATACCCGATGCTCTCGGTTTTGCTATAACTGCATCTATGGCATCTCCGATTCGCACGGATTCCAGGATGCGCCGAATGATGAAGGGATAGAGTACACCGCCTGACGCATCTGATGGGACGAGGTTGTTGATGACCACGCCAATGCCCGCATCGTTTACGCCCGCACAGCCCAGCATGCCGGCTGATGTGTAAAAGAGCGCGTCGGGTGCGTGATCATTTTTGACTTTGACCAGAATTGCTGCTGCTGCATAGATTGACGAGAGGTCGTAATTTTGCGCGATTAACGCACCTTCGCCCGATGTGCTTCCCGGAACCATGAACGATGTGCAACCCGATACCATAAATGCATCGGAATAATAGTCGTGCAATTCCAAAAAGCCGTTTAATGCGAGCAGGTCTTCTGCGGGTACATCCGCTGCCTCGGCGATTCCTTCCATTTCTTCAAAGAGGTGGGGCGCATAGTCGCGGTTGGGCCCCGCGTAAGTGGATACAATTTCATATACGCGCTCTTTTGTCAGATAGCCCTGTGTTCCATGGACCATATCCTCAAAATTGACGGTGACGAGGTCTCGGATCAGGTCTTTGAATGTTTCTCCATGTGCCTGGCCTCGCTCAGTTGGCGAACCACTGACTTCGAGCAATGGCAATGTCTGTGACATGTTTTTCTCCTTTACAATTATCGCCAGAATGGACTTGTTTTATCCGAGAATACGACCCGCCCGAAATCATCTGGTGAATGAAATTGCGGCTCCGGCGTGCGGCTGCCCGACCACTGGCTGAATTGCTCATTGGTTTTTCCGCCCAGGCGATTTAGATTTAAGTGCCAGATGCCACCTGTTTTTGGAGGGGTATGCACGGCGACGTGTGCAAAATTAGCAAAGGGTATGGCGGCTTCCAATATCCAGTATTCGTCTTCGTCGCTGTCATCGTTCAATGTGCCGACGATTTGCGTTTTGATTTGAATGCCTTCGCCGTTCCACTCGCCGGGTACGGGTGCGTCCGGGCCTTGTGGATGAAATTGGTCGAGAAAGATGCCGAGCACGTTCATTTCGATATTGAAATAAGCCTGGGGCTGATCGGGATTGGGCGCTGTGAATACCTCGACGGTGTCGTCTTTCCAAACGTCGGAGTCGCGCGCGGTGTGTTCTGCCCAAATATGTGCATCTTCACAGATGTATGAGACGTATAAATGATTGTCATCCCATAGCATTTTGGCTACGGTTTGTTCTTTTTTCCCCGATTCGTACCACGGAAATACAAAGGCGCCCACGTCTGGGGCTGCTACCCATGCAGGTTCATTTAGGCGTCCGTCAATTACAATTGGTGTGCCTGCGCGATAAATAGTGTACATTGGGCGATCGGCATGAGTTGATTGTGCCATGAGAATCTCCCCAAGAAGTAAAATTAGAGAGGCAGTTTTGAGTGCGAGTAATCTCACTCGTCACCTCGTCCGGTTCAGTTGACTACATTGTATCCCTAAAATAGATCGCCCAAAAACAAATGTCAACGGATAGACGAAATGATGTACAACTGCGTCAGCAGTTCATAGACGATAGCTGTTTATCTACACAATGTAGGGGCGGCGCCCCCGTGCCCGCCCGTTGGGTGGTTGGGTGAGGTTCGCCCATTCTTACGTGAGGTAATACATGAGAAAAAATATTTCAGATGAGCAAATCGCTTCGGTGATGACAACGCGGGATTTTGTCGAGAGTTGCGACGAGGCGTTTCGGCTTTATGGCCTTGGAAAAATGGTGAATCCGTTGCGCAAAGAAGAGGTTTCGCGCGAGGGGGAGATGGATCTTTTTCGCCTGGTGATGCCGGGCTGGTGGAAGGGGAGGTTTACGGGACAAAAGGTTATCGAAGAGCGTTCGGATGTCAAGATCGGGCGGTTGGGTTCGAGAACCGCTGTGATCGAATTGGAGGATGTGCGGAGGGGTGACCGCGTTTCGTTGGATGCCGAGTATATTACCAATATGCGTACGGGCGCGGCAGGTGCGTTGGGTGCGAAGTATTTGGCGAAGATGCCGGTACGCACGGCGGCGATTCTGGGGACGGGTCGCATCGCACAGGCAATGGGCAGGTGTATTGATGTGGCTCTGGCGCCAGAGATCATACGCGTAACGAGCAGGACGGCCGAGAGGCGTGCGGCTTACGCAGCAGATGTTGGAGGGGATATTTCCTGTGATCTGGAGATGGTTGCAGATATTGAGACCTGTATTGATGGGGCAGATGCTATTTTTACTTCTGTGCCTACGCCAGAGCCGATCCTGTTCGATGTGAAAAGCGATGTGCATATTTCTGTGATTGGCGGCGATGGGCGCTCCACGCAATTGGATCCGGGATTGTTGACGCGGCGATTTGTGGTGCCAGATCACGGCGAGCAGGTGCTGAAGTCGGGGGAATTTCTGGCGTTGCGCCAGAGAGATGAGACGCCCCGTTGGGTAAAAGGTGAGGGGGATGAGGTACTGAATATCGGGCATGCGGCGTTGGGGCATTTGGAACATTTGCGAGGACAGGGATGTATTGCGTATTCGAGCGGTCTGGCGATTCAAGATGTCCACGCCGCGGCGACTGTTTGGAGAAAAATTCGGTGATGGGAGGTTGAAGTTACAACTCGGATAAAACAAAAAAGGCAGGCCTTTCAAGCCCGCCTTTTTTATTGCTTGAAAGTGTGGCTTAGGTTATTATTTGATGGACAATTTGTGGCTAATAGCCACATTTTTTCACCTTTTCAGATAAATGGCTCTATATATTGCGATTTATTTTTGCAGAAATACACAATATATTGTATAATATCAGTAGAAAATTGTTTTTCTCGTTTTTTGTGGCTATCTGTAAGACACACTGACGTTTTGCGGTGGGAGCACAACTATGGCGTGGCTTTATCAGCGGGGAAAAAAGTGGTGGATCGGGTACTACGATGAAGAGGGCAAGCGCGTGCGCAAATCGATTAGCGACTCCAAAGAGGTCGCCGAGTTGGCTCTCAAGCGGGTCGAAGCTGAATTGGAGCGCAAAAATGCGAAGCCGATTACGGTTCCCCAGAGCACGCTTGATGTCATTGAAAAACAATTGGCTCCTGTCAATCGAGAACCAATTTTGACGTATCCCGCTGTGCGAAATGCGACCAATGTTCGCGAGTTGTTTATTCGGATTTATGAGAAATTGGGATTTGAGGTCCTCAAATCCCAGGAGGCATTTCCCAATTATATTCTGTCGAGTAATGAATTGCCGGTTCGAGCGCACGTCGTGTTGCTCAGCAGTGATTTCGAGCGCGAAAATCTCGATTATATGGCCTGTGATAGCATTATTTGTTGGATTGACGATTGGGAATCGGCTCCTATTCCCGTTTTGGAATTGTCTGCGCACTACGATTTTTGGGGCTGATTCTCTTTTTTCGCGGCTTCCCAGAGTACATCCATTTCCTCAAGCGTAGCTTCATGGGGTGTTTTGCCCTGCTTGTCCAGTTGGGTTTCGATGTACTGAAAGCGCGATTGAAATTTTCTGTTGGTTTGTATGAGTGCTTCTTCGGGACATATTTGGAGAAATCGAGCGAGATTGACCAGGGCAAATAGCAAGTCTCCAAATTCTTCTTGAATTTTTTCTGGTGCGCCGGATTCTCGTGCGTGCATTAATTCTTCTGTTTCTTCCCGCACTTTTTGAGCCACATCTGCAATGTGTTCCCATTCAAATCCCACTCGTGCGGCTTTTTCCTGAAGTCTGCGGGCTTTCAATAATGCCGGCAGATGCTGCGGCACGTCGTTGAGTAGAGAGGCTTTTTTGTCGGGTTTTTCTTCGGCTTTGATGGCTTCCCAATTTTTGATGACTTCGTCGGGTGTATCGGCTTGTGTGTCGCCAAAAACATGCGGATGGCGACGGATGAGTTTGTCGGCGATGGCTTCGGCCACGTCGTCTATGGTAAATCGGTTTTCTTCGCTGGCAATTTGCGCGTGAAAGACGACTTGTAGCAAGAGATCGCCCAGTTCTTCTTTGATTTCTTCATCGTCATTGCGGTCAATCGCATCGAGGAGTTCATAGGCTTCTTCGATGAGGTAGGGTTTCAGACTCTGGTGCGTTTGCTCTTTGTCCCACGGGCAACCCGAAGGTCCTCTCAAGCGCGCCATGATGTCGATGAGTCGTTCATAATTGGACATGTATTTCCTTTCGCATGGTGTGTATGGCTGCAATATGTACGCAAAGAGGGTCTGCGTCAACCCCGATGTTTTTAAAAGTGGGAATTACCTTTGACAAGCGGGATGTGGTGCGTTATTTTTGGGTTATCCGGTAGTCCTGAATTTATCTGGCTTTGGAGGGTTTGAGAGATGAGTGATTCACTGCGAGATATTATGCGAAAAGTGGGCCGCGATGATGTGCGCGAGCGCGAGCGAGAAAAGTGGTCAGAGCGAGAAGGAGATTTGCTCAGTCACAAGGAGCGAGAAGAGGACAAGGACGAGGTCGAAAAGCGGCACGATCAGTACCGCAGGCGGCAGGAATACGCGAGTCGATTGGGACCCACCGCCGAGCGGTTGCCCATTTTGAGCAAAGAAGAATCCGAGCGCAGAGCGCGCGAACGCCCCAAACGTCGGACCTATGAGTTTGAAGGTCCAATTGAAAAGTTGCTGGAAAAATACGGCGATCCCAAAGAGGTGTTTAACCACATGTCTATGGGGCAGTTGATGAAGTACAAGTTGGATGAAGAAACGGGTGCAATTTACGAAAAGGACAAGATGATTTTCGACGGTGAGAAGTTGGTTGAATGAGAATCTGATGGGAATAGTAAAAGACGGAGCCTTCGATAGATCGAAAGCTCCGCTTTTTTTTGTGAATCAGGCGATGGTCACATCGGGGCAGAGATAGACGTCTTGGATGTCGTTGAGCAGTTGGATGCCTTCGTGCATGGGGCGTTGAAATGCTTTGCGCCCAGAGATGAGGCCCGTGCCTCCGGCGCGTTTGTTGATCACAGCGGTTCGCACGGCTTCGGCATAATCACTGGCACCTGAGGATGCGCCTCCAGAATTGATCAGCCCCGCTTTGCCCATGTAACAATTGACAACCTGATAGCGGCACAGGTCAATGGGGTGATCGGATGAGAGTTCGGTATAGACTTTGTCGTGGGTGCGTCCAAAATTCAGGGCTGTGTAACCGTTGTTGTTGGTCGGCAATTTTTGTTTGATGATGTCTGCACCAATGGTGACGCCGAGGTGGTTGGCCTGTCCCGTGAGGTCCGCGGCTTCGTGATAGTCGATGTCGTCGGTTGCAAATGCCGAGTTGCGCAAATAGCACCACAGTACGGTAAATAGCCCCAGTTCGTGTGCGCGGGCAAATGCTTCGCTGATTTCGACAATTTGCCGGTTGGATTCAGGTGAGCCAAAATAAATTGTGGCGCCCACACCTGCACACCCCATTTCCCTGGCTTGTTCGACTTGTCCAAATATGACCTGGTCGTATTGGGATGGATACGTGAGCAGTTGATTGTGGTTGAATTTGAGGATGAAGGGGATTTTGTGGGCGTATTGGCGGGCGACCATCCCGAGTACGCCCAGTGTGGTTGCCACGGCATTACAGCCCCCTTCAATGGCGAGTTTGACGATGTTTTCGGGGTCAAAGTATATGGGGTTGGGGGCAAAGGATGCACCGCCAGAGTGTTCGATTCCCTGATCGATGGGGAGTATGGAAATGTATCCGGTGCCCGAGAGCCGCCCCGCACTGTAGAGGCGTTGCAGGTTGTTGAGCACGGGAATGCTGCGGTCGGAGTCTGCAAAGACCCGGTCGATAAAGTCGGGACCGGGTAGTGTGAGAAAGTTTTTGTCGATCAGTGCTTCATAATCGAGCAAATTTTCGGCGTCATCGTCGAGATAGTCTGCGATTTTGTCAATGCCTCTTTGAACAGCAACTGCCATGGAGAACTCCTTCTAAAAAATTAAATTGGGTCAGGCCAGTGAGGTTACTGAATTGCAAAAGCGCGTTGATTTTTCCAAAAATAGGTGAAAAAGATACATGCAGGTGTGCCGCTTGTCAATAAATGAGGGAAATTTTCTTTGCGAGTCGGGGGATTATCGGGTAGATTTGGTTTATATGGCCTATCTACATTTCACAAGGTGGTTGTTATGCATGCGATATTGACGGGTTTTCTGATGGTGTGTGCATTGAGCACAACGCTTTGGGCGCAGGTGGGTGATTTTGACGATCCGCTGTTGGTACAGGCGGTTCAGGCGCAGTCCGTTCGAGATTATGCGAAGGCACAGGCGCTATTTGAAGAATATATCAAAGACCTGTCAAAAGAAGAGCAGACGCTCTATCGCAATTTGGCGCAGGTTGCATGGCCCGAAGATCTGGAGATTTACCGGGATGCGGATACAGAAAAACGCGCGGAGTTGATCGATCGCTTTTGGCGACGCCTGGATCCCTCGCCGTTGACAAAGGCAAATGAGCGACTTATTGAGCATTATCGACGCGTGGCGTATGCGCGCCGATATTACGGTCAGGGACAGTTCCCGTGGGATGATCGGGGCGAGGTTTATGTGCGGTTTGGCAAGCCCGATCACACGAGCAAGTCGGGCGATATTCAAAATGAGATGGATCGAGAGATACAGGATGCGCGGCAAAATTATGTGAATCGCAAACGCATTGCCCTGAGGATCAGGCCCGGGCAACCCATTTTCCCCGTGCCGGCGATGTCCTGGTGGGAATACTGGGTATATGCGGATTTGGAGGGTGGTACAGAATTTGATTTTGTGCGCCGCGGCAAGGGGAACAGGTATGAATTTGCACCGATGCCCGATGGTTTGAGTCTGTCTTTGACAACGGATTTGCTGGCGTATCAGAGCGAGGTGGTTTTGCGGCAGGTGACGGCGCATCAGCCCTCTGTGTTCGATGCAGATATTGCCGCGCTCCCAGTTGATTTTTATTATTTTCCCGCTGGATTTCGCGGCGAAGATGGCACGACAAGGTTGGAAATCTACTATGGGTTGCCAGCCGAGGAAATGGCGCGGTTGCCCGTTGATGACAAAACCGATCAGGTGATGCTGGACCGCGGCCTTGCGATGTTTGATAGCCTGTGGTCAGAGGTCTATCGCGTGCAGGATCAACTGACATTTCAGGCGCCGTCAGACCAGCAAGTGTTGGAAGGGGCGTTTATTCCGGGCGTGCTCGCGTTTGAGGTTGATGCGGGGCTGCACTATCTCTCTTTTCAGATCCGCGATGTGGTGTCGGGAAAGTCACAGGTGTACCAGCAATCGCTATCTGTGTCAGATTTTTCGCAAAGCGACGATTTGTTGATGAGCGATATTGCCCTTGCATTTTATGTTGGTCCGAGTGACGAGCAAGGTCCGTTTCAAAAGCGCGGATTAAAAATTATTCCAATGGCTTCAAAGGCGTTTCGTCCCGATCAAAATGCATTTGTCTATTTTGAAGTGTACAATTTGAAACGCGATGAATTTGGACGGACGAAGTATCGCGTGGATTATTCTTTTCGCGCTCAGGAAAAAGGGCTTGTGCCGATTCGCGCGTTGCGCGGATTGGGGCGCATGTTGCGCTTGCAAGAGAAGCACCGGGAAGTGGTGATTTCCTATGAGCAATCGGGTGATACCCCAGAGGATATGGCGTATGTCGAATTGGATTTGAAAGACGCCGAGCCTGGGGGACAAGAAGTCCGCGTCAAGGTGACGGATTTGTTGGCGGATCGCGATGTGAAGAAGGAGATTGCGTTTAAGATTGTACCGTAGGGCAGTAGAATATGAATGGTGATTTAAAAAAAGATATAGATTATTCAATTATTCCCGGTGTGGACCGAGTGCTCAATGAACAGACGATTCAGACGCTGTCAAAGCGGTGTGGGACGTCTGTTTTGACCGATATGATTCGGCGGGCGATAGACCGCGTGCGGGGGATGATGCGCGATGGCGAGGTGGTGGGTGCGTCGCGTGAGGCGTTGACCGAATGGATTGTTGGAGATGTTGAGAGGGAATTAGCAGAACGGTTTGCGCCAAATCTCAGGCGTGTTGTGAACGCGACAGGGGTTATTCTGCATACCAATTTGGGACGTGCGCCACTGCCAGATGTTGCGGTGAAACACGTTGTTGATATTGCTGGCTCGTATAGCAATCTGGAATTGGATCTGGAGACTGGACAGCGCGGGTCGCGTACGACGCTTGTAGAAAATTTGCTGTGTGAGTTGACCGGCGCCGAAGCCGCTGCGATTGCAAATAACAATGCAGCGGCTGTTTTGTTGACGTTAAATACACTGGCCGGCGGCAAAGAGGCGATTGTATCGCGCGGGCAACTGGTCGAGATTGGGGGATCTTTTCGCATTCCCGATATTATGTCGCGCAGCGGGGCGCAACTCGTCGAGGTGGGTACGACCAATCGCACTCATTTGAGCGATTACGAAAACGCTTTGACGGAAAATACGGGGGTGATGCTGGCAGTACATCCGAGCAATTACAAGGTGATGGGGTTTACCGCCGAGGTTGCACTGGAAGATATGGTGGCATTGGGACGACAACGCGGCGTGCCTGTGGCGCACGATTTGGGCGGCGGTGTGCTGGTCAATTTGCGGGATTACGGATTGCCTTATGAACCTCTGGTATCCGATAGTATTTCCGCCGGGGCAGATGTGGTGATGTTTAGCGGTGACAAGGTTCTCGGCGGGCCGCAGTGTGGGATTATTGTGGGCAAACAAAATGTGGTAGAACAAATTCGCAAAAATCCCTTGATGCGCGCGTTGCGTTGTGGAAAGCTGACGTATGCCGCGCTGGAGGCGACGTTGAAATTGTTCTTAAATCCAGAGGCATTGGCGCGCGAACATCCCACACTTCGCATGTTGACAGAGCCTGTAACAACGCTTGAGCAGCGCGGCCAGCGGTTGTTGCAGATGATCGGTGAGCTTGAGGGCTTTACCTGCGAACTGGTCGAGTCCCAGGCTCAAACCGGTAGTGGCGCGTTGCCTTTGGAGAATATTCCGAGTGTTGCGGTCGCAATTTCCGGTGGCGATATTTTGTCCCTTTCCAATGCGTTGCGCCGCCATGATCCGCCTGTTATTTGCTATGTGCGCGATGAGCAGTTATTTCTGGATTTGCGCACGATAAGAGATGACGAAGTGAGTATTGTGGGCGATGCGGTAAAACAAGGAGCGCGGGGCTGATGGCGCATGTGATTATTGGAACGGCCGGGCATATCGATCACGGCAAGACGGCGCTGGTCAAGGCATTGACGGGTATTGAGACCGATACCTTGCCGGAGGAGCGCGATCGCGGTGTGACGATTGATATTGGCTTTGCGTATTGGAAAGACAATGTGACTATTATCGATGTGCCCGGACACGAGCGGTTTGTCAAGAATATGGTAACGGGTGTGTGTACGGTTGATCTGGCTCTTTTTGTGGTGGCTGCCGACGATGGCGTGATGCCGCAGACGCGCGAGCATCTGGGTATTTTGAATCTGCTGGGCGTGCCGCGCGGTATTGTGGTGTTGACAAAGGTCGATCTGGTGGAAGAGGAATGGCTGGAGTTGGTGGAAGAGGAATTGCGGGAGGTGTTTGCCGGGACATTTTTGGAGGATGCACCGATTGTGCCCGTATCGTCGATCACGGGTGAGGGGATCGATGCGTTGCGCACGGCGGTTGAGGCGGAGGTCGCAAGGGTTGAGGCGCGGCCAGATCAGGGCATTTTTCGCTTGCCCGTTGATCGCGCTTTTTCCGTGCAGGGGTTTGGGACTGTGGTGACTGGTACTGTGATTTCAGGGGATGTGCGCGTGCGCGATGCATTGTCGCTGTTGCCGTCGGGCAAAAGTGTGCGCGTGCGTGGTGTACAAACGCATGGGCGGGATGTGGATGTGGCGCAGGTGGGCGCGCGTGCGGCTATTAATATAAGCGGGGTTGAGGTCGATGAGGTATCGCGGGGCGATCTTCTGGCACAACCGGGGTATTTTGAGACGACGTATATGATCGATGCGCGTTTGCACATGCTGCCCGATGCACCTGTACATGTGACAAATCGCACGCGCGTACATCTGCTTATGGGGCCGCGAGAGGTTTTGGCCCGCGTGATGTTGCTCGAAGGCGAGGCATTGTTGCCGGGTGAATCGCAACTGGTGCAGTTGCGCCTGGAAGAACCGGGTGTTGCTGCGCGGGGCGATCGGTTTGTGATCCGGCGGTATTCTCCGGTGCAAACGCTGGGTGGGGGTGTGGTGCTGGATCCGCAACCCGTGAAGCATCGGCGGTTTCGAGGTGATGTTATTGACGCACTGCGAGAATTGGAGCAGGATGATCCCATACAGGTTTTGTTGACGCGCTTAAAGGCCGCGCGATTGCAATCGCGAACCGCATTGCAACTCGCATCTGAGATGGCGGTGTCTGCGAGCGAGATTGAGAGTCAGCTCATTGAGCTTGTCAATTTGGACGAGGTGGTTTCTTTTGTGCAGGCAGGTAAAGCGATGTATGTCCACGCGATGTGCTGGCGTGAATTGCTGGACGGGATTGGCGATGCGATGCGGGTTTTTCACGAGGCGCATCCTCTCCGGTCAGGTGCGCGACGCGAGGAGCTTCGCGTAATGGTGCAAGGTGAGCCTTCTGACGATTTGTTTGCCTATGGTGTTGAACATCTCGTTCACGAAGGTACCTTAAAAAGCGATAACGCGCTGATTCGACTGCGCGATTACAAAATCGCATTGACGCCCGAACAAGAGGAGATTCGCGATGCGATTGCGCGGGTGTTAAAAGATGGGGGCACAACGCCTGAGGACTTAAAGACGCTGCCCGATGCGATTCAGGTCAATGCGCGATCGGTGCGCGATGTGGTGTCGGCTATGCAGGCAATGGGAAATTTGGTCCGCCTGGACGATACGTTGCTCTTTCACCCCGAGGTGATGGAAGATGTGAGGCGGCAATTGGTTGATTATTTGAAAGACAATGGGGAGATCGACGTATCGACTTTTCGCAGTCTGATCGGCACCACGCGCAAATTTGCCGTGCCGCTGTTAAATTTTTTCGATACCCGGAGTATAACCATTCGGCAAGGGGATGTGCGGGTGTTGGGGTGAAAACATTGTCGGAATCAGGATTTACAGGATGAAAGGATGATCAGGATAAAACCCGCAGGTTAGAGGCCGTAGCACAGGCGCACAGGGGAATAGAGATGGAGAGATAAAAGGCGAGAGACAAGGAAGGATGGCTGTTCAAGAGGAATGCGACGCTATGGGAGAATCAAATGAGCACTGAATACACGATTGTAATAGAGAAGGATGAAGATGGGTATTATGTCGGGAGTGTTCCTGCTCTTCCGGGTTGTCATACCCAGGGCAAGTCAATTGACCTGTTGCTTGAACGGATGGAGGAGGCGATTGCACTCTGGCTTGAGGTTGAGGGTGAAGACGCTCTGAAATAAAGCGGCGACCTTGCACGATGCTATAATGTTGGCTATATTGATTTAAAACGATTAAACGGATGAAATTTTGGGATGTAGAGGAGAAAGAGATATGGCAAATGCACAACACATTCAATGGCTTCTCGAAGGCGTTGAGTCATGGAACTCGAGGCGCGAGCGCGAAGATTTTGTGCCGGATCTATCAGGTGTGGACATCTCCAAAAAGTTTCAGGAGGCGGGTAAGCTCGACCATAACGATCAAAGTCCTCTTGCTGAAATCAATTTACGGAAAGCCAAACTCACTGATGTCAACCTCTCTTGTGCCGATCTCGTGGGTGCCGACTTTTCCAAAGCCGATCTGACCTGTGCCGATCTGACCTATGCCGATCTCCCTTATGCTCAGTTCAGGGAGGCCAACTTAACCGACGCTAATTTTTCTCGCGCTAAACTCAATAGTGCCAATTTCGCCCAAGTAGGCCCTATCAACATTAAACGTCCTGATCAATTTTTGCTTCAAAAGAGAGCATACTTGTCCGATTACAAACCTGACAATGTCCAACTCACCCGTGCCAAGTTCTTTGAAGCTGATCTCACCTGTGCTGATCTCACTGGTGCCGACCTTTTTCAAGCCGATCTGACCTGTGCCGATCTGACCCGCGCCAAGCTCAAGGGAGCGACTCTCATCTATGCCGATCTGACCTGTGCCGACCTTTCTGATGCCGATTTTTCCGATGCCGATCTTTCCAATGCCAACCTGACGAAAGCGACAGTCGCTGGCGCAAATCTCGTCTCTGCAAAGCTCATTAACATAAATATATCGCATTCGCAGATATGGAAAGCTAAACTGTGGAAAGCGAAGGCCGTATGAATGAATCCCAAGATACTGGGGCAGATCGAGAGAACAGCAACAAGGAAATCAAAAGCATTGAGAATTTGCTGAAAGTTTACCGCGACCTGCAAAACGAACACGGTGATGATGTCCAGTTCTATTTTCGGGGAGAAAGTAGTGATTCTTGGGATCTACGGCCCTCCGTGATGCGGCGTTCCAGCTTTCAAAAAAAAGAAGGCGAGATGTTGAACGAACTGATGTCTCGTCAGCCAGAGGAGTTTAGTGGGCTGACATCAGCGTTTTCACAATGGGTGCTGGCGCAACACTATGGGCTTAAGACACGCCTCCTCGATATAACCCGAAATCCTTTGGTTGCTCTGTTCAATGCCTGCGAAGATGGTGGTATCGAGGATGGTCGCCTGCACGTATTCTCGGTGTGGAGAGACATGATTAAGTCGTTCAACAGCGACACGGTAAGCGTCATTGCCAATTTCGCCAAACTTCGTCATATAGAGCAGAATCTGTTGTTGAGCCAAACGGAGGATGACACCGATGAAGGCGGAGACTTGAACCTTGAAAAAGAACGCGATGAAGCCTTGAGCCGTCTCTACCATTTCATCCGGCAAGAGAAACCGTATTTTTTGGAAAATATCGACTTAAGAGATCTATTTCGCGTCTTCGTAGTCGAACCTCAACAGTCGTTTGAGCGCATTCGGATGCAGTCCGGTGCCTTTCTCCTTTCAGTGTTTCACGAGCGGTTCGAGCGCGATGAAATCCTGAATCGGAACGCGGAGATTCCAGTTTACGACTATTACACGCTCAAGGTGCCGTACACGAATAAGCAGGATATTATCGAAGAACTGCATCTCCTAAACATCACCCGCGAGAGTCTTTTTCCCGGTCTTGACGAAGCCGCAAAGGCGGTCACACAACGTTATTCTCAAGAATGAGACGCGGGCAGTGGGCCGACAGAGCATGTTGGCGGCTAGTGGTTCAATTCATAAATACGTATAAAGAAAATAGCCACCGATCACGGGTGGCTGTTTTTATGCCTACTGGGAAACAGGAGATATTTCTATAACGGGGTACTTCGTGACTCTTCGACTGATTTCTGCATGTATCCTTTGTAGGTTTTCTGTTGCTACAAGTTTAAATCTACCAGTGACCCGACGACGGACAACTTGGTTTTTTTCATCCACAAAGACATAACGGTGGAATTCACGAGACAGAAACCGATATCTTCGACGTACCATATCAGAATAGAAATTCTCCTTATCCTCGGATCTTTTCATAATACGATCTAACCATTTTATTGACAGCATGTACATATCAGACATAGACCCGAAATAAGTTAAATCCCACTGCTTTTTCGTCCATGGACGTTCCCGAGACAACAGGTAATAAATAGTATGCAGATCCCACAGCCGTTGCAAAATCTCTGGAGAGTCGGGATACATTGTCTCATAAATTTCAAGACCATTGACAATTTTAACTATATTTTCTTCAAAATTCTTTCCATCTATGTTAGAAAGGATGAGGTTAAGGAATCCTGGCTTAGGCTTAAGCTTAAGCAGGTCCTGAAATAGAACATCAAAATAAAATTCAAAGGCTTCCTTGGATACATCGGAGTTGGGAACCTGATTTAGTGCCTTGTTAAGCCAAAATTCCATAGACGCCACCAACTCTTCATAGTCATAATAATCGGAAATATCTTTGGAACTATCCTCCCATTCTCTTATCCGTTTTCTCCATAACTTTGCATGTTCAAGATACTGTTTGGCGTGTTCCTCATCTCGGAGCCTTTGCTGGGCTAATTTCTCTTGCTCTTTTTCCTTTAAAACATCAGCCTCAAATTGTTTTAGCTGTGGCAAGTATTTGTTGTCAATGTCACATAGCATCTCCAAAACAACTTTTTTTTCTGTATTATTTGATGCTATAGTGCCCAAAAGCAATAGAGCCTGTATTTTCTCTGGGGCACTATTTGCCGGATTGCGAGCTACGGCAATCAACTCAAGTTTTGCTTCTTTAATAAACCCATGAGCAATCAATAACTGTATATCTGGACTTAGTTCTTTGCTCTCAGCGGTCTGACATAAAAAAAGAAAAAACAACACAACTACCTTGATTTTCAGCACGAGACTTCTCCTTATTAAAACAGCCACCCACATTGGATGGCTGTTTTGTGTTGGGTTCTATCTTGGCGGGTCAAAATTCTCGAACAGCGCATAGCACGTTGACTCACCCTATCGAATCGTAGTGTTGTAGCCGTCTGTTACAAAGGCATTAATGTCTAAATTGAGTCACTAATGTTGAGGGAGAATTCCTTCAAGGTTGGCGAACTCAAAGTCTGGTCTTCTCCGTAGATGCCTATCACCTCGAAGCGGTGCTCGCCTAAGAGCAGGACCATCACGGTTTTGGCATCGGTATCTACAAGCCAGTATTCTTTTACGCCGTGCCGGGCATACAGGTCGAGTTTGAACATTCTGTCGCGCTCGGCTGTGGATGGAGATAGAACTTCTATAATCAGGTCGGGCGCGCCTTGAATATTCTCATCTGTGATGATATGCACGCGCTCATTGGAGATAAACAACAGGTCTGGCTGCACAACGTCTATGTCCGAAAGCACCACGTCGGTGGGAGCAGAAAGCACGACACCTAAATTTTTTTCTTTCACAAATATGTGCAATAGCGATCCCAGGTTCATCACAGCCATCTGATGATCTGTACGGGGTGCCGGTGCCATAACCAATTCTCCGTTCAAGAGTTCATAGCGTTCATCGCCAGGCATCTTCAGGTAGTCTTCAGAAGTAAGTTTGATTTCTGTGCTGGACATCTTTGCCTTCCTTCCTCGGATCAGGATTGAATACCCGCATCCACGCTGTCTGTACGCCGAGTGCTATTCAAAATAAGCCCCCAATTTGATATTTTGCTCGGGGTTGCTGGTGATTTTGGGATATTCTGTGACGAGGTCTTCAAAAGCGACTACGGGTGTTACGATGGATTCGCCCGTTAGTTTTCCCTCGGTGAGTAGTCGCCAGCAGGTGGCGTAAACGCGTTTTTCGTCCCATCGGGGATATTCCCGGTTGGGGTCACTGCATGCCCGTGAAAAGATGAGATTGGGGCGGTTGTAATGCGCTTCTGCGCCCAAATCCAGTCCGGGACCATAAGGTGCTGGCGCAGCACCAGCTACCACATTGCCTCCAAATGCCACGCCGCGTATGGCCGCTTGCAGGGCGTGTACATTGGCGCTGTAGTCAATTGCCACATCTACGCCCCGGTTTCCGGTTGCTTTTTTAATTTCTACGCCCGCATCACAGGTTGTGGGGTCAAGGATCAGGTCGGCACCGCAGATTTGGGCCACTTTTTGGCGGTTTTCCAATGGATCGACCGCGATGATTGGGTATGCCCCGGATAATTTGGCGATTTGTACGACCATCAGTCCGATGGCTCCCATCCCAAATACAGCCACAGCGTCTCCGACTCTTACCTGTCCATCTCTGATCGCGCACATGGCAAAATCCGCCGGGTCCAAACAGACCGCGGACTTCCACGAGAACCGTTCTGGGACCTTCCAACACCGTTCTGTCGAGATGACATGGACTTCTCTAAACGGTCCGTAACTCAGCACCGTATCGCCTTCTACAAACCCATCCACGCCTTCGTCGATTACAGTGCCTATAAACATATTGCCCGTACGAGACGACCGTCCTCTGCCCGTGTTTGGGAATACCTGGAGTTCCGGATCATAAGGTCCGCGTTTCGCGCTGTCACCTTTTATCCCCGATAACTCGGTTCCGTGCTTGGCAGCAGCGTACATGCTCTGCACTTTCATCTGTCCTTTTCCAACTTTTGGTACTTCGTATTCCCGCAGTTCCATCTTTTCGGGCGATAGGGCACATACTTCCAGTGGCATGGTATCCTCCTGTTAGCGAATCAGGGAAATGGCCGAGATAGACAATCCTGTTTGAGATTTTTCGTTGATGGATTCGGCGCGGACTTCGATGGTGTGAAGGCCGGGTTTGTCGAGCTGAACCTGACCGATAACAGTTGCGGCTTCGGGGAAATACTGCGCTTTGGGGCTGTCGCTCCAGGCGTCGGGTGTGATGGTTTTGCGGAATGTACTGCCCGCAATATCAACGCGGACTTCGTGACCGCCTGTCCATTCGCGGGCACGGCGGAGCGCGCTGGTGTGAACGCGTATTTCAAAGGTGCCGGGTTTGAATACTTTGAAGTCGCAATCGATCCAGTTGGATGTGTCAAACCAGTCTTCGATAACGCCGCTTTCGCCTATTCGGATTTGCGTTCCCGATTCGGGCGTGTGCAGGTTCGCCATGCTGGCGATCATAGTGATAGAGCCATCGGTTTGTTGGAGGGCGGTTTGATCGACATCTGGTGCGCCATCGAGTTCAAGGGCGACGACCGAGACATTTGGATCGGGACATTCAGGCAGACGCAATGTTAAGATATCGCAATCACTGTCGCGGGTTTGAGAGACGTCGATGTGCGCGCTTTTGTCGGCGAGCAAGGTCGCTTTTGCAACGCGGTTGCGCAGGCCCAGGAGGACGAAGTCTTCGCCGGGCCAGGTGGTAAAGAGCAAGTAGAGGTGGTTGTCTTTTTGCGTGATGCCGCCCCAGGGAAATTCATAGGGGTATGGCGTGGCTTTGGTACCGTAGATTGCTTCGCCGTTGATTTTCATCCATTCGCCAATGGCGCGAAGGCGATCGATACTGGGCATAGGCACACTGCCGTCGGCGCGTGGCCCGATGTTGAGCAGGTAGTTGACGCCTTTGCTGGTGAGTTCAACGAGAAGATGGAGCAGTGTTTTTACGCTTTTCCAGTTGTGATCATCGGTTTTATAACCCCAGGTATCGTTGAGGGTGGCGGGTGTCTCCCAGTAGCCTTCGAGGCGACCGGTGGGGATCTGGTTGTCACCCAGGCTGCCGTAGTCCCCCACGCCATTGCCGACGCGACCACTGACGAGACAGTCGGGTTGCAAGCCGTGGACGAGACGGGAGAGGAATTGGCTCTGTTCCAGAGAGATAGAGACGGGGGTGTCGAACCATATCAGGCCGATAGGCCCGTATTGCGTGAGCAACTCGCGCACCTGGGGTTTGGCTTTGTTTTCGAGATAATAGGCGAAGTCTTTGGTCGCGGGATCAAAATCCCAGTTATTCCCAGAGGCGTTGGGGTCGTGCCAGTCCTGATCTTGAGAATAGTAGAAGCAGAGGCGAATGCCGTATTTTTGGCAGGCTTTGGAGAGGTCTGCCATAATATCTTTGCCATAAGGCGTGGCATCGACGATGTCGTAGTCGCTGCACGGGGAGTTATACATGGCAAAGCCGTCGTGGTGTTTGGCCGTGATCACGAGGTATTTCATACCCGCATCCCGCGCGAGTTTGGCAACTGCATCGGCGTCGAATTTTATTGGATTGAATTGTGAGGCGAGTTGTTCGTATTCTTCGGCTGGAATTTCCGCGCGACGCATAATCCATTCCCCAATGCCCTCAATGGCTTTGCCTTTCCACTTGCCTGCGGGAATTGCATACACGCCCCAATGAATGAACATGCCAAACCGCGCTTCTTCCCACCATGCAATGCGCTCGCGGTCGCGTCTGGTCTGTCGAGTTTTTGCTGCGGTATTCATACTGTCTCCTTAGTATATGGCTGAAAACTATTCTTCCACTGCTGCTGCGACTGCGTTAGAAACCCGTCGCAGGAGGCTTCCTTCGGCGACCATCTGATTGGTGAGCACGACGCAACTGAGCTGTCGCTCGGCGTCTGCCCAGGCTACTGTGCCGGTCGCTCCAGTATGTCCAAAAGTTTGTTGCGATACCAGGTCGCCCCAAAAGCCCCACACGCGCGCTCCGGATACGCCCCAACCGATTCCCCAGGGCGCATTGAGTGCCCCATTTTGATCGCGCGTCATTGTCGCGACTGCGGCGCGGCTGAAGATGCGCCGATCGCCATAAGTTCCGCCGTTGAGCATGGTTTGTAAGAGGATTGCCAGATCGCGTCCGGTGCTGTGCATGCCGCCCCACGGTGCCCCAAAGTCGCGCCAATATGGGGAGTTCCACCCCCAACTCTGTTGTTCTTCGTCCTCTTCGGCATCCGTTCCACACCATACCACGTCCTCAAGTGTCCATTCGCCCATCCCAAGTGCGCTGTGCGCCATTCCCAGTGGTGCGAAGATTTCCTCGCGCTCAAAGTCGCGCAATCGCTGTTCGCTGACGCGTTCGACTATTTCGGCTGCGAGCAGGATGCCCATGCTCTGGTAGCAAAAGTCGGTCCCCGGTTTGTAGAGTAGGGGTGTTTGAAGGGCACGCTCGACAAAGCCGGATACGGGCGTGTGTGCCTGTCGCAAGCTGGTGTTTTCGGGCAGCATGTCGGGCATGCCGGATATATGCGAGAGCAAGTGGCGCACTTTGACGGCGGGACGGTCGCCTCCTGTGTATTCAGGCAAATAGGCGATGACCGGATCATTGAGTGAGATCAGGCCCCGATCCACGAGGATCATTAGCGCGCAGGCGGTAACCGGCTTGGTGATTGAGGCGAGGAGAAATATCGAATCCGCATCGACTGGCTGGCCTGTGAGAGGGTGCTGTTGCCCGCATCCCCGGGCGAAGGCTTCCTTGCCGTGCCGCGCAACCGTTAGCGAGGCCGCACCAATTAGTCCGGCTTCTGTAGCGGCTGTGAGCAGGCCAAAGGCTCGGTCGAGTTGATCGGCAGACATGCCGACGTCCTGGGGAGTAGCTACTACGAGTGTGTTATTCACTGTGTTATCCTTTTCATATGGAAATATCAAACCCGCCTTCTTCGCGTATTCCCCGTGCGATTGTTTCAGGCGCGAGGTCAAATCCCGTTCCCGGCGTATCTGGCACAATGAGGTGGCCATCTCGAAATTCCCAACCGTCGAGTACTACGCCTTGCGTATCTGCTGGTGCTGTTTCTAATAGACAGAAATTTGGAATCGAAGCGGCAAAATGTGCGTGTGCGTAACGTTCGATAATACTACCCCAGCAATGCGGGGCACATTGCGCACCCCAGGGCGCGATCATATCCGCAGTCGCTTTCCACCAGGTCAATCCTCTGGCGCGAAAATCGTGTTGCACAATGTCAATCCAGCCGCGTTCTACCATGTCAAAAAAATTAGGTGGTGGCGGACCGGATTCGCCATCTGCGACATAAGTATCATAACCAGAGGCTTGAATAAATGCCTTAAAAGGTTCGTTGAATCCCCTTTCCTCGTGAAAGGCTTCTTCAAACCAGTAGATACTTACTTTTTCACACCGTTTGAGAATTTCCTGGGCAATATTTAGCGTTGTGCCATTGTTGGCGTCAACGAGAATTTTGGCGTCTGGACCCGCTGCCTCTCGAATTGTTTGGATGACCAGCACATCCCTTTCCAGACCTTCCATAATCGGCATCCACTTTGCCCCGCGCCCAATTTTTATTTTGAAATTTTTGAATCCGTATTGCTGCCCGGTTTTTACTTCTTCCTGGAAAATTGCCACTGCTTCGTCGTCATCCGCTTCCAGGTCGTCGATATAGACCGATCCATCGTAAAGTTCCACTGCCTGGGAACCGCGCGCGCCCAGCAGTTTGTACAATGGCAAATCCGAGAGTTTTGCCACCAGATCCCACAGTGGCAAGTCGATGCTTTCTCCTGCTTCCAGACAGCCTTTGGGCAATGCGAAGAGTTCATTCAGTTGTTTTCCCAAAAATTGTTCGGCCTGTTTGGGATTTATGCGCGACCAGCCAACGCCAACAGCCCCGCTCTCTGTATGGATGCGAATGACGTGATCCGTAACCATATCGCCTATGGGACCACCTTTGGAATTTACGCCCACAAAGCGCGGACGCGGACTTTTTAACATTACTTTTTCAATGCGTACAATGCGTTCATCAAGTAGATCGGCCATTGTCGAGACCTCCATTTTTATCGCGTTCAAAAACCACATCATCGCCAAATCGCTTCCGTCCCTTTGCGGCGGGTCCAACAATGTCCAGTTGTCCTCTGCCCATCACGGCTTCGCGCGAGCCATCCCGTTCGGGATCGGCATAGCGCACAAACCACGCATCCAGATCGGCCTGTAGCGATTCCCTTATTGGTTGATGTTTCTGTTCTGCAATCAGATTTTGTCGTTCGTCCGGGTCGTTTATCAGGTCGTAGAGTTCATGAGGACCATAGGGATAGCGATGGACGTACTTCCATTTCACGGTGCGGATCATCCGCGTGGGACCGTATTCGTCAAATACAACCACCCGGTCATCGCCCCCTATAGCGCGACCTTCTAATAATGCGGAAAAGCTGCGCCCGGGAAGGGCGTCGGAGTCGGGATTTTCTATGTTGAGATAGTCCAATAAGGTCGGCAGGATGTCGTAATGGCTGTGGAGTGAGGAAATAACTTTGCCTTCGGGAATGTGGCCTGGACGCGAGAAGAGCATGGGGACCTTTACCGAGGTATCGAACATATTCGGCGGAAATGTCCCATTGCCTTTGCCGTAAATTCCGTGATGCCCCATGTTCATTCCATTGTCGCTTGTAAATGCGATGAGTGTATTTTCTCGCAATCCATTGGCTTCCAGCCAATCCAGTAATCTGCCCACGTTGGCGTCCATTGCGGTCATTGCGGCAAAATAGCCGCTGAGTGTTTCTTTGCGTTCTTCTTCCGTAAATCCCAAAGAACCCGATGACCCCGTTTTTGACAACTGCTGCGGATGCATGGGTTCATCGGGTGTTGATTCAAAAGGACAATTCTGATAATAATCTTCGAATAATTCGGGTGGATGGTGTTCGCGTCCCCAGGGCGCGTGAGGTGCTGTGTAATGAACGTTTAAACAGAACGGTTGATCTGCACTTTCCAAAAAGTCCAACGCATTATCTGTAATTAGATCACTCACGTAATCCGATGTTTGATATGCTTTGCCGTCGCGAATCATCGGGGGATTGTAATACGGGCCTGCGCCACTTGCGTGTACATCCCAAAACGCAAAACTTTTCTGCGGTTTTTCCGAATATCCAAGATGCCATTTGCCACTTAAACCACACGTATAGCCCCGTTCAGATAGGATATCTGTATATGATGTTTGTCCCGATAGATATTCGATGGCCCGATCATCTACACCGTAGATATTAGAATTGCCCGCTCGCAAAAAATCCTGTACGCCGTGTTGCGATGGAATGCGGCCCGTTAAGATGGAAGCCCGAGCTGGCGAGCAGACCGGCGACGCGCAAAAGAAATTCTCAAAGCGCGATCCCGTTGCGGCCAATCGGTCCAGATTGGGCGTGCGAATTTCCGTATTGCCCGCACATCCCATCGCCCAATATCCCTGATCGTCTGTTAATATAAAAAGCAAGTTGATTTGTTCAGACATAGTATTTATTCCATATTGTAAGGGTTCACTCCGTAAATGACCTATTTTCGCCCCAGTATTTTTAACAGGCGATCTGGACGGCGGGTGATGATGCCATTCACCCCGTTTTCGATCAGCATTCGCATTTTCGATTCGTCATCCACAGTCCATATTTGTACCTGTATATTGTTTTTGCGCGCTCCGGATAAAAGGCGTGGATGGGTACCGTTTATCGGTCCCATCTTTAGCGGGAATTGCAATACTTCGACATTGGGCTGATAAATCGCGCTCAAATGTAACCAGCACAGGGCGTAAAAAATCATTCCTTCCGACATTCCCGGCGATGTCGCAACTTCGGGAAACTGCTTGCGAAAACGCTTCAATGTTCCGGTGTCAAAACACGCGACCAGCACGCGGTGCTGCATCCCATGGTGGCGAATCAAGTTGCCAAATGTCGTGACAATATCCGGCTCTTTCTGTTTGATTTCAATGGTCATTCGCATGTGCGGAAAAGACGCGAAGACTTCATCCAGCGTTGGAGGCTCAATTCCTTTTCCGCGAAAAGGAAAAGTTGCGCCATTATCCGCCGTCCATTTGTATCCCGCATCTAACTGTTTCAATTCTGCAAGTGTCAAATCATTTACACGCGCGTTGCCATTGGTCGTTCGCGTCACGGTCTCATCGTGGAAGACCACGATATGGCCGTCTTTTGTGCTTCGGATATCCATTTCCAGCATATCCACGCCGAGATCTATCGCGTGTTGAAAAGCATATAGCGTATTTTCGGGCCACAATCGCCATCCTCCCCGGTGTGCGATCACTTCAACACCCGCGTTTTTTTGTAAAAAGGGATGATCTGGCATCGGTTTCCTCCAGATGGATAGTACAATACACAGCGCAGTGAAAAACAATATGGAGATGAGCAAAATTTTAGCGAGGCGTTTCACTATTGGGCCATTTTGATATGGGCGAATGGGAGAGAGAACTTTTTCTTTCGCGCTTGATTTCTCGAATGCGCGTTGTTACTTTGATCGGTTGAGAATCCAATTTATTCGGAAAATTTATGTCCCGGACATTTATCAAATTTGCCCTCACGGGTTTATCGGGGGTCTTTGTCAATCTCGGTTCGTTTCAGCTTTTGCTCAATCTCGGTGTGCATAAGTTACTGGCATCGCCAATTGCAATTGAGCTGTCGATTATCTCAAATTTTCTGCTCAATAATTACTGGACCTTTCGCGATCGCGCACTGATGGGAAGAAAGCGCGTGCGAGGGTTGAAGTATAACCTCGTTTCACTAGTGACGCTCATGCTGAGTTATGGCACATTTATCTTGCTTTCCTTCCTTTTTCCAGCGGTGACATCGGTCATTTTGCAGGGGTGTGCAATTGCTCCGGCTACATTGTTCAACTATTTCATCAATTCCCTCTGGACGTTTCGCGAGAAGACAGACGGACGGGCAAGAGAACAAGAGGACGGTACGCAATGAATCGCGTGCATGCCCAGGATGGAACATTTAATCCCTTGCGCGATGGAATCGCACTGGCCGCATCGGTTATCGGCCCGCTCGTGCTTTATGTGCTTACTATGCCGCGCACTGTTGTTCTGGAAGATGACGGCTTGTTTCTCATGGCTGGAGCACGCCTCGGCGTGGCACATCCGCCGGGCTATCCGCTCTATACCCTTATTGTCTATCTGTTTACGCAATTGCCTTTTGGCAGTGTTGCTTTTCTCGGCCATTTGTCCAGTGCCGTATTGGGGGCGCTTACCTGTGGCTGCGTTTATGTATGTGCCCGTTTGTTGGGCGCATCGCCAACCCCAGCCAGGACTGCCGCCTGGCTGTTTGCCGTTTCTGAGCATTTCTGGTCTCAGGCTATTATCGCCGAGGTTTATGCGCTCAATGCGCTGTTCTTTTTTGGCCTTTATGCGCTGCTTTTATACGGCGTCCGCCAGCCGCAGCGTACCGGGATCTGGATTGCTGCGGCTATCACTTACGGATTGAGCTTGACCAACCACTGGCCGCTGATGGTGCTTTCAACGCCGGGTTTGATGTTATTGGTCTTTCCCGTTTGGCGCACCTTGTATCGGAAACTGCCGCTACTTTTGGGAGTTTCCCTGCCGAGTGCGGCCTTGCCCTATGCGTGGATGGTGTGGCAATCGCATCGGGATCCTCTGATCAATTTTTATGGTTCTATCGATACGTTGAAAGAATTCTGGCATTATTTTAGTCGGCAGGGCTATGCCCATATAGATGCCAGCCCCAGCGCGGGATGGAATGACCGTTTTGGGTTCATGCAGTGGCTGGGCAACGAGTTTTTGTGGCAATTGACGCTGCCGGGATTTGCACTCGCTGTGTTCGGCCTGATCGTTCTGTTTCAGCGGCGACAGATCGCACAGGCAGGTTCGGGTTTGCTGGTATTTTTGGGCAATAGCATTGTGTTGATCGCCCTGCTGAGCTTCGATTTTGACTTTTTCTGGGTTGCGATCTTCCGTCCTTATTCTCTGTTGTGTTACGGCATAATGGCCTTGTGGTTGGGTATTGGATTGCAGATTGTGCTCGACTGGTTGACGGAACGGTTGCCTTCTAAATTTGCCCAGAGGCCGAGACTCAAAATTGGTATGGCAGCGCTGGTGGGTACGGCGATGGTTGCATGGTCAGTGCACGAACACTGGCGAGCCAATGATCGGTCCGATAGCGATTTTGCCGAGCACTATACGGATATGCAGTTAGATATTCTGCCAGAGGACGCAGTTTTATTCGTATTTGGCGATGCAACCGGGCCGATAGGCTATTATCAATACATCGAGAACCGCCGTCCAGATATCGCGTTGTACAATCTTCAGGGACTCGTATATGGCAAACGTCTCTACGATCCATTCCTGCCCAAAGAGAAAAAGCAGGAGGTTTTGGAACAATTTACCGATTCGACGGAGCGCGCCCTCTTTTTTCCCATGGATTACGACATTTTTCCCGACCGCCAGGGACGGATCTACGGTTTTCTCATGGAGGCGATTAAAGATAGTGAGCCAGGTACCATAGAAATAAAACGCCATCCGCGCGGCGAGGAGTATTTCACCTATCTGATACATCAGCAACCCATTGATCGCTGGGAGCGCGTGAGGCGAAACGGGTTGTTGTTTCAGTACGGGCGATATTTGGGTTTGATTTATTTTTCGGGCGATTCGGGATTTCTCAATTCAATGCGGGAATTGTTTCGCCTCGCAGAGGGTAGTTACGCCTGTCTCATCGGCATGGCGGCCACCCTGATAGAGAACGGGAATAGTTCGCACTGGGAACAGGTCTCGACGTGGTTAGATAGGGCGGAGACGCTCAAACACGAGGCTTTTAAAAAGAAAACCCTGGCACGACTATACTACTTGAAGGGCAGTCTGCTGGAAAAACAGGGCAAGAGGGTGGCTGCTGTTGCGTCTTTTGGGAAGTCCCGCGACATATATCCCCATCCCGATAACAAAGCTCTCGAGGCCCTCGAACAATACAAGGTCAATTTCAAAGGGGTCAATCCGCCAGGCCGGGAAAGCCCAAAACCCGTTTTGCCGTTCCCCCCATAATTTCTGCCTTTTGCTGCGCGTTTAAATCTGGCAATAATTCATCGATTACCTGTACCAGCTTATCGTACCCCGGGTCTTCCAAAATCCAGGGAAAATCCGTTGCCCACATCAATTTGTCTGCGCCGAACTTGGCGAGCAATGTTTTGTGCCAACTTTCCAGGTCGCGATAGGGCCAGGCCTCCTGGCTAAACGCATATTGCCCCGATAGATGTACGCAGATATTGGGGTATTCGTGCAAGCCCAGCATTGAGTAGCGCGTCATCGGCGGTATGGGGGTAGTGATGTGCGGACGGCCTTCGTCATCCCACGAAAACATTTCCTCGCCCGGACAGATCATCAGGTGGTTAAACACGGCGCGAATTTCGGGAAATGCACGAACCATAAAGGCGATTTGATGCGCGTCTTTTGCCCGGATATACAGCCACATTACATAATTTTTTTTGGCTGCGTGTTTCCAGATGCGATACGAAGTAAATGTTTCTACATCCATGTGGGATAAGGGATCGACAGGTCCGCCTATTTCGTTAATCCTGAATCCGATAATATCCCCATTCTCGGCGAGCCGATCCATGTGGTCTTCTGGCGCGTCCCATTCGTCTCGAGGAATCAACCCAATTCCTCGGAAGCGATTGGGATAGGTCTTTAAACAATGCTGTAAGTACCGATGGTGCGCCAATTGTGCACCGCCAATCTGCGTTAGTATCGCTTGGTCGACGCCATTGTCCGCCATGACTTCCAGTAACTTTTCCGCTGTTTCCGCCCTGTCTGCGGGACACTGATCATTTACCTCGCGGGGGAATTCGTCAGACAGTTTTTCAAATACATGCAGGTGCGAGTCAATAATTGGCATATTATCATCTCTCATCCAGGCTGAACAACCGCCTGCGGTCTGGCGTTGTGCATTTATCTGCAATGGCTGCAAATTGGTTGGTGGGTATGCGGTCCTTACTCCACTATTCGTAAATGATGATAATCGACTTGCGCGGCTTTAACGTGCGATTGACCATTGATGTATGCCATCCATAAGAATTGAATAATACCACATCGCCCGCTTTGCCCGGATACACTTTGTGCCCAGGCATTGAATCCAGTGGACGAACTACGGGACACGGTCCGGCGTCGGGTTTATGGCTGCCCGGTACATACCCAAATGCACCGCCATTGGCCGGAACATCTTCGATATAAATCTGTACCTTCATGTGGAGTGGTGTCGTGTGCGGCACGTCCGGATGCCAGCCTACATAACTGATGGGCGAGACCGGCAGGGTTCGCACTTGTGGCGCGAGCAGGATCAAATCTTCATCGGCAAAATCCATCAAAAATCCGTACCAGCCCGGATAATCGATCAGGTCGATAAATACGTCGTCTTTTTCCAATGGCTTTGGAATATCAAAATGGGCAGCGGGACGCGTACCTTTTGCAATTCCCTCCAACCATTCGCGCCTGGCTTCGGCGGCACACCGATCAAACGTCGTCTGTAACCGCGCGAGGTCTTCCCCCACAATTGCATTTTCTAAAAACAACACGCCGTTGTCTTCCCACTCCTGTCGTTCAGCATCTGTTGGCCGTCTCATATGCGCCTCCTGAAAAGTGGTTCGCTATTACGGTACGGGTGACCAGCGCGGAAAGCGTGCGCCAATAGGGAGATCGGGTATGGAGAACGTGTTGGACCCATCTACGTTCATGACTTTAATGGTCGAAAATCCCGAGATGAGATTTGTTGCATAAGTATGAAATTCAAATGCAATTTGCTTCCCATCTGGCGACCAGGTTGGATTGCGTAATGCTTCGAGAGGTTGGGAAGACGTGAGACGGCGCATATTTGATCCATCCCGATTCATCGCGTAAATCTCGTACTGTGCCAGGGGAGTTCTCGTGCCTGTTGGCGGGGGTTGATGCCGATTGGATTCGAACGCAATCTGTGTTCCATCTGGCGACCAGGCAGGTGATGCGTGCAAGGTGCCATTGCCATCTGTCAAACGCATCGCGCCTGTACCGTCGGCATTGGCGATATAAATATCAATTCCCCGACCGCGATGCCCAGCCTGATAGGCAAATTTGGTGCCATCGGGCGACCAGACGGGCAGTTGCTCTTCCATATCTGTATTGATCAGCACCTGCTCGCCGGAACCGTCGATGTTGATCACATAAATATCTTGGGCTGTCGAGTCGCTGCGTATTGTTTGAAAGAGTATTTTCTGTCCATCTGGCGACCAGGATGCTGCAAATTCGTTTGTCGAATTTTCAACCACACTGCGTATATTGCTCCCGTCGGCATTCATGAGAAAAATGTTTTGGATGGCATTACCACTGCGATTTGAGATAAAGGCGAGTTGTGTGCCGTTGGGCGACCACGATTGTCCGGAATATGAAGCCAGATCGTCTATGGGATTGAGATTGATGGGGTTTTTACCGTCGGGATCTACGATATGAAGATGAAAACTGCCCGTTTGCAGGTTTTGTTTTATATATGCGATTCGACCAGGACCTCCCGGTATTGCCTCTGCACCGGGTTCTCCCGGTGCAGGACCCGTGATGTCCGGCGGTGTGTTCCCACAAGCAGAAAGAGTTAGGACACAGATAAAAATGATTCTGGTATAAAACCACTGTGTGCGAGACTGGTGCATTTGGGTTCCTTTTTTGTCTATCTGCCCAGACCGTTTGCGACTTTGTTAATCGCGGCAGCGGTGTCGCGAATGTCGTTTTCGTCGAGGTGTTCGTGCAAGCCCCATACGACGACTGTATTCAATGCCTCTACTGCACCTGGAACGAGTTCTGGACCGTAGTTATATTCGCGGCTTGTTACGCCGTGGTGAAAGGGGAATCCGCTGTTTCCATAGGTGCGTTTTTCGGTCAGATAATTTCCGCGCATAAAAATCGGATCTTTGATATAATGCGCTCCCATAGATACGCCTTCGGCACGTACGGCCTGGCAGAATTCATCGGGATCGTGCCCCGTGACGTGAAAAATAAAATTCCACCACGAAACTTCGCGGTCTCCCTCGTATGGAACGGGCGTTATGCCCGGTGCATCGGCAATCAGTTCACAAAGCAACGCGCCCAATTCGTGCCGTCTTTCGACTACGCCGCGTACCTTTTCCAACTGAGCGAGGCCAACTGCGCCTTGCATCTCGGTCATGCGATAGTTGGGTGCGACAAAAGCGTGATCGCGATCGGCCATATATTGATAATCCCATCCTTTATCGGAGAACAACTTGAGGCGGATATAGGTTTCTCGGTCATGCGTGACCGTCATCCCGCCATCACCCGTGGTCATGTGTTTGGACTGTTGCAGGCTAAAACAACCCATATCCCCAAAAGTTCCCACATAGCGACCTTTGTATTTTGTGGCGTGACATTGGCTGCAATCTTCAATTAGTGTAATGTGGTATTTTTCCGCAATTTTTATCACTTCTTCGACGTTGCAGGGGCGCCCAAACAGATGTACGAGGATGATTGCGCGCGTTCGGTCCGTAATATTTGCCTCGATTGATTCAGGTGTCATGTTCATTGTCAGGGGATCGACGTCGGCAAATATGGGCACGGCATTTTGGATTAAAATGGGCATTACACTACCCGGATCGGTAATGGGCGCGGTGATGATTTCGTCTCCCGGTTCGGGATCGACAGCACCCACTGCCAGATGAATGGCCGCCGTACCGCTCGTTGAACTTTGTGCATATTCCGTCCCGTAAAATTCCGCAAATTGCTTTTCAAAATCTTTGACATAGGTGCCGCTCTTGCCAAACAAATTTTGACTGCGCACGGCGTCCAGCAACAATTCTTCTTCTTTTTTTCCAAATGGCGCGCGTGAGGGGAAGGGAGCTGTGCGCGTTTTGTCTCCGCCATGAAGAGCTAATTTTTCGTCCATATTCCGTCTCCGATTTTCTTAAAATACAAATAGGCTGCAAGCGGTTTACCTTTGCGAAATGTTACTTCCAAATATCGAGTTTTCATCGTAAAAATGTAACCAAATTCAACTCAATGCGATAGGGGAATGTTTGCAACCATTGTTTTATCGCGTAATATGCGATTAGCTCTGGCATTACAACCGCTCCACCTCCGCGATGATACGCTTCAGATTGGCCACCCCTTTCGCGACACTGCCCCGGATGTCCGCTGGGTCTGAGACCTCGAGGGAGATAGTACCCCTGTAGCCCGCATCTTTGAGGATGCGAAAGATCTCGGCCCAACCCGAGTTCCCCTCGCCGCCGACCGCGCGTTTGACATATTCGCCCGAGGGGATTTCGCGCCACTCCTCCCCAGGCTGGGGATCCTGCCGAATGTGGAAGTCCTTGGCGTGGATGTGAACGACATGTCTGGCGAGAAGCCGGGCCGCCTCAACGTGGTCTTCTCCGAAGACCGTGCGAAAATTGGTGAAGTCGAGGTTCACGCCGAAGTTGGGGCGATCGACCATCTCGACGATGCGCGCGGTCTGCGACGTGCGTCCGAGCAGCAGCCCGTGGTTCTCAACACCGACTTTCAGGCCTTTTTCGGTCGCGATGTCGGCGACGGTCTGCATGCTTTGAGCAACGCGGGCGAGGGCGTCTTCGGGATCGATATCGCCGTGGGATCTGCCGGGGGGTGGGGCGGTGCGGGGATCGACGCGGACTGTATCGGCCCCGAGGATCACGGTGACCTGGAGCATCTTCTCACACCAGTCCAGGCAGGCGCGATTTTTGCCTTCGTCATAGACGGCGAAATCGGTCGCCAGGGCATGGCACGAGGCCTGCAAGCCCACCCGGTCCATCAGGGTCCGGGCCTCACGCGCCTGTTCTTGCACGTCTCGATCGAGACGCCAGTATGGGGAGTAGGGCTCAAAGCAGTCGGCCTCAGTCTCCTTTCCCACGAATTCGATCGCCTCCATCAAAGAGATCTTACCCTCGGTCAGCATCGAATTGAAGCAGTAACTGCACACACCCACTTTCACCGGTACCTCCTTTGATAGAAAACTGTCTGGAAGCTGACTGCTCTTTACGCAAAGGGTTTGCGGTCGTCTTCCCATTTTTGGCCGACGGGGCGGAGTTGTCCGCCGCCGCTGACATTGTAATCGCGTCCGTCTTTGTCGGAGACGGCATAGGTTGAAAACCACGTTTCCATCTGCGTTTTCATCGTTTTGATGCGGTTGGCCTGTGCATTGTCATCAACGAGGTTGCTGCGCTCGTCGGGATCGTTTTGCAGGTCGTAGAGTTCATTGGGACCATCGGGATAGCGATGTACGTATTTCCACTCGGCCGTGCGGATCATGCGCGTCGTGCCGTATTCGTCGTAGATAACGACATTGTCGCGTCCGGGGTCTTCTTCGCCTTTGAGCGCGTTGAGGAAGGATTGACCGGGGTAGTTTCGGTCTTCGGGTAGGGGCAAGTTGAGATAGTCGAGGAGGGTGGGCATAAAATCGTACCCCGAAGCCATTGCGGGCTGCACGCTGCCTTCGGGAATGACGCCAGGATGGCTGGCCAAGAAGGGGACTTTGATGGAGTTTTCATACATATTTAAGGGGCGCGTGCCATTGCCCTTGCCCCAAAAGCCGTGATGACCGCAGGAAAAGCCATTGTCAGAGGTGAAGACAACGAGGGTGTTATTGCGAATTCCTTTGGCTTCAATTTTATCGAGGATGCGCCCCACGTCATAGTCCATTGCAGTGACAGCGGCAAAGTAGCCTTTGAGGCTTTCGCGGTTGCCCAAATTGCCGCTCAAGCCACCCGCCCAGGGGTGCGGATCTTCTTGTGGACAGGATTCGAATGGACAGTCGTCGTAGGAATCGACAATATCCTGGGGGTGTCCAGTCCAGGGGCTGTGGGGCGCTGTGTAGTGAACGCTGAGGTAAAAGGGATTGTCGTCATCGGCGTGGTTGTCGATGAATGCGAGGGCGTCGTCTGTGATGGCGGTGGTCACATAACCAGGTACAGTGACGAGCTCGCCGTTGCGTACCAGTGTGGCGTCGTTATAGGGACCACCGCCTTTTTCGTGGGCAAACCAGTGCGAGAAGCCGTGCTGTGGCAAGGTGCTATTGCCCAGGTGCCATTTGCCCGATAGCCCGCACGTCCAGCCGTGTTCGGATAAGATGTCGGTATAGCAGATTTCGTCCTGGAGATAAGAAGCCGCATCGGGTCCCGTATTGCCTTCGCGGATCCAGTCGTGTACGCCGTGTTGTGAGGGTATGCGACCGGTGAGAAAGGAAGCGCGGCTGGGCGAACACACGGGGATGGTGACAAAGAAATTGTCGAAGCGAATACCCGTGGCAGCAATGCGGTCGAGGTTGGGGGTGCGAATTTCTGGATTGCCATAACATCCGGCAGCCCAGGGTCCTTGATCATCGGTGAGGATAAAGATGATGTTGGGAGCCATAGGTTATCCTTTCACGATACAGGTGCGTTATAAGCCTTGAGCGCAATGTACACGCATTGAAATAGCTTGTCAATCTTTTGAATTGGTTAATCTGCTGCGCGAGTCAGGTCTGCGCGAAATGCGCCGCGTTCGCGCCCAATGAGGCGGTAGAAGGCGTTGATGAGGTCTTCGAGAATATTGTATGTGATGGGAACGAGTAAGAGGGTGATGACGGTTGCAAAGAGAACGCCAAAACCGAGGGATATGGCCATGGGAACCAGGAATTGTGCCTGGAGGCTTTTTTCTAATAGCAGGGGCGTGAGGCCGAGAAATGTCGTGACTGAGGTCAAGAGAATGGGACGGAAACGCACGGCACCGGCTTCTCTGATAGCTTCGGAAAGTGCGTGGCCTTTTTCGCGTTGTTTGTTGATAAAATCGACCATGACCAGACTGTCATTGACGACGATACCTGTAAGTGCAACAATGCCAAATACGGAGAGAATAGAGAGATTAAATCCAAGAGCGACATGCCCCCAGACCGCGCCGACGATTCCAAATGGGATGGCCCCCATCACAATGAGGGGTTGGACATAGGATTTGAAGGGAATAGCGAGCAAAATATAAATGATGAGCAAGGCGATAACAAAGCTTTGGGCCAGTCCCTGTAGCATTTCAGTTTGTTCTCTTTGCTGACCTTCAAAATCGTAGCGCACGCGGGGGTGGTCTGCCAGTATTTGGGGCAAGACAGTGCGGGTGAAATCGGCGATGATTTCGTTTGCATTGGCGATGCTTATATCGACATCGGAAGTGACGTTGATAACTCTTTGGCGGTCGGTGCGGCGAATGGATGCGTAACCCCGGCCGAGTTCGGCACTCGCGGCGATTGAAAAGGGCACTTCGCCACCACTGGGCGTGCGAATGCGCATGTCTTCGAGATTGCCGAGGGATCGTCGCTCTGATTCGGGATAGCGCACCATCACGCGGATATCGTCGCGCCCGCGCTGAATGCGCTGTGCTTCTTCGCCGTAAAACGCCTGTCTGACCTGACGTGCGAGATCGGCCAATGTGATGCCCAGGGTTTCGGCCTGTCGGGTGAGGGAGAGTTTCACCTCCTCTTTCCCCGGGCGAAATGAATCGGCGATGTCAAAGACACCGGGATAGTCATCCAACGCGCTTTTGAATTTTTCGGCGACTTCGCGCAATTCGCCGTAGTCGGGGCCTGAGAACTGGATATTGATGGCTTCGCCAGATGCAAATAGCGAGGATGAGTAGGTCAGTTCGACCGCGTCGGGAATAGCGCCGGTGAGTTTGCGCCAGCGGTTGGCAATTTCCTCACTGCTGATGTCGCGATTTTCTGAAGGCACGAGTTCAATATAGACTTCGCCCAGATGTGCTGATGAAAATGAGGCGGCATTTCCAGTGGGTGGACCTTGTGCCGCGCGATAGGGCTGTTCACCTACGGTTGCGAAAACATGGCGAAATACCGCACCCGACTCTTCACTTTCTATTTCGCGTTGTAGTTGGCGGGCTGACGCCTCCAGGCGGCGCACTGCGGTCTCTGTCACCTCGGCAGGTGTGCCCTGAGGCATGGTGAGCATAGCTGCGATATTATCGGCTTCGACGTTGGGAAAAAAGACGAACTTGATCCACCCGCCGCCAACGAGCCCCACGGTGAGAAAGAGCGTGGCAACACCCCCTGCGAGGGTCAAATAACGCCACTGAAGCGCCCATTCGAGAAAGGGGCGATAATAGCGGTCAACAGCGGTGAGCATGCCATCGGCCACGCCATTTTGAACGCGTTGCCACAGGCTGATGATAGCGCGTTTGCGCGGGGGATCCCCATCTTTTTTGGGATCTATTTTGGCATGTGCGAGGTGCGCTGGCAAAATAAAGAGCGATTCGATGAGTGAAAAGATGAGGGTGAGAATGACAATCATGGGAATGATTCTCATGATTTTCCCCATGCTGCCTTCAACCGTTAGCAGGGGAGAGAAGGCGGCAATAGATGTGAGGATAGCAAAAATGACGGGCACAGATACTTCTTGCGCGCCATCAATGGCTGCGCGCAAACCGCGTTTGCCCATTTGGTAATGGCGATAGATGTTTTCTCCTACGATGACCGCATCATCTACGACAATGCCGAGCACCACGATAAAAGCAAAGAGGGAGATCATGTTGATGGAGATGTCGAAGAAGGGCATCAGGCCGATTGCGCCGAGAAATGAGATGGGAATGCCCAGAGCGACCCAGAAGGCGAGTCGCAAACGGAGAAACATCGTCAGCGCGATAAAGACGAGGATAAAACCCAGTTGACCATTGTGCAGCATGAGTTCCAGGCGGTCATTTAAGATGCGAGAAAAGTCTGCCCAGACGGTGAGTTTGATGCCATCGGGCATGCGTGGTTGTGTTTTATTGATATAGGCTTTGACTTTTTCGGTGATGTCCAGGGCATTTTGATCTCCTACGCGATAAACCTTGACCGTCACGGTGGGTTCTGCATCAAATTGGGCAGATTGATCTGTTGCCGCAAAGCCGTCGATAACTGTGGCGACATCGCCCAGGCGAAGATGCGTGCCATCGGGACGAGAGCGCAAGACGAGCGATTCAAATTCTTTGCCGTGATATGCCTGCCCTTTGGTGCGCAATAGGATTTCGCCGCCCTTTGTGCGAATGGCACCGCCGGGCAGATCAATAGAGAAGCGCCTTATGGCCAGGGCAATTTCGCTAAAGGTGAGGTCGTAACGCCTCAGGTCATTTTCCGAGATTTCGATAGCGATTTCATAAGGGCGTGTGCTTACGAGATCTACTTGTGTGATGCCGGGAATGGTTGCAATGTCGTCTCTGACTTGCTCGCCAATTGTTTTGAGGGTTTTTTCATCTGTCAGTCCAGAGATAGCCACGTTGATGACCTGGCGGCGATTGGTGATTTCTCGAATGATGGGTTTTTCCGTTTCCACCGGAAACGTGGTGATGGCATCTACGCGGGCTTTGACATCGTCGAGCAATTTGCGCATATCAGCACCCGACTCGAGTTCGATATTGACAATACCGCTGTTCTCCGATGCCGTGGAGGTGATGCGCTCAATGCCGTCGAGACCCAGCACGGCTTCTTCGATGCGTATGCAGACGGCTTCTTCGACTTCTTCGGGAGCAGCCCCCAGATAGATCATGGAGATATTGATCATGTCCTGTGAAAATTCTGGGAAGACTTCCATGCGAATGCGGGATACGAGAAGAATACCACCTCCCAGGATCAATACCATCAACAGATTGGCCGCCACGCTGTTTCGGGCAAACCATTCAATGGCATTTTTCATTGTGTACCTCCAGTGCGCACGCGCATGCCATCCACGACGGTATCAATTGGCGATACGCAGAGTTGCTCGCCCGATTTTAGACCGCTTTTAACAATGACTTTTTCTGCGTCGGCGCGCAAGATGTCGATGGTTCGGTAATAGAGGCGATTGCTCGTAACCACGAGAACGCGATTTTTACCGCGCAGTGCAGCGCGTGGGATGACTACGACGTTTTCCGTGTGATGACCCAGAATTTCTGCGGTGACAAACATGCCCACAGCTAATGGCGGCGTGTTATTAGCGCGCTGGTGGTATGGGTTATCTACGCGCCCGACGAGCGCGATCATGCCAGAGCGTGTGTCAATTTCGCCTTCAACGCGCACAATGCGTCCCATATAGGTGTGTTCGCGCCCGGCAAATGTGGCGCGGAAACGCACATCGGGACCTGAATGGCCATGGGGATTATTGCGGAAGGAGAACGGCAGGTCCAGATAAGCGAGTTGATCATCGGGTACGGGCAGGCGCACTTCGGCATAGTCGATGGCGTAAATTTGACCGAGTGGAGAACCGGGGTTGACGAATTGTCCGACATCGGCATTTTTGGTGCGCACACGTCCGGGATATGGCGCTCTGATTTGCGTGCGTTCAAGGTTGAGGTTGGCGCGCATCAATGCGCCTTCGGCAGCGGCAATGGTCGCACGGGCTTCGTCAATTTGTGGTTTGCGCAAAACCAGATCGGTTGGCTCTCCACTGCCTAAGCGTTTCCATTCGTCGCGGGCAATTGCGGATTCTTCTTCTTCGCGTGCCAATCGCAATTTGGCCTGTGCAACCTGAACCTGTGCTTGTGCAACAGCAACTTCGTAATCGCGCGGGTCTATGGTGAGCAGAACATCGCCTTTTTCGAAAAAGCCACCATTGGCAAATGCAGACGATACGGCAATGATTTGTCCTGCCACTTGTGAGATGAGCGTGGTTTGCGTGCGCGGGGCAACCGTGCCTTGCGCTGGAATAACGAGTTGAAAGTCTGTGGTATGAACGGATTGAACGCGCACGAGCGGCGGGGGTGCCTCTGTTGGTTTGGGCCGGACGGCTTCCCGGTTTTTGACAAGAGTATAAGCGCCCAGCACGCCGATAATCAGGACAATTATGGGAAGGAAGATTTTGAGTTTCACGATGTATTTTTCTCCTCGTCTATTTGTCTGAGGGAATTCGGGGGCGTTTAAATTCTTTTAGAAAAAGAGAATCGACGGTGGCTTGAAGGGTTATGAGTGCACGCTGATGGTCGTCGGATTGTTGTAAGAGACGACTGGCCATCTGGCGTGCGCTACTGGCGTTGTCCTGCGCGCGTTTGAGATCGTTTCTCAGGGCTGTAATCTGGCGATTTTGTACGTTTAGACGCTCGTTGGCGCGGTCGAGTTTTTGTTGGGTATTTCGCAATGTCTCGCGGCTTTTGGCGTGTTGTTCTTCCTCGCGTTTGAGCCGATTTTGGGTTGATGCGTGAAGCGATCTTTCGGTGTTGAGGCTGTCGAGATAGGCGCGGTGTGCGAGAGTTTCTCGGTTTAATTCGCTTTGCGTGAGGCGCAATTGTTCGCGTGCAGCGTCGCGCTCTTTGAGGGTGCGTTGATGATGTGCGATCTCATTGGATAGTTTGCCGCGTACCTCGACTTCGGAGCCAGTGAGTTCCGCTTTTTCATTGATTTGGGACATGAGGCGGTCGGTTTGTTCGCCGAGTCGCTCGCGGAAAGCCGTGAGTTCTTGCTGGAACCGCGCCTGGGTATTTTCAAGGGTTTGCTCCTGGCGCGTGAGCGAGGTTTGCAAAATCAGGACCAGAAAAGTGATGATAATGACAGATGCGTAGCCCAAAAATCCGTAGAGCCAGCGATTTTCAAGGCGAAAGAAGGATTTACCCTCAATTTTGTCGCGCTCTGAGACGTAAAAAACAATGTACACACCCACGCCGAGCAGAATGAGTGCGCCGAGTGTAGAGAGGATGAGGATTTTCATAGTTGATTTACCCGTGAGCCAATAAGCGGTGTGCAACTTTCTAAGAAATTCATTTGAATATTGTAAATAGCAAGGTTTTTGCTTTAGACGCAAGTAGAAAGAAAAAAGAGCGTCGGTATATTGCGCCGACGCTCTGATTTTGTTGGGACTATTTTTTTTGAGATAAGCAGTGTGCAATCTCCCGCTTTAACTGCAATAGGTAGCGAGTCGCTTACTGTGGATGGGATGCCGCAGCCGATTGAGTGCCTCTTCTTTGAGTTGGCGCACTCGTTCTCTGCTCACCCCCAGTTTGTTCCCTATTTGTTGATAGGTAGCGGGTTTTGAACTGCTGGGTTCGGCGCGTTCCGCCGGGTCGCTGAAACCGTAATAGAGATGTAGAATTTGCCGGTCGCGATCGGGCAAGGCACCGAGCGCGTTGTGTATATCATTGTGCATGGTGTCTTGAATATAGGCGTCTTCTGGAGACAATGTTTGGGGATCTGACAGGGTTTCTTGCAGGGTGACAGCACGCGGTGCGGAGTTTGTGGCTTCTTCGTACATTGGCGTATCCAGCGACACGGTGTTATAGGCAGATTCGAGGGTATGTGTGACTTTTTTTAAAGGCAGATCGGTTTCTCGGGCGAGTTCATCGGCATCGGGATGTCGGTCGAGGTGCTGAGTCAGATCAGCTTCGACTTTGCGCAATTTATTGAGGTCGTTGACAACATTGCCGGGAATCCGGATGGACCGGGTTTGGACTTCGAGGGCTTTGAGGATGTTCTGTCGGATCCACCAGACTGCGTACGTAATGAACTTGTAACCTTTTTCGGGTTTGAATTTGCGAGCGGCAGTCATCAAGCCCATGTTGCCTTCATTGATGAGATCGGCCAGGGGAAGCCCTTGATTCACAAAATTTTTGGCAATGTGAATGACAAAGCGCAGGTTGCTGGTGATGAGTTTTTCGCGGGCGTGTTCTCCTGCCCGACGAGCCTGAGCACTTGCACCTGGCAGATCGCCCAGGGCAATTTGTTCTGTCAGTGCTTTTTCTTCGTCTGGTGTGAGCAGTGGGTGTCGCTCGATCTCTTTGTAGTAATAGGCCAGAGAGGGTTCATCGCCCACATAGGGCGAGGTGCAATCTGGAGTTTTGCGAAGGGCCTGTCGGACGGGGGTATGATGCTGATTCATTTCTTTCCTCCTTATGGTGTTCTGAGGTCCTATATCGCGTGCGGAACATCGGTCTGCTTCTGTGAAACGGCCTCAGTTATAGCTGAGCAAAAATATAGTGAACATTTGTTCATAAGTCAAGAAAAAAATAACACAATAAATTATTGTTTATACGCAATTTATTGTGTTATAGTAAAAAATATGTGCAGTATTTTGAGCAGTAAGTTTAAGATCCGTTATTCAGATACCGTAGTTCAGCCATCCACGAGTTCGTATATGCCCGAGTTTTTCATGTTTTCGCGGGTTTCAACTTTATAGACCCAGCATCGGTTGTGGGTCATGTCGCGCACGAGTTTGTCGGCATAATCAAAGACAAATTTTGACGATGCCTCCATGCCAACGTTGGGCATAATGCGCAGATCGATTATACCCCTGCGGTGCATTTCTTCAAAAAATTCGCGTTCGGGATCATTTTCGTTGATGAGCATCGTGTGGTCAAACATGTGTTCTAACCACGCTTTGAGCTTCTTGAGCTTGCTAAAATCGACGACAAAGTGATTTTCATCGAGTTTGTTGCAGGTAAAATAAAAGGTGACCTCGCGGTTGTATCCGTGAATAAATCGACAGTGACCGTCGTGGTACCCCTGGCGATGCGCACAGGGCAGGTCGTGATAGGTTTTTGTCGAAGAGAATTTTCCCTTCCCCATGGGGATCCTTTCTGTTTATAGCCTTTTGGCTGTGCCGTCTTGCGGGGCGTAGCCCAATACTTTCCTGGTGCTATTAATTCCGAGATAGGGTTTTTTGTGATCAGATACGCCATGTACAATGGCAAAGTCGGTATCTGCTTCTATGCATTTTTGAAAAAGTTGTGCGGTATCTCTGGGACTGATGAGCATGCTGGGTTTGTCCGGATCGTAAATTTCATCGGGATTCCATCTCGGACCGCCCAGGCGCACACAGATGCAGGATAGTCCGTGGGTTTCGGAGTACACCCGCGCAAGGGCTTCGCCCCAGCATTTGGTGGCGCCATAGACATTGGTGGGAAATACGGGTACATCCCATTCTATGGGGGAATCTCCCCGATAGCCCAACACGGCATTGACCGAACTGGCAAAAACAATGCGCTTGCAACCACTCAAGTACGTAGCGTGAAAGGCATTGTATGCGCCAATGATGTTGAGGTCGAGCAGGGTTTCGTAAAAGTCGGCGCGCGGACTGCGATCAGCTGCGAGATGGATGACGGTATGAATGTCCCGACAAGCAGCTTGAAATTCGTCGAGATTGGCAATGTCCATCTGGACAGATTCTTCGTGATCTGCAAGATTTTCAATCGGGTTCACATCAGCAAGCCGAAGGCGATAGGTCTCGCTCCAGTGCTGGCGCAACATGCTGGCGACAAAGCCCGCACCGCCTGTGATGAGAATGTGTTTTTGTTTGGACATGAGAAACCTTTCTGTAGTAGATTCAGGCCTACCATCCATGTGTCCAGTGCCCACCTGTTGGGAACCAGATGAGATCGACAATAGACGAAACGATGACGCCGGTGACATAGCCCACTGGCAGGCCGATAAAATAAGGTGCTGCGCGGCGGTACAGGGTAATGCCACCAATGCGCAGGAAAAGAGATTTGGCCGCCCAGGTGAGAAAAATAGAGAAGCTGTAGATTCTCGGACCAGAGGTATTTTGAAAGGCGAGGCCAATTGGGTGCAGGGGCCACCATGGCAGGCGACTTCGCAAGCCAATGAGTATGAGTGCTTCAAAGATGCCAATAAACCATACGGCCATTTTATATGGATCAAAAACGGTTTTTTGTTCGTTGAGAATGTGGTTGGTCATGTTGCTGTAGAGGCGGACCGAGGCCGAGTTTGAGCGGCCGGAAAATGGGGCTGTGTGCAGATTTTGCCCTCCGTGAGTATAGGCCAAATAAATAATAAAGATGAAGGATGCGAGCAAGCCCACGGTGAAGGCGAGCGCGGCAATACGGGCAATGCGGGCGTTTGGCGTTGCGCCGTGCAATTTCAGGTGGTGGGGTAGTGCGGGCCATGCGGGAATGCGCGTGTTGCCAAAGAAGGCGCTGGAGTTGACAAATTCAGTACCCACAAAGTCCGAGGGGGTCAAGTTGGCAGTGCCGGTAAAGGTATAGACCAGGCCTCCGCCCTTACCATATACAGGTAGGAGATGGGGAAAACCACTGGCGGCCGTGAATTTGGCCACGGTGAGATATGCCGTGTAGAGTAGCGCGGTTTGCAAGAGTGCGATGGGGATGGACATGCCCATTGTGTTCATCCAGCCGATGACGAAGGCAGTTGCCAGAACAAAGCCAATAAATGCCATGCGGTAGGATATAATGCCGTCGTTATGAACAGACTGTCGGCCTTCTACAACAGCTTGCCAGACGCGAGACAGGTGTCCCCGAGCAGCCCAGATTGACCAGAGTGCCAACAAAAAAAGGGCGCCGTGGCTTTCGAGGTTGATAATTTCGGGTGATTTTGCCTGCTGGTTGGCCAGGCCCAGGGTGAAACCCGTGCGGTCCATAATGCCGAGTTTGACTATGGCGACGAGGCGCAAAACCCAAAAACTGAAGAGGATGTCGAGGTTGCAAAAGTAGGTGAGGCCAACCACCGGGGGCAAGATGCGAAGGTAAATGGGAGGAAAGTCGCGGGCGAGGTCGATTTGTTTGCTCAGGTATCCGGCGTAAATGTTGATGCGCGGCAAGCCCGTGGCGAAATAACCGAGGATATTCCACGCGAAGACGCCAAAAACAGTGAAAAAACCCGCCCAGAAAATTTTGTTGCGAAATATACCGGGGACGCGTCCGGGTTGATCAAAGCCGGATGTGAGTTCTACGGCAAATTGCGCGAGCGGAAAGGCGAGTCGTTCGTGGTCTTCCCACTGGCGTTGGAAGAGAATACACAAGCACAATCCCGCTGTAAAAACGGCCAATGAGATGGCGGTCCACCAGAACAGGGGTTGCAACCAGCCCACCCAGGGAATGGAACTATAGGGAGGCAATCCATCGTAGAATGGACGAATGACCGCAGGCGATATGTCTGGCAGGGTCCACCAGGGCAAGATGTCAAAGATGATTTCGGTCCAGCGATTTTCAGGTGACGCATAATAGGTGGGTACAGCCATTGTGCTCGTCCAATAAGCTGCCCAACCTTCGAGGGGAATAACGCCCGCGATCCAGGACATGCTGTAGATGACCAGTAGTTCGGTACCCGAAAGTGCCGCTTTGGGCCAGAAGGTTTTGAGACCGATATTGGCAAATAACCAGAGTACAAAGGGCAGCAACATGGCCATTGGATATTGCGATTTGACGAGGGATGACGACCCCATCACCAGTCCGGCGTGGTCGGTGTACACGTTGAGGGCAATGGCGGTGAGTGCGCCAAAGAGCACGGAGCGCCCTGTGATGCGCGAGGGAATGGGGTGGCGTTCTTGCTGGGGAGATGTTGCAGCCATGGTCAGTCGGGAATGGCAAAGCGGTCGGAGGAAAGAAAGACACGCGTAATTTTCAGGAAGCGCGGACCTTTGTACGCGTCGCGTTTGTGCAGGAGTTGCGCATTATCGTAAATGAGCATGTCGCCCATGCGATAGTTGTGCTGGTATATGTGGTGTTGGCGAAGTTGATAGGTGAGCAGTTCGTTTTTGAGAGCCCGGCTTTCAGCTTCGTCCAGCCCGTCAATTCCGCGCGTACCGGGAGATATGTAGAGGGTTTTTCGCCCCGTGCTCGGGCTGGTGAGTACAAGAGGATGGGTGACTTCAAAGGGTTCGACTTCGTGAATTTTGCCGGGCAGGTATTTGACGCGCATGTTCTCAATGCGCTTCTTGAGTGTTTCCGGAAGGGCTTCATAGCCCATGTGTGTACTGCAAAAGCTGGTGCCACCCCCTTTTTCCGGGGCGATGATACAGAAAAGCGTCGATAGTGTGGCGGGATTTTTGCGGAAGGCCTGGTCTGTGTGCCAGCCTCCGTCATTGTCTGTGATGGGAGCGCCAATGAATGTACTTTCGCTATTGTTCAAATTCGAGATGTAATTGACTTCTTTGAAACGGGGACTGTGGTTGATTTTGGCTGCGGGTTCTTCGACGGGGCCGAGCGCGGCACTTAGGGTGTAGATGTCTTCATCGTGGAGCGATTGCCGTCGAAAGAGAAGCAGGGCGTGTTCGTTGACTGAGTCGAGAATGGCTTCGGCCATTTCGCTATTGATTCGGGTGAGGTCAATGTCGTGGACCTCAACGCCGTAGTTGGGTGTGAGGGATGTTGTTCGGAAGATCATGGCCGAATTCCAAATGCTTTGTTGTAGATATTGGAGACTTCGTTGAGGTTGCCGTAAAAGGCGCGCACTTCGGGGTCTTCGTGGTCGCGCCAGAAGATGGGGGGGATGACGGAGTCATTGGCCAGGTACTTGCGGTCGCGGTGTCCGTAGTAGATTTGCAGGGTTTTGCGGTCGCATTTCGTAGGCCGCGTGGTGGCCGTGTGTAGTGCCGCGACATTGAAGAGACAGACCGTGCCTGCGGGGCCGTGAATATCGGCGATGCCGCCGCGTTTGAGTTGCGCTTCGTTATCTTCGAGCGTGGGTTCATAGACCGATTCGGGCGAGAGTGAGAAGCAGTGGGTGTCTGCGCCGACGTCTGTGAGATAGAGCAGGAGCTGGATATAGTCCATTCGGAATGGATGCTCATTCCAGTGGGGGCGGTCACGATGCCAACCGCGGTGCAGTTCGCCGTCGTAAGGGGGCATGTAACGCGCGCCAATTTCGCCAAAGCAAACCGGACCACCCATGAGTTGTTCGATTGCAGCGAGAATTTTTGGGTGACGGATCACGCGATCAAATTTGGGCGTGGTGACGAGCGCGTCGTAATTGGTCTGCTGGTGGTAGCCATAGGGATGCCAGCGAAACACAAATTGCTCGCGGTCGCGGTCAAATAGGCCGATAAATTCGCGGCGCTCCTCATCGGTGATCAAATCGGTGCGCACGATATACCCGTGACGCCGGAAATAATCGACTTCGACTTCGTTGAGGATGGGTTCGGTTAAATTGGACATGAGGCATATTTCTCGAAGTTATGCATTTCCGACCATTACCAGCGCGACGTCTGCCACATTGGTTCCTGTTGCTCCGGTGATGATCAGGTCATCCAGTGGCTTAAAAAAGTGGTAGGCATCGTTGTTTTTAAGATGTGCGATCGCAGATAATCCCAGTGCTTCTGCTCGCGCTATGGTTTGTCCATCGGCTACGGCGCCCGCGGCATCGGTTGGTCCATCGGTGCCATCGGTGCCTCCGCTAAACAGTACGACATTGTCCCACCCTGCCAATTGAATCGCGCCCGATAGCGGTATCTCTTGATTGCGTCCGCCTTTGCCATCTCCGCGCACCAATACGGTTGTTTCGCCGCCGGCAATCACGCAAGCCGGTGCTGTAATGGGCTGTCCAGATGTCACAATTTCTTTGGCAATACCCGCATATACATAAGCGACTTCTCTCGCCTCGCCCTCGATGCGGGTAGATAATACCAGCGTATTATACCCCAATTCCATTGCTTTGTTATTCGCCGCAACCACTGCCAGACCATTGCTGCCGACCACGAGATTTTGAACTCTGGATAGTGCCGCATCGCCGGGCTTGGGCGTATCTTCAATATCTCCAGCCAAACCAGCTTTTAGTCGCAGCCGAACACTTTCGGGTATTTTATCGACCAATTCGTATTTGTCCAGAATATCCATACACGTCTTAAATGTCGCGGTATCCGGCACCGTGGGACCAGATGCAATGACATCCATGGGATCGCCAATTACATCTGATAACATCAGTGCGACTACTGTTGCGGGAAAAGCCGCACGCGCTAATCCCCCACCTTTTAAGCGCGATAGGTGTTTGCGGATGGCATTGAGTTCTACAATATTTGCACCGCAGGCCAACAATAGACTCGTCGTCTCTTGCTTGTCTGCAAGCGTCAATCCGTCAGCTGGTGCGGGCGCAAGTGCCGAGCCGCCCCCGGAGATCAAACAAATTACCAGCGTGTTTTCATCCGCTTCTTCCAGCAAATGCACCATTCGTCCGACGCCTTCAACTCCCGATTCATCGGGCACGGGATGACCGCATTCCACTGTGTCGATATGTTTCAGGGGCAATGCATGGTCGTATTTTGTATTCATAGATCCGCCGGAGATGCGATCACCCAATATATCTTCCAGAGCTACGCCCATTTGCGGTGAGGCTTTGCCCGTGCCCACGACCAGAATGCGGCGGTAAATACTTAAATCATAATTTTGATCGCCTATGTGCAAAATATCGCCATCCAGCGATACAAATTGCCGCACGCACTGTTCGGCATCAACTGCTTTGACTGCCATATCAAAAATCTCACGCGCGTGTGCGCGCATGGTTTCAACATCAAAAATACGCATTGAATTTGCTCCTGTCCTATTGAGTGACAAATGTCGCTGTCGCGGTTGCTGTCTGGCCCGTTGTTTCATCTACAATCGCGATTTCTACGATTTTTTCGCCCGGTTCAGAGCGCGACATATCCAATTCGAGATATCCCGGCTCTTGTGTCTCTGTTCCCACTTGTTCGTATTCGATTGAGACAACGCCCTGCTCGCTCTTTTGTCCGAGCATTTTACCCACACCACCCAAAATTCGCGCGCCGATGGTCTTTTGGTCGCGCGATCGCACCACATAAGATACGCGGTATTTGGTCTGGCCGAAGGCATTGCGTGTTAAGTTGTAAATTTCGAAATAGATAAACACGGGTTGCGCGGGCAAATAGGCTTTTGAGGCTATGGGGATCACTTCGATATCGCCCTTTTGGAACCGGCTCTTGTCGGCCACATTAATGGTGGCGGCGAGTTCCACATCGCTGATTTTTAACTCGTCGTCTATTTCGTATTCGGGTACGACGCGGTCGATGTGATATACCTGTGATTTTCTGGAATTCCGATCCAAAACCTGTACGGAGATGCGATAATTGCCCGGTGTTAAAAATAAGCGATCCATCTCTGGCATGTAAGCGCCAGGCGACTGATCGGCTTCACCCGATGCGCCCAGTACCATTTCCTGGCTCGTGCGATAGACGGGCTCGCCCGTTTGATTGTAAACGACAATGCCGCGGTCTAATTGTGCGATTCTCGCGCCATCTTGCCGGGCTGCAAAGTGCAGCTGTGCGGTTGGAATACCGTAATAAATTTCGAGTGCGGTTAGACCTTCTTGTGCCCGAAAAGCAGATGAGGCGAGATAGAAATCCAATGCACCTGTCGCGAAATCGGGGCGATATGTCATCGGTGTAAGAACTGCGACCTGTTTCAAGACAATTTCCGGATGCATGTCCTGCCAGATCCGGGCAATCCGCCCTCTACCGAGCGGTATATCGGCATAATCCCACGCCCCTTGATTTACGCGCTGTTCAAATACGACTTCTATACCATCGCCAACATCTGCATAGATCCAGTATTCCCATATCCCATCTACCGGATATACCGGCCAGCCCAAAATGGTTCCACTGGTTACTTGTTGTCGTTCGCCGCGCGCGCCGGGACTTCGATCCCCTGTGCGCGGCAATTGCCCGCGCATACCTACCATGCTCGATGCGACCGCGTCGGCTCGCGCTCTGAGTAACCGATCCACTGCTGGTCCGGCTTTTTGAATGAGCCGCTCTTTTACGGCGACTAATTTTTTTGTTCGTTCCAGTTGGATATTGCCCGAATTGCTCACATGGTCGGGCGCGCCATAGCGAATATAGGCTTCGCCGCGCGCATCCCAGGGGAATCGCTGTGTCCCAAAAAATTCACGCGCATACGCGACGCGGCGATAGTGTTCCAATAACCGTTCATTGGCTTCGGTGACGGGAGCCGGGTCTAAGCGCGACCAGAATGTTCTAAAAACGTGCTTTTTTTGAGGGAGTGTCTCGGCATCGTTATATTGCTTGAGAATGGGACCCGATGTGACGAGATTCAGATCGCAATACGTTTCTTGCTCTTTTTCGGGCAACTGTCTGATATATGACTCAAATAATCGCGCAGACTGGTCAAATGCCTTTGCCCTTTGAAATACCTGTGCCAGTTCCAATACGGCTCGACGTTGAAAATCGCTGGCAACTGTTGCAACTTTGAGCAGGTGCTGAAGTGCCTCTCGCAATTGTCCGAGCAATTTCAGATCGATGCCCAGATTCAAGCGCGCGCCGAGGTGATCCGGTTTTGCTTCTAATTGATCGCGATACGCCTGCACGGCTTTTTCGCGTTCTCCATCTTTGCCGAGCAGTATCCCTATGCGATAGTTTGCATTGGGGTGTTTGGGATCGATCTTTAAGACATTGCGATAGGCTTTGAGGGTCTCACTGCTGCCGTAATTTTCCAGGGTTTGCGCAAGGTTATATTGCGCTTCCGAGTATTTTTTATCTGCCCGATTTGCGTCCCGAAAATACGCAATGGCCCGACGCAGTTCGTTCTTTTTTTGGCTATAGACCAGGCCCAATCCATTATAGGCTGGCGCGTATTTCTTGTTTTTTGAGACCGCGTTCTTAAACGCCTTTTCCGCTTCGGTCAAATTTCCCTGTTTCAAATAGACATGGCCCAGGCCCACATAGGCGGGTGCGTATTTTTCGTGCTGGGCAATTGCCGATTGAAAAGATACAAGCGCCGCGTCCAGATTTTCTGCCTCAAAGTGTTTCATGCCTTCACGATATGCTCTCTCAGCCGAGGCAATGGCCACTGGCGAAGCCTCTTTTGCCAGACCCTCTGCTACTGTCAGCGCGATGCACAAAATTCCCAGTATGATCGATTTCATAACAATACGCCTTTTGTCACATTTTTGATCGTCTGTAAACTTGCCCCATGATACACAAAAGGAAACGAAAGCACAAGTGGGGCACTGTTCGCCGTACAAACAAAAAAGCGGGACTCTTTAAGAGCTCCCGCTTTTTTGTTTTGCCGGTTGTCCGCTATAAATCCTTCCCCTCTCCCCTGACGAAAGAATACGCGCGACAACCGGCTCAAAATCAAGCTGCTATAGGTTGTGCATCGGCTTTGCGCCGGACGTCTAATCTCGCTTTTATTTTTTGGATCAATTCGGAGGCTTGACGTCTATCCAGTCCACCATCAATCTGGGTTTTCAATCGCTTGCGCTCGCGCTCTGTTAGACGTGGACTCCGTCCCAGATTTTTAATCAGATCAATCTGACTTCGCGTGGCAGATGGTACCGCTTCAGCACCTTCACCGGTCTGTGCGGCGTCTGATGTGACTTGAAGCTCATCGACAGAACACATTCCCGTTGCGGTGGCCAAACGCATCGCACGATTGGTGGCGCGTCGCGTCGCCATTTCGAGCGGGTAATCTGAAAACCGCACAAATCCTTTGAGATTTTTAGGTGTTGTGGTGCCGTAATCGACAAATGGACGCGCAAGCCCATCGACCCACACTTCACCGCGCATTACCACCAGTGGTTCTTCATCTTTTAACCCCATCATCCTCCGCAATAGAGCGTATTCTTCTTTGGAAGGTATTACAGCCTGTACCGCGAATTTGCCAGCCTTATAGGTTTGCAACATTTTGTACTGTAAGCCAGCAGATGTGATGTAGGGATCATTCTGGATGAACACTACAAACTCATCGATCTTCTCGATGGGAAAACCTTCGGATTCTGCAATCTGCTTCCTGGTATGGTCAATGGGTTGAACTTCTGAAGCAGGTATGCTCGCGTTATTCGCCTTCATATCTCGTTGGGACATCGCTCTCTCTCCTATACTTTCGTGAAAATCGGCAACACTACGGGTTATTTATTGCCGAAAATAAACGCTTATGTGTGGTTTAATTATTGCGAACTCCTAAAGACTCAATGACTTGAAACCAGGCCGATTCGTAATCCGTCAGAGCACCGTGCCATTCTGTGAGTTCCCCTTGTCCCTGGCTCAAATCTCGTGCCAGAGTATCGACGGCTTGCTCGGCGGCTTCGACGCGCGCCAGAGCATCGGGACGAATAGCATCCAAAGGTACCTGTGGCATCTCTGCCTGAATGCGGTCGGCAACTTTGAGCAAATCCCGACTCAAATCGGATAATAAAATTTCTCCAATCTCCCGTTCGGTCTGAATCTCAACGCTTGCCATGATTACCTCCTGTCGAAGGATTATGTCTCAACGTTCTATGTAAAAATACTAAACAAAAGAACAGGTGTCAAGGGAAATATTTCAGTTTAATGGAAAACAATTAAACTTTTTTAAAAAATAAAAATCAATGGGTTATGGCATCCATGCGCTATCTTGATATTTTGACCGAACAGCGTCTTCTGTATTTTCCTGGATGAGTTGATCAATTTCAGACTTGTGATCAAAAGCATAAGACAGGGCATCTTGAACCTGTGCCTGGGTCAAGTGAGGGTATTGTGCGATAATTTCATCCACACTATATCCACGGCGATCCCATTCTGCGATGTGCCGCACACCAATGCGTGTTCCTCGTATAATGGGTTCACCTGAGAGGATATCTGGATTTTGGTCGATGTGGGGATATGCGATTCTGGGAATATCTATGCGAGCCATTTGAGTCTCCTGGTCAACAACGGTTCCTATTTCCTCTTTTTTAAATATTCACGATTTGCCCTGTCCTGTCAAATGGGAAAATCGATCTCATTCATATCGCAGGGCGTGGACGGGATTGCGCTGTGCGGCTTTGAGGGCTTGAACGCTGATGGTGAGCAGGGCTGTTAAAAAGACGAGCAATCCGCCGATCAGAAAGAGGCCCATACCCGCATCGATGCGATAGGCAAAATCTCGCAACCAGTGCTCGACACCGTAATGGGCGATGGGCCAGGCGATAAGATTGGCGATGAGAATAAGTACCACAAATTCTCTGGATAATAAGGCGACGATATGATGGTTCGATGCGCCGAGTACTTTGCGGATGCCGATTTCTTTGGTGCGTCGGGTAATGGCGAGGGATGTGAGACCCAGAACCCCGAGGCAGGCGACAAAGAGCGCGAAGAAGGAGGCGTATTGGACAATGGTGCCCCAGCGTTCTTCCTCGCGGTAGAGGCGATCAAAATTTTCGTCGAGGAAAACGTAATCAAACGGTGCATCGCCCGCAATAGACTGCCATTTTTCAGCCATAAAGGCGAGTGTTTCGGATATGCGTTCTGGGCGAATGCGTACAAGGAAATCGGCAGCATAGCTGGCTGCGTCTAAAAATATTACCACAGGAGGCAGGGCATAATGTAGTGACTGTAAGTGAAAATCATCTACGATACCGATAATTTTGGGGTTTTTTATTGGCTGGAGTTTTGGCAAGCTATCTCCCAGCGCAAAATAGGCTACCATCTTTGTCATGGGCAATGTTGTATTGATAGGTTGTTCCAGTTGCGCGCGTTCGACAAATGTTTTATTGACCAGAACGGCCTGTTTTGCGTCCGTACCAAAATCTGGCGAAAAATTGCGCCCCGCCAGCAGATTGATGTCCAGTGTGTCGAAAAAGTCGTAATCCACAGAAATTTCGGATTTTTCCACCACGTCTCCATTAGGAAATGTAATATTGCTTTTGCGGGTGTCTGAGTCTGCTTCCAGATGGGAAAACAAATACGATTGCGTCACGTTTACGATCTGAGGGTGCCGTTTGAGTTCTTGCTTGAAGGGTTGCAGTATCAGATGGCGTTGCTTACGGTCTGTTGGCAAGCCCCGCGGTTTTATCAATACGACCTGTGACTCATTCAAGCCCAGATTCTTTTCTTTTAAGAATGTTAGCTGCCGAGACATCACAAGGGTGGCAATTAAAAATAAAATCGCAACGACGAACTGACCAACGATCAGGACGCGACCAGACCAGGACCTGCCGCCGATGTTGAATCTGTTCTTCAAAACGGCAATGGGGTCAAAACCCGATAGCACGAGTGCCGGATAGATGCCCGAGACCAGACTGATAATCAATAAGAGCGACAGGCCAAAGAGCACGCCGGATAGAGAAGGCCGATAATCCAGCGTTAAATTCACCTGTGTCAAAGCGTTGAAGGTCGAAAGAAAAAATTCTGTTAATGCAAGTCCCAGTAGCATTCCTACGCCCGTGAGCAGCAAAGACTCACCCCAGAACTGTTTCATCAGTTGAAAACGCATCGCACCCACTACTTTGCGTATTCCCACCTCTCGCGCTCGGGTCGCAGACCGCGCAATGGCGAGGTTCGTAAAATTGATGCACGCCACGAGCAATACGGATAGGGCAATGCCCGCGAGGATGTAGGAATAGGCGGGGTTGCTCGGTGCTGAAAGTCCATTTGTTATTTCGCGATCAAAATGGATATCTGCAATGGGTTGTAAGTGCAAGGTCGCGTCTGGGGTCTTGCGTTTAGACTCGAAATTGGTTTTGTTTGCTTTAACAAATGCCTCCAGAACAGGCGTCACGTCTGCCAGTTGTATGTTGTCAATGAGTTGTATATAAGTGACATTTTTTCCCCTTGAAAAGACGGGCGAGTTAATTTCTCTGCGTTCGGTTTTGCCGTCTGGTCTCATGACAAATGACGTTATTTTGGGCCCGGAGGGCGGACGGCTTGCGTGGGAAAGAATCAGATCGAATTGAATGCTGGAATTTTCAAGGGGATCCTGTGCGATACCCGCTACGACAAAAGTCTTCTCTTCCTCTTTCCAGACTTTGTCGCGGATGCTGATTTCCTGCCCCAAAACATGGTTATGTCCGAAATGTTTTTGCGCCGCACTGTGCGTTAAGACAATACTGTTTGGGTTTGCGAGCACGGTTTTGGGATCGCCGTGAATGAGTGGAAACGTGAATAGTTGAAAAAAGTCTTCGTCGGTGAACAGAGATTTTACTTCAAAGGTGTTATTGCCGTGAGATATAGTTCCTGGACCTTCGTGGATTCGCACAACGTGAGCGAATTGCGGGATGTTTTCTCGCATAAGTGGTCCAATTTTATCCGATAGTCGGACATGTGTGGCATTGTCTCTTCCGCCAAACGTTCCGCCAGACATGCCGAGTCGAAAAATGCGGTCGGATTTTTCGTGAAACTGGTCATAAGTCCATTCGTGCCGCACATAGAGAAATGTGAGCAGGCAAAATGCAATGCCCGTTGCGAGACCGAGGGCATTGATCGCGGTGTATATTTTGTAGCGTACCAGATTTCGCAGGGCAATGGTCAGGTAATTTTTGAGCATGAGAACCTCCTTTGAAAATTGGACTCCTTAAAGCCACCGATAGATGCTATCGATAACCTTCTACGTCTTTAGACGAGATACATCGCTTCTGAATATTCGGCCTCAGTGTGTAGCACTGGGCTCAGTTGCTCAGCGTTGTCGGGTATGGGGGACGCAAAATAGCGTTCATCACAGGTCGAACATATCGCGAGGGAAATATTGCGAATGGTAATGGTATGTTTCCCCTTGCCATACGTGCGGTCAAGTTTGTGGATGTACGCATTTTCACGGCCGCATATGTCGCAGTGCATGATGTCCTCAGATTGTTAAAATGGCGCGGTTGCAATATCTGTTCAACATTTTACGCCACCGCGAGTATGACCAGACGCAAATTGATTTTGCATTTGAATACAACAAAAATCGTGCCAAATTTTTTTATCGGTCAATAATTTGGGCACTTTTTTGCTGACTGATCCCTTTTTTGTATTCATAACATGTTGAAAATAAAACGCTTAATTTTTTTTGAAAAAATTTGGATACTGGCGTAAATAAAAAATAGCTGGCTTCATCTAAGTTTAATTACAGGGACAAGTGTCCGATTTTGATACAGTAGTGTCCGAAAATGAACACAAAAAAGCCGCCGATAGTGGTTCCGGCGGCTTTTTTTAAGCTGCTTGTTTATACGAGACAGGTCGATTCTGAATGTTTGACTTTTGTGTCTGGACTCAGTTGTTCGGCGTTGTCGAGTATGCGGGGCGCAAAATAGCGTTCATCACAGGTCGAACATATCGCGAGGGGAATATTGCGAATGGTGACGGTGTGTTTCCCCTTGCCATACATGCGGTTGATTTTGTGGATGTACGCGTTTTCGCACCCGCAAATGTCGCAGTGCATAAAATGAATTTCTCCTTTGGTTGTTAAAATTTAACAGCTATTGCGATAACACGTTGTAAGACGTTTTACATTGCCGCAAGTTCCGTGTCATTAAGAGATTCTTGCAACTGGTGTCGCGCGCGATGAAGCCAGGTTTTCAGGGTGCCCATCGGGACGCCGAGTTCCCTGGCAATTTCTGCATAAGATCGATCCTGTACATAGCGCAATCTCACGGCATGGCGATATCGCTGCGGCAGTTCTGCTATGCTTTCTTCGAGCATCTCGCGGCATTCTTTTCGAGATAATGCATCGTCGGGACGCTCTGTATTGGCTGGCTCCCAGGTATCTCGATAACCGAGTTGTGGATCTTCAATGGTCTGTTGCCACGATCTACGGGCTTGTTTGGATCGCAGGTGCGTGGTACACACATTCAGGGCAATTTGCATCAGCCATGTCGAAAACGCAGCTTCCCCGCGAAACCCGGACAAACCGCGATAGGCGCGCAAGAAAGTCACCTGCATCAAATCTTCAGCATCGTGTCGATTTCTGGTTCGTCCAATTAATGTGGCGAGAATCCGGGCGTGGTGGCGTTTGTAAAGGCTGTTGAAAGCCCCGGCATCGCCATTTAATGTGCGACGCACCAGATCTCGCTCTTCTGCGTACTGCATGGTTAATCCTCTGGTGAAGGGTTATCAATCTACTCGTCAATATCGTCAGGCGTTGCGGTGATTGCCCACTCGGTAGGCTCCGCAAGCGAGACCCGAAAAATGTCGCGCAACCCAGTCAGGGCATAAGAACCCGTGATGAGGGCAGCGACAATCAGAAAGCAGAATCCGATGTTTTTCAGATTTTGCAATTCCTCTTTTCTGCGAAATACATCCTTCCATGTTTGCATTTACTTTCTCCACAAGTTTATGATTCCATTTGCAGTTATCGGAAATTTGTCCTAAATTATGCGGAACACCGCATGTACTTGTCGGTGTGATCTGGGGTCCTCACGTCGTCCCGCCAAAGACTCGCGTGAGGGCCTTTCTATTTCTACTGGCATCATATCAGATCTCCTTTCTCTGATGAAGGGTGAGAAATGTGAGCCAGATCTTTTGCTTACCAATCGTTTGTCAAATAATCACAGTGCCTCCTTTCACAAAAAATGGCCACCGCGTCTCGTTTTGCGCTGTGGCCATTAAAAAAGCCATCCGGTGAGGATGGCAGTGTTTTTTTGGTGCATTCAACAAGCCATATAGTCCTCCCCAGGCGCAATAAAAGCGCGTGCAATTCAAATTGCGAGCTATCCTGGATTGGACGGTTAAAGGCAACAATGGTGAGTTGAACACAAAAGTTTCTCGTGTAAAGGTGTTACCCTGGATGTCTTTCCAGGAGACTCAGCCCTGTGGTGCGGGTTTACGGATATACACGATGGATTCCCAGTTTGAGGTTGATGGATTGCAACAACAATGTTTAGCTTGAAAAAGATAGTTAGAGAACTTCATTACGTCAAGGAAGAAATCGGAATTTTTTGCAAATTTCATCTTCACTATTACATACCTTTGGATGCACTTTGGAACGAAAAGGAATAAAAAAATCTCCCCAATGTCACATAAATAGACAGCGCAAGTTGTAAATGGGTTTCAGAAATTTTGATTTTTTTTGGGAGATAGTGCAGGTCTCAAGAGACATCTGGACCTATGCGAATGGCGTGTGTTTTTATCAGGCAAATTACAGGGTCGCCGATTGTTAAAGCCAATTCGCGTATCGCTTCGGGCGTGACTTCAGCGGCGAGGCGTTTGCCCACGTCGATGTAAACGAGGCGTCGGCCATGCGTTTCAACGATGTCGAGAATCCGTCCAGGAAGGGCATTGCGAATGCTTAAACCAGCAGGTCGTTGTTGGCATAAAATGATGTCGTTTGCCCGGATACCTATAAAGATATGCGTACCCGGTGCGCGATCACAGGGGGGGATGTGGAGGGTCTGATTGTTGTATTGCACGCGATTGGATGCGATGACTTCAACGGGCAGGACATTTTCAAAACCGTGCGCTTCGAGCAAGGGCAGAATTTTGGGCTGGTGTGCGATGGAAAAGAAGTCTCCATGTGCGAGTACTTGTCCGCGGTTGAGCACAATGACCTGTCCGGTCAGTTGTAGAATTTCACCAATTGCGTGACTGACGTAGAGCATGGGGATGCCCAGATCCGTGCGAATGTGGCGCAGATAGGGCATGATGCGGTCTTTGAGTTCTTGATCGAGCGCGGTCAGGGGTTCATCCATGACGAGGAGTCTGGGAGAGGTCAGGATGGCTCGTCCCAGGGCGACACGCTGGCGTTCACCACCTGATAGGAGATTTGGATTGCGGTCGAGCAAGGTGTTTAATTCGAGCAGGTCGATAATGGTATCGGGATGAAATTTGCGCTCTGATGGTGCGAGAAATTGATACCCATACAGGAGATTCTGGCGCACGGTCAGGTGTGGAAAAAGCAAGTCGTCTTGAAATACATGGCCTATGCGTCGTTTTTCCGGTGGCAGGTCAATGCCTTTTTCTGCGTGAAAGAGAATCGTATCATCAATGCTGATTTGGCCACTATCGGGCCGCATGAGGCCGCTTATGAGATTTAAGAGGGTGGTTTTGCCGCAGCCCGAAGGCCCAAATATCGCGGTGACGGGATAGGCACATGTCACATCGATTTCGAGGTTAAATTCAGCGAGTTGTCTGTGTACGCAGAGGGTGAGCATGGTGTTTAATTTTTCATTTTGCGGGCGATGGCCTCACTGGCGATAAGCGCGCCCAGAGATAGGATGATGGAGAGTAAGACGAGGCGTGCGGCAGCGGCTTCGCCGTCGGGCTGGTTGATGTACGTGAAAATGGCGAGTGGGAGGGTGCGGGTTTCGCCAGCGATATTGGAGACAAAGGTGATGGTGGCGCCAAATTCGCCAAGGCTACGGGCAAATGTGAGGAGAGATCCAACGAGTACACCCGGGGTGGCAAGGCGCAGCGTTATGGAGAAAAAGGCGCGAAGCGGATTGGCACCCAGGGTGCGGGCCGCACGCTCAAGGCGGGGGTCAACACTTTCTATGGCGAGGCGAACGGCTCTCAACATGAGTGGAAAACCCACTACAGCGGCGGCTAATACGGCACCGCGCCAGGTAAATGCGACCTGCACGCCGAACCAGTCGCTCAAAATTTGGCCCAGAAAACCCCGGCGTCCCAACAGGAGGAGGAGCAGATACCCGACAACGACAGGCGGCAATACAAGGGGCAGGTGACACAGACCGTCTAGGATGAGTTTGCCCCGAAAGTTTTTGCGCGCCAGTACCCATCCCAACAATACGGCAAAGGGCAGGCTTATTACCACGCAGAGCAGACCCACTTTAAGCGATAGGACGAGAACGGTGTATTCTTCGGGCGTCGGGAATATCACGGGCAGTATGTTTAATGCGAGTGACGAGGGGTGTTGTCGCGCACATTCTGGTATTTAACGGCCAGTTCTAAACATGCGCCATCGGCGAGTTGTCCCACATTGTGGCGATAGATTTCCTGCCAGGGTGTCTGGTGGACCAGATCGGGTTGTTTCCAGTCCTTTTTGCGCTGGACGAGTTCCCGTTCACTGACGAGGACATTGGCCGTGCATGTGTTGAGGTCAATGCGCACGCGGTCACCTGTTTTGAGAAAGGCAAGGCCTCCGCCCACTGTGGCTTCGGGCGAGGCGTTGAGTATGGACGGGCTGGCAGAGGTGCCGCTTTGACGCCCATCGCCGATGCAGGGCAGTTCGGAAATGCCAGCCTGCACGAGGCGGTCGGGCGGGAGCATGTTGACGACTTCGGCTGAGCCGGGGTAGCCCACGGGGCCGCAATAGCGTATGAAGAGAATGGCATTTTCGTCGATGGGCAAATCGGGGTCATTGATGCGGTGGTGATAATCTTCGGGACCATCGAAGACCACTGCCGTGCCTTCCCAGGCGTTTGGATCGCCTTCGCGCTGGAGATATTTTTTGCGAAAGTCGTCGCCGATCACAGAGGTTTTGAGCAAGCCGGCTTCAAAGAGGTTGCCGCTGAGTACAATGAATCCGGCGTTTTCTTTTAAGGGTTGGTCATAGGGCTTGATGACGCGCGCGTCTTCAATGGCGATGTTTTTGAGATTTTCGCCTATGGTTTTGCCAGTGACGGTCTGGCAATGCGTGTGGAGTTTGTCGGCTTTGACGAGTTCGGCCATGACGGCGGGCACGCCACCGGCGCGATAAAAGGCTTCGCCGAGGTATTCGCCTGCGGGCTGACAGTTGACGAGCAGGGGGATGTGGTGTCCATGGTTTTGCCAGTCTTTTGCCGGCAGTTCCAGCCCCATGTGTCGCGCCATGGCGGTGATGTGTACCGGTGCATTGGTCGAACCGCCGAGCGCCGAGTTGACGACAATGGCGTTTTGGAAGGCTTCTGGCGTGAGGACCTTGTCGGGGGTGAGATCCTCTTTGACCATATCGACGATGCGCAGACCCGTGCGATAGGCCATTTGCTTGCGGGCGCGATAGGGGGCGGGGATGGCCGCACATCCGGTAAGCGATAATCCAAGTGCTTCGGCCAATGCGTTCATGGATAGGGCGGTTCCCATTGTGTTGCAGTGGCCCACACTGGGCGAGGATGATGTGACGATATCCATGAATCCATCGTAGTCGATTTCACCAGCCGCGTAGCGTTCGCGGGCTTCCCATACAACGGTGCCCGATCCGGCCAGGCGACCGCGCCAGTGTCCATCGAGCATGGGACCGCCAGAGAGGACGATGGCGGGCAGGTTCATGGTGCAGGCCGCCATGATGCAGGCGGGTGTGGTTTTGTCGCATCCGGTGGTGAGGACGACGCCGTCGATGGGATAGCCGTGCAGGATTTCGACCAGTCCGAGGTAGGCGAGGTTGCGGTCGAGGGCAGCCGTGGGCCGTTTGCCCTGTTCGGCAATGGGGTGAACGGGAAATTCAAAGGGTATGCCGCCGTTGTCGCGAATACCGGCTTTGACGCGATCGACCAATTCGACGTGAATGCGATTGCAGGGGGTGAGGTCACCACCCGTTTGCGCGATGCCGATAACGGGTTTGCCCGATTGGAGTTCTTCGCGCGTCCAGCCATAATTCATGTAGCGTTCGACATAAACGGCTGTCATGCCCATGTTGTGCGGGTTGTTGAACCACTCTTGACTCCGCAGTTGACCTTTGACTTCCGAATAATCCTTCCGCATCAATGCTCCTTTTTGGTTTTTATTCTCCTGCATTTGTAAGTGTTTGGCGATAGAGTCTTTGGCTAATTCGCGTACCATGGTCCCGAAGATTATCGAGTATAGATTTGACATCGGGAATGATGTGGCGGGTTTTGGCAACAAGCAGAACACCGATTGTACCGATAATAGGCAATCCCCGAGCAATTGCCACACGCCGTGCAACGCGGTCGTCAATAATCACTTGTTCTGCATCAATTTCTTGTGCAAGCACAATAGCTCCACATTCGCCTAAATCAAGCAGTGTGCGGTTGTGAAGTATCAGGACTTGATTTTTGTCTATCACCGACCTACAGAGAATCCACTGGGCTTCTTTCACCGCTGCCGCCCCAGGTTTTCCAGCCCCATCAATGACTACTTCGGTGTACACTTCTTCTGGAATGATGATTGAGCCATATACATCTCGAAGTAGATCCAACCGCTTAATTTTTGAGAGTTCAATCAATGGGGTACTGTTTGCTACAACCTTCATGGTGTGGGTTTCTCGAAAGCCTGTAGCGCACTATTGACTTCAGCCGCTAAGTCTTCTGCGGTGAGGCTGTCATCAAAAGGAGAGATGCCAGCTTCATCCATTAACTCTGAAAGTTCCCATCGAGAAATATTGAGGAGTTTTGCGGCTCTGCCAGCACTGATGGCCCCTTGTCGGAGGAGTTCAAGCACAAAGGCTGCTTTTGCCTTTTTTTTCGCTGCCGTTTGATGCTTTTTAGAGATGTTTTTTATTGGAAGATGAAACTGCATTTTAAGCGTGGTTTGTTTCATTTTTTTATTCCTTAATAATAATCTTAATTGCTCTCTGGTTTTTTGAGTCTTTTCCTAAAAAATACTTCAGTTTATCAACATAGGCAAGGAACAAAGCATTCTGTATCATGAAACCTCACTTTAGGGAACTCCATTGACGCAAGTGATTAAGGCTATTATCTTTTTTTAAATCCGATTGTTTTGTGTTCAGGCCAAAGGAGTGAAGCATGTCGTTATCGGTGGATATTGAAGAGAAATTTGTATTTGATTTAGATGGCTATATCGTCATTGAGAATGTGCTTTCAGAGCGGGAAGTCAATGAGTTGAATGCGATTGTAGATGAGAAGATGAAGGCGGCAGATGGCAATGGCGGGTATCGCAATGTGGGGCGGCCCTCAACGTGGGGGATGCCTTTTCAGAAGTTGTTGGATCACCCGAAGATTATGCCCTATCTGCTGGAATTTTTGGGATCAAAGGTGCGAATTGATCACGATTATAGCATTTTTATGCAAAAGGGCGGGCAGCGAGGGCGGTTGCACGGGGGCGATAATGGGCGCGAGGGCGATCATTGGTACAAATATCGCGATGGTGTTATTCGAACCGGGTTGACGGTGGTGACATTTTTTACGATGCCTGCACGCAAAGGCGATGGTGGGTTTTGTTGTATTCCCGGCACGCATAAGACCAATTTTTTGAATAGCATTCCACAGGATGTGCGGGAGTATGAACGGGTGCCTCACTATGTGGTGCAGCCCGAAGTGAACGCGGGGGATGCGTTGATTTTCACAGAGGCGCTGGTCCATGGAACGATGCCGTGGACAGCCGATCACGAGCGGCGCGCATTTCTGTATAAATACAGTCCCGGGCATTCATCGTGGGCAAATACGTATTACAATGTCGATGATTATGAAAATTTGACGGCACAACAGGTTCGCTTAATGGCCCCACCGTCAATAGGCCAGCGACCCGATACAGTGCAGTTAGAAGAAAATGCGTAAATGTGGGGGGGTAGCCAGAGCCTGATTTCAGGAATCGGGCTTGACATCCCAAACTATCTTTTGTTAATTAAAATGCGTTGCATGACTTCCTGTACATTATCAAAAAAAGGTCGGTCGTTCTGTGCGGTATTATTGCAAAATTGGGCGATTAGCTCAGTTGGTTAGAGTGCCGGTTTCACATACCGGAGGTCACTGGTTCAAATCCAGTATCGCCCACCATTCCAAAACTTCTTGTCAACAGATCAAGAGGTTCAAGTTGTAGCAAAGACGGCCATAGAAAGGTGCACCTGCTCAGGGTAGCACCTTTTCTTTTTTCGCTTCACAAGGAGACCCGCGCATGAGAGAGAGTTTGGTTAATTTGCTGAAACTTCAAGAAATCGATAAAGAAATCAACGCGTTGCACCAATCTCAAACCGATTATCCCAAAGAAATCAACAGTCTCAAAGGTGAACTGCAAGATGCACGCGATCAACTCGACGCACAACAACAGCGCAGTGAAGAACTGGAAAAAGATCGCCGGGCACTCGAAAGAGAACTCAGCGCAATAGAAGAAGACCTGAAAAAACATCAAGATAGGCTTTATGAGGTAAAGACCAACAAAGAATACGATGCCTTACAAATCGAAATCGCGACCCTCAACGACCGCAAGGATCAACACGAAACCGCCATTTTGGAAAGTATCGATACAGTTGAACAAATTGTGGAAAAACTCCGCGAAGACGAAAATTACTACCGGGAGATTGAAGAAGACCGGCAAAAACGCATTGACGAATTAACGGTCAAACTCAATTCTGTAGAAAAAGATGTGAGTGCCTGGAAAAAGAAGCGGTCAGCCATCGAGCCCGGTGTGGAACCCCGCCCTTTAAGCATATACAATAGCATTCGCAAAGTTGTCAAAGGCGGTATTGCTATTGTGCCAGTTCGCAAAGGGGCCTGTGGTGGCTGTTACCGCCAATTATCCCCTCAACGCCTGGTGGAAGTCAGACGTGCCGATAGCATCATGCGCTGCGAAAGTTGTGGTCGTCTTCTGGTGTGGAGTGACGAAGAGGCTGAGGTTTGACCGAATTGACTCTATTTATTGACGGGGCATCCAGGGGCAATCCGGGGCCTGCGGGTATTGGTATTCGCATTGAGGCAGATGGAGAACTTCACGCAGAATATTGTGAGTATATCGGTTGTGCGACCAACAATGTCGCAGAGTATCGCGCGTTGATCAAGGGCCTCGAAATGGCCGCAGACTCCGAAGCCAATCGGGTAACTGTATTTTCCGATAGCGAACTCGTGGTTCGCCAGATGAATGGGGCTTACAAAGTAAAAAGTGGAGGACTTTTGCCGCTTTATCAAACTGCCCGAAAGCTGAGTAGAACTTTTGATGGCTTTCAGATTGAACACGTACGCCGGGAGCAAAATAGAGAAGCTGATCGATTGGCAAATCAGGGCATTGCAACAAAAGACAGTGCCGATACGTCTAAAAAATAAAATATTACAAGTGGGCCGGATGGTCGCGTCCCTTTTGGGATGAGGAAAGTCCGAGCTCCACAGGGCAAAATGCTGGGTAACACCCAGGCGGGGCGACCCGATGGAAAGTGCCACAGAGAACAGACCGCCAGCGGGCGCGATATTTCGCGCTGCGGGCAAGGGTGAAACGGTGGGGTAAGAGCCCACCGCGCGACTCGGCGACGAGCGCGGCACGGTAAACCCCATTTGGAGCAAGGCCGAATAGGAGCGAAGAGATAGCCCGTCTCGCTATTACGCTCGGGTAGGCCGCAAGAGGCGTCGGGTAACCGGCGTCCCAGATAAATGACCATCCGTTTGGGCTACCAAACGACAGAACTCGGCTTACAGGCCCGCTTGTTTCAAAGCATGCGCTGAAGCGGTGTTATTCAGTAACGGCGGATTCCCACGAGGGGTCCGCCATTTGCTTAATGGAGATATTGGATGTCCTTTTTAGAAAAATACAGCGATACAGTACAGCGCAATAACAGTTTTGTATGTGTGGGTCTCGATCCCGATCCGGCAAAGCTGCCCGAACATCTGAAAGGGAAATCCAATCCCACACGCGCTTTTCTCACGGAAATTATAGCCGCCACGAGGGATATTGCATGTGCGTATAAACCCAATTTTGCATTTTTTGGCGCGCAGGGTATAGCGGGTTGGGAGGCACTTCAAGGTGCGGTCCGTGCTATTCCCAACGATATGCCAATTATACTCGATTTCAAAGCGGGTGATATTGGCAATACAGCAGAACAGTATGCATACATGGCATATCGAGAACTCGGCGTTGATGCCGTGACCGTCAATCCCTTGATGGGAACAGATGCTATTGATCCTTTTTTGGCTTATCAAAACGGCTGTGCCTTCCTCTTGTGCCTTACATCCAATCCAGGATCGGCTGATATCTTGCGCCTAAATACAGATCGCGGCGTGCTGTATGAGGTGCTCGCGCAAAGAGCCGTGGAATGGTCAGAGACAGGACCCTGTGGCCTCGTGGTGGGCGCGACGCATCCCGATGACTTGAAAACCATTCGCGAGATTGCCACTGATCTCCCCATCCTTTTGCCCGGCGTGGGGCCGCAAGGTGGTCAGACCAATGCAATTGTCCAGAATGGTCTCGATCACAAGGGTAGCGGTATTCTCGTCAATTCATCGCGCAGCGTCCTCTACGCTTCCAGCAGTACCGACTTTGCAGACGCCGCTCGACAATCTGCGGAAGATCTGCGTCAGATGCTGAACAGCGCGAGGGGCGGTAAAAGGTGATTATTCAACTCGAAGATATCTGGAAATCCTTCGGCGCGTACGATGTGCTTACCGGTATCTATTGGCAAATTGATCCGGGTGATCGCATCGGACTTGTCGGTCCCAACGGCTGCGGTAAAACCACATTGCTTCGGCTCATAACCGAAGAAAGCCTGCCGGACCGCGGGAAACTTCACAGACAACGCGGTCTCAATATTGGATTTCTGACACAGGAACCCACATTTGATCCAGAATGTACTGTTATGGATGCGGCACTCGATGCTTTTGCCGATATTCTGGATTTGCAACACCGCCTCCATGATCTTGAAAAAGTCATGGCTGAGGGTGAAAATTCCGATTCTCTCCTCAATGATTACGGGCATCTCCGCGACCAATATGAGCACATGGGAGGGTATGCGACAGAAGCTCGTGCCAAAGCCATTCTGTTTGGTCTCGGTTTTTGCGAAACCGACCTGAAATTGCCAACGCAAGTGCTCAGTGGTGGGCAGAAGAATCGCCTGGCCCTTGCTCAATTGCTCGCAAGAGAACCCGATCTGTTGCTCTTAGACGAACCCACCAATCACCTTGATCTACAAGCTATAGAATGGCTCGAGTACTTCCTCTCGGAGTATGCCAAAGCCTTTGTCATCATTTCTCATGACCGCACTTTTCTCGAACGTACGGTGACCAAAATTGTAGATCTGGAACGCGGTGTGGTCGAAAAGTATTCGGGAACCTATTCTTTCTATATCCAGGAAAAAGAACAACGCCGGGCACAGCAGCAAAAAGCCTACCGAGCACAGCAAGCGCATATCGAGCGAACCGAAGAATATATCCGCCGCAATATCGCCGGACAAAAGACCAGGCAGGCGCAGAGCCGACGCAGGGCACTTGAAAAACTCGATCGCGTAGAACGCGTTGTGCAACAACGCGATATTGCGCTTAGGTTTAATGCTGCCACCCGGGGGGGAGATCGCGTTTTACAGGTTGAAGATCTCACCAAAGCCTATCCCAACCGCCCGCTATTTTCCGATCTCAACTTTACGTTGTGGCAGGGCGAGCGTCTCGGCATTATAGGTCCCAATGGTTCGGGCAAAACCGTACTTTTGAAAATTTTTATGGAAGAACTCGCGCCGGACTCGGGGCGCGTTCTTCCGGGTAAAGGTCTCGAGATTGGTTATTACGCACAAACCCGTCAGGACCTGAATCCCAATTTGAGCGTTCTCGAAGAAATCTGGTCACTCACGCCCAGTGTTCCAGAACTTGAGATTAGAAATTTTTTGGGTGCTTTTCTTTTTTCTGGAGACGATGTGGAGCGCAAAACAGGGTCGCTCAGTGGGGGAGAACAAAGTCGCGTTGCTCTGGCCAAGCTCATGCGCGCACCCCTCAATCTTCTGGTGCTCGACGAACCCACCAACCATCTGGATATCGCCTCGCGCCATGTGCTGGAAAACGCGCTTGAGACTTTTGAGGGAACTATGATCGCGGTTTCACACGACCGGTATTTTCTCAACCGTCTGGTCAATCGCCTGATCGTGCTTGGCGATGGAAAGTGGCAACTGGTAGATGGCAATTACGATGATTACCAGCGTCAGATACAGGGTGTAGATATACCGGCTGTACAGGATGCATCCAAAAGGCAAAACGACTATAAAAGTCGCAAGCGCGCAATGCGACAGCAACAAAGACGGGAACGCCGCTTAGCCGAGATAGAAGAAGCGATTGCAATACTCGAGGACAAGGTTGATCAGATAGCTGAAGAAATGGCGCGAGATGATCTCGCCACTGATTGGCATCGCCTGAGAGAAATGGCGCGAGAAAAAGAAGGAGTGCAAAAGCAGATGGAGCGCTTATTTGAGGAATGGGAAGTTTTGGAAAGGGAAGAATGAGAATATTCGTTGCTGATAGTTGACAATCGTTAAAAAACAAAAAACTCGGCCTTTTAGTGCCGAGTTTTTTGTTTAAGCCAATGCGAGGTGGTGCTACAAATCTTCGCGGTTTACAAACATTGCCATCAATTCTGCCTGTGCAGCGATTTCGCCCTCCACTGTGGCTTTGCCAAGCCCTTTGCACACATTGCGTCGTTGTTGACCTGCTTCGACGGTTAGTTGGAGTTGATCGCCGGGTACAACTTGTCTTCGGAAACGCGCCTTGTCAATGCCCATAAATAATGGGATCAAATCGCTTTCCTGCCCATCACTCATCAAAATTGCAGCAGCCTGAGCCAATGCTTCGATAATGAGTACGCCCGGCATCACGGGGTTGTCGGGAAAATGCCCCTGAAAAAACGGCTCATTAGCTGACACATTTTTGTACGCGACCAGCCGCTCGCCAGGTACTAACTCGGTTACGCGATCAAGCAGAAGAAAAGGATAACGGTGCGGAAGAATTTTTTCAATATCTCTAATGTCCAGAGTCACGATATTCTCCAATATTTACATTAAAAAGTCTCCTATCACCCCGAGGGGTAAATCAGAGACTTAAAAAACAACGTATATAGATGATCTGCTATGGGCCTTCGGTTTTTGCTTTGGCTTCGAGATCTTTGGCAAGTGCTTCGAGGACTTTATCGGTCAAATCGTGCGCCTCTTTCGCATAGGCGAGGGCCGTAGAATTGAGCACAAAATCAAAGCCTTCGTCTTCTGCTACTTGCTTGATTATCGCATTCACGGTTTGAATAATGGGTTCGGACAATTCCGCGGTTTTGCGCGCGAGACTGCCTTGTGGCGAGGTGGTGTCTTGCACGAACCGCTGCAGTTCCTGCTGTTTTTTTATTATGGCCTGCTGCTCTTCTTGTTTGCGTTTGTCACTCAAAAGCAGGGATTGGCGTTCGTAGGTATCCTGCATCTTGGCGAGATCGTTTTGCATGGTATTCATCTCGCGCTGGAGTTCTTCTTCGTAACGGCCATATTCTCTCAAAGCATCTTGATAGGGTTTGTACTGATCCAAAATTTTCTGTGAATCAATATACCCCAGCTTTAGCTCCGCGCCAGCGGTACTGGCTATGCCAGTTAGTGCCAGAGATAGCGCGACAAAAAGTAAGCGACAGCGTGTCATCAAAATTCCCTCCGTGAATAAAGCTTTCAGCTTTTTAGTCCCTCCTTTCCATCTTAAGGGTATAGGAGGAATCCGGCTGCTGATAGCTGACTCTTGACTGCTAATAAAATTGCGGACCGAATTGGAAATGCGTCATCATTTGTACGGACTGACCATCGACGCGCCGACGGTCAAATCCCCAGGCAAAATCAAATCCCATAATACCCACCACAGGTGCTACAATCCGTATGCCAAAACCAGCTGATCGCCGCAGGTCCGTCAGGCTGATTCTGTCCAAATTTTCCCAGGCATTACCCGCGTCGGCAAAAATGAGACCGTAAAATTGATTGGGTACAATGGGAATGCTGATCTCTGCGTTAAACAACAACTGCGCGACACCTCCAATTGGCTCCCCTCCAATATTACGAGGGCCAATTGAGCGGTCGGGATAACCGCGCAACATGGTACCTTCAAAAATATCAACGCCGCCCGGCAGATACAATTCCTGGTACGGGACGCGCTCGGTGCCATAACTGGCGACAAAGCCCAATTGCGACCGCACATTTAAGGCCAACCGCCAGAATATGGGAAAGTAAAAACTCGTGACAATATCGTGTTTGTGAAAATCTCTATTACCACCCAAAAATCCACCGGCCAGTGCAGGCGAATAAGAGGTTACGCTGCCCGATGTGGGAAAGATCGGCAAATCGCGGCTGTCGCGCGTCAAGTTCGCACTGATGCTGCTGGTCACATTGTCTTCGTAAAAGGGATTGTTGACATCTGTAGTGTCGGAGAAGTTGATAAAAGCAACCTTCTCGATGCGATAGCCTCCAGAAATGCGCGAATAATCGGGCCAGCGCAGCCTGCGTCCGAGGCGAAATGCACCGCCTTCTGTGCGTTGATCAAAGTCAGCTACACCATAAGTTGCCAGTCTTATGGTACTTCGGAACAGCGACGCGGATATACTCGTGGGGGTATTGCGGAACCACGGTTCGGTAAATCCAATACTAAAGGTTTCGCGGCGCGATCCAAACTCCCACTGGAAATCGAGTTGTTGTCCGTTGCCTCTAAAATTGGGAATTTGCAACCCGATGGTGCCAATCAGCTTGTCGCGCTCGCTATATCCGGCCCCGATAGACGCCGTGCCCGTTGATTTTTCTTCTATGGTGAACTCGAGGTCGATCTCCGATGTTTCTTCTACGGCGATAGGCTCTGGTAAAACATTGGTAAAAAAGTTGAGTTGCATGACTTCGCGCACGCTGCGTTCTAAAAGTGCGCGGCTAAACGTATCGCCCGGGCGCACGCGCAACTCGCGTCGAATTACACGGTCTTTGGTTTTGGTATTGCCCGTAATCAAAATTTTGCGAATTGTCCAAGGATCTTTTTCGACCACGTCAAAATGTACATTGACGACGTGACCTTCAATGGGTTTTTGTTGCGGAAAAATCTGCGCGCCTATATGTCCGATGTCCATATAGGCATTTTGCAACTGTTCCCGAGATTTTAAGACGCGTTCTTCGTTATAGACCGCACCCGAATCGACCACAATAAAGTGAGAAAAACCCGCGTCTGTGATTTTCTCATTGCCCGACCAGCTCACTGCGCCAAAACGATAAAGAGGCCCTTCTTCGATGGTGATATCGAGGTACATATTTTTTTTCTGAGGGCCATAGGATAAACTATCGGATACAATTGCCGCTTCCCGATATCCGTTTTGCCGGTAAAAGGCCAAAACCAGTTCTTTATCGTCGGGATAAGTGTCCTCGCTGTATTTGCCGCCTCCAAACCACCAGCCATCTTGTTTGGTTTCTTCCATCTGCTTGCGCAGTTGTTTTCCAGTTAATGCCGTGTTGCCGTGGAAGCGAATCTTTTTTAAATTGACTTTTTCGCCTTCGTGAATTTCAAAGGTCAATGGCAATCGTCCATCTTCATCAACCGCCTCTTCTTGTACATCCACCGAGGCGAGCAAATAGCCTTTTTCCCGATAGAGTGCGACCAGCTTATTGACCGATCTTTTCTTTTCTCGCAGCCGAATCAACTGGCCTTCAATCAATCCCAATTCGCGCTTTAGTGTCTTGTCTTTTATTTCGCGATTGCCCTTAAAGACCACCTCACCCAAACGCGGCACGGCTTTCAAATCAATAATAACAGCTATGCCGTCTGGCACTTGATCTATAGAAAGTTTGATGTCGGAAAACAGACCGCTTTTGTAGAGATTGCGGATCACCCGCGCGGCTTCGCCTTCCGCCAGATTCTGCCCTTTGAATAAACCGCTTTGAGATTCAATAAAAGAAGTCTCGACCCAATCATTGCCACGAATGCGGATTTCCCGAATCACCGGGCCTTCTTGTGCGCCCGTGCGCCCGCCCAAGAGTACAATGAGGATCAGAAAACTGTGCGTAAAAAATTTTTTCACAAATTACCTATCTGAAAAACCACATTAAACGAATCAACGAACCTCGCCCATCCTCCCAAAGCATGTGCTGACATGATGTAAGTCAGTATCAATGTGTATCGCCATTCGTCTATTCGCACTTTATTTTGTAAGTCTCAAACGCCCAAAAAAGAAAAATGTTCCGGCTGTACGCCAAACAGCCCGGACTGCTGCCCGGGCCGTTTGGATATTGACCGCACCTTCAAGATCATGCTTTGTCCTTGTTCACTACTTCCTCTTCGCCAACAGGATCTCCCGATTTGTCGTGATCTCCAACTTTTTCATTGAGATTACCCTCCCCACTTTCATCAGCCCTGTTGATATGACTATCTTTTTTCTTCACCTGAATTTCGGCTGAGTCTTTCGATTCTTCTTTCGCGACAGAAACGCCCTCAAAATTGAGCGTATCGCCTTTTTTGCTCACCCGAACCTTACAGCCATCGGCAAAGTGGCCCATAATGATCTCTTCGGCCAGAGGATCTTCAATCATCTTTTGAATGGTGCGACGCAGATGCCGTGCGCCATAAGTCGGATCATAGCCCTTTTCAGCAATCAAACTCTTGGCTCCCTGTGTGAGACGCACCTCGATATCGCGTTCTGCAACGCGAGCGAGAATTTTTTCAAGCTCGATATCGACGATCTGAATAATTTCCTTTCGATCCAGTGGGTTGAAGATCACCGTTTCATCCAGGCGATTGATAAACTCGGGATTAAATGTCTTTTTGACTTCTTCGTTGATGCGCTCTTCCATTTTTTCGCGGATCGACTTTTTGTCCGACCGACCAAATCCCAGACCACCTGCCTTTTGCAGATCTCTGGTTCCCAGATTGGATGTCATGATCAAAATGGTATTTTTGAAATTTACCTTGCGCCCAAAGCTGTCTGTCAAACGCCCTTCGTCCAGCACCTGTAAGAGGATATTGAATACATCGGGATGGGCTTTTTCAATTTCATCGAGCAAAACCACCGAATAGGGACGCCGGCGCACTTTTTCCGTTAGCTGTCCGCCCTCGTCGTACCCCACATAACCCGGTGGTGCGCCAACGAGCCGAGACACCGCGAATTTTTCCATATATTCCGACATATCTACGGTTACGAGTGCATCTTCATCGTCAAACAGATACTGCGCCAGTGCTTGCGCCAGATACGTTTTGCCAATACCCGTGGGGCCCAAAAATAAAAATGTGCCGATTGGACGGTTGGGGTCTTTGAGGCCAGCACGCGTGCGCCGAATGGAGCGGCATACCGTAGAAACCGCTTCCTCTTGGCCGATCACCCGCTTTTGCAACTCGGATGCCATGTTGATCAGTCTTTCGGACTCGGCCTGTGCCAGCCGAAACACGGGAATGCCCGTCATGCTCGAAATCACTTCGGCAATGTGTTCTTCTGTCACTTCGACCACATCATCTGTCACCTGCACTTCCCAGGCCTGGCGCATATTTTCGAGTTCGTTTTTGAGTTCTCTCTCTCGGTCGCGCAACCTTGCCGCCTCTTCAAATTGCTGATTTTCGGCAGCCATATCTTTTTTGCGCGTAATCTCACCGATAGCTATCTCGCTTTCTTTGATCTCTTCGGGGGGATTGAGGCGCGACAATCGCACTCGCGCTCCCGTTTCATCGATCACATCAATGGCCTTGTCGGGCAAGTGCCGATCACTGATATAGCGGTCGGCCATTTGCGCTGCTGCTTCGATAGCTTCAGGTAAAAACGATACTTTGTGATGTGTCTCATAACTGGCTTTTAGACCCTTGAGAATTTCAATGGTCTCATCCACTGAAGGCGCATCGACCACTATCGTCTGGAACCGCCGCTCGAGCGCGCCATCCTTTTCGATATATTTTCGATATTCGTCTAAGGTTGTTGCGCCAATGCACTGCAGTTCACCGCGGGAAAGTGAGGGCTTAAACATATTGGATGCATCCAGCGTTCCCTCGGCACTACCGGCGCCGACAATGGTGTGCAACTCATCGATAAAAATGATCACATTCTTGCTTTGCTGGAGTTCATTCATCACAGCTTTCAGGCGCTCTTCAAACTGTCCGCGATATTTTGTGCCCGCGACAATGCCGCCCATATCGAGCGTGACTACGCGCTTGTCCAGCAAAATTTGTGGGACTCGCCGTTCTACAATGCGCTGCGCCAATCCCTCAATGATCTGCGTTTTACCCACGCCGGGTTCGCCCACAAGCACCGGGTTGTTCTTTTTGCGTCTGGCAAGTACCTGTGACACCCGTTCAATTTCTCGATCGCGACCAATAGTTGGATCCAATTTGCCCTGCCGCGCCAGATCGGTTAAATCGCGTCCGAAATGATCGAGGAAAGGCGTTTTGCTTTTTCTCTTTTCGCGCTTACCACCCGAAGTTTTTCCCTGCAAAACGGCAATCACCTCCTCTTTAGCGGTTCTGTGATCTACGCCGAATGTAACCAGAATCTGTGCGGCAACCCCGTCTTTATCTTTTAACAATGCCAACAGCAGATGGCTGGTCCTCACGACTCGGCTCTTCATTTCTTTGGCTTCATTGGCAGCAATTTCGAGAATCTGTTTTGCCCGGGGTGTAAAAGGTACTTCACCCATCGTCATTGAACTACCAGAAGAAGCGACAAAATCGTCGATGGACTGCTTGATACTTTCGAGATTTAAGTTCAGATTTGTCAGTACCTGGACGGCTGTACTTTTGCCTCCGCGTATGATGCCCAGTAGCAAATGTTCGGTGCCGATGTAATTGTGTCCCAGACGCGCTGCTTCTTCGCGAGCAAGTTGCATGACTTGCTTCACCTGGTCTGAAAACATACTGTTCTGCATTGGATACTCCTCTCGCCTGACCACTTGAGAAATCTGGCGAAGCGTGATTATGATTCCATTATAACAGTTTATAAAGAAAAACTCAACACTGTTTCACACACTTTGTTATTTAAGCAATGAGACGACCGTCTTCCATCTCGACCACCCGATCAGCGCGAGCAGCCAAATGCTGGTCGTGGGTTACAATAATGCACGTTTGGCGTCGGGTTCTGGCAAGGTCCCAAATTAATGCGTGAAGCTCTGCACTGCGCGCCACATCGAGATTGCCAGAAGGTTCGTCGGCCAGAACAACAGCGGGTTGCGTCACCAATGCCCGCGCAACAGCAACGCGCTGAGCTTCCCCACCAGACAGTTCGGAAGGCAAATGTGCAAGCCGCTGTTCCAGACCGACATCACAGAGTAGTTTTTGTGCGGGTACTCGCGCTTCATCGTGGGAAATACCGGCAATCATCAGGGGCATCATCACATTTTCAAGTGCCGTAAAATCGCGCAATAAGTGGTGAAACTGAAAAACAAATCCAATCTGGCGATTGCGAAATTTGGCGCGATCAGTATCTGAAAGAGCAAATATATCGACGCCATCGATGACAACCGTTCCCGAAGCCGGATGGTCTAATCCACCCATAATGTGTAACAAAGTGCTCTTGCCTACACCCGAAGCACCAACCACTGCAACAATTTCGCCGCGAACAACGCCAAGGTCAACCCCTTTTAGTACCTCGATATGGGTATCCCCCAATATATAGCGCTTGCAAACCCCCGTTGCGCGTAGCAACTCATCCATGGTCTTCAAGGCCCTCTTTAGGGCGCATGTGTGGAAACAGAATTGCGTCTCGAATCGAAGGCGCATTTGCGAGCAACATGACCATGCGATCAACGCCAATGCCCAACCCACCCGTCGGTGGCATCCCGTGTTCCAGAGCCATCAAAAAATCTTCATCGAGAATTTGAGCCTCGTCATCGCCCTGGTCGTGCAAGATTTTTTGATGCGCGAACCGCTGCCGCTGATCAATCGGATCATTCAGTTCGGAAAACGCATTGCCCGCTTCCCAACCATTGATAAAAAATTCAAACCGCTCAGTGAGGTCTTTTTCGGTCCGATGGCGTTTGGCCAGGGGAGATACCGCAATGGGGTAGTCGATAATAAAGGTTGGCTGTATCAATTCAGGCTCGACACGCGCTTCGAACAACGCATTGATCAACAAGCCTCGCTCTGCATCTGGTTCGATATCGGAATCAAAACGCTTACAGGCAGCACGCAGGTCGGCATCTGAGGCGCGGGCTACATCAATACCGCCGTATTTCTCTATGGCGTCGAGCATGGAAATGCGCGGCCAGGGGGGGGTAAGATCGATTTCTCGACCCTGGTATTCGAGCGTTGTTGCGCCATTTACCTTTTTGGCCACAAAGACGTAGAGTGCTTCAGCTATTGCCATCATATCTGAATAATCGGCATAGGCTTGATACAATTCGAGCATCGAAAACTCGGGGTTATGCGTTCGGTCGATGCCCTCATTGCGAAAATTTTTGCCGATTTCATATACCCGCTCAAGCCCACCCACGATCAAACGCTTGAGATATAATTCATCGGATATCCGCAGATATAGCGGCATGTCCAGCACGTTGTGATGCGTCACAAAAGGACGGGCCGAAGCCCCACCATAGAGCGGTTGCAACACCGGTGTTTCGACTTCAAGAAAACCACGTGCATCTAAAAATTCGCGAATCGCAGATACGACCGCGCTACGCTTGCGAAACACCGCCTGCACATCGGGATTGAGTGCCAAGTCCAGATAACGACGCCGATATCGCAGTTCTTTGTCGCTAAATTGATCGTGTACAACGCGCTCGCCATCGCGTATTTCTTCTTTGGGAACAGGTAGCGGACGAATGGCTTTGGTCAACAATGTGAGCGTTTGAACTTGAACGGATATTTGCCCCGTGCGGGTCTTAAAAACCGGGCCAGATACGCCAATAAAATCGCCGATATCCAGCAACTTCCACAGCGCAAAAGCATCATCGCCAACATTGTCGAGCCGCACATAAATTTGCAGGCGGCCCTCGGCATCCCGCAAATCGGCAAAGGCCGCTTTGCCGTGACCTCGTGTAACAATCAATCGACCGGCAACCCGCACCTCGTCGCCCGATGCGTTCAGCGCATCAAAAGACGCGACAATATCTGCGGAACAGTGCGTAGGCTCAAAGCGATACGGATAAGGCTCAATGCCCAAATCCCGAATGGCGTCGAGTTTTTGCAGGCGCTGTTCGATCAATTGTGATTCTGGTGTTTGTCCCACAACCCGAGTCAAAATAGAAGCCTCCCAACCCCTCTAATATCTATAAGATTAAACGTTGTGAAGGTCATAAAACTATAACCAATATGCATATTCAAGTCAAGCGCGTTGCCCGCTTGAGAGTGCCGTTTTAAACTCAGTGCAAAGACAGTAAATACGCACGAATAAACGGGTCGAGGTCGCCATCTATAACCCCCGAAACATCTGATGTTTCAAAGCCCGTTCGCGCGTCTTTCACCATCTGATAGGGCTGGAAAACGTAATTGCGGATTTGACTGCCCCATTCAATGCGCTTTTTGGTGCTTTCGAGTTCAGCGCGTTTTTTGTCTTCTTGTTCCCGCATGTGTTGATACAATCGCGCCTTGAGAATTTTCAGAGCGGTATTGCGATTCTTGTGCTGAGAACGCTCGTTCTGGCATTGCACCACAATCCCCGTAGGTTCGTGAGTAATACGCACGGCAGAATCGGTTTTGTTCACATGTTGTCCGCCAGCACCCCCAGCGCGATAGGTATCTACTTTCAAGTCGTTGGGATTGATCTCCACCTCGATCTCGCCTTCGGCGTCGGGATAGACAAAAACGGATGCAAATGACGTGTGGCGGCGATTGTTGGAATCATAAGGCGAAATTCGAACCAGTCTGTGTACGCCGGATTCGGACTTGAGATAACCAAAAGCATAATCGCCCTTCACTTCAATTGTCGCGCTCTTAATCCCGGCCGTTTCGCCGGGAAGCGTATCCAGGACATTGGTTTGAAATCCGCGCCGCTCAGCCCACCGCGTGTACATACGCATCAACATTTGCGCCCAGTCTGCTGCTTCGGTGCCCCCAGCGCCTGGATGAATGGTCAATATCGCGTCGTTGCGATCTTCTCGATCACCCAACATGTGCTGCAATTCAAGTGCGTCTAAAGCTGCACCAACCCCGGACAATTCAGTGGCGACTTCAGAAAGGGATTCGGCATCGTCTTCTTCGCAAGCCAGTTGAAAAAGCACGTCCAAATCGTCCGTTTGTTCGTTTAAATTTTCCCAGCTTTCAACCCAGAATTTTTCTGCATTACAGGCGTCGATAATTTGCTGTGCTTTGTCGCGATCATTCCAGAAATCCGGTGCTTCCATGAGTTTTTCAAATTCGGCAATTTTTGTTCGTCTTTGATCGAGGTCAAAGATACCTCCCGAGTTTATCCACGCGTGCGCTATAATCGGATAGCGCGCCTTGCAGTTCACGCACCTGAATTTCCACAGCCATTATTTTTTTCCTTTCGGTTGTAATCAACGCAAATCGATCAATTCCACTCCGCTGGGTATATGAAATGTAAATTGATCGGGCTTAGCTTTTTTATTTACCTTCAAGTCCGACAACACAAATGTTGTCACATCTTCGTGGATATTGCGATATTCTACCTGCCGCACCAGATAGAGGCGTTTGTCTATCCACAGACGAATTTTATGGATATACGTATCTTCTTTTTTTGCCAAAAGATCGACCGCGTAACACGTTTTGCGATCGATCTTTTCTTCGCCTGTATAAACGGGCACATAATTTTCGTCGTATCCACCCCAAAAAATCAAATCAAATAACAATTTCTCATAGTTTCGATCATTTTCCATCGCGGTGTAATCGCTCACCAGTACCTGGGCATTGGCAGGCGCGTAATGCCACACGGTTTTGCCATCGCTCACCACGATTTGTACATCCGAATCCATTCGAAACTGATTGGGGCGCTGAACCAACAACTTTCCTTTAACTTCTTGATGCTGGTCCATCACGCGCCAATAGTGTTGCTTGACAAAGTGAGCGGAAAGCGTCTCGAGATCCGCAAATTTTTTTTGCAATTTTGCAACCACCTCTGATCCGCGCGCATCGGCCTGTACAGTTCCCGTAGAAAATAAAATACCGAGAATAGCGAGAAACGCATGCAGGTTGCGCCTGTGGTACATTTCACGCATCATACATCCAACCCCTCGAGTTCCTCTAAATAGTTTTCGTCAACGAGGACTTCGCGTCCTTTGCTCGATCCATTGGGCGGACCAACAATACCGGCGGCTTCGAGTTCGTCAACAAGGCGGGCGGCCCGCGAGTATCCGACCTTCATCCGGCGCTGCAGGAGCGATGCCGAGCCCTGCTGGTGGATAACCACCAATCGCAATGCCTCATCAAACCGGGCATCGCGCTCATTATCGACAACAGAAAGATCGCTATTTTCGCCTTCAAATTCAACTCTATCGAGTTCGACATCCTGATCGCTCACCCAGGCCACTAATTGTTCGGTTTCTTCGGTATCGATCCACGCACCGTGAAGGCGAATGGGTTCGGGTTGCCCTGGAGGCAAAAATAGCATATCTCCTCGTCCCAGGAGTTTTTCACCGCCATTGGCGTCAATAATTGTGCGCGAATCGACCTTGGATGCCACGCGAAATGCAATGCGCGTTGGAAAATTGGCTTTGATTGTTCCCGTAATCACATTTACTGAAGGACGCTGGGTTGCAATAATGAGATGGATGCCCACAGCGCGGGCCATTTGTGCCAATCGCGCCAGTGAGTTTTCTATATCGCTCGGTGCAGTCATCATCAAATCGGCCAATTCGTCGATTACCACGACAATATAGGGCAAGGCATCGGGAATTTCGTCGCGGTCTTCCTCGGTGGGTGCTTCCTGCCGCAGCCGCACCATTTTGGCATTGAAATCAGTGATATTGCGCGCTGTAAACTGCGCCATTGTGCGATATCGATTCTCCATCTCTGATACCACCCACTTGAGCGCATCCGATGCCATTTTGGGATCGACGACAACGGGGGCGAGGAGATGCGGGATATCGTTGTAAATTGACAATTCCAGCATTTTGGGATCCACCATAATAAAACGCACTTCTTCTGGTGTGCAACGGAACAAAATACTGGAAATCAATGCATTGATACATCCCGACTTGCCAGACCCGGTCGCGCCAGCAATTAACAAGTGCGGCATTTTTGCCAAGTCGGCACAATAGGGGTCACCCGAAGCTGTTTTGCCGAGTCCGAGCATCAATTTTGAATCGGACGGCTCAAATATACGCGATTCCAAAATTTCTTTTAAGAATACCGTATAAGGTTCTGGATTAGGCACTTCAATGCCAACTGCAGCCTTGCCGGGAATGGGTGCCTGAATGCGAATGCTTTGCGCTTTCATCACGAGGGCGAGATCGTCTGCAAGTCCGACGATTTTACTGACTTTCACGCCTGGGGGCGGTGCAACCTCGTATGTCGTAATAACAGGTCCGGGGTTGACCTGTACCACTTTGCCCTGAACGCCAAAATTGCTCAGGCTTTGTTCCAATGCCTGTGCCCCTTTAAACAGGGTTTCTCGGTCTATAATCCCATCACCTGGAGGGGGGTCTTCCAACAGCTTCAAATTGGGCAGTAAATATGTCGAAGATCGCTTGCGCTTGAATTTCTTTTTCTTTTTGGGTTTTGAAGGAACAGGTTCTGGTTCAGGCTCAGACGGTTTATCTACTATTTCAAATTCCACCTCAGGCAATACGTCTTCTCGGTCACTCCGTACCACATCTGGAATGGGATCAGAAACAGGCTTTTTGTCAGGGGCGCGCTTCTCCAGCAGTGCATCGATGTCTTCTTCGTAGATGTCTTCGGCTATCTCGGACTCAGAAGCCTCGGTCAATTCGCCCTTTTTCCAATCATCTAAAATGGGGTCGTCAACGATCTCTTCTTCAGTTGTATTTTTTTTTTGATCGGTGTCTTCTTGATCGGTGTCCTCAACTTGTGCTGCTTCGGTCGATGTCCCGTTATTGTCGGACTTCACCGCACGTTTTTTTAAGAATGTCCACTCGGGTATTCGATTAAACGGAATATCGGTGGCAATCATCAACAACACAACAAATAACGTCGCCAAAGAAATATAAGAACCAACAGTACCTAAATAGGGCACCAGGAGGGAAGACGACAGCATAAATCCCAACCCGCCTCCCAATTTCCAGGCCATCGTGGGGCGTTCCCAAAAGAGCACACCTGTCGCCCCACAATAAATCACCATTATTGAAAACAGGATAATACTGTGTATTACGAGGGATCTGACGCTCGACACCCTGAGGCGGTTCCATCCCCATACAACGACCAAAACGATTAGTGCATAAGCGCCATAGCCCACACTAAATAGCAAGTGATAGGAGACGTGTGCGCCGAGCCATCCGACCAGATTTTGCGCCAATTCGTTGGGGCGCGTCGAATTGGGCGGGTCCTCCGGCGCGTGCGATAGCAAGCTCAAAGCCATCAATAGCGCGAGTGCGATTAAGCATATGCCCAAAATTTGAAAAGGTAATCTCAGCTGATCTTTTGGGGTCTCAGATAATGCCTTCGATGACTGTTCCATATTTGTTCCTCACAGCATCAAAGGGGAGAATGGATCCGATGAGGGGACATCGGTATATTAAAAATAAGAAGTGAAAAGAGAAAAGTCCACCCCGCATTGCCCTGCGACTGTCGCATCATTTATTGTTTATCCCCTTTGCCAGCACCACAGATTTTTGGGCGCGGAATAATTCGCCTTCTGGTGTGCTGGCTTCCAGGTAGATAATATAAATACCGGGCTTCAAAATTTGTCCATTATCGTTGTTTCCATCCCAATTTACAACGCGCTGACTGCCACTTTCAATGCTTTCGAGTAAGGATGCCACGCGCCTGCCCATGCGATCAAATATCCATAGATTTGCGTGGAGTCTGGGAGAGGGCACCCGATATGTAATGCCTACTTGATCGATAAAGGGATTTGGCTCAACTACAACGGATACCTCTGCTACGTCATTGTTAAATTGAACGCTGTTTGCGGTTCCAGGGGTCGCACCCCGTGGGGCCTGGCTGTAGAGCCAGTTATTCTGATCTCCCGCTACAGAGAGGTCAACGCGCTCCAGGCTTATAGCAGTTGTTTGTGCCGGATAAAAGATGCTATCGACAAGTGTTGCCGCCGCATCGCGCAAAATGAGACCATCGCCTCCATTATTCAGCCGGGGCCAGCGGGTAAGCGACAAGACGGGAACATCGAGGCCGGGATATTGCAGGCCAATAGCATTTGCATCTTGCGCGACGATCACATATCCGCCACCATCAATGACCGCACCTGCTTCAAATTGTCCCGTTGTTCGCAAATCGGATAACGTCCATCCAGATAGATGAATTGCATCTGGCGAACGGTTGTATAGTTCAACCCACTCCGACCCATCGGCGGGCCGTGCCATCACCTCGTTGATCACCACCTGTGCAGAGGCATCCAAAGTTAGCGCGGCTGTGCAACAAAACAGAGCATAGACTACTGTGTACAGCTTCTTTTTTATTTCACCCATTATACCATCCCCCATCGTCGTCGAATAGTCCATTCTAATACCAACAATCCCACCAATAAAAAAAGCGGCCATTCCTGCCCCCACAATCTGAGCCGGTGGTGAGTGACAACAGGCTCAGGAGCCAGCACAAGCGAATCGATTGCGGCTTTCAGATCACCTGGTCTCACATATTGCCCACCACTGCGCGCGGCAATATCGCCGAGTAGCTCGGCGCGCATGCGTACGGTTTCGTATTCCAGGCTGTATCTTCCCACAGTAAAACGACCCGTGCCTGTGCCCAGGTCACTATTATTGGCCCGTGCCTGCACCTGAAGTTCGTAATCGCCTTGTGGAAAACGCCCCAAATTGCCAGCATATCGTCCACCGCCCAGATCGCGCAAAACAACTTCTCGCGTAATCAAACTGTCGCCGACTCGCGCCAGAACCCGCGCGCCAGAACGCGGTTGCAACAGGTGGTCAAAAACACTTGCATGCACCGCGACCGCCTCGCCGCTTCGATACGCGGATTTTTCGGTCATGATTTTTATGCGGGACATTTCGTCACGCGTGACCAGCCAACGCACCATGTTTTTCCAAAATGCGCGTGCCACGACATCGGTCTTGCCGTCGCCCCACATCATCAGCCCATGGCGCCAAAATGTTTGGTAGGTTACTATCGCGGTTTTTCCCGCCCCCACGCGGCGAATTGCCAGCACTGGCATCGGTGTACCATCAACGCGTTCTGTGGGATGATGTGCCAATACCGTTGCGTTGGAAACAGCAACTCCCACGCGATTATAAGACAGAAGAGGCGGCAATACTTCCCAGGCGTCGAGATCGCTTAGTGGATCGTCTGATACGCGCAAAATGGGATGGCGAGAATCGGGAAACGAAAGGGAAAACGCGCGTTCCTGGAATGTGTTTGACGACCGCAGAAATTGTACGGGCAAAACATCGGCCAATTTCGAGTGCCTGTACCCGTCATCAAAAGCAGCATCACCTCCCAAAGCCAACAGCCCCCCGCCTTTTTGCACAAAGGCGACAATCGACTGATCAGGTACACCTGCAAGCACTTCGTAGGGTACGTTGATCAACGCGACAATATCGCGCTCGTCCAATGTGCGCAGTGTGCGATGCACATCTCTTTGCCATCCGGCCATCAATGTGCGTACCAGCACTTCGACTTCCAAATTGGCATCTTCTTGCAGCACGCGCCGCAAATAGCCCAAATCGGCACCTGGGCTACCCGCAAGTATTAAAATGCGCACCCGGCTTTCGAGCACATCTGTCGAGACCACTACGCGGTTGTTGCCCACTGTGCGTTCGCCTGCCTGTGCCGCAATCTGTACTGAGAATACATGCCTTCCGGATCGCTTGGGCACGATCTCAAATTCAAGGGCCTGTTCTCCGTCAGCCAGCACAATGGTTTGGGCACTTACTTCCCGATCATCCAGGAGCACGCGCACCTGCTCGCGCACCCGTTCAAATCCAGAAGAATGTACGCGCACTTGCATCACCAGCGCCCTGCCCACATACCCCAGGGGATCGATAACCGCCGATACTATGGATACATCTTCAGGTGCAACCGGGTTGCCTGTTCCCACTGCGATTACTGGCGTGCCCAGATCGACCGCTGCCCGCTCGGGGCGTCCACCCAAATTTTGTCCACCATCTGAAATGAGTACTACAGCGGCAAGCCCTTCCCCCATTGTTTGCTCGCGCAACCTATCTAAGGCACCTGCCAGGTCGCTCGCTCGCCCCGTCCATGTAAGTTCTTCTTCCCCGCGCAGAGGCGTCAAAACATCGGAAAAACGAAACTGTGTCACGCGCGCGCGATCGCGCAAATTTTTGAATGAGGGATCAGCCAGTACGGCTTTTGCAATTTCAAAACGCGCGGTATCGCCATCTGCTATTTTCATGCTTTCGCTGTCGTCGATGAGCAGGGCGACTAAGGGCAAACGCTGCGTGTGCAATGTCAATGCGAGAATCGGCTCCATCAAAAGGCCAATCAGCAAAGCAAGAGCCGCGATACGGACACCCAATAACAATCGATGTATGCCCTTAAGGCGCGAGCGATACATTAGAAAAGCGAGATAAATTCCAGCGCAGCCGACGAATAATAGCAACCATCCGTCTGAGGCGGAAAATCCAATATCGCGCAGCATTGTTATATCTGCCGCTCGCACAGCCCGGGCATTGGCAACCTCGGAGCCGCATTCAAATTACCCCCGGCAACTTCTCCCCGCGCCAGGCGAAAAGCACCCGCACCGGCAATCATCGCGGCATTATCTGTACACAGGGCCGTGGGCGGATAAAACACACCCATTCCGAGTTTGGACGCCCCAGCATCGAGTTGTGCCCGCAGCGCGCGATTGGCGGCCACACCGCCCGAAAGCAATACCCGCTCTGCACCGGCTTCCCGCGCCGCTTTGAGTGTCTTATCCACGAGTACATCGACCACAGCTGCCTGAAAGCTCGCCGCAATATTCGCTCGAATAGTTTCAATATTCTCCACATCGAGATCGCGAATCCGATAGAGCACAGAGGTTTTTAGCCCGCTAAAACTAAAATCAAATCCCGGATCGTTGATCAATGCACGCGGAAAATCAAAAGCATTGGGATTCCCTTCTTCGGCAAGCATTGAAATGCGTGGCCCGCCCATGGTGACCTCCCCCTCGCGCAATAGTCCCAGTATTTTAGCCACTTTATCAAATGCTTCACCTGCGGCATCGTCGCGCGTGCGTCCCCAGCGCTCGTAATTGCCCCAGGCACAGACATAAATCAATTCTGTGTGCCCCCCCGAAGCCACCAGTGCCATAAAAGGTGGCACCAGGTCGGAATGCGCCATACTGCCTGCAAATAGATGGCCTTCAATGTGATGCACACCCACAAGGGGTAGCCCCGAACCCAGTGCAAGCCCTTTGCCCACGGAAATACCCACCAGTAGGGAGCCGACCAGGCCGGGTCCCTGTGTCACGGCAATACCACATAGATCGTCCAGTTTCAGGTCGGCTTCTGAAAGTGCTTGATCGACGACGGGCAGGAGTGTTCGTATGTGGTTGCGAGATGCCAACTCGGGTACCACGCCGCCGTAGAGACTGTGTTCTGTTTGGGAAAAAATCGCGTTGGAATAGATATGCCCATCAGCTACCACGGCAGCGGCTGTTTCGTCGCAGGATGTTTCAATGCCTAAAATGGGCCGACCAGAAATGCTCATAAGAATGTATCAGTTGTTGAAAAATTAAGGGGAGTGTATCGGCATGCGAAGGGAGAAGACAAAAGAAAGAAACCGGTGCCGCCCTTGTTGGGAGAAGATGAAACGGCAAACCGGTAAGGGGAAAAAACCATTTCGGCGAGGTATTCCCCACCGAAATGGTAGCTCTACTTGTAGGACTCGGTAATATCCCGGCCCGTGCTAATTTCACCGTTGTCAATCCGCAAATTAAATCCGCAGTTGGGATTGTTGCATACCCATGCTTTGTACATGATAGATGCCCCATCGCGCCCATAATCCGACAGCGGTAGCAATATACCCGTGTTGCACTTCAAACACTGTGGAAACGCTTGCTCCATAAAACCCTCCTCTTATCCACCGGCGTCGTTAAAAATCCCGCCATGCACACAATTCTTTCAGCCATAAACAGAGCTGATTATGGCCAAAGGTAAATTTGAAGATAATGTAACAAACTTATGCACAAAGTCAACTTGTTTTATCTCATTTTCCCTTGCCCATCCTGTACCAAAGCAATTGACAAGTGTATTTTACCACCTTATTTTTGGACACCTTCTCCCCGTGTTTTTATACCCTTATTCCGGAGGAAGTTTATGCCTACAGGGATTCGAAACTTCGTCATTTTTGTCGTCGCCATAATCGTATCGTGGATTGTGGGATTAACTGTGCCAGCTACATGGACTGTTGAACAAATCACTCTGGATGTGCATGCGGACGAGAGTGGTCAGATGTATTATATCTACAGAGGCAAACCCGCGTATTTCGATGCGGTGCCGCTTGAACAAGCGCAACTCAATCCTTCAAAGATACATGGCTCGAATGAAACGCCTCCCATCAAAGAGGAATTTGTCTCATTTGTAGAAAACGGAGAAACAAAATACAAACAACTCCTTGCAAAACACCACTGGGGCTATTGGTCATTGCTGCCCGCGGTGGTGGCTGTGCTTTTGTGCTGGATTACCAAAGAACCCGTCACAGCTCTTTTGGGTGGTATTATTTCGGGTGCGCTTATTTTGACGCGATATGACTTTACAGGCGAGGTTTTAGTCCCCTCATTGGCGACCTCAAATGCCGCGAGTATCTTATTGCTCTATTTGTGGCTCCTGGGTGGGCTTATGGGGATATGGTCGCGTACGGGTGCAGCGCAAGCTTTTGCCGAGTATATGACCGCGCATTTTGTCCGAGGCCCCAAAAGTGCCAAACTCGTCGCCTGGATGCTCGGTGTCATCTTCTTCCAGGGCGGCACAGTCAGTACGGTGCTGGTCGGTACAACTGTCAAACCCATTGCCGACAAGGAAAAGATTAGCCACGAGGAACTTGCCTACATCGTTGATTCAACCGCTTCACCGATTGCCTCACAACTCGCTTTTAATGCCTGGCCTCTCTATGTTCAGGATTTTATCTTCGTCGCTGGCGTCAGCTTTTTAGCCACTGAAGAACTCCGCCTTCTCTTCTTTTTTAAAAGCGTTCCATTTTGTTTCTATGCTATTTTCGCCGTGTTGGGCACGTTCTTGCTCAGTATTGAAAAACCCCTCTTTTTGGGCAAGCAACTCAAGGAGGCTATGCAACGCTCTCGAGAGACGGGCCAACTCGATGCCGATGATGCCGATCCCTTGAGTGCCAAAGAATTGCAGGGAAGCAATGTGCCCGAAGGCTACACGCCGCATGTTCTCGAGTTTTTCTTGCCTCTGGGCGTGCTTATCGCCATCGCTATTGGGACTTTTATCACCAGTGGATCCCCCAATGTGCAATGGGCTTTTGGCATCGCGCTTCTTTTAGCCGTGGGCATGGCGCTCGCCAAAGGCATGTCTCTCAAAGACATTGTCGCTGGTTTTCACGATGGTCTCAAAGGTGTGGTGCTCGGCTCGGTTATTCTCTTGCTCGCTATCACCATTGGCGGTGTCAGTAAGGAAACGGGTGGGGGCATCTTCTTAGTTGAGCAACTCGGGGATACCATTCCATACTTCATTTTGCCGGTTCTGCTACAAATTCTCACGATGGCGATTGCCTTTTCCACAGGTACGAGTTGGGGCACGTATGCGGTGGCTTTTCCGCTGGCTATGCCACTGGCCTGGGCGGTCGCAACGGCAAATGGCCTGTCACATCCCGAACTTTTTATGACGCTGTGTTTTGCCGCTGTTATAGATGGTAGCGTTTACGGCGATCAGTGCTCGCCTATTTCAGATACTACGGTTCTGAGTTCTATGTGTACGGGTTGCGACCTGATGGATCACGTCAAAACGCAAATCCCACAAGCCTCTATCGCCGCTGGCCTCGCCGCAATCTGCTGGACCGTCGTCGCTTTCTTCACAGCGTAATGGGATTTTTTACTATTCATTAAGCCAAAAGGAGGCACACAATGCCTGTTGGAATGATTCTGTTTATGACGTTTATAGTGACTCTGTTCGTCATTGGTTTTATCGTTATTTCTTCGGAACACAAATCTGATTGAAAAATTCAGTGATGAACCGCCTTTTTCACGCAGAACTCGAATTGCCCATTCGCGGCAAAAGTCAGCGCGTTACCCGTCGTCCCAGTGTGGCTCCTGGCGAAACGGCTGTTCTATTTGACGAAGAAGGTCCTGGTTGTATCCATCACTGGTGGCTCACTTATGGGTATAAGCGCGAAGGCGATGCGCGCGATCCCATTCACGATTTGCAACTTTGCCTCTATTGCGATGGGGGGGACGATCCCATTGTCGATCTCCCCCTCGCCCGTTTTTTCGCCATTCTCTTTGAACACGATATTTATCCCATTGATAGCGCGGCTATCAAAATCCTTCCCAAAAACGCGCTCAATTGTTATTTGCCCATTCCTTTTAAATCCCTGCGTCTCGAAATCACGAATAATAGTGATCGCGCTATTCCGCTCTGGTTCATGGCCGATTGGTCGTCTTATGACAATGCCGAATTAACCCCATTGCGTCTCCAGGTCACGCACAGCGGCGAGTATCCCGCCCAATCGCTGGGCAGTATGCTGATGGCCGATTATTCGGGTAGTGGATTTATCGCGGGCATGGTCAAAGGCGTGGTCGTAAGGGATCGCGCTGATGCCTGGTATCACACTGGCGGAGACCTGTGGTTGCTCGATGGGGAAAGCGATCCCCATGCCCTGCGCGGCATTGGGGGTGAGGATATTTTCAATATGAGCTTTGGGATATGGAAGGTACAAACCGATTGGGTCGGTGCGCCGCATATCCATCGGAGTACTGAACACACATCGGGCGGCTCTGGTTATGAAGGTGTGATGTACCGATTTTTTGGCCCCGATCCCATATGGTTTGATCATTCGGCTATTATTCGTTTCGGGTCCCGCGGTAATGATCTGGAAAGTGTTATCTACGCTTATGTCAATCCCGCCGAATCTCCGTCCATTCTTACGCCATCCCAATGGCAAATCGCGGGCCCTTTGCCCTGTAATACACGCGAAGATTTCAATCGGTCCGAATGGGCTGAGAAATCTGTCTCGGATTGGCCCGATGTACATACCGCTGATTTTGACATCTACATGGGTGATAATGCGCCCACCACATTTTCAATGCCCATTCAAGCGGATTCCGAACGCGGCTGGTGCGATTTCACACGGCACCTTCGCGGTCGCAAACGCACCAATGTCGGTACCCAACCCGCCAATGTCTCGGCTTATGCAGTGGGACAAATCACCCCGCCCGAAGCAGGAGCGTACACTCTCGCCATCGGTTATGACGACTGGATTCGCGTGTGGATCAATGGTGAGGAGGTCTATGCAGGGGAACATGACAATGGATTTGCCGTTGACCACATCTCCTGTAATCTCCCGTCTGGGCCTTCTGAGATACGAATTAAACTCTCAAATTTCGACAATGCCCAATGGCGTCTCTGGACTTTTCACGCCGCATTGCACAGGAAATAAAAAAACCGCAGAACATTCTGTGTTCTGCGGTTGCATTTCTTTTTATCTCAACGCCATTTTTTTAGCGCGCCGCCAGGGCAGACGGATCCCCCTCGATCCAGGCTTCCCCCCCATCTGTCCACACTTCTTTTTTCCAGATCGGCACGGTCTGTTTTAACCGATCAATCGCGTAGTGACACGCTTCCAGAGACGCTTTGCGATGCGGAGAAGAGATCGCGATTAGCACGCTGATTTCCCCAATTTCCAACCGGCCTACGCGGTGCAGTATTCCCACGCAATCTATCTCCCACTTTTCTTTTACCTCATCGCCAATTTCACGCATTTTCTTTTCGGCCATATCTCTATACGCATCATAGACGAGGTAGGAGGTTCCGCGGCCTTTGGTATTGTCCCGTACCACGCCCGCAAATGTGGTGACAGCGCCGTCCGAATCAGCCAGCACCGCATCGTATAACGCATCTGGTTTTATCTCGTTGTCCTGAATTTTATACACATCGCCAGCCATGATAATTTCCTCTAAAGGCGAATCCTTGCTCCTACCCACCACTCACGGGCGGGATGAATGCCACCTCATCACCTTCTTGAAGTTCCGAATCCCGTTCTACATACGCCTGATTGACCGATACCATCAAACTCGGTGCCATGTCTATAAATCGCGTCTGTTCCGATGCGAGTTCTGAGATCAAGTCCATTACTGTCGCGCCGTCTGGTAGTGTCATTTTCCGCTCACCGGTGCCAATCAAGTCGCGACAAGATGCAAAAAAGAGTACTTTGATATTCAATTTCCACTCCACATAGATGGACAACTAATACTAACCACCACTTCTTTTTTTAAGCCGCGGATTGTTCTGAATACCCGCTTTGCGACCGCGTTTGGCGATGGGTTTGCCATCGATTTGCTTAATATCTGCCGTAAAATCAATCGGGGATGCGCCGCTGATTGCACTGCCTACGCCAAAACCGGCAATCGGACACTTCAGCCGCACAAATTCTGAAATCCGGTCGGGCGTTAACCCACCACTTACAAAGATACCGACCCTGTCAAAACCCGCATCGTCCAGTGCTCTACGCACGCGCCAGACCAGATCGGGTGTGACGCCACCCAATTCCGAGGGGGTATCCAGGCGGACTCCCCACAATCGCCCGGCCATTGCCCGCGCGACGCGCACGCTTTCTTCGACTTCGTCTCGAAATGTATCTACCAGTACAACACGTCGCACGGAATCGGGCATGTGAGTATCAAAAGCTCGGGCAGCGGCTACTGTATCGCCGTAAATCAACATCAAAGCGTGTGGCATCGTGCCCGACGCTTTTTGATCGGATAGGGCAGCGCCTGCCGGTGTTGCACAGCCAGCACATCCTCCGATCAATGCGGCGTATTCCATGCGGTCTGATACGGCGGGATGTACGTGCCGCGCGCCAAAACTGATCACGGGTATCTCGCCTGCGGCTTCCACACAGGCGCGCGCCGCAGTAGCCCAACCGCTGCCGTGTGCGAGCGTGCCCAATAAAGCCGTTTCAAAAATTCCGATGGTGCAATAATCTGCGTGAAGGCGCAATACCACTTCTTTTCGCGTCATTGCCGATCCTTCATCCTGCGACCAGATCTCTGTATTTTCGGGCAATGTCTGACGCAAAATGTCCAGGATTTCACGGATGCCGCACAAGAGGCCATCGGCATTGGGAAATACCTCCATAACCACCGATGGATTGCGGCTTTCGGCTTTGAGTACTTCGAGGGTATTTAGAAAATATTGATCTGCCCGGTTTCTGTCCAGGAATGGGATGTCGGTCATATCTAACAAATACGGAACAGGTAAAGTTCTACAACCCTATTGTGCCAATTGTTTTTTCATCGCATCCAAAAATGCCAAAGGAACCCGAACGGCTCCCATTACGGCTTGACCGCGACCATCGCCGTGGCAATCTGACCCGCCCGTTGTGAGCAGGCCATAGTGTTGTGCCATATCTGAATAGCGACGCACATCCGCGCGGTCGTGTTTGACATGCATCACTTCTATACCGTCCAATCCCTGTTTGATCAGGTCGGGAATCAGGGCGTCGCGGCGGTATAAAACGGGATGTGCCAGACTGGCCAATCCACCGGTCGCGTGAATGACTTCTATTGCTTCGCGTGGCGTCAATACATATTTGGGTTGGTACGCGGGTTTGCCATATCCCAGATATTTATGGAATGCGTGGTCGTGGGAGAATACAAATCCCTCTTCGACCAGCACATCCGCCACATGGGGGCGTCCGATAGCAGCATCGCCTGCTTTGTGCAATACATGTGCCATTGTGATCTGCACACCCAGGCGATTGAGCCGGGCTACTATTTTTTCAGCGCGATCGCGCCGTGCATTTTGAAATTTTTGCAAATACGCCAGTAAGTCCGAGTTTGCAGGGTCGATAAAATAGCCCAGGATGTGAATGTCTATGCCGGCTTCCTGCGCGCTTAACTCAATGCCGGGAATTACTTCCACACCGATGTTCTGACCGATATTCTGAGCTTCTTGTACGCCAGCAACCGAATCGTGATCCGTCAGGCTGATGGCCGATAATCCCAATTCGGCTGCTCGTTGAACAACCTGCGTTGGAGAGAATGAGCCATCCGATTGCGTCGAATGCAGATGCAAATCAATATCAGATGCCATAGAAAAGTCAGTGCTATAAGTACGTCAATCCCGGTGCCTGTTTTTTGCCTTCGCGCTGTAGTTTGCGCAATTGACCGCGCAATAAATTGCGCTTGATCGCGTTGAAATGTTCGAGGATTAACACGCCATCAAGGTGGTCAATTTCGTGCTGAAGAGCTTTGGCGGCAATGCCATTCAGTGTCATTTCAAATACACTTCCTTTTTCGTTGCGTGCGCGCACCTGCACCTGTGCAGGGCGTTTGACATCTCCGACAATTTCCGGCAGGCTCAGACACCCTTCTTCGCCAATACATTCGCCCTCTGTCCATAAAATTTCCGGGTTGATGAATACCAGAGGTTCTGACATGGGGTCGCGCGGGCGAACATCCATTACCAGAAGTCGCCCAGTAAAGCCCACCTGTTGCGCCGCGAGGCCAACGCCTTCGGCCTCATACATTGTTTCGAACATGTCCTCGACAAGCTGCCGTACATCATCGGTTAGATCGCGGATAGGTGCCGCTTTTTTTCGCAGCGTTGGGCAACCGAATTTTTTTATTTCGAGTAAGGCCATATTGGGGGGCTGGGGGCTGGGGGCTGGTTTTTGCCTTTTACCAGCCTCCAGCCCCTAATCTCCAGCCTCTATCCTTATTAACGCTTCATTCAAACTGCCCGTGCGATAGCCCTGAAGATCCAGGGTGACATAGCGATATCCGATATTTTTGAGTTCCTGAGCCACAGCTTCGTTTGTACCATTCTGAAAAAAACGCGGCAGATCCTCAGGTGGAACTTCTATTCGGGCGATATCTTCGTGGTGCCGAACGCGCACTTGTGCAAATCCACAAGATTTCAAAAATCGTTCGGCGCAGTCAATTTTACGCAATGCTTCCTCTGTGACAGCTGTGCCATAGGGTATCCGAGAAGACAAACACGCCGATGCGGGCATGTCCCAGGTGGGCAGGTGCCATCGCTTTGACAATGTTCTGACGTCGTCTTTGGTGAATCCCAATTCGACCATTGGCGCGCGAATACCCCGGGATTCGGCGGCAGCCATACCCGGACGATAGTCGCCAACATCATCGGCTATCGCGCCGTAAAGCAAATACTCGAATTGGCCTGTATAGCGTTCGATTACTTCGTCCAGCTTATCGGCCAGCGCGCTTTTGCAGTGATAACACCGATCGGGATCGTTTTTTACGTAGTCGGGATTTTCCATTTCCCGGGTATAGACAATGTCGAGTCGAATGCCAATGTGCTCGGCCAGTGCTTGCGCTTTTTCGAGTTCGCCAGACGCATAACTCGCGGATACTGCGGTAACAGCCAGCGCGCGGTCGCCCAGAACCCGATGCGCTGCCGCTGCCAAAAACGCGCTGTCAACCCCGCCTGAAAATGCCACGACCACACTGCGCATGTCTTTGAGCAAATCATTCAGCCGTGTGAGTTTTTCATCAAGTGTCATGTTTTCACCCTCGCTCACTTTTTAACCGCGCCAGGTACTACTACTGCATCTACCATTCCGTGCAATATTTTTTTGTCTGCTGGACAGACCGTCGCCTGCAAGCCCGAAAGTACTGCTTTGTTTTTTATGACAAAATAATAGGGTTGTAGTCGCACCCGTCCTCTGAATGTTTCGATTTGATCGGTTTCGTAATCGTAGTACGACGCGGAAAAAGTGGCGCCATTGTGAAATTCCTGCATGATATGGGGTGTTTGCTCAAAAGCACAGAGCGCTTCGTCGATCACGCCTTGCCAATCACGCTCGGCCATGTCGTGCCCGATGGTTACGCCGCGACTGCCCCATGCCATTTCGGAATATCCCGAGGGCTTGATGACCAGTTGTCGGTGTTTTTGCCCCAGATGCCCCAGCGCACGCCAATCGGAAAAGGATTGCCCATCAATTTCCAGTCCCGCAATAATGCCCTGAGGTGGCAATGGCGCGGGGTCTAAGATCCACGTCTTGGGAAAGGTTTGCCGCAGAAAGGCCACAGATTTTTTGCCCAAATGTTGATGCCAGAAATCCGATAACAGGGGATGGTGAAACAATGCCATCATCATTTTTTCTTCGTGATACGCTTTTAAGGGGGGCGTGAGTTTGACGAGCCCTTTGCGTACCGCGTAGAAAATTAAATCGATTTGGGGCAGGTTCCGCAAATCGAATAATTCAAAAAATCTGTATATCACGTCTATGCGCCGACGACCCTGTGCGCCAGCGACAAATAGACCATCTTCGACAAAAGATACTTCTTCGGGTCCAATGACATAAGTTTCCAGACCAATGGCATTCAATCGGTCGGCCAAATACGACATTTCGGGCCGATAAGCCGATGCTTCTTCCGAGACCACCACGCCCAAAACAGGCGCATCTGTGCCGGCAACGTCTCGGATCATCTGTGCAAATCCTGTTACCATCCCGCTCGCGCCGCCCACTATTTGGTCGCCGAGTTTGGCGTATCGTTCGGCCAGGCTTGCCGTAAATCCAATCCCACCGGGCACGGAATCCAATTCCGTCGCAATCATTCCGGCTCGCGTGGGTATCACATCGGGCCGGATCACGAGAGGCACATGGCTTTTGAATCTGCTCATTTGCCCAAATTTGATCACTTCTTCCGATTTGCCCTGGTCCAGATATTGCGCGATCCAGGCGGGCTGAATACCCCTTATACTTTGTGAATACAATAGATTTAGTGCTTTGTAAAACTGATAGAGATGCTGTCCCAATGCCTCAAGGTGTGACAGGACCGGGGGTGGCAGCCACCAGGGGTCGGGCGATACGCGCCACGAACTGTTCGACTGCGGATGCACTTCGCGCTGTACTTCGGTATATAAACCACTTCTGGGCGTCAGATCGTCAATATAGCGTGCCCGTTCCCGGGCGTCCATCTCTTCAACGGATTTCTCCGTGTCACACATGCTCATAAAAATTCCTTCGATTGGCGTGTTTGCATTTTATAGAAGCCATCCCCTAAAATACAAAGAACAGGGAATTCTGCAAGATGCGAAGCCCTGTTCTAAAAAAATGATAAGTATGTTGGTGCTTAGCCTTTGCGTTTGGATCGCAGATGCTCACTGATCAGCACGCGCTCGGCTTCAGAGAGCGCTGGATCATCATCTTGTTCGGATGGCGTTTCTGCCTCATCGTCCGTCGCGGGTTCTTCTGGTTCGGGTGGCTCGGATGGTGGCGACGGTTCTGGCGCTATTTCAGGTGGCTCAACAAGAGGTGTGTCCAGATGTATTTCTTCGGTCAGTTCATCTTCCAGGTTCAATCTCGCGGTAACAGCGTTATAAATAGATTGGGCAGCTTCAACTCGAGCTTCCACCTGGCGGATTGATTGGCGCAAATCGTCTATTATAGCCAATGCATCTTCAATTTCCCGACGTGCATTATCGAGAACTTGCTCATAGAGTATATCTGTGGAATCACTATCTGGCGTTGCCATGAAAATATCCTTACAAATTTGTGAAAATTAGGTTTGCACCGTAATTATAAGGCACACAATACCAGATAGCAAGATAAAATAGAGTTTGAGATGCGGATCTACTTATTTGGCGAATTCAAAGATGATTCACCCCGTACCAAACCCCGGGGATCGGCAAGCAGGCGCGCAGGACTTCACCCGCGCGTCCACCGGTATCCAATATCGCGTTCTCAGTTTTTTCCAGGGTTCCAAAAATTAGCTGTGCCGCTGCACCTCGACTTTCGGCCACTACGCGGTCGCCACCGTAGTAAATGTGATATTCATCGCCCACTTCCCGAAATACCAGCCCACGGGCGGCGTGTTCTCCGATTCGTTCGACAAAGTAAGGGCGCATTTTTTCGAGCAACTGTTCAAAGTGTATGATCATGGTCGTGCCGGGCAGATTGGCTGGCTCACCTGTCAAATCGCGCGTTTCAAGCAAGCCGTGCAATACGGTATCGAATCCTTTGACGTGTACTGATAGCCGATTCAAATGCTGATTGTCGATAAATTTGCCCAATGCGCCGACGATTGCAGACCGCTCACCTGCGTAATCGAGCAAGTACACTTGTCCTGCATCTCGGTCGCGCGCCTGTTGCATGACCCCAAAAGCAACGGGTTGATCATCCCGATGGATCAGATAGGTTTTTGCGGGGCGGTTCTGTACCCATCCATCTATGCCAAAGGCGATGTCCGAAGGCGGGCGCAGCCAGCGCACGGGTTCGCGCCGGTAGATGGCGCCAATCGTTTCGACATCTGCCTTTGATGCCTGTGTTATCGTCCAGGTTTTATCGTCAAAATCGTTTGCCCGCTCATGCTCGATGTGAAATATCCAGTCTCGCCCCACATATCGACACCCATATCGGTGGTACATGTTGCGATAGCCCGACACAAGGATATAATCCACGCCATCTTTGCGGCAGTGGCGCATGGTGTCTTGCAAGAGTGCCGTGGCATGGCCTTTGCCCCGATGAGCTTCGCAAGTCGCGACCCCTCCCAGAGACGCTACGCGGAGTGTGCATCCCATAATGGATATGTTCCGCCGAATTGTGCCGATGTGCGATACGACTTCTCCGTTTGCCACAACCACGCGCAAATTGTGCATATTATCGTCATTGAAGGCGTGTGGCTGGATATCTGACAGCCCCTCGAAAAATACGTTGTCGAGTAGCTGACACAAACGCTCCATTTCATCTCGGCGCACACTGCGAATCCCATTTTCCCACGATGCTTCTATTTCTCTTGGCACAAAATATCTCCCGGCAAATCAATAAAAAAGAAAACCGAGATACGCTGTTTTATCGCATCAAATATTTATCAAATATATCCAAACACTTGTGACCACTAAATTCGTGGACGCCATCAAATCGATCTTTCACCAACTGCTCGCGTGCATCTGCAGCGCGATAGATTTTTGATAAATGGCGAAATGCCCGTTCAGCATCTGCGATTTGAAAGCCCGAATCGCGTTCGCCCATCTCCACGACCAGAGACCGAGGTGCGATCAAACCCGCAACGTCGGAAATATCGCCGAGCGTCATCAATCCCGGCATATATTGTGCACCGCAAAAATTTGCTCTTCCAGGCATTGCACCTTCTCGCAATGTGCTGAGATATCCGCTGATACACGCGCATTTGATCCGCTGATCCAGAGCCGCCAAATAGGTCGTCATCGTGCCGCCAAATGACACGCCCAAACAGCCGATCCGCTTTTCATCCACTTCTCGACGCGCCTGCAAGTAATCCAGTATGCGAAACCCATCCCAGATTTGCAATGCCAAAAAGTGATATCCGCGATACCCTTCTGCCATGTAATTTACATTGCACTTGTCGCGCGTTTGGCGTACCCAATCCTCGGGACTCATCCGCTCGCCAAATCCCCGCCAATCCGGTGCGATGACCACATAGCCCCGCCGCACGAGTTGTACACCCAACTGCTTCTGATAATCCTCGTGTGGCTTTTCGTCTGCGTCCAAGCCCACGAGTGGATTTTTGCCTATCCCATGACCGTGTGCCGCCAGAATTCCCGGACGCTTTTCGCCGCGCTTCAGTCCTTTTGGCACCAGTACAAATGCGGGAACGCTGGCAAATTGTTCTGTGTCAAACGCGACTTTTTCGCGTACGTAATCCCCCATGTCGTCCCGGCGTATCACCTCTGCCCGAAGGGGCACGCGCCCGGGCATTGGTCCCAGATTTTTTATTAATCGCGCGCGGAATTTTCGACGCCATAGACGCCAGTCATCCACAGTTTGTCCATTAAAAGATAGCTCGGGTTTTGTCGCCCGCATCCACGCAAAAACAGATTCATAAGGCGAGAAGAAGCGTTTGTGTCTGTCCATTGGGATTTTCCTTTTTTAAGCCAAAATGCCCACTTCCCACAAAATACAGGCTATGGCAAATACCACATATACCAGCGATGCAATCGCCATCATTGCGGTGCATCCTTTGCCAGGTCGGGCGGTTTTTGGCAAGTAGCGATAATTGATGTACAGCATCAGTGGCACGTAAATCGCCATGGCAAATCCGCCCATATAGGCTGCATTGAACAAAAAGCCCAGCTCACTTACACCGTATTGTTCCATCACAAAAGTGATCACACATCCGGCCACAATCCATATTCCCGCGACGAGAAGATACCACCAGCTCAGTTCTCGTTTTTGCGCACCCTTAAAATTGGTATATACGATGTCTGCGATTGACCGCGAGACCCCATCTACGAGGGCGAGTTGTGTGCCAAATAGCGTTGCCAGCCCCACCAGGAGAAAGATCACGCGGCCCATGTCGCCCCAAATTTCGCCCAGAATAGCGGCTTCATCCCAAATCAGAGTTCCTTGCGCGGGAATGATGCCCTGGGGATGCAGGACTGCGAGCGATCCAAAGATAAACAGCATCATTGTAATGGAGTTTAATCCCCAGAAAAACAACATCTGATCTTTTTTTACATAATCCCACCACGCCTTGAACCTTGTCGCGTTTTCTTCTGTTTCTTCAAATACAAATCCGGTAGATGGAATGGCTTCTGCACGGCCCCGCAATGGATTTTGCATGATGGGTACATGCGCGCCCATGCCAATGTGTTTGTCGCGCAGATAAAAGGTGTAAAACAAATTTGCCGTTCCCCCGGCACCGGCAAATACGATGGCGATGAATAGCGCTTTTACCGACATATTGGGATCTTTATAACCGATGTTCGCAACTCCTTTTCCCAGATCGATCCACGTTTCTGCCGTGCCCACGGCAAAAGCCACCATAATTAATCCAATGGTGACAATCGCCACCATCAGTTCAACGGCTTTTTCCATTGAATTGTAAATGAGCTTGGGCCCAAACAATATCAGTGCGACGCCGATGAATGTAATCACGGTCCAAAATGTATCCGAGCCCCAACCCTGGGGACCGACCAGCAGTGCTTTGAGAGCCAATCCCGAGGCGCGTCCCCATCCCGGGGCGATCCAGGAGAATAATGTGATTAAAATAAACAGGGGTGCAAAGCCTCGCCACACACGCGCAAATCCCGTATATACTGTCTCACCTGTGGCAATTGTCCATCGCCCGACCTCAAAGTTGATCCACATTTGCAAAAATACACCGAGTACAGCAGCCCAGATCATACTCGCTCCGTATTCGGCGACCACGAGAGGCCACACAATGATCTCGCCCGCACCGATGGATAGCCCGACCAGGATGGCACCCGGTCCCGCCATTTGCCAGAAGCCCGATTTGCGCTCGGGTATAACTGCTGTTTTGAAGTTGTCTAATTTTTTGAGCATCTGTTTCTCCGGTTAAGCGCGCAGTGCCATCGATGCGATTTCTTTGATGCCGAGTGTTTTGGCGACGCGACGCGATAGCGATAAGTACGTCGTCAGTTTTCCACCGAATATATTGAGCAATTGGGTTTGTCCACGCGTGTGCAAGTCCAGTTCGTATTCCCGCGAGAGCGCGGTTGCGTCGCCTTTTTTTTTCACGAGGGGACGAACGCCCACAATGGCATCTGTGATATCCGCGCGCTGAAGTTGGTGGTTTGGCGTCAGGTACGCATTTACTGCCCGGATTAAATAATCGATATCTTCTTCTTGAATCACTACGTCATCTACCCTTCCGCACTCTTCGCGCTCGGTTGTGCCAATTATTGTCTGGTCGCGTTCCGGTTCGGGTATGAGAAAAAAGATGCGCTTGCCTTCGGTTTGCAAAAACAAAGGGTGGGGTGTGAGCAGTTCATCTACAAAAATGTGAATGCCGCTCACTTTGCGAATCTGAAATCGCGAGGGAAACTGATAGCGCGCTGTGACTTCATCAATCCAGGGTCCGGTTGCATTGATCAGGATGTGACTGTGATATTTTGTTTCGTCAACTGCTATCTCAAATCCGGTTTCATCCCAGGCCACGTGTTGAATGTCTATCCCTTCGCGAAATACACATCCCAGGTCTTGCGCGTCTTCTGCCACGCGCTTTGTGAGTGCGAGATCGTTTGTCTTGCCGTCGTAGTAGCGCAGTACCGCTCGAATTCCCTCTCGTTTTAATGCGGGAAATTCGCGGGCAAATCGCTTTCGCGATACCTTGCGCGACTGATAGATATTGTGTCGTCCAGCCAGTGCGTCGTAGAGCTTGATGCCCGTCCACAACCTCCAGACGGGACGCGGGCTTTTGCGATAAATCGGCAGATAAAAGGGGCGCATTGAGACCAGTTCGGGATAGCGTCCCAAAAGTTCCAGACGATCACTCAAAGCCTCTCGCACCAGTCCAAATTGCCGCGTTTCCAAATAGCGCAATCCCCCGTGGATCAATCGCGACGATTTGGAAGATGTGCCTCCGCCAATTGCGCCTTTGTCCAGCACCAGCACCCGTTGCCCGCGTTCGGCGAGTTCACGGGCAATGCCGCATCCATTGATTCCCGCACCCAATACAATTGCATCGTAAGTCATAGATTAGCTCTTAGGGGTCAAAAAGTCCGGTACAATTTCATTTTGCAAGACCTGGTCCAGGGTCTGGCGTTTCCGAATTAAGTGCAATGTGCCGTCTCTGTCCAATAATACTTCGGCTGCTTCGGGAAAGGAGTTGTAATTTTTAGACGACATGCCCGCACAATACGCACCCGCTCCGCCGATGACCACGGCGTCTCCCACTTTTGTTTTTGTCAATAGCCGGGGCAATAGCCCTTCGGGATCTTCGGGCGCTGGGGTTAATACGTCGCCGCTTTCACAACAATGTCCCACTGCGATATATTCGTCCATCCCGCGTTCTTCTTCCCCGGCGGGCACCACGGCAATGGGATGTTGTGCCCCGTACATGCTCGGTCGAATTACTTCGGTCATCCCGGTATCGGTTTTGATAAATTTGTACCCTTCTTTCCCGGTATCTACCACGTCAATCGCCGTTGCTACAATTGCACCGGCATTTGCGACGAGATATGTGCCGGGTTCCACTTCCAAACGCAAGGTGCGTCCGGTTTGTCTCGCGGTCATTTCAAAGGCTTCGGCCACGTGTTGTCCGATTATTTGCAAATCCGTCGATACTTCGCCCGGCATGCGCCCAATTTTGTATCCGCCCCCCAGGCTTAACGTGGTGGCATTTTCAAAGCCAATGCAAATTTTCAATGACATCAATGCGACGCGTTCCCATACTTCGGGATCGCTGCCCGATCCAATATGCGTGTGCATGGCCGTTATTGTCAAATCGCGCTGTTTGCAAATTTTGTAGATATCGGAGATATATTCGTGCCAGATCCCAAAACTCGATGCAGGACCGCCTACATTGGTGCGCTTGCTGTGCCCAGATCCCAGACCGGGATTGATTCGCACGGAAAGGGACCGCCCGGGGAACAGGTCGCCATAAATTCGCAGTTGATTCAGGGAACACGCATTGAAGATCACACCTTGTTCGATCAGGTATTTCAAATTTTTGGGTAGCTGCTGTGCCGTAAGCATGATGTGGGGACCAGGCACACCTGCCCGCAGGGCGCGCTCGGCTTCGTATCCACTGCTGGCGTCGATGTGCAATCCCTTTTGCGTTAAGATGCGGATTGCGGTGCTGTTGGGTAATGCCTTCATCGCATAGCGCGCGGTTAGTCCAAAGGCATTGGGAAAATTCAACACGGCCTCGGCCTGTGCTTCCAGCGTGCGCTGGTCGTAAACATATACAGGGGTGCCGTATTCCGCTCGAATTGTTCTGACCTGATCGTCATTCAAAAATGCTGCCACAAATTCCTCGCTTTCACGTTGTTTTTTGTCATTGGATCTGATAAAAAAATAAAAAAGCTCCCAAAGGGAGTCTCGCGTCAGCGATTCGGGGAGTGGAGTCTCGAATCGTCTGATTGTTCTTTGGTGCGGACGGGGGGACTCGAACCCCCACGGGTTTTACCCCACCAGATCCTAAATCTGGCGTGTCTGCCAATTCCACCACGTCCGCATGTTCACCATGAAAAGTAAAGATACAAATTCAGCCGAAATATATCAATAAAAACGGAACAACCGATGGCCTATGAAGCATGTGCCGTAATGATTCTATACGGCAAACTGCATCAATCACAGGCTTGATACACAAGTCCTAAAGACTCCACCTAAACGGGGTAACTCCAACTTTCACAGGTGGTCTCACACGCATCTGAACGCCTTCTCAAAATCGAAGCGTGGCAACAGCAGATAGTCTTCCTTTGGGACCGGGGAATAGACCAATGGAAACACCGCGAACTTCTAACGGTTTTCGGAAAACTTCGGACATAATTGTAGAACCAATGAGGGGGCAGATAACAAGAGCTGGCCAGAACTCTTCTTTAGTGTAGATCAGTCCAAGACCTGCCGCACCTCCTATCAGGCTACCTACTAATGAATACTTAAATTGATCATGTGGATCACATAGGCTCACGCCGACGGGCACACCGACTACCCACCCAATCCCACCACCGATTGCAATTGGGACCAAGAAACATGCTATATTTTTAGATTGAGAGTGGCAGTCATCCATCGCTGCAACAATTGCGGTCCCCGCAATGCCGGATAAGAACCCAGTAAGAGCACCACAGCCCAACTTTTTGATCATTCGCAAGTTTCCATTCTCTTTTTTTGCAGAAAGTGTATCGGTCATCTCTTTAAACCTGTCTATTTCACGGCCAGACTCTGCCATGATCAGCTTTTGAATGCGCTCGAAAGCGATCTGCTCCTTCCAAAAACCGCGCCCAATGGTCAAGCTCTCTGCATCAACGGCTTTAATATATCCTTGCACCGTATCCAGTTTCTCCCACGTTCCTGAGACTTGATTTCGCTCACCCATCCCATAGATGACTTCAGCATAGGCACCGACTTTAATCTTGCTGCTGTCAATCTTACTGTCTTGCAGAACCACTCCTGCTATCAGAGCCTGTGGTAGGCATAGACCCAAAATCAGAACAATTGCAGCTATATGTCTCATAAATACCTCCTGACAAAGATGGAGAGAAAACCCTCTATTGAGATGCACCAGCCCTTAAAAAAACTGGTCAGCATTGGGAAAGTGACTGGTAAAGATCAGAAAATCGGAAACGTTAATGGTTCCATCACCATTCATATCCATCTCTGCGTTAAAACCCTCATCACCCTCAGATAGACCATACACTGCCACAAAAAGCGAATGATCTGATAAATTGACCACGCCATCACCATTAAAATCGCCTATCAGACTCACTGCCATTGAGAAACTTTCAGAAGCTGTCTTCTTCGCTTTATCCGTCACCATCACGGTAAGCGTGAAAGTCCCTGCCTTTGTTGGTGTACCTGTGATACGACCACTGCTTGAACCAATAGTAAGACCAGAACCTGTGGCTGGATTGCTGGACAGAGAATACGCATAAGGTGTTTGACCACCGGAGGCCGAGACCTGAATAGGCGTAATCGGGCTGTTCGTCTGCACAGCACTTATCTTGACGCTTATATCATTGATCTCTGTGACCGTCAGTGCCGAAACGGGAGTGGGTGCATTGACCGTCATAGAAAAACTGCCTGTGCCTGTCCTGCTGTGTGCATCGGTTACAGTGACGGTAACAGTAAAAGTCCCTGCCTTTGTTGGCCTGCCAGTAATACGACCACTGGATGAATGAATCGCAATACCTGATGGCGCACCAGATATGGCATAGGTATAAGGCGTCTGACCACCGGATGCTGAGACCTGAATGGCAGTGATGGCTGCATTTTGGGTCACGCTTACATCTGTGATAGAAGCGATTGTCAACGGTGAGACAGGATTAGAAACAGTCAGGGTAAACGCTGTCGAAGCCGTTCCATTTTCGGCATCGGTCACAGTCACAGTCACAGTTATGGTGAAAGCACCAGTCTGTGTTGGCCTGCCCGTGATACGACCACTGGATGAATTGATCCTGATACCCGATGGCGCACCGGATATGGCATAGGTATAAGGCGTCTGACCGCCAGATGCCTTGACACGAATAGCCGTGAGCACCTGATGCTGAGTCGCTCTGACATTCGATATTGGCTTGATTGAGAGCGGCACCTGCACATACATTTTGAAAGAACGGCTTCCCGTGATGGGAGGTGCAGAACCTATGATGCCATCGCGTGGTGGCATCTCTTGAACCTGCACGCGAATGGTGAACTCGCCACTTTGTGTGGGGCTACCCGTGATGCGACCACTGGAGGAATTGATTGTAATACCCGATGGCGCACCGGATATAGAATACCGATATGTCCCCAAACCACCAGACACAGAGACCTGAATGGGGGTGATGGCCTGATTGAGTTTCGCAATAACATCTGATATGGGTGCAACATTTAAAGCCTGCGAAACAGACATCTGAAACGAGATTGAATCTCTTTGGCTGTCATGGCTTTCTACCTTCACTTTTAAGGTGAACGTGCCACTTAGCAGGGGCGTGCCAGTGATGAGTCCACGGTCTGAAATCGTGATACTTTGTGGCGCACCGGACAGGGAATAGGTGTAGGGCTCCCACCCACCAAAGGCAGTGACCTGAATGGGCGGCGTAATCGCTTTGTATTGCATTTCAGTTTTATCGTTTATGGGTGCGACTGTGAACGAAGAGGTATTTCTTTTGCTGTTCTTTACGACCACGTAAAGTAGTGTATCCGTGCCCTGCCGGTTCAGGCCGGTTACCGCATGCTGGATATCACAATGCTTCATGTCCAGTTTGCCGTAATTCCTGATGCCATACCAGTCCCCTGCCGAGGGGGTTGAACTGTCGGAACGAAATACAATTCGCTGGTTGCTTGATCCATTGGCGATTAGTGTGCCATAGTTGATAATATCCACGCGCGAGGCATCTTTCATACCATGAATATCTCGATTGGGAGATGCCTTAATCGTTGTGCCAGCGTCAATGGTCAAGGTTGCACCGGGATAGACGACGATATCGCCAATCAGGTTTATCGTACCGCTCCAGGTCACATCTTGAACAATGGGGAATTGTTGAAATTCAGTATAAGGGACATTATGCTTATCGTAACCACTTGTTCCCGATGTGTTCCACCCGCTATAAACAGGTCCTAGTGCTGCTTTATTAAAGTCGCGGGGTAAGTCAAATAAGGTGCCCGGGATCAAATCTAGTATTTCCCTTATAAATTGAGCGAGTGGTCCATCACCGGTTGAATCAACGCGTGGTGTTCCCCATAGTGCTGTAGTGCCCAACCAACTCATTTCTGGTGATAACCCCATGTTAGGTTGATTTGGATCGGGATTGGGCAAAAATATTAAATCATAAGATTGGGCAACATTACGCTGTGTGTCCTCAACATTGGTACTCAGGACAATACCATCCGTTGTCATATCTTCATCTCCAGCAGGCGGGAACCCGGGCTGACCAGGGTCGGAATAATGACCTCCCGTAGGATATCCACCATGAGAACCTGCTCCTACATACACAACTGGATGGGTTCCGCCTTCAGCCGGTGCAAAATGTGTCTGAGGGTTGAAAGTCCTTTCGCCAATACTGGTATAGGTTAGGCCATTTCCATGAAATTTGTAATCAATGCCAACGAGTTCAGCCATCTCTGGATCAAAGGAGTTCACAATGACATTAACGAGCGGCCAATCCCCTTCGTGGTTATTTTGAAAATCATTAAAGGGATAAAAATAATAATATTGTATAACGACATTACCATCAACTCTATCAAAAATATGCACATAAGCTGTGTTGCCAAAATTAGCTCCAGCTTGAGAATGAGGAGGATCAGTAGTACCAGTATAGTAATCATACCAGCTATTTTCGCCTTTTTCCTTTTCTCCAGGATAGTCAAAATATGCAAGCACAAAATAGATACCATCTGCAAGCCCCGGCGGCCTTCCCTGGTATCTTAACGCGGCAGGTAAGAAGGCAAATTTGTTCTCTGAAAGATTAATAGAATTGTTAATGCTGTTCTGGTAGATACTATTCAGATGATCACGCCATGATGAGGTTAGGTCTGCATAAAGGTTATCAGCTAATTCTTGTCCCAAGACGTTGTTAATACGAAACTTAAGATTAGAAACAGACTCTGCACCCATGATTTCTATAGGTTCGGGAAAGATCACTTTGCGGCCATCGAGCGTTGGATGTTCTGTCAAAATTAAAATTGGAGAAAATAGTTTGGCAAGTTCTTTCGAATAAACACTCATCTTGAAACTGCTTGCCGCAGTACTGCCATGATCATCGGTAACAGTCACGGTAATGGGAAAAGTGCCATCCTGTGAGGGGCTGCCTGTGATGAGATTATCACTTGATAAGGAGATACCCATTGGTGCGCCAGAGAGGGCATACGTATAGGGTGACCAACCACCAGATGATGATAAATGAATCGGGGTAATCAAGCTGTCCTTTTCGACAGTTTTGTACGCTATTGGTGAGACACTCAGCGGTGGACGAATAGTTATATTCAGGTCACTACTCATACTCTGACTTGCAGCATCTCGCACAACCACTGTCACAGTAAATGCCCCATTCACTGTAGGCGTGCCCGTGAGGATTCCCGATGGATCAATAGTAAGACCATCAGGTGCTCCTTCTGCGGCTATTTCATAAGTATAGGATGGTCGGCCTCCAGACACGCTTATCTGAGGGGGATTAGAGGTTAATGAGGTCCAGATAGAACTGTTCTGGGTACCCTTTATGTTATGTCTTCAGGCCATGTCACTGTCAGTGGAGGCAGTACTGGTGTGGCACGCACGCTAACAGCCGCACCATTGCCAGTCGCATTCACCGCACGTATCTCGAAGGTGTACACGGTATCATTGGTCAGGTTCGCCACTGTGTGACTGGTTGTGTTCTTATCACTGCCGGTAATATTCGTCCAGTCCGGTGACCAATTGCTGCCGCTATTTGTGCTTTGTCGATACTGATACTTCGTGATGCTCGCATTGTTCGGATTACTCCAACTCAGCGTCACTTGTTCATCACCTGCCACTGCAGCGAGGTTCGTGACCGCAGCAGGCGTAGATTGAGCAGAAACACGCCCAAAAATAAAGGCT
>JAJEDY010000010.1 GCA_022821275.1 Candidatus Latescibacterota bacterium | reverse complement strand
GATGGTGTTGATTTCCGTTTTGGTGAGTGTTCTCGCGCCGATGTGCTGGCTGTAGTTGTAATCGGGTTTCCACGGGGGCATGTATTGGGTTTCTGTGACGTGTTTGATCATGTCTGCATAAGCCGCGATTTCGCTGTAATTGGTGAGGGGCATAGGCCCTATTTCACCGTCTCGATGACACGATGTGCAGTTGTTGTATATGATGGACGAGATGTGTTCGCTAAAGGTGGGAGGTTTCGCATGTGGCGAGGCAACGGCGAGGAGTATTGCGAGTATGGAGAGGGTAAATGGTCGCATGGCTTTATTCCTTTGTATTTTGCCATGAGGTTATGATGCAGCCAATGGCCCGGGTTTGGCGAAATGCCGGGGGGTTTTCGTTTTTGAGGACGTTCAGTACATCTGCGAGGTCGTGTTCGGTGACGACGCGGCGTCTTTTGCCCAGGCTTGCAAAGGTGTTGTCTATGCGACCCCGATAGATGGCGGTGTGCGATGTGTCGGCAACGACGATTTCTGGCGTGATGGTTGCTCCCAATCGGTTCACCCATGTGTGGGTGGCGTCCCCGATGCAGGTGAATGGCAGGGCGTATTTTTCTTTGAACGCGGCAATTGTGGCCGGGGTGGAGAGGCGATTGGGGAATACGCCGATGAATTCGAGTTGTTCAGATGCGTACTGCGCGTGCAATTTTTTGAGCGTTAAGGTGTAATGCCGCGAGACCGGACATGTTTCTCCCATAAAGATATAGATTTTATAAGGTGTACACAACCCCGTTCCAGAGAAGAGGAGGAGTGTGACCGCGATCCAGAAGATTTTGATTGTCGTCTTATGCATCACAATCCTGTCATGTTGTAGGGGACGGCCCCTGTGCCGTCCCGTCTGCGATCCAGCAGGTTATTAGTCCAGTAATTTGCCGCCGCCAAACATGGTGGCGATGTCGCGCTGGATGTCCGCCGGGGTGAGGGGCCAGCCCGCGGCGCGAAGCGATTCGTATTTGTCGATGAAGACCGGGGCGATGACGCCGATGGAGTGGGTCCATTTGTAGAGCAGTTGGTCCAGGATGCGGGCGTCGGAGTGCTGGGGTACAAAGCTGGTGCCGAGGAGTTCGAGGCGTTCGGCTGTGATTTCCCGGATGATGCTGGGGTTGTTTAAGAACCACCAGCAGCCAAAGGGGTGTACGTTGGGGAATTTGCGGCCGGTGACGCAGAGTTCGTGCTGGTTTTCGCGCGATAGGAGTGTGATGAGGAAGTTGACGTCGGGCCAGTCGCGTGCGATGCGTTCGAGGTGGGTGATGTCCCATTTGCCCAGGCTGTCGCCGCCGTCTTTGAGGGTTGGGTTGACTTGTCGCGTGACGCCGATCATCATTGCCGAGGGGATTTGCAGTTCCCGGGCTGTGGGATATACGACGTTGCCCATCATTTGTGAGATGCTGTCTTCAGAGGGGTAGGCAAAATCCGGGGGGAGCGATATGGCCATGTATCGGGCACCCATTTTTTGGGCCCAGTCGGTGAGGTAGCGCCGCAGTTCCGCAAAGGTTTTGTCGGATAGGTGGTCTTCTACGTCGTATCTCAGGGCGCGGAGTTTGTCGGCGGGGGCGGGCCAGTTCATGAGTGCGCTGTCCAGGCGCAGGACTGCTCTGAAGCGCGGGTCGATGTCGATGTCCTGTTGCCACATGGGTCCTTCGGTGTCGTCGAGGGGGTCGTTGGTCATATAGACACAGGCAACGCCAGCGCTTTCAAAGACCATGTCGGTGTATTCTTCGGGTGTTTTAGATTTGTGGAAGGCGCGAAATTCGGACAGGTCTTTTGCGCGGGGGTTTAGTCCCAGGCGGTTCATGACGGTGACGACGCCGAGTTGGGCTTCGGATATTGGGGAGCTGTTGCCGACGAAGAGTTGTTGCCAGATGATGTCGGCTTGTTCTGTGGTGGGCATGTTGTTGAATGTGTCAACCCCGACGCCTTCGGGTAACATGCGCGAGCATTCGGCTTTGAGGTAGTGATAGGTCAATAGTTCGTCGGGTCCCGCGAGGTAGAGTTCGCCCATGGAGGCGGGGTAGAGGTGGGTGTGTATATCGACGATGGCGTGGTTTTGAAATGCGTTGTGTACAGCTTCTGCGATTGAGAAATCGGACATCGTGGTTCTCTCCTTTATAAGCGGTCAGCGGTCAGCGGTCAGCTATCAGCAGTCATGGGTTTTAGAGCCGTCATTGCGGCATGCTTAAAGCCGCAATCCAGAAGGTTTTGACTTTTACTCTGTGTTCATCCGTGTTCATCGGTGGTTGCTTTTTATTTGCATTTATAGTTTCAGATAAAAGCCTTCGACCAGTTCTAAAAATTCGCGCCAGCTTTTGATTTCGACATGGGGGTCGGGTCCATCAAGTGGGGCTTCCAATCGGTTGTACCAGATGGCGCCCATGCCGGCGTTGTGCGCGGCTGCGATATCGTATTGCGGCGAGTTGCCCACATACCAGATGTCGGCGGGTTTGAAGCCGAGTTTGGCGGCGGCGGTTTCCAACAGGAGGGGATGGGGTTTGCGTACCCAGTAGTCGGCGCTGGACATGAGGAAGCGGAAGTAGTCCGCTATTCCCTGTTGTTCGATTTCCCACATCAATGTGTTGCCGCAAAATGCGGCGTTGCTGACGATGGCCATTGGGATGTTTTTGTCCCGCAATATTTCGAGGACGTATTCTATGCCCGGCTCGGGCTGCCAGGACATTGCCGCGCGCCAGAATGTGCGTTCGACTTCTTCTGGTGTGCGGTCAAAGGTGATGTGCAGGGCTTCATAGACGTGGCGCTGGATGATGTGTGGATGAAATTCTACCTGTGCTTTTTCTCTGCGGGGTATGAGGTCCCGGTTGAGTTTTTTGATGTTTGTGGCTATGTCTTCGACTGTGTATCCCAATGGGTTGTCGGCGATTTTAAGTGTGGCTGCATGCCCGGCTTCCGGGTCGAATCCGAGGTGGGTTAAGAGGGTGTCGCCCAGGTCGAATAAGAGGCCGAGGGGTTTTTGCAAGGTGCGCCGTTCTTCGAGCAGGGGTTGTGTTTCTTCAAGGGTTTCTTCCTCGATGAACTGCTCTTCTTCGGTTCCTTCACCGCGTATGGTCTCAGGTGTGCGTTCACGCATGTTTTTTGGGTTTTGTCGTTCCATGTTTGTCTGTCCATTTTTACTGTGTTTCCAAATTATATAGTTTGAAGGGGAATGAGGCAAGGGAATTGAGAATGTTGCGTTTTGTGGTAGGGGCGAGGCATGCCTCGCCCGTCATCGCGGCATGTTTAAAGCATGTCCCGTAGTGACTCTATACGGGGCCGCGATCCAGAATGTAGGGGCGGTGTCCCGTGCCCACCCGTCATCGCGGCAGGGTTTAAGCCGCGATCCAGAAAGGTTTTGCTGACCGTTGATAGCTTAAAAATGATATGGATTTTAAGCCTATAACAGTTTATCATAACTTGCGATGTGACATCTACTATTGACAAGGAGCAAGATAATGGTTCCAGATCTCGATGTTTATTTGTTCGATTTGCGCGGGTACCTGCATCTGGAGGGGGCGCTGACCACGGATGAGGTTCAGGCGTTGAACGATTGTTTGGATGAGATTCCCGCGCTGAGGCCGGGCGAGTGGTTCGGTTATGTTAATGGGCATTCGTATGGCGATGTGACGTCGGGGATCAATTATCAGCAGATTTACGAGGCGGGCGAGCCGTTTGAAGATTTGATTGATCATCCGTCGTGGTTCGAGCATGTGAAGTTGTTTATTGGCGCGGAGGGGACGTTTGATCACCATCACGGGCCGATGTTTATCGATGAGTGTTTGGCCAATTTTCGGGAGCCGGGCGAGGCGATTGGGTTGCATTCGGGCGGGTTTCCGCCGATTACGAGGAATCAGTTCCGGTTTCACGGGGGGCGATTTATGTGCGGGCAGGTGAATGTGCTGATGGCGCTGACGGATATCGGTCCGGGCGATGGGGGGACGATGTTGATTCCGGGGAGTCATAAGGCGAATTTCAGGCATCCGTACTACGATAAGCAAAGGATGGGGGAGGACAGGTCTGTGGAGGGGACGGTGGGCGCGATTGAGGTGTTTATGAAGGCGGGCGATGCGCTCGTTTTTGTGGATGGGATTTCACACGGGTCGGCGAAGCGGGTGAATGCGGGGACGCGGCGCGTTGTGGTGTATCGCTATGGGCCTTCGTGGGGGAATTTCCGACACGGGTACCAGCCGTCACCCGAGTTGCTGGAGCGCCTCACGCCCCAACGCCGCCGGATCGTTCAACCGCAGGTTCCGCTCCCACGAGAACCGCAGGTGAAGAGGGGTGAGAGATGAATAGAATGAGTGCTGATTTTGGAGGTGTCCGATGAACTATAGCGACCAGGATATTACGCGCCAACTGCGTCTGGGTGAGGACAGCCAATGGGAATTTAAGCAGATCGCGTTTTCCGGAAATCGACCAACAAGCCCCCGACGCGATGATTTGGCCGATGAGATCGCGGCTTTTGCCAATGCGAACGGCGGTATGCTGCTATGCGGCGTTACCGACGCAGGTGAGATTCAGGGCCTGTCGCGTGAACAGATCGTCGCGCTGGATTCTGTTCTGGTTGAGGTTAGTTCTGATGCGATCAAACCAGCAGTTCGCATTAGCACCTATCACAAGGAACTGGATGGCAAGCGGTTGCTGCTGGTCGAAGTGCCGCAGGGAGAAGCACAGCACGATAGTCCGGGCGGTAGTTATGTGCGGGTAGGCGGATCAAAGCGGAGGATGACGAGCGATGAACGACTGCGTTTGGCGCAGCAGCGGGGACAGGCGAGGTTTCTCTGGTTTGATGAGCAAACAGTTCCGGAAACAGGTTTCCGTACGCTGGATGAAGCACTGTGGAAGCCACTGTTGAGTGCTGAGGGTGCCGCCGATCCTCCGGTAGCACTGGAAAAGATGGGATTGCTGTCCAGAGGCGAGAATGGTTTCAGGAGGGCGACTGTAGCCGGTATGATGTTGTGCAGTCCTGCCCCGGAGGAGTGGTTGCCAAATGCCTGTATCACTGCCACTTGCTATCGAGGGAAAGACCGCACCACAGGTCATATTGACGCGCAGACCATCGGCGGTCCTCTGAAACGACAAATTGCCGAAGCCGTGGCCTTTGCGGTCAGAAATATGTCTATCGCGGCACACAAGATGCCAGCGCGTGCGGAACTGCCCCGGTATAGTGAAGAAGCACTGTTCGAGGCTGTGGTCAACGCCGTGGCACATCGCGACTATTCGATTCAAGGTAGCAGGATCCGTCTTTCGATGTTTGAGGATCGGATCGAGATTCAATCGCCGGGTTCACTGCCGAATAACCTGACCGTGGATGATATGCCGCATCGGCAGGCGACGCGCAATAAACTGCTGACCTCATTGCTCAGGCGTGTTCCCGCTTATGGTATCAGAGGTACTGGTGGACAGTTGTATCTCATGGAACGACGGGGTGATGGGGTTCTCACCATGCTGCGCGAAACCCGGAAACTCAGCGGCAGGCTTCCCAAATTTCATCTGATCGCAGACTCCGAACTGTGTGTGACAATACCCGCGGCTTCGGTGCCATAAAATCGTGTAACCGAAGGTGAAAAGGAATAAAGGATGACGAAAACGAATGGAGATAAACCTACTAATTACGAGGCTGAGTTGTGGCAGATGGCCGATGCACTGCGTGGCAGTATGGATGCCGCGGAGTACAAGCATGTTGTGCTTGGTCTGATTTTTCTAAAATATATTTCCGATGCTTTTGAGGAGATGTACACCCGCCTCAAAGGGGAAATCGCCGAGGGTGCTGATCCGGAGGATCCGGATGAATACCGTGCAGAGAATATTTTTTGGGTGCCGCCCGAGGCGCGCTGGGCGAATCTTCAGGCCCAGGCGAGACAGCCGACGATTGGACAAGTGGTGGATGACGCGATGGTCGCTATTGAGCGCGATAATGAAGCGTTGAAGAATGTGCTACCCAAGGACTATGCCCGACAGGCGTTGGATCAGACCCGTTTGGGCTAGGTTATTGATTTGATCAGCAATATTGATATTGGCGATTCAGAGGCGCGTTCTCAGGATGTGTTGGGCCAGGTTTATGAATATTTTTTGAGTCAGTTTGCGCTGGCTGAGGGGCGCAAGGGGGGCGAGTTTTATACGCCGCGCTGTGTGGTGAATTTGCTGGTGGAGATGTTGGAGCCTTATAACGGGCGGGTTTATGATCCGTGTTGTGGGTCTTCGGGTATGTTCGTGCAGTCTATCGCGTTTATTCAGGCGCATCAGAGTGGGAATGGCAATGGTGGCACTGCGCGGGGTGATATTTCTATTTATGGGCAGGAGTCTAATTATACGACATGGCGATTGGCAAGGATGAATCTGGCGATTCGAGGGATTGAGGGGCAGATCGCGCATGGGGATACGTTTCACAATGACCAGTATCCCGATATGCGGGCCGATTATATTCTGGCCAATCCTCCGTTTAATGTTTCGGATTGGGGTGGCGACAGGTTGCGCGAGGATCAGCGCTGGCAGTATGGGATACCGCCTGTGCGAAATGCCAATTTTGCGTGGGTGCAACATATTGTGCATCATCTTTCGCCCACTGGTACGGCGGGCTTTGTGCTGGCGAATGGTTCGATGTCGTCCAGCCAGTCTGGCGAGGGCGAGATACGCAAGAATTTGATTGAGGCGGATCTGGTGGATTGTATGGTGGCGTTGCCGGGGCAGCTTTTCAGATCGACGCAGATTCCCGCGTGTCTCTGGTTTCTGGCGCGTGACCGCCATAATGGAAGATTCCGAAAGCGCAAGGGAGAGATCCTGTTTATTGATGCGCGCAAGCTGGGGGACATGGTAGATCGCACGCAACGGGAACTGGCTGAGGAAGATATTGACCGTATTTCGGATACTTACCACGCATGGCGATCTGGTGCGGATTATGATGATGTTCCCGGTTTTTGCAAGGGTGCTATACTGGAGGAAGTTCGCCGACATAGCCATATCCTTACGCCGGGCCGCTATGTGGGTGCCGAGCCGCAAGAGGACGATGGCGAACCTTTTGAGAATAAAATGAAGCGTCTGGTCGCGCAATGGCAAGAGCAACAGGCCGAGGCCAGGAGGCTGGATACTGCAATTGATGCGAATCTGAAGACGCTTGGATTTGGCAAATAGGAAGGCAAGACATGAATCAAAAAATAAAAAACCGCTTGGCTCAATTAAACGCTGATTACGAAAGTGTCTTCGGCTCACCTTTTCGCCATTTTTTTTGCCCTATTCTATATCAGGACGAGGAAACTGAATTGTGTCAAGCCCATGTAATCAATAAGTCATTCAGAAACTCTGACCGCTCATGGACCATCCAACGGAAGGATTTGGACTCTTTCTACGGTAGCCTTTTCGAAGCGGATTTTTTGGCTATTCAAGCGAAAAATCTTCACCAGGTGGACGAAGTTATAGCTGACAAAGACCTTGCGCGACAGCTAAAGCCGGAGTTCGTCTTAGACGGTGAAGTAGTAGAGCACTATTATCCTAAAGGTGACGTGCCACCCGCACATTCGCAGATAACGTGGTTCACCTCTGAAAAAAATGTCCAATTGGCACTGAAGCGATCACCGGAGGCAATGCTGAATGCTAAAAAAGAAAAATGGGAGATTCATGTTGACAAAGATATTAGGCTTCCGGCACTTGTATCGCTTCTCAAAGCGGTGCACCTAACGCTGTTTCACCTGCTTGGTTACCTACATGTGCGGTCAAGTAGTGGATACTTTCTTGGTAAGACTGTGTTAGGTGATTTCTTTCTCAAAGCTCGAGAAATGAAGCGAGACGAGACCCTTGATTTAGCCAAAACTCATTTCACGCAGTTCGCCAACTTGGTCCGGCCAATCCTTACAAAACCTTGCCCTTTCAAAGGGACTTTAACTGATCGCTGGGGCTACGCTTTGATGAACGGCGATCGGCCGCCATGGGCTTTCATGATATTCGTCCGAACAGAAAGCCATGTGAACGCTATATTGGTGCCTACAATGTATGACGAAGAAACTACTATCCGCTTCTTTGATTTTCTCAAGAATCCATGTTCGACAATCAACGTAAGACGAGCCCGGTGGGAAGAAGATAAGTGGGAGATAGCCCCGGAATCAGAATCGGAGACGCATGTTTGGCCAGAGGGGCAGTTTGATGCCGGATTGAATACTTAAGGAGCTTGTTTATGGTGAGTGAGTGGGTCCAAACATCGCTTGCTGATTTAATCGACATAAAGCATGGGTTCGCTTTCAAAGGGACGTTTATCCGGGAAGAAGAATGCGATGATGTATTGTTGACTCCTGGTAACTTTGCAATTGGTGGCGGATTTAAAGACGATAAATTCAAATATTACTATGGTTTAATTCCTGAAGAATTCGTTCTGAGTAGCGGCGATTTACTCGTCACAATGACCGATCTAAGTAAGCAGGCGGATACTTTGGGTTATCCGGCAATTGTACCAACGTGTTCAGGAGGACGTCGATATCTGCATAACCAGCGGCTCGGGAAAGTCTTGATTAAAGATAAACAGTCATTAAACGCCAGATATCTCTACTATGTCATGTGTAGTGCAGAGTATCGACATGAGGTGCTTGCAAGTGCCACCGGGACGACCGTTAAGCACACATCACCTGATCGTATTAAGCAATTTCGCTTCCTTCTTCCTCCCCTCTCCGAACAACGCGCCATTGCTCACATCCTCGGCACGCTGGACGACAAGATCGAGTTAAACCGCCGTATGAACGAAACCCTGGAAGAGATGGCCCGCGCCCTGTTCAAATCTTGGTTCGTCGATTTCGATCCTGTTCGCGCAAAAATGGAAGGCCGCGATCCCGGTCTGCCAAAGCACCTCGCCGACCTATTTCCCAACCGCCTCGTGGACTCGGAATTGGGACCCATACCGGAGGGGTGGGAGGTGAAAGCACTTAGCGATTGCTTCAATCTTACAATGGGACAATCACCGCCCGGAAGCACCTATAACGAAAACGCTGAAGGAATGCCTTTCTTTCAGGGGCGAACCGATTTTGGATTCCGTTATCCCGAAAAGCGAAGATACTGCACCGCCCCCACTCGTATTGCTGAGTCGGACGATACACTCGTCAGTGTCAGAGCACCGGTTGGAGACATCAACATGGCCTGGGAGCAGTGTTGCATCGGGCGTGGTGTGGCTGCTTTGCGACACAAATCAGGTTCGATTTCATACACATACCACTTTGTTTGGGCGATACAGCGAGAGCTTCAACAGTATGAGCATATGGGAACAGTGTTCGGTGCTATCAACAAAACGCAATTCGAATCTCTGAAAACGATAGAACCAATGCCCGAAGTAATTAGAAAGTTCGGATCAATAGTGCTATCGTGGGATAAACATATTCGATCTAACACGGCAGAATCCCGCACTCTCGCCGCTCTGCGCGACACGTTATTACCGAAGTTAGTTTCGGGGAAGTTGCGGCTGGATAGAGAACAAAGGTGCTGATGATGCTTTTCGACGATATTGAACGTAGTGAACGGAATAGTGAAACCTCTTTTGAGCCGTTGTTTCGGGATATAAACCACTATGATTGGCCTGGTGCAACTCGTATCCGGAATAGGTGCGAGTCATGGTTCAAGAAATTTCCTCCTGAGCATCGAAAAGATTTGCGAAAAAGATTTCGGTCAGACGGCCAGAATCGCCAAGGCGCTTTTTTTGAATTATTCCTGCACGAATTGCTCACTCGTTTGGGATTTTCATTAACAGTACATCCAGAGATTACGGGTGCTAAGCGGCCAGATTTTCTTGTATGCTATGATAATCAACGCTTCTATCTTGAAGCCACTGTGACAGGTCAAGAAGAGGGGCCTTTTACTCGTAATCGAAATGAACAAGATGTAATTGATAAGCTCAACACGCTGACATCTCCAAACTTCCATATTACTATTCATATAGAGGGTACGTTATTGCGGACCTTAAGTCAGAATGATGTAATTCGTCCGTTCAAGGAATTACTCGACGATCACGACCCGGATGAAGTTCAGCGTCTGATTGATGAGCGTGGGAGAAATTCAGCCCCTTCTCAAAGAATTGAGTGTGAAGACTGGTATTTAGAGGGCTGGCTTAGACCAATCTCTCCTGATGAACGAAAGCGAAAGCGTAACTCGACGCAACGACTCATCCTTGGATATGATATTGGTGCAGCTACAGATTGTGCAGGCCCTGTTCGGAAGGCACTCAAGAAAAAGGCTCAAAGGTATCGCCATCTTGACGCACCACTTGTCGTGGCAGTGAACACCCGTGACCTGTTTTACAATGGTCGAGATCATGATATGGATGTTCTGTTTGGTGATCAACAACTCCTCTATTCTATGGAACGTCCTGAACTGCCCCCACAGTTTGGTCGAAAGCCGAATGGTGTCTGGTCTCAAGATAGACGGATCGATGCTTTCTTGAGTTTTCAGAGGGTTGATTTTTGGAATTTGTGGCACAATGCATCTGCATGCCTTTATATCAATCCCCATAACAGCAATGTGGCATTACCTGATGCCTTGTTGCAACTACCTCACGCTAAAGGATATGATGGTATAATGAAGTGGTTCGAAGGAGTGGACATCGGCCAGTTGGTAGGTGTGGATTGAAGAGTTCTGCAATATCATCTACCGTAGAAGACAGGGCTCTCCGCTATAATGATAGAACCGACTTTGACGCAAGGGAATGATGTTATGAACGCCGACAAACTCTGCGCCATTATTGGTAAAACGTTGCCATCGCGATTCGAATGTTCATTGGCTCCGCAAGAAGGAGTGCGGGTGCGAACGCCACTGATGTATCCCGATGGCGGCATAGTGGATGTGTTCGTTTTGGAGCGCGGCAATGGCTATATTGTCACAGATTTCGGCGATGCCCTGGGTTGGCTGCGTATGCAATCGGTAAATGTTCAGCCATCGCTACAACAGAATTTGATGATCAAAGAGATATGCCAATCCCTCGGTATAGAATTGCATAGCGGCCAGTTGGTGCTCAGGTCTGGTATAGATAATACGTTGGAGAAAACCGTGCTTCGCGTAGCGCAGGCGGTCGTGCGCGTATCTGATGTCGTTCACAGTAACGCCTGATAAGCCCAAGAACCTCATGGCGAATATCATCAGCACCAGTCATTCGTGTGTTTGAGCAGCAAGTCTTGGCACTCCAGGACAAGAGAGTTGGTTGCAGTAGAGAGATCAACAGCTTCGCCGTCTTGGGGCGTACTACTATCCAGGCTTATCTCCGAGAAAATCTGGATAGACCTCTCGCTCTTATTGAGGTAAAAATTATGACTCCGACAGCATTTATTTCGTATTCTTGGGACGATGATACTCACAAGGAGTGGGTCAAAGAGCTTGCCAAGCGGCTTCGCCAAGATGGTGTTGACGTTACTCTTGACAGGTGGGCAACAGCGCCAGGAGATCAGCTACCTGCCTTCATGGAGCAGGCTATTCGTGAAAACCAGTTCATCCTCATTATCTGCACACCTCGCTACAAGAGCCGATCAGATGAGCGCAAAGGCGGCGTAGGATACGAGGGCGACATTATGACTGCAGAAGTGATGGCTAAGCAGAATCACCGTAAGTTCATTCCGATCTTACGAAAGGGCAAATGGAATGAGGCTGCACCCTCTTGGTGCAGCGGAAATTACCATATTGATCTTTCCGGTGACTCTTACTCAGAGAAAAATTATGAAGACCTCGTTCGTACACTGCTGGAAAACCGAGAGACTGCACCACCTATTGGCAAGCCCATGGAAACGATATCCCATGCGGATAGGCCTGATTCCAAACTATTTGATGAGATTATCCAAGCCCTGAACGCTGAAATTATTACCGATAATCCAGAAGGAGCAAAGAAGGCCGCTGTCAACCTGGATGAAAACCCCAGGGCCTCGCTGATAGATAAGGCAATTATCCAAGCAGTTTTTCTCCAGCAGCAAGGCAAAAGAGACGAAGCAATCGAGAAATGGCGCGCTGTTGCTCTGGTCACCGAAGGAATCGATAATGATCTCGCAGCGAGAGCGTGGTTCTCCGTCGGTTATTTGCTCGCGAATCCGGAAGACAGCCTCTCGGCCTATGACCGAGCAATCGTTCTGGAGCCGCCCCTGTCCGGAATTTACACCAGTCGGGGTGCTGTGAAGGGCGCACTGGGGCGTTACGAAGAAGCTATCGCTGACTATGACAAGGCGATTAGCTTGCAAACAGACGATGCCTTAGCTTACTACAACCGAGGGAATGCGAAGGCTGCATTGGGGCAAAACGACGAGGCCATCACAGACTATGACCGAGCAATCGTTCTAGATCGGTCTCTGTCCGAAGCTTATAACAACCGGGGTATTGCGAAGGGCGCACTGGGTCGTTACGAAGATGCCATCGCTGACTTTGATAAGGCGATTAGCTTGAAACCAATTGATGCTTTTGCTTATAACAACCGGGGTATTGCGAAGGGCGCACTGGGTCGTTACAAAGATGCCATCGCTGACTATGACGAAGCGATTCAATTGAAATCAGACGATGCCTTGACTTACAATGACCGGGGTATTGCGAAGGGCGCCTTGGGGCGTTACGAAGACGCCATTGCAGACTATGATGAGGCGATTAGCCTGAAACCAGACTACGCCGCAGCCTACATCAACCGGGGCATTGCAAAGGGCACCCTGGGTCGTTACGAAGATGCCATTGCAGACTATGATGAGGCGATTAGCTTGCAACCAGACGATGTCAAAGCTTACATCAACCGAGGGAATGCAAAGGCCGCATTGGAGCAACGTGAAGAGGCTATCGCCGACTATAACCGAGCAATCGTTCTGGAGCCGTCCCTGTCCGAAGCTTATAACAACCGAGGTATTGCGAAGACTGCATTGGATCTCTACGAAGAGGCCATCTTTGACTTTGATGAAGCGATCCGCTTGAAACCAGACTACACCGAAGCCTACACCAATCGAGGTATTATGAAGGCCGCATTGGGTCGTTACGACGAGGCAAGGGAGGACTTTGAGATCGCGCTTGAACGGGCGCAGAATGAAAACAATGTGGACTTAGTGGCCAAAGTGAAGCAATTAATTCGTGGTCTCGACGCCGATGACACATGATTCCCTGGGAAATCACATCATGCATCTAACACTCGCTGAAATGCCTCGATATTAGGCACTTGTATCGCCGCACGGCGCAACTGCTTGAGATGTTGCAAATCGTCAATGGCGGCAATGCGGGTGGATAGGGGGTGTGTTTCGGGCATATCAAATCGAATCTCCAACACTTCGAGAATAGCTGCGATCGTGCTTCTTCTTTCTCCCTGCTCAATGCCTTGCTCAATGCCTTGCTCAATGCCTTCCTCTCTGGCTTCCTCTCTGCTTTGTTGGGTAAGGGATTGAAAAAGGGATGATTCGCGGATGATATCCATGATGTCCTCCTGAAAAATAACAGCAGAAATGGTTTCAGAATCATACACCAACTCGCTTAAGGCCACCATCCCAGCGAGATAATCGGCTTTGGGCGACCGAGCGATGGGGCGCGTCCGAGCAGTGTGAATACACTGTTGCAACCAAGCATCTGAGGCCATCCCTTCAGGTGGCTTCATCAATGGCGTGAATGGAATCAGCCCTGAATGCCCCGTGCTCAGGATGCGTTGGCCTTCTATTTCGATCAGTCGGATCACGCGATACCGAATCACGATTTCGTAGATAGGGAACTCCTGGATGTAATATCCCAGATCGTTCTGTCCCGCATTGGGACGCAGGTAGATGACATTGGAAAAGATCGGCAAGCCATGATGCTCAATGGCGTATCCGATATAGCCAGCCATGCGACGCGGCATAGGCGGATTTGTGCTGCTGGCCGTTTGAAATTCGTTGTGGACTAATGCCTCCTGACCATCTATTCGCACGCGGATGAAGCTGTCGCTGCGGCGTGCTCTGATCGTGGGTTGTTCTGTTTCGATGACTTCAATGACCTCGACGTCGTCTCGGGCGAGTGCGAAGCAGGCGAAGTGGTCGGGATAGTGTTGAATGAGGTATTTGGATATGGTGTCAATATCTGCCATGTGAGATGCCTCGCGTCTGATGGGGTGAGCGCGTGGGACACGCGGAACACTCAGACACAAAGCAAATGGCAGGCCAACAAATGGTAATTCTCTAAAAATTGAGCAATATTTTGCGTTGGCAGATGTCTAAATACCTTATTGTGCTTTAAATATGCTGTATTGCATACTTGTTTACAACCTGAATTTCAGGCTCGCCTGTTGAAGCGTGAGGCGGTACAGAACAATTTCGGAAGTGAAAGGGTACATTTTGAGCCATGAATGGGCGGTTATGTGAAAGATATGTACCGCTTGCTCATGTGGTTGCCGTGATGGTTCTTGCGTAATTCAGTGATTTATCCGCGGTTTAGACTGGTCGTGCCCTATAACAGTGATGGCCTTGCAGAAAAGGTCGGTTTAGCCTATTATTGTACCGCCTCTTTATTAGGACAAGAGTGGTCTGATGTTGAGGGAATTGTGCTTGGGGAGACGTAGCAGTTCTTGATGTGGATTGCAGTGGATTATCTAAGGAAGATGAATGACGACACAGACTCTTTATCTTTTTCCTGACACCAACCTGTTTATTCAGTGCAAATCTCTAAACGAACTTGACTGGTCGGAGTGGGCAAATTTCTCAGAGATTCATTTGATTGTTTGCCGTCCAGTTTTACGAGAGATTGACAATCAGAAGAACCGCGGGAATGGTCGGGTTAGCCGCCGCGCACGCAAAGTGCATTCCATGTTTCGAAATATTGCAATTAACGAAAAAGATTACTATCTGATTCGAAAGAGTGGTCCAAAGGTCAAGCTATTCTTAGAGCCACTTATTAGACCCTGTTCAGAGTTGTCAGATCGCCTCGACTATAGCAAACCAGACGACGAGATTGTTGGCTGCCTGTTTACCTATGTGAAACAACACCCAGAAGCGGCTGTCCGGTTGCTCACCCATGATTCTGGCCCAATGATGACAGCAAGAGGTCTTGGATTATCATTTATTTCCGTGAAGGAAGATTGGATTTTACCACCTGAAAACAATGAAGCAAACCGAGAGATTACGCGCCTAAAAAATGAAATAGCTCAGCTTAAAAAAGCTGAACCTGAATTTCATATTAAGTGTCTTGATTCCAATGATATAGAAGTTGATTCTCTTGAAATCAAGTATCCTATTTACGAACCACTTAGCGAAAGAGATATTTCGGAATTCGTGGATTTGTTAAGAAGCAAACTTCCACCTACTACAATTTTTAGCCCGCGAGAATCAGAGGCAAGGCTATATCCAGGGTTCCTTAGACGATGGAATCAAGCTATTTCCAAATATAAAGATGAGAAGTACCCATCTTGGATAGAAGAATGTGAGGACTTTTTGTCTGGGCTACACCAAAAATTAGAAGAACAAGCAAAGCCATCATTCTGCTTTTTGGTCGAAAATAGAGGAACCCGTCCAGGAAACCATGCCTTGATATATATTGCATCAAAAGGAGATTTCAAAATTTGTCCTCCAGAAAAAAGGGAAACAAGATTACGTCTTCCACCGCCACCGAAACCGCCGCAAGAGGAAGAAATTCTGAATAAGCTTAGATATCAAGATAGTATTTTTCCCTATCAGCCCATATTACCCTATCATCTTCCATCTTATTCCAGTAATGTAGAAAATCGTCGCGATCCGAATGGTTTCTATTACAAACCAAATCGGTCTGAGATGCCAGTAGAATCATTTTGCTTGGAATGTGAACAATGGCGTCACGGGACTGATGCAGAAGACTTTGCTGGGGATATCTTTGTTGATCCCAGTCTCAATAAGATCAGCGGCGCACTCGAATGTGTCATCCATGCTGAGAACCTGTCCAACCCGGTGAGAATAGTTGTTCCGGTAAAGATCACTGTTGAAAAAATAAATACAAGAGACTGTGCCGATGCTCTCGTCAATGACTTGCTCTGCTCTGCAAAATAATAAGGTTAAATTTTTGGCTGCATTGTGAGTGATTGTCAACTTTTTGCATCCTTCGTAAAAGATACTGCTCTCGCCTAAAGGTGAGGCCGCTACCAGTGCCTTCCCGATACAGACTGGTCCAAACAGTGTATCGATCGCCATTCCGCTCTTGCAAAAAAACCGATATAATCTATCATTATACCAATTCTTTATTGGGACAGAAGGGCTGAGGTCGTGTGAATAGTCTCGCTGGAATTGGATTACTACAATAGAGAGAACAATATGCAAGTTGAGCGTAAAACGCCAGATATAGAAGCAATATTGGAAGTATTCCGAGAACTGGGATTAGAGAATGCCAGGGTAAGAGACAAGTTTCTGCAATTGGCTGAGTTAGGCGATTGGCATACGTGGAAAGAAAGAGGTCTCGAACCACAGGATACCCGAGATAATACTGGAAATAAACGCGAAGTTGTGGGTAGGGACCAGTAAAATAAGAGGACAATTTGATGAATCACCTTCGAAAACTTGGCAATAGCATGTCAATTTCTATCCCGGCTGATGAAGACGGCTTTACAGGCCGTGAATGTCCACAGACAGATTGCGAAGGATACTTCAAGATCGAAATTGGTACAGGTCTCAAAGGTGAGGGCCTCCCCTGTCACTGCCCTTATTGCGATCATACTGCTGGCCAGAATCACTTTGCGACAAAGGCACAGATCGAATACGCCAAATCTGTTGCTATAAGGAAGATGACAGATACGATATACAAGGATCTTAAGAAGCTGGAGTTTAATCACAAGCCCAGGGGTGCGTTTGGTCTTGGTATTTCGATGAAGGTTAGTCCGTTTCGTCGGATTCCGATTCATAAATACAGAGAAGAGCAACTTGAGACCGAAATTGTATGCAATAACTGTACGCTGCGATACGCTGTCTATGGCGTGTTTGCTTTTTGTCCAGACTGCGGTCAGCATAATTCATTTCAGATTCTTGCAAAGAACCTCGAACTTGTGGAAAAGCTATTGAGTCTGGCAGCCAAGATAGATGATAAGGATGTATCCAAAATGCTCATCGAGAACGCATTGGAAGACTGTGTTTCAGCTTTCGATGGTTTTGGTCGAGAAATCTGTCGCATTCATGCCGAGAAGGCGGTTAATTCTAAGAGAGCGGAGAAAGTATTTTTTCAGGACCTGCAAGGTGCTCAGAAGAATTTATCGGCATTGTTTGACATTGATCTCTTCGATGGGATAACAGCACAGGAGGGGAAAGACGCCATTCGTGGATTCCAGAAACGGCATCTTTTGTCTCACAAAATGGGTGTGGTAGATGAAGCCTACATCCGTAAGACAAACGACATCAACGCCGTAGTTGGTCGAAAGGTTACACTTACATCAAGTGAAGTTAGCGAAGTTGCCAGGATTGTTGGCAAGCTCGCAAAACATGTAGTGGCTGAGTTCGAGACTCTTTAGATGGACTGATGGAGAGATAATTCAAGACAACTGGCAGATCATAAATAAAGGACTGAAGATTAGTGGCAGATATTAACCTTAGAAGCTGTTTTAAAATTATAGGGATCTGAAAAAAGAGTTGAAAAAGCGTATTCATCAGTCCAAATTTAGGGTATCCAAAAACCTTAAAAAGAAAGGACATGCGATGAATACGCCAAGACAATATCCGACAAATGTAAC